>DASQKI010000055.1:0-188505 GCA_035630615.1 Nocardioidaceae bacterium
TGGGCACGACTGATTTCTAGCCCGGCACCGAGCGGTGCACCGAGTGAGGGGATGCGCGGCGGTGCATTGGCGGCGGAAAGACCCACTCTTCGCTCGAGCCCAACGCCGGTCGCCCGGTTTACCTATCCGCGGCATAGATAGACGTTGAGCCCACCCTGGCCCGGCTCGAACGGGCTGCCTCCCCCTCCATGCTGCAGGACGGGCGGTCGGGGTGAACCGACCCGCCTAGGGCAGGGCCACCGCCGAGGGTAGGCGTCTGAGCCGCGCTCCGCATGCGCTTTCGGTTGCCCGGACAGCGGCCATGAGCGGACGCCCTGCCGCGCGTCCGCGTTCTATCGGTTGAGGACACCGGAGAAGGCCTGGGCGGCTCCCACCGTCGGACCCCGCACATCGGTGAGTCGTATGTAACCTTGCGGATACGTACCCGATCCGTTACGTTAGGGCTATGGATGCGGTGCTGCACGCATTGGCGGACCAGAGCCGGCGAACGGTTCTGGAGATCCTGCGCGATCATCCGGCGAGTGCGGGAGAGCTGGCCGAGGCGATCCCGATCGCCCGTCCGGGGGTGTCCCGGCATCTGCGGGTGCTGCGTGAGGCCGGACTGATCGAGGTACGCCGGGAGGCGCAGCGCCGGATCTACAGCCTCCGTCCGGAGGCGCTCATCGAGGTGGACGAGTGGCTCGCGGAGTACCGCGTGCTCTGGCAGAGCCGGCTCGACGCCCTTCATACAGAGATCGCTCGAGGGAAGAAGGCGCGAAAGTGAACATCACCGGGACGATGCGGGCGCTTGACGAGACCCGCGGCGCGGTGCGTGTCGAGGACATCTACGACACGGACATCGGCGACCTGTGGGAGGCATGTACGACACCGGAGCGGCTCGCGCGCTGGATCGCTGAAGTCTCCGGCGACCTGCGGGTGGGCGGCACGATCCATGCTGTCTTCACCAGCACCTGGACCGGTCCGGGGCGGGTCGAGGTGTGCGACGCACCGCATCATCTGCTCCTCACGATGGAGCCGGACACCGACGACGAGTCTCAGATGGAGGCGTGGCTGACCGAGGAGGGGTCGAAGACCAGGCTGGTGGTCGAGGAGCGTGGGCTGCCGGTGGACAAGCTGTACTTCCACGGTGCCGGCTGGCAGGCGCATCTGGAGGACCTCGGGCGGTCGCTCGCGGAGAACACCCCGGCCCACCCGGAGCCCTGGAGCGAGCAGACCCCGGCTCCGGCGTGGCGCCGGCGCTGGGACGAGCTCACCCCTACCTACAAGGCGATGGAGGTCGAGTGATGTCCGACGAGATCAGACTCAGCTCGACCACGGTGAACGCGCCCGACGCGCTCGCACTCGCGAAGTTCTACGCGGAGCTCACTGGCGGCGTCACGAAGGGAAGCGCGCACTGGGCGACCGTCACCGGGCCGAACGGGTTCATCGCCTTCCAGCAGGTCGACGACTTCCGCCCACCGGTGTGGCCCGGCGCCGACGTACCCATGCAGATGCACCTCGACTTCTTCGTCGACGACCTCAGGGCGACCGGAGCCCGCGCAGTCGCCGCCGGCGCCACCCGGCTCGACTTCCAGCCGAACTCCGACCACTGCTTCGTGTATGCCGACCCGGCCGGCCATCCCTTCTGCCTGTCCACTTGGGACGGGCCCCACCTCGACGACGGGCCCGACGATTGAGGGGATGGGCCTTCGGGGATGGTCTCCCGGCCGTCCCTCCACACGGCCGGGAGACTGGCGACTCAGAAGGAGTCGTTGATGGTGACCTTGTCGAAGTGCTTGGGCATCGGGTCGGTGCTCAAGCAGGACAGTGTGACGGTGGATCCGACGTCGATCGGGCTGGTGGTGCAGTCCACCAGCGTCTTGACCTCGGTGCCCTTCCACAGCTTGATTTCGACCAGCGCCGAGTCCTTGCTGTCGCGGTCGTTGGTGACCTTCAGGTCTTTGACGGTCGCGTCGCCGAGTCCGTCGTGAGCGATCTGCCAGCCAGCGGCGTACTTGAAGCCGTCCACCGCGAAGGGCTTGCCCTCGGTGATGGCCATCGGGTTGTCGGTGCCGCCCGGCTTGTTGGCGTCGGCTTCGATGGAGTTGCTGACCTCGTTGGCCGCTGATGCGAGCAGCGCAACGATGGCGATGACCGAAACAATGCCGAATGCGCACAGCGCCAGGAACACCTTGAGGAAGGTGCGCTTCTTCTTCGGCGGCCTGGTCGGTGTCCAGCCGTTCTCTGTGAGGACGTAGCCGTTCTTGGCTTCGCCGATCTGGGGGATTTGGGTGTTGCTCATCTGTTGGTGTGCCTCTCCGGTGAGTTCTCCGGGCCGCGGATGTTGGATCAGGCGGCCGGAAACCCCGGCCGAGCTGTAGTGGGAGCCAGCGCGCCTCGCGTGGCCTGGGCGTCGCGTGGGCCCTGGGGCCATCGGGTTGCGAAGCGCGCTGACCCCACTGCACTGCACCGTATCACTACTCTATAATAGAGCTAAACTGACTGTAAGGCGGATCACACCCACTGTCATGAGTGTGCTATCGTGCTGGACATGGCCCGCCCGTATCAAGACCCGGTGGAAATCATCACCGCTCCGGTCCCCGCGCAATCCCCGTTCATCCCCACCGATGCGAAGATCGTTGTCGGTGCGGTCGCCCCGGCCTCGCCCGACCCGATCCCGATCGTGCTGCTACCGGGTTTCGAGTACCGGATACGCGAGTGGCGGCACCCCAATACCCACGAGGTCCACTGGCGGCTCGAGCGCAGAAAATCCGCCCAGCACGGCGAAGACGACGAATAGCCGCGATCACCGCCGTCGACCCACGACCAACCTGAGCCGTTGAATCTAGCCGCAGGCGAGACGTACTCAACTCGGCATGAGCGCTCGAGCAGGGGCATGTCAGGATGCTGCGGCGGCGCGGGCTGTCAGGCAGAATCTTGGCTTGACCGAGCCGCAGGACAGCGCGGGGCGTTATCGGACGGCGCGTGTGGAGGCGTTCAGTGACGGCGTGTTCGCCATCGCCATCACGCTGCTGGTGCTGGAGCTGCTGGTGCTGGAGATCGGGGTGCCAGGAGGCTCGGAGGACGACCTGCTAGGTGCTTTGGCCGATCAGTGGCCCTCGTACCTTGCCTATCTGGTGAGCTTCTCGACCATCGGGGCGATCTGGTTCAAGCACAGCGTCATCACCGACAACCTCAGTCACTCGACTTCGATCCTGATCCGCCTGAACCTGTTGTTGCTCTTGGTGGTGTCGTTTCTGCCCTTCCCTACCCGGTGCTGGCCGAGTACATCGGCGAATCCGACGCGGCCCGGGTTGCCTCCACCATCTATGGGATCAACCTGCTTCTCACTTCGGTCCTCGTGTCTGTCGTGTGGCGCTTTGCGGTCCACGACGGGCTCGTACGGCCCGACATTGCGGACCAGGAGGTGAAAGCGTTGACGACGCGGCTCACGCCGAGCATGGCGGGCTACGTCGTGATGATCCTTCTCGGGTTGTTCTTCCCGGTCCTGGCGGTGGTCGGCTACCTGGCCATCGCGGTGTTCATCATCGTGCCGTTGGGGGCTCTCCGACGTAGCCGGCGCCACGCCTGACTCTGGCTATCCCTGGTCCAGACAAGTCAAGGATCAGGTGACACAGATGTGTCGTGACCGAACTCCTGACGCCTGGACATGACGCGCTCACAAGCTTCAGGTGGTCGTGAGGATTATGTCTTTCAATTCGCTCAGAGTGTTGATCCGATACCTGGCCTGTGAAAAGTCCTGCGCTTTAGTGAAGTCGTTGTCCACAACGACACAGTCGATACCGGCCGCCACGGCTGAGTTCAGCCCTCTGGACGAGTCCTCGACCACCAGTGTCTCTTCCTTGGTGGCTCCGAAGCGATTCAATCCGGCCAGGTAGGGCTCCGGGTGCGGCTTGGCGAGCTCGTAGTCCTCGCGGACGAGGACGAAATCCATGAACTGTCTGATCTGGCGCTTCTCATGGATGATCTCAAAGTCCACACGTTTCGCGGTCGTCACGATGGCCATGCGGACGTACTTCGACAGCTCAGCAAGAGTGTCGACGACGCCTTCGATCTCGATGGCTTCTGTTCTCAGATACTCCTGGTAGTAGGCGTCCCGAACCTCGCGTCGCCTGCTGATGGTCTGTTCATCAATACCTGCCGCCTGGGCTTGGGTCCACGTGCCCAATCCCTGGCTCATGTCTCGGAGGTATTGCTCCTTGTCCAACGTGACACCCAGGTCCGCCAGGGCGCGTTGTCCAGCCCTGTAGTACCAGATCTCGGTATCCACAAGAACACCGTCATGATCGAAGAGGATGTACTTCTTCACTCGTTCGATCCTTTCCCGACCGCGGCAACCTGCCAACCGGGGTCACTCTGTCAGCAGGAGGGCAGACCTGGGCCTCCTCTTCTCATAATGATGTGCGTCAGGTCCGTGGTTGCGGTAGACCACGAGTTCGCAGGTGGTCGTGTGAGACGAGCGGTCACCGTGTCGGTCTGCGGTGTCAGTTGTGTGATGCGAGGTCGCGGACGATCAGCTTCGCAGCGGCTGGCGAGGCTTTGACGAAGCCGAAGAAGGGGCCGAAGTCCTGTGTTGCGGTGAAGCCGGTCATGTAGAGGCCGGCGATGCTGGTGCCGAAGGACTCGTCGAGCACTGGGAAGCCGTCGGACTGTTCGATGTCTCCGACGAGGGTTTCCAGGTACGGGATGCGGGTCAGGGCGGCCCGGTATCCCGACGCGAAGACGACTCGATCCACCGTCAGGCGCTCGGCGTTCGACAACAGCACCTGTAGTTCGTGCCCGGAGCCGGAGGCCGTGGCCTTGACGACCTCGGTGCCCGGCCAGCGGTGAATGTTCTCCCATTCGAGGCGCGGCGTCAGCCAGTACTCCAGCGTGAGCCGGCCGACCTCCCAGAACCGACGGCCGATTCGGTTCCTCTCCGCCTCCGGCAGGTTGCGCCAGTATCCACGAATCTGGATTGTGCGCTCGACGTCGGCATCGACGAACTTCCAGTCCACACGGTCGAATCGCGGCACGTCGTGACGGTGAACCACGTCGATGCGCTCGGCACCGTGCTCTCGGATCAGCGCCGCCCACTCGTATGCGCTTTGCCTGCCGCCGACGATCAGTACGCGGGCACCCGCGAAAGCCTCGAACCGCACGAGATCGCAGGTGTGTGCCGCCAACCCCTCGGGGACCGATGCGGCCCAGTCCGGAAGGTTCGTGAAGTGGCGAATTCCGGGGGCACATACGACGGCGTCAGCGACGATGCGGTCACCGCCGGCCAGCGTGGCCTCGAAGCCGGTGTCCAGCTTGGCGAGATCGGTGACGAGCTCCTCCCGCACCGTGATGCCCTTCATCTGGCGGAACCAGTCGCAGTAATCCACGAACGTCCCGAGCGGTATCGGGTCCAGGTCCTGCTCGGAAATCTCTCGCTCCTCGACGTACGCGGCGAGGGTATGCACACCGCCGGCATCGAGATGCCAATCGACCCCTGACCGCAGGAACATCTGTTCGGGCATGTGCTGGCGCCAAAAGCTCATCGGATGACCGACGATTATCGTTTCGATGCCGTGCTCCTGCGCACAAGCTGCGGTCGAAAGCCCGTACGGCCCGGCCCCGATCACGAGTAGCGGCGTCTTCGACATCGGCCGCACCCTCTCCCCGTACCCTCCGTGGCAAACCGAGCCGATTCCTCACCGTACACTGCATCAAACGGAGGATCTACGCGTGCGACGCTCGGTCATTGTCTCTGCCGTCAGAACGCCAGTCGGAAAGTACGGCTCGGCCCTGAAGAGCTGCTCGGCGGTCGACCTCGGCGCGGCCGCAATCGGTGAAGCCGTGAGGCGGGCGAACATTTCGCCCGAGGACATCGGCTGGGTCGTCATGGGTCAGGTCATTCAGGCCGGTGGCGGGCAAATTACCTCTCGGCAGGCGGCGATTGCCGCCGGTCTACCGCTGGGAGTTCCCGCCATCACCGTCAACAATGTCTGCCTGTCGAGCCTGACAGCGCTCGCGCTGGCCGACCAGATGATTCGCACGGGAGAGCTCGATGCCGTGGTCGTGGGCGGGATGGAGTCGATGACCAACGCTCCATATCTCCTGCCCAAAGCGCGCTGGGGTGCCCGGATGGGTGACGGTCAGATGGTCGACGCGATGATTCACGACGGCCTGTGGTCGACCTTCACCGGCCAGCACATGGGCGAGTCGTCCGACGAGGTGAATGCGGCACTCAACATCTCGCGTGAAGCGCAGGACGCATGGGCGGCGCGCTCACACCAGCGAGCGGCTACGGCTCGGGGATCGGGAAGATTCGCCGATGAGATCGTCACTGTGGAGATCGACCAGGACGATCAGACCAGGCCGATGGTTTCGCAGGATGAAGGCATCAGGCCCGAGACGACTCCTGCCGGGTTGTCGAAGCTTCCTCCAGCCTTCAGTTCGCACGGCACGATCACGGCGGGCAACGCTTCGCAGCTCGCTGACGGCGCCGCGGCGCTGGTTGTGACCAGCGCGGAGCGAGCCGATGCGCTTGGCGTCGAGCCGCTGGCCGAGATTCTTACGCACGCGATGTGCGCCGATCGCTTCTCGTACCTCCACACGGTTCCGGCCGCCGCGCTTGCGAAAGCGCTCGAGAAGGTCGGGTTGGATGTGGACGACCTCGGGTTGCTCGAGATCAACGAGGCGTTTGCGTCCGTTGCGCTGCACGCGACTCGCATGCTCGGCGCCGACGAAGACGTGGTTAACGTCAACGGTGGCTCAGTCGCCCTAGGACACGCCCTCGGCTCCACCGGAGCGCGGATGGCAGTCACGCTCGCTCACGAGCTACGCCGGCGCCACCTGGACTACGGCGCCGCCACACTATGCGGAGGCGGCGGGCAGGGATATGCGGTCATCCTCGCCCGGCCCGGCAGCAGGAGAGCAGGCCGGATCGACGCCCACGCGAGCGGATGACAGGCAACGAGCGCTGGCAGCTCATCGACCTCGACGGACAACATCACGCCGCTGGATTCCCGGGCAGGGAGATTGGTGCCTTTTCGCTACTTCGGCCCTATGACCTGTGGCTTTGAGCAGCGGCTTGCCCCGCGGGGCACAAGTGGTGCTCGGGGGCCTGGCGGTACCGTCGCGATGTGGCGGCATTGGTCATCGTCCTTGTGGTGCTGTCGGGTGCGATCGGTCTGTTGGCGCAGCGCCGCCTCTCCAAACGCGAACAAACCGAGAGTCAGGACTCCGCCGAGGGCATCCCGCTCACCGACCTGGTGGCCCCTGTGCGCATACTCGTCGCGCTCGTGCTGGCGTTCGTCCTCTTCCAGACGTTCTCGTCGTACGAGGATGCCAGCGACGCAGCCAACGACGAGGCCGGCGCCGTATCGTCGGAAGCGGTAGCGGCCGAGCTCCTCCCGTCGCCGACCGGTCCCAACCTCGTTGCCCTGCTGCGCTGTTATGCCCGCGCCGTTTCCGGGCCGGGGTGGGCCTCGCTCGAGGCGACCCGCCAGACGTCCTCGATCTCCGATGACGCCGATGCGAGGGTCGCGGCCGCGGTCGCCCAGGCGCAGCAGGCTGGCATCAGCGAGACCCTGGTGGCCGAGGTCGTGGCCGCCGAACACAGCCGTGTCGCAGCGCGGCGGGTCCGTCTCGCCGAGGCCGAGCCATCGGTGCCGGGCATCGTGACGGCACTCCTGATCGGCTCCGTCGCCATCACCGTCGCGGCCACGGCCGCGTTCGCCGACCGCCGTATCCGCCCGAGCCTGCGTTGGACGGTTCTGGGTATTACCACGCTCATATTCACGGCGTCGCTGATCGTGATCCTCGATCTCGACCGACCCTTCGGCGGCGTGGCCAGGATCAACCCGACGGCTATGCGCAGCGCGGAGGAGCAGATCGGCACCATGTCCTTCGGTGCCGACCCTCCGTGTGACCTGTCAGGTGCCCCGCTGGCCGGTAGCTAACTGGGGTTCACTCCCGAGTTCAGTGGAGGCGGCACGGACGCGCCGTCACGCCCTACTGTGAGACCATCGAGGAACGGTGAGACTCGCGTGAACCAGCAAGAACGTGACGCCCCAATCGGATCCATCGGTTGGACCGAGCGCACCGGTGGGGTGCTGACAGTTCGCGAGCGTATCTCGCTTGCCCCGCCACTCCTGCGCGGCCATCGCAGCATCATCGTCGGCCGTCTGGCAATGGCGACTCGAACGCATTCTGGGCGCCGAAACTGGGTTGATCCCAAAACGCTGGTCCCGCCGGACTCCTTGCTGGCACGAGAAGCCGAGGCCTCTGCTCAGGTCCTCCTGACTCCGGCATTGCTCAACCACTCGCGTCGTATGTACGCCTGGGGTGCGGCGATCGCTGCACTGGACCACGTCGAGTTCGATCGCGAGCTGCTCTACGTGGCCGCGATGTTTCACGACACCGGCCTGCCCTCCCGCGTCCCTGATGTCGACTTCACGGTTCGCAGCGCGGCACTGGCGCGCGACTTCACTGACCACCACGACGTACCAGAGGTACGACGCGAGCGCGTGACGAACGCGATTGCCCTGCACCACACCCCAGGCGTTGGTATCGAATCCGGTGCCGAAGCCTTCCTGCTCTCCGCCGGTGCAGCACTCGACGTGTTCGGGCTGCGCAGCAACCACGTACCCGACGCAGTCCGGAAGAGAGTCGTCCAGGACTACCCGCGTGTCGGATTCAAGCGGGAGTTCGCCGGGCTGTTGCGAGCCGAAGCCAAGCAGGTTCCGCATGGTCGCGCCTGGTACCTACACCGCTTCGCGCTCAGTGACGTGACGATCAGGCTCGCTCCTTTCCGCGGCTGAGGGGGCGGCGACGGGAAGGCTCTAGGACCTTCATTCGGTCACCTCGAAGCTGAACATCATGCCGCTCTCGTGGTGCTCGGCGATGTGGCAGTGGGCCATCCAAAGACCCGGGTTGCTGACGTCGAGGAGGATGTCGACCGTTTCGCCGGTCCGTACCAGAACCGTGTCCTTCCAGACGAGATTGTCCTCGGGAGCACCGTCACGACTGAGGACCAGGAACCGGCCCGCACCGTGAATGTGGAACGGGTGGTGCATGGGATGGTCCCCGGCCATCTCGTTGAGCAGGCGGATCTTGACCTGGTCGCCGACTCGGAACCGCCAGTCGATCGCCGCGTTCTCGGCGTCGGTCTCGCGGTCGATCAGCTTCCACCGCATGTTGGACGGGGTTGTCAGCCGGTTGACCTCGACCATGTCGTCTTCCCACTCGATGCCGCCGGAGTCAGCATCGTTGTGGCCGCCGTGTTCGTGGCCGTCGGCGGTCGCGTCGATGAGCTGGGCGGGAACCAGCTTCATCCCGCAGGTGGGGCAGTGGTCGGGTTCCGCACTTACCACCTCGGGATGCATCGGGCAGGCGTAGATAGCGTCCCCGTCCGGTACTCCCAGGTCCATCTCGGCGATAAAGCCGAGGGTCTTGTCCGGCTCGGCCTCGATGTACTCCGCGATCCGGCGGCGCTCGGCGACCATGTCGGCGTTGGTACGCAAGTCCTCGAACTCGTCCGCGAGCGGAGGATCGGCGTGCTCCGCACTGATGTTGATCGTGGCCAACGGGTAGACCCGATCAGGTGTGTGATGTTCGAGCGTCAGCTCGCCGGCGTGGTCGAACAGGATGTCGACGACCAGGCGTTCCGAGGGGGCGATGACGACCTCGTCGACGAACTGCTCGTGTTCGACGCGGCCGCTGTCACCCCCGACCAGCTTCATCCGCGCTCCTGGCAAGACGACCTTGAAGACCCGGGTGTTGGCGGTGTTGGTGAGGTAGAAGCGGACCACCTCCCCGAGGTCCGCACTGAACGAGGGACTCGTCTCACCCGCCACGAGAAACAAGTCGCCGAAGCGCCCCATAGCCGAGTGCGTGGTCTCCGTACGGCTGAAGGACGCGACTTTGCCATCTTCGAGCAGGATGTCGTCGAGGGTCAGCGCGATCTCGCGGTTGACCTCGGGCCAGTAGTCGGGATCGGCCGGCTCGACCACGATGTTTCCGTACAGCCCCATCTCTTGGCCGTAGTCCTCGCGAACGTGGGGGTGATACCAGTAGACGCCGGGATCCGGGAATCCGCAGCGGGCTGGGAAGGTGCCACCGACCGGGATGAGTGTCTGGGTCTGATGGGTTCCGTCGTAGCGGTTATCGAGCCGCAGTCCGTGCCAGTGGACCGTCGTCTCGTGGTCGCCTCGGTTCAGTACGTTGACGACGATCTCGGAGTCCTGCTTGACCCTGAGGGTCGGTCCCGGGATCGAGCCGTTGTAGGCCAGCATCCGTACCGTCGCGGTCCCGAGCTGTTTGGTTGCCGGCGCGATGCACAGGTCGAACTCCTCACCATCGGCGAGTTCGACGATCTCGGTCGCGACGGCGCGGGGAAGTCCGCTGATCTCGGTGGGGAAGTGTTCGGTGGTGCTCATGGCGCTCCTCGGTTCGAACGGCTGGCGGTTTAGGAGGCGGTCGGCCGCGCCGCTTCAGGCTTCGCCTGGTCGGTCGCGCGCGACGTGGCGCGGAACCGTTCGATCTCCTCGGCGACGTAGGCCGCGTCATCCTTGACCCAGCCGAGCAGCGCCGAGCCCCGGGTGTGCTGCCAGGTCAGGCCGAGGAAGTAGAGACCGGGCGACTCGGTCACTCCCCGCCCGTGCATGGCACGGCCGTGCTCGTCGACCACCTCGGGACCGATCCATGAGTAGTCGCTGGTGTATCCGGTTGCCCAGATGACCGCGCCGACATCGACCGTCGAATCGTCGCTGAAGGTCACGCGGGATCCTTCGGCCTCGACTGTCCGGGGATGCAGGTGGACGCCGTGGCGGCGCCGTAGCGTGCGAGGCGTCGAGCCGATCAGGGTGTCCCGGCCGGACAGTCGACGGCCGATCCACGACTCGGTCGACTTGCGGATCAGGCCGGTGCGGTCGAGATACCAGAACAGGTCGCGGCCGAGCAGTCGCTGCGGAAGTGGCTTTTGACGCGAACCGACCGCGAGGTGGACCTCGAACGATCCGGCGAGCTCCTCGGCGATCTGGTATCCGGAGTTTCCGCCGCCGACCACGAGAACTGGCCCAGCAGGCACATCCCCGGGGGTCCGATAGGCACTGCTGTGCACCTGGACGATGGTCGGATCGAGCTGGTCCGCGATCGCCGGCACGAGGGGCCGATGGAACGGTCCGGTGGCGACGACGACCTGGTTGGCCCGGTACGTACGGCCTTCGGTCTTGACCTCATACGCGCCGTCGACCCGCTGGAGCGAGTGAACGCGGCACCCGAGCTGGACCGGCAGGTCGAAGCGGCGGGCGTAGTCGGCGAGGTACGCGACGACTTCGTCTCGAGTCGGATAGTGGCCCGGATCGCCGGGGAAGGCCCGGCCGGGGAGGCTGCTGTATCGCGCCGGCGTGAACAGTTTCAGCGACTCCCATCGCTCACGCCAGGCGGCTGCAGGCTCCTCGGCCGCGTCCAGAATCGTGAAGTCATACCTGCCCCGGCGGGACAGGAAGTATCCGAGCGCGAGCCCGGCCTGTCCCGCTCCGACCACGATCACCTCGTAGTCCGTCGCTTGCCGCACCATGTGCTCCCGTCATCCCGCCATGCCAGTCAAGTCATCAGATGAAACAGGCTTAAGCCCTCCGGTCCACGAAACCTCGGGCCAGAGGTCCCGAATCAGGAGGTCGGACTGCCTGAGTTGAGATGGTCGAGCACCACGGCGCGGTAGGCGCCGGACAGAGCTAGGAGCCGCTGCCACGCGGGCGGGAGAGTGTCAGGCGAGGAGTTCGTCGACGTGCGTGAACTCGGCTCGGATCCTGATGTCATCGTTCACGCTCCGACAGGATGGGTGCAGCCACCCGGAATCCCCAAAGGGCCGCGTAGATCCCGAGCAACAACTCCCACAGGAACTCGGGGGCCACGAGGAGACCCGCCGCGCTGGTTTGCTCCCACCATTCGAAGAGCACCCCGATGTTCCCAACCAGGAGGAGTGGCCCTCCGATCAGACCGAGCCAGGTCATGCGGCGCGGGACGAGGCCGGACGCGTACATCAGGTAGCCGAGGATCAGCCCGTTCCCAAATGGGACGACGAGTCCGGGACCAAACAGAAACGACCAATCCTTGAGCGCAGCGAGGGAGACGGCGAGGTCGCCCGCGTCCGGAGAGTCCTGACGCAGGCTGACGACTCCGAGCACGAAGATGATCCCCGCCGCAAGGAAGACGCACTCGATGATTCGAGCAGCGACGTATCCGATGGCGAGGGTCTCGCTTTGCCGTCTCGCGATCGGGTAGAGCACGACGGCCGTTCCAACGTTGGCGAGGATGAGGAGGAACTCCAAGAACGCGCCCAGGTAGATCTGGTTGTCCTTCCCGCCACCGGCGATGTAACCGGCCGGGTCGTCGAGAACGGGCTGGAAAAGAAGCACGGCGGGGATCGAGGTCAGGAACGTGATGATGAACAGCACACCGAAAATCCGGGCGTTCCTCTGGTCGTCGGCCATGCGATCTCCCGTCGAGCCTCTCAGTCCTAGGAAACGTCCGCACGCGGGCACAACCGACGACTGACCGAGGCCAACCCGCCGCCCACCGCGCGGTCGTCAAATCCCAACACAGCAGACGAGTCGGCCACATGGGCCTGATGGCCCAATATGGGCGGGACCACCGGCCCAGCCCTGCCGCCTCCTCCTCGCGGCTGCCTGACGCAGCTGCGTCACGCAGCACGATCCGGCGTAGCTAGTTTGTCTGGCCGGTGGTTACTGCAGTTCGGGGGCGGGTTGTCGTAGAAGGGTTGTGCCGTCCCAGGGTTGGAGTTCGCCGGTGGCGGTGAGGATGCCTTGGGTGTCGATGGTCATGGTGCCGGTGGTGGTGGTCCCGGGTTGGTAGGCGACGTCGGCGTTGGGTCGTTTCCAGGTGGTGGCCCACAGTTGTGTGGTGATCGGGTCGGCGACGTCGGCGGTGAAGCGGTGGACCTCGAGTTCGATTCGGTCAGTGTAGACGCGGCCGACGAGGTAGTTGACCTCGCCGTAGTTGATCAGGCCGCCGTGAGAGACCTGGACGACGCCGGAGTCGGACAGTGCGGTGACGTCGTGGACTTCGCCGCACAGGTACATGTCGACGTTGTGGTCGGCGAGGGTCTGCCAAAACGGTGAGTCCTTGCCGCCCTCGTAGTACAGCTTCGACGAGTGTCGGGCCCGCACCGGCCACATCACGGGCACATGGCCTTGGACGATGACCGTCGCGGCGGTGGTGGTGTCGAGGGTGTGGTCGAGCCAGTCGAGCTGGCGTTGGGTGAGGGTGGTGTGGACGTCGCCACCGGATCGTGAGAAGACGTCGACGGTCACGAGCAGAACGTCCGGGGTCAGGCGGACGGCGTAGGCGGTGGAGTTGAATGCGGTGCCGACCGGCCGGGAGACGAAGCCGGGGATGTCGCCGAACACGTCGGCCCAGGTCTGTTTGAAGACCGGGAACGCGTTGCGTTTGAAGTCGCAGCCGGCGCCGTAGCAGCCGTCACCGGTCCAGGGGTTGTCGCCGATCTCGTGGTCGCCCAGCGCGGGATAGACGGTCAGGTCGCGGTTGGCGAATCTTTCGGCCCACTCGCCGTAGTAGAAGTGGCCGGCGTCACGGATCTGTTGCAGCCGCTGCTCGGTGGTCCTGGTCGGTCCGAAGAAGCGGGTGGCCTCGACGTCGGCGCCCCAATGGCCCTCGACCAGATCACCGGCCACGAAGACCCCGTCCGGGTTCTGGGCCGCGATCTCGTCGAAGATGAGGCCGAGGCTGCGGCGGTATTTCTCGTTGGTCGAGTTCCCGAACCCGGTCCGCCAGCTGTCCAACTGCCGCAGATCACCGACGTCGGTGTTGAGAAAGTCCGGCATCGACACGAAGGTGTAGAGCGGCTCCTCGGCCGGGACCGCGTCGGCGGCGGGAGAGGGTTGGCTGATCGCGGTGGCCGCCAGGCCCACCACCAGACCGCCAACGCCAAGTACTCGACGTACCGACAAGATTGCCGCCTATCGACGATCGCTCAGTTGGTGAAGCGGATGTTGGTCCACTCGCCGTGCCCGGCGATGTTCATGTCGTCGGCTGGCGACTCGAACCGCATCCGGAACTTGGCTCCCGCCCGTGGATCAACGATCAGCTTGAAGCTGGCCATCGAATCGACGTCGAGCAGTCGACAGGTGCTCTTCACGGTGGTGTAGCTGCCGTCGACGTACTTCTGCACAACTGCCTTGGCGCAGCGGCCGGGTCGGGCCGGCAGCACCTTGGCATCAAGCCGTGGGTCGCGAGTCGTGCGGACCAGGTAGGTCTCACCCGACATGCCGTACGAGCCGACCAGCGTCTGGTTGATCTGCGGGCCGACCTTGATCGTGAACGTCCGGCTGCCGGCCCTCCACCGGTCGGTGGCTTCGGTGCTGACCGTCAGGGTGCTGTTGCGGAACATCGTCTGGCTGAACGCAGTCTCGGCGTTGCCGGACGGCGTAATGGCGACCGCTGGTCTCCGGTACGGCTTCAACTCGATCGATGTGGGCAGGCTGCCGTTCGGCGTCGTGAGGGTCAGCGAGGCGAGGTCACCGGCGGTGTAGCGGACCTTGTCCTTGGTGAGCGCATACCGTGGTGTTGCCTTCCAGATCTTGTGGATCGACGACTCCCAGTGGGCGTTGTCGCCCGCGTACGTCACGTCGATCCGCAGCGGAACCTCGTCCGAGACGCCCGGCTTCGTGTAAGCGGCCTGACCGTTGGCGTCGGTCCGAGTGCCCTGTTCCCACGTGCCTCCGTCGTTCAGCACCACGCGAGCACCGGCGACGGGGCCGTTCGGATCGGTGAGCTTGATCGTGAAGGTGACGTCCTCGGGTTCCGTCGGCAGATCGTCCGGGCCGGTCAGCGTGAGCGTCGTCTCGTACTTCACCTCGAATTCGGTCTGACCGGTGGCCGGCTTGTTGGAACCCTGTCCGGCGTACGACAGGTCGACGGCGTGCTGCCCGGGTGCGGCGTTCGGCACCGTCACCGTGAACGCACCCGCACTGTCCGTCGTCGTCTCCGTCAGGTCGGTTGTCGTGCCGCCGACGGTGTCGGTCCCGGTGATCGTGGCGCCCGACAGCGGCTCGCCGGCACCGTTCGTGAGCGAACCATTCACTGCGATGTCCTCGCCGGCGAACGTCTGCTCGACTGGCTCGAGAGTCAGGCCGGTGCCGCTGACCACGTCGAACTTGACCAGCTTGGTCGTCGGCTCGAGAACCTGGTCTCCGCCGTAGGAGAAGCTGATCGTGTGCTGTCCGGCTGCGACGCTTTCAGCGGTGACCGTGAAGCCGCCCTCGCTGTCGGTCGGCGTGGTCGTCAGGCTGCTCGGCGGCTGGCCGTCGACGGTGTCTTTTGCTTCAATCTCGGCGCCGGAGACTGGCTCACCTGCAGGGGTCGTGAGCTGACCGGTCACCTCGACGTCCTCGCCGATGGTGACACCACTCGGCTGGTCGGCGGACATCTCGGTGTCGGTGCCGTGGACGTCGGTGAGGCACTCCGCCGAGGTGGCCGCGTAGGTGTCGTTGCCGCCAAACCTCACCGCGTAGATCTGATTGCCGCGGTTCACGGGCGTGTCGGTGAGCTTGTCGAAGACCCCGTCGTTGCGGGTCCGATCGGCGCCCAGGTCGACCGGCTGCTCGCCGAAGTCGTCGGTTCTCGTAATCTGCACATCGTGCCGGGCGATCGGCTCGCTCGCGTCGCCCGTCAGCGTGCCGGACAGCGAACCGGTGCCGCCCAGCTCGAGGGTCTCCGGGCAGGCGAGTGTGAGGTTCGAGGCAGGCGACTCCTCTGCATTCCAGATCGGCGTGGCGCCTGATGCCACGGTGATACCTAACCCCCCGAGGGTAAGGACTGATGTAGAGATTGCTGCAGCTGTACGCACCCGCATTGGTGACCGTCCCAGGGAGTCGATGGCTGACGCTCCCGAATCAGCCATCTCAGTTACCGACAGAGGGGTCAGATCTGTTACACCCTCGGGCGCAAACAAGCGGTCAGCCGGGGCCGATCACCGCGTACAGGGGTTGCCGATGGTCGTGTTCGGGGCGAGGATGTTTGCTTCCGTACCGGGCAGGGAGCGATGGACGAGTTCGAGCGGCGACTGGCGGCCGCCCAGGCAGGCGACGAGGCAGCCTTCGTCTACCTGTTCCGCAGCGTCCAGCCGACCCTTTTGCGGTATCTCGCCACGCTTGGCGGCCCGCTGGCCGAGGACGCCGCCGCAGAGACCTGGGTGAGGGTCGTTCGCGACCTATGCCGGTTCCGCGGTGACGAGGCCGGTTGGCGGTCATGGGTCTTCACCATCGGGCACGCCCGGCTGCGAGACGCCCAGCGGCGGGCCGGGCGCGAACTGGTCTCGATCGACGCCGCCCTTGAACTGGTAGCCAGACCGGCTGCGGACGACGTCGAGGCCTCCGTCGAGGATCTGTTGTCAACCGAGTCCGCCCTCGCCCTCATCGGCAGACTGCCCCGCGACCAGGCGGAAGCGGTGCTGCTGCGGTACGTGGTCGGTATGGACGCACCCGCGGCGGCGCGGGTGCTCGGCAAGCGTCCCGGTGCGGTGCGGGTGGCCGCACACCGAGGGCTGCGCCGGCTGGGCACCCTGCTCGAGGCCGAGGGTGTAACAGATCTGACCGCTCGATCGGTGGCTGAGTGACATGACCAACGACACGTCCAGCAGCAGCCACGACCCGGCGCTCGACCCGCGCGTCGGGACGGTCCTCACCGCCGCGGCGGCACCGGCCGAGACGGTCGGCCCGCTTCCCGGTGAGTACGAAGCGCTAGCAGCGTTCCGTGCATCCCCTCGTTGCACCAAGCGGCCCTCGCTGGTCTCCCGCCTCGTCCCTGCGAAGGCTGCGGTGGCCGCTGCTATCGGCACCGGAGTGCTGCTCACCGGCGGCTTGGGCGCTGCGGCGACGGGCGTGCTTCCGAGCGCCGCGCAGGAAACTGTCAGCACCTGGCTGGGGGCCGTCGGCATCTCCGTACCTGCCGGTCACGGGGCCGACGGCGACGCCGAACCGCACGGCCCCGAGCTGACCCCGAACGAGAAAGCCGAGCGTCCGCCACCAGCAGACGACGGCAACGGCAAGGCCGACGGCAACGCCAAGGCCGACGGCAACGGCAAGGCCAACCACAACGCCAACGGCAACGACAGGGCGAACGGCAGCGGCAACTCGGTTTCGGAAACCGCAAAGAACACCACCGCCGAGGGTGAGGACAAGGGTCAGGAGATCGCGAAGGACGCCTCCGATGGCCGGGCCCAGCCCGACGACCGCGGCTCGGCCCAACCGCAAGGCGGGACGCCGACCGGCGAGGACGGCTTGCCGATCACAGAGTGACGCGACGCAGAAGCGCCCTTGACCTGCGGACCTGAGGCCGAAGGCTGGCGCGAAGACGCGGCGCTCCGCCCCGTTCGGCTGTGGCGAACGTCGCTGGGTCGCGATGACGCGGCGCGCCACGATTGGGCACCACAGCGTCCATCGGAGGGCAGTCTCGTGCGCATCATCGTGGTTGGAGGCGCCGGAACCATCGGCGCGGCTGTGGTCAAGCTCCTCTCGGCTCGACATGACGTGGTCGTGGCCGGAAGGGAGTCCGGCGACGTCCAGGTGGACATCAGCTCGCGCGATTCCGTGGAGTCGATGTACCGCCGGATCGGGAGCTTCGACGCGCTCGCCTGCGCGGCCGGTGAGGCGCACTTCGGTCCTTTCGAGACCATGACGGAAGAAGAGCTCGCGCTTGGCATTCACAGCAAGCTCCTCGGGCAAGTGCGCCTGGTTCTCCTCGGCAGATCGCTGATCTCCGAGGGAGGCTCATTCACGCTCATCTCCGGCTACATTTTCGACGATCCGATCCCGGAGGCCACCAGCTTCGCCGTCGCAAACGGCGGGGTCGAGGGCTTCGTGCGTGCTGCCGCCCTCAGCCTCGAGCGGCGCGTACGAATCAACGCCGTCAGCCCGGGGATGGCGCAAGACAGCGACGAACAGTTCGGGCCCTTCAATCCCGGCCGCACCCCCGTTCCGATGCTGGAGATCGCGTCCGCCTTCCAGCGAAGCATCGAGGGATGGCGAACCGGAGAGATCATCCGGGCATGGTGACCGAGCGACCGCATGCACAGCGGCCCACGATTGTCCTCGCAAGGCGCTGCTAGCCTTCTTCCATGCCCGCAAGCGTCCACAAGGCGGCCTTGGTGCTCGATCTCTTCTCGGTCGAGCGGCCGGATTGGGGGCCGACCGAGGTGGCCGAGGAGCTGAGGATCGCCAAGTCCACCGCCCACGCGTTGCTGCGAGAGCTGACCAGCGTCGGGCTCACAGAGCGGCTGCCGTGCGGACGCTACCGGCTCGGCTGGCGAACGTTGGGACTCGCAAGGACCAAACTGGCCACGAGCGGCTATCGCGAAGAAATCACGCCCACGGCGCGCCGGCTGGCGAGCCACTTCGGCGAGACGGTCCACATCACGGCATGGGAGCGCGGTCGCGTGCTGTATGTCGCCAGTGAACGCCCGCCTGGCGGTGTGGCCGCACCGGTGGAGCCTGTTGCCGCGCAGCTGACGCCGCCGGGCACGGTGCTGCTCGCCGAGCGAGCCGGCGGCCCTGGCAGCCTGCTCGAACCGGGCGAGCTCGAACGCACGCGCCGACGCGGCTACGCGGTCGGGGCTCAGCGCGCCCTCGAAGGGGTCGATTGCGCAGCCGCTCCGGTACGCACGAGCGACGGGCCGGCGACCGCTGCCCTGGCGCTGTGCGCCCCGCGTGACCGGTTCCAGGCGCGGCGTGACGAGTACACGCGCGCGATTGCCGGTGCAGGCGAGCGGATCGCTCGCCTGGTTCGGCGCTAGCGAACCGGCACGGTGGTGGCTGCCGAGCGGCGGCATGCTCAGCTACGCGTCGAGTCATCAGCTGCGGGGTCGGTCGCTTCGGGTCGGGCTGCCGACGCATGATGGTCGACATGACCGACGAGACGGCGACCACTACCGCGGCGATGGCCAAGGCGGCTGCGGCGTTCCTGGCAGCCCTGACCCAGCAACAGCGGCAGGCGGTGCGGCTCCCTCCCGACGATCCCCACCGGCACACGTGGACCTACCTGCCGGGCGACCGTCCTGGCCAGCCGGTCGAGGAGCTGACCGCGGAGCAGCGTGGCCTGCTCGACGACCTCGTACGCGCCGGCAGCGGCGACGATGAGGTGACGCTGGGCGCCGTACAGATGGAGCGGGCCCGACGCACCTTGGTGCTCGGAGCCGTACCCGATGGAGACAAGTACTGGGTCCGGATCGGCGGCGAACCCGGCGACGGCCCGTGGTCGTGGCGGATAAACGGACACCACCTGGCGATCCACGTCGAGGTGCGCGACGACCGCTATACCGTCACCCCGCACTTCATCGGCGCCGAGCCCGCCCGGCTACCCGCGGACGCCGCTGGTCTCGCCTCGGATTATCGGCTGCTGGCACCGGAGGAGGATCTCCCCCGCGCTCTGCTCGCCGCGATGGATCCCGATCGTCGAGCCGTAGCCGTGCGCGGTGACGTCGCGCCCAACGACATCCTGACCCGGTTCGACCCGGTGGCGGATCCCACCGTGCTCCCCGATGGCATCCCTCGGGGCGATCTCGACGACGCGCAGCGCGACCTCTTCGACCGGCTGCTGCGTCGCTACCTGGACCGCGCGCCGGCCGACTACGCCGCAACATGCTGGGCTGAGGCTCGCGATGCAGGCCTGGACACGATGGAGTTGACCTGGCTCGGACCGCTCGAGCCCGGCCACGGTCACTACTACTGCTTGCGCGGCCCAACGCTACTCATCGAGTACGACAACACCCAAGACGACGCTAACCATGCGCACTCGGTTTGGCGACACCTGACCGACGACTGGGGCCGCGACCAGCTCCGCGAGCACTACAAGGACCGCCACCGCTGACGGACTCGGAAGGTTCTCGTACCCGAATCTGCTTTCAACGCCCAGGACGTGTTGTGCGCGGGAGCAGTGATGCTCTAGTTCGGTCCGATGAGATTGACGTCGTTGCCCGGCGTGATGTTTAAGGGGCCGGCGGCTCGCTCGCACCGCAACGATAGAGCTGAGCACCTGACGAGCCACGTGGCGTCGACGGTCAACAGCAGGTGAGCGGAATCCTCCCAGACCACTTGCCACGATGGCGCCCGGTCCGGCGCGGCATGATCCGGCTCGTCGGCGCCGAATAGGCGCGTGGCTTCCCCCGTCTGGATGTCAACGACGGAGAGGTTGCTGGTCAGCACATGGGTCCCGTCGGGTGATAGCAGAACGGGTGACAGCCCGTGGCAGCCGCGCCACAGGGTGGTCAGGGATCCGTCGCTGTGCAGATCGGCCACCTCGCGACACCCTCCGAGCTTGCCGGTGACGACATGCGACGAGCCGCTCACCACGTCGGTCACTTCGCGGGCAAGTGGGATGGGATCGCTGCCAGGCGTCCATAGGATGCTCTTGGCCGATCCGTCGGCTTCGTAGGCCTCGTCGTAGACGATCCCGGACCGACCCCAGCCGATCAGGTACGAAGCCTGCTCAGGCAGGCGCGCCACGATGGCTCCGGTGTTCGCGTCGACGACGGCTTGCCCTGCCACCTGATCGCCATCTGGCGAGACCGCGGCTTCCTGCACATGCGGCCGGCCGGTCCGCTGGAGGTTCGGGAGTGGCGTAAAACCGCCGTCGGCATGGAGTATCCCGTACTCCGTGCGGAACGCGTACGGATGGAATTGCTCGCGCTCCACCAGGAGGAACCAGCCGCCTTCGACGACGCCGATCACGTCAGGCCCGCCAGTCCCGGGCACCGGTATCTTCTGGGCGCCGACGTGCAGGGTCTGGCCAAATGACCAAGGGGTACTGGGCGGTTCGCCGAGCGGAAGCGAGCCGACCTCGGCAGGCGCAGGTATGCCGACATCGGTGGGCCGGATCGCGGGCGTGTCGTGGATGTCGCGCGCGTCGTCCGCACCGGTGGCGATGATCACCGACGGAATCGCTGCGGCTAGAGCACCGCCGACGGCGGCCATGGTCGTGAGTCGGCGACGCCGCGTTCGCACGCGGTTGGTGACCGCTTCAACGCTGATCGGTTCCGGCGACGGTTCAACGGCCGTGCGCAGCTTGGTCCGGAGCATCGTCTCAAGGTCGGTCACGGTCCGCCGCCTTCGTCGTATCGTCGACTGTCGCCCAAGACTGTTCGCGCAGCCTCCTCAGGGCCTTTGACGCCTGACTCTTGACCGTGCCGATGGAGCAGTCGAGCAGACCGGCCGTCTGTCTCTCGGTCAGGTCCTCGTAGTAACGCAGCACAATCACCGCACGTTGACGGGGAGGAAGAACACCGAGGGCCTGGCGGACTTCCTCACGATCGTTCACCTCGGCGTAGCCGTCGACCCGCGCGGCGCGTTCGGGAACCTCGGCCACCGGCTGCTCGGCCCGCCACTGACGCCGCCACCAGTTCGCATAGGTCGTCACCATGACCCTCCGCACGTACGCCTCGGCGCTGCTGTCAGAGCGATAGATGCGCTCCCAACGCGGCCACACCCGCGCGAGGGCGGTCTGGACCAGATCCTCTGCCAAGGCCTCGTCACCAGTGAGCAGCCAGGCAGACCTCAGCAGCGCGGGCGAGCGCGCCGCCACGAACTGGCCGAACCCGACTGGCTCCTGCATCCACACCTCATCCACTGTCCTCTGTTACAACAGCCCGGGATCCCGAAAGGGTTGCCCGGGCTCGAGTTTGCCGATCTGATCGAGCGGGGCGATAAACCGCCAGTTCGTGGACGACCACCTGCCCGTGGCGGCTAGCGACTCTGTCCGGCGACCTTGTCGCTTCCGGCGCTCTCTGAGCCGGGACCAAAGTCTCTGATGCAGCAGGCCTGGATCCGAGACCATTCGAACGGGTCGCTAGGCCCGCGCGGCCGTGTCGGTGGGAGGGATGTCGCGTGGCAGAGCAAGTGTCCACGCCCCGCGACGGAATGTCGGCGGGCGATCGGCGACTGGCGGTCCTGCTGGCGATGGCGATGTTCGTCCTGGTCGTCGACACGTCGCTGATGAATGTCTCGATCTCGGCGGTCGTGACAGATCTCGACACCACGGTGAGTGGTGTGCAGTCCGCTATCGCGCTCGAGGCGTTGGTGTCCGCTGCGTTCATCCTCATCGGCAGCAAGGTCGGTGATCTGTTCGGTCGGAAGCGGACCTACGTGCTCGGCCTGCTCGGCTATGCGGTCGGCGCGATCGCGATGGTGTTCGCGCAAGGTCTGACCGCGATCATCGTGTTCTGGGCCATCGTCGGCGGACTCGGTGCATCGCTGCTGCTGCCGGCGATGCAGTCGCTCATCCACGGGAACTTCGAGGGCGCTGCGCAGAAGAAGGCGTATGCCTTGGTGGGGGCGTCAGCCGCGATCGCCGCCGCGGTCGGTCCACTGTTGGGTGGCTTCATCACGACGTACTTGTCGTGGCGGATCGGGTTCCTGCTGGAGGCCGTGATCATCGCGGTCGTTCTGTCCGGCATCGGATTGGTGCGGGACGCGCCGTACACCGGACCGAGAGAGATCGACCCGGTCGGAGCGGCGCTCTCGGCCGTGGGCATGGGTGGTGTCGTGCTCGGCATTCTCGTCTGGCAGGAGGGTGGCGAGTACGTGGGCCTGCTGATCGCCGGCGGTCTCGTCGCGCTGGCCGGGCTGGCGTACTGGCTTGTCCGACGACATCGGCGCGGGAAGGCGACGCTGCTCGATCCGGAGCTGTTCCAGGTCAAAACCTTCACCCATGGGATCTCGAATCAGATGCTCCAGCAGATCTCGCTGGGCGGCCTGATGATCGCGCTCCCGATCTATCTGCAGATGGTGCTGGAGTACAACGCGATGGAAGCCGGCCTGTCGATCGCCCCGCTGTCGCTGAGCATGTTCGGGGTGGCGGTCTTGGCCGGCAAGCGGTCCGGCTCGACACGTCCCAGCAGCGTCATCCTGGCCGGCTTCGTGCTGCTCGCATGCGGCATCTTGTTGCTGCTCCCGATTGTGCCGCGGGCCGACTCCGGGTGGTGGCTCGTGGTGCCGCTGATCATCGCCGGCTCGGGGCTCGGCCTGATCGTGTCTCAGCTGAACAACTACACCTTGGGTCCGATCTCGGACGAGCGGGTCAGCGAAGCCGCCGGTGTCAACTCCGCCGCTGGGTCGTTCGGGCTGTCGTTCGGGTTGGCGTTCGGCGGCGCGATCATGCTCGCGACCCTGTCGACCTCCTTCACATCGATGGCGAACGACAGCAGCGTCCTCCCGACCGACGACAAGGAGCAGGTCGCCGAGGTGCTGGAAGACGACGCTCAGGTGATGAGCAACACGCAGCTCGACGAGTTGCTCGCCGACGAGCCGGAAGACGTCCAGGACGAGATCCTCAGCATCAACACCGATGCCCGCCATCTCGCCTTGCAGATCGCTCTGCTCATTCCGATCGGGGCGGCCCTCGCCGGGTTGGGGAACTCGCTGCGGATGCGACGGCTGCCCGACCCACAACCATCGGGGTCGGGCGAACCCATGGCGCTCGGCTGAGGTGTCAGTGCCGCTTGCGGCGATCATTCTTCGACTGCGTGCGGCGTCGCTTTCGTTCCTGCCGGGCAGCACTGCTCTGCGCGGTGCTGGATCGGCCAGTCGAGCCCGTCGCGGTTTCAGAGGTGCCTCGGCCGGCCCTGTTTCGCGCGTACCGAGTCAATACCGCGACGACGAGAAGGATCGCCAGACCTGCGAACATCAAGGTGTACAGCATGCTGAGCCCTCCTGACTCCGGTCATCGATCGTCGGCGGCGTCCTCAGCCGGATTGGTGCGGACAACCCCATCGAGCAGTCTGGAACGACCTAGCTGCTGCGTCGTCACCTCTGGGGGGTGATGCGTGCGTTAGCCCGGGCTTCGCGCAGCGGGCGATCTCACGGCGCGGGCTGGTCCGGTTGCCACAGGACAGTTCACCCCTCGCGGGTGATCCGGCCTCTGCCTGGGCCCGCGATTCTGAATCCCGCGGTTGGCCGAGTGGCCGGACGCTCGAAGGAGCTGCATAACGATGGATGACGACTTCTCAGTGCTCGAGGTGTTCTTCTCGATGCTGTACTTCTTCCTCTTTATCGCGTGGATCTACCTGCTGATAGTGATCGCAACCGACATCTTCCGTAGCCGTGACATGGGAGGCTGGGCGAAGGCGCTGTGGATTCTGTTCCTGGTGATCCTCCCCATCGTCGGTTCCTTGATCTATCTCATCGCCCGCGGTCGCGGCATGACCGAGCGTCAGGGTGAGGACTATCGTCAGCGGGAGCAGGCGTTTCAGTCGTACGTCCAGGACGCCGCTCGCGGATCGACCAGTACGGCCGACGAGATTGAAAAGCTTGCCCGGTTACGGGATGCCGGCACCATCACCAGCGCTGAGTTCGAGGCGCAAAAGGCCAAACTGCTGGTCTGATCGCCCCCATGGGCTCGGTGGTTCAAGACCTCATCGGTTCGGTCCTTGCCGCCTGCGCCGAGAATCGTTCGGGCGACATCCTCCGTGGAATTCCGGCGCTGGAGGATGTCGATCCGGACACTTTCGGGATCTGCCTCGCAACCGCGGACGGCCACATCTACGAAGTGGGCGACAGCGGCCTGCCGTTTTGCATCCAGTCGATCTCGAAGCCGTTCACGTACGGCATCGCGCTGACTGACAACGGCATTGACCTGGTAGACGCCAAGATCGACGTCGAGCCGTCGGGGGAGCTGTACAACGAGATCAGCCTGCACCCGGTGACCCACCGGCCTCGCAACCCGATGATCAACGCGGGAGCGTTGGTCGCCGCCAGCCTGGTCGCCGGAGCGACTCCGGAAGAACAGATCGAACGCATCGGCCGCACGTATTCGATGTACGCGGGTCGTGAGCTTGCGCTTGACGAGGACATCTTCGCCTCTCAGCTCGAGTCTGGCCATCGCAACCGGGCGATCGGCCACATGCTTCGTGAGTTCGGCATCCTCGAAGGGAATCCGGACATCGTCCACGACATCTACCTGCGGGCGTGCTCGACGATGGTCACCTGTCGGGACCTGAGCATGATGGGCGCGACGTTGGCCAACGGGGGAGTCAACCCAGTCACCGGCGAACGAGTTCTGGCAGGCAAGTACACCGAACGCGTGCTGAGCGTCATGTCAACATGCGGAATGTACGACGCCGCCGGCGCGTGGTTCGCCCAGGTTGGGTTGGCCGCCAAGAGCGGGGTAGGCGGCGGCATCGTCGCGGTGCTTCCTGGCCAGCTGTCGATCGCGGCCTTCTCCCCGCGCCTCGACGACCACGGCAACAGCGTGCGGGCGTTCGAGGCCTGCCGGCGGCTCTCCCGGGACCTCGAACTCCACGAGCTCCACGTCGCGCGGGCGGCCCGCAGCGCCATTCGTGCCTCGTATGACGTGATGGAGTCGCCGTCGGCGGTCTGGCGACCGGAGGCCGACCGTCGCCTGCTCGACGAGCACGGGCGGAAGGCGCGGATCTACGAGGCCCACGGCGATCTGCTGTTCGGTGGGGTCGAGTCGGTCGTGCGGGAGATCTCCGAGGCGTGTCACGGGCTTGACTTGGTGGTGTTGGACGTACGCCGGGTCGGCGAGGTCGCCGAGGTCTCGCGACGGCTTCTTGCCGACCTGTGTCGGTTTGTACGTGACCAGGGTTGCGAGGTCGTGCTGATCGACCCGGACGGCCTGCGTGCCGGTACGGCCGACGGTGACGACGTCCTGCCCACCTTCGCCACGGTCGCTGCCGCCATCGTGTGGTGTGAGGACTGGCTGATCGAACGCTACGGCGGTCGTCGTCCGGCCGAGGAGAGGTACCGGTTCCGCGACCATCCCCTGTTCGCTCAGGCGACCCCCCGCGTCGTGGACGAGCTGGAGCGCCGCATGCAACCCTGCTCCTTCGCCGACGGCGAGTTGATCGTCGCGGAGAGGGACACCGACGCCGGGGTCTTTCTGACAATGCGCGGGCGCGTACGCTGCTCGCTCACGACAACCGACGGCATCACACGACACCTTGCCACCCTGACCCCCGGGACCTGCTTCGGCGAGGTGTACCTGATGGCCGACGGGCCGCATCCGTTCGCCCTGCACGCCGACGGCCCGGTCGAGGTCTTCGAGCTCACCCGCGACGAGTTCGCCAAGATCGGTCAGCAGGATTCCGAACTCTGGGCCGCGATCGTCGCCATCTTCATGTCCGCTCTCCGCAACGACCTCGACCGCGCCCTGCGTTCGCTGGCCGCGGGTCGCATGATCACCCGATGATCCGTTCCGGATGTCAGTCCGGTCGACCAGCCTTGTGGAACGACGGTTCAGTGGGCCTCAGAGCATGCTGGGGTCGCGCGTCGGGCTGATGCGGGCCTCGTAGTGGCAGAACTCGGAGTCGGCTTCGACAAGGTGGAAGCCCGCGTTGTCGAGGGTCCGCTGTGACGCGACATTGTCAAGATCGGTATCAGCGCGGATCGTCGTCACGCCGAGGCCGGCGGCAATCTGCACGAGGGCTCGCAGTGCTTCGGTCGCGTAGCCGTGGCCTCGTGCGGAGGATGCGAGACCGTAGCCGATCTCCACGACTCCGCCGTCAGGAGGTCCCTTGAAGCCGACGCCACCAATCGCCAGCCCGTCGGACTGACGCCTGATCTGGTAGTAGCCGAACGGACGCTGCTCGCCGTTGTGCTCAGTAGCGAGCAAAAAGCCGCCGGTAGCAGCCAGGTCTCCTTCGAAGGGGTAGTCGACCGCCCAAGCGTCGCCTGATTGAGGCGCACGATCGTGGATGCGCTGTGCCTCCCGCACATCGACCGCGTGCAAGTTCAACCGTGCAGTGCGGGAATCCATGTCGAGCACTCAACCAGCATGAATCAGCTGAACTCAACGGAGTTACGGCGCCTTGCCTGGTCAGGGTCGGACTGCGGCGCGTACTTGATCCAGCATCTCCTGCTCGCCCTTGCTGACCTGCTCTGCGCCGAACCCCATGAATCCGCCCTCCTTGGCGGCGTTGGCCGCGGCTTGTGCCGTCGCGACGAGCCAGTCACCGAAGGCTGCGGCCTCTTCGGGGGTTGCCCGGGCCGCGACGATCGCCTGGACGGCTCTCAGCTCGACCAGGACTTGCTCACCACCCGGTGCCGTCCCCTCCAGAGATGAGGGCCGGTAGCCCTTGAGGGGGTTTTGTTTCTGCTGGACCTGGTTCTGGATGTCGAGGGCCAGCTCGGCCACCAACTGTTCTCGGCTGGCGGGATTCGTGGCGGCCTTGAGCGTTGCCATCGTCTCCTTCGCGGTCTCGATCGGACCGCCGGGATCGGCCAGAGAGATGGCCAGACCAGCGACGAACGGTGCCCGCACGATCCGGTTCCAGTCCTCCTCGGAGAAGTCACTCTTGGTCGTCACGGCACGTCCTTTCATCCGAAGACCCTGACGGTTCGACTCTAGTCGGCCGTCATTCTCACGATGCCTACGGACTCGTCGAACCCGTGGTGAATCAGCCCAGGACCTTGGCCTTGGCCGCCTCGTAGTCCGCCTCTGAGATGTCACCGCGGTCGCGCAGATCGGCCAGCTTGGCGAACTCATCAGCCATGCCGGACGGGCGAGCAGCGTCCTGGACGTACTGACGAAGCTGCTGCTCGCTCTGGCGGGCATGTTCGAGGGATCGCTCGTGCATCGAGGCGCCGCGTGCGATCAGGTAAATAAGGACACCCAACCAGGGCACGATGATCACGAACAGGCACCACAGGCCCTTGCCCCAACCCGAGAGTCCGTGGTCGCGGAAGATGTCAGCCACGATCGCGATGAGCAACCAGAACCATGCCACCAACAGCATGAACCACAAGATCTCTCCGACGACTTCCCAAAAGTCCACGTCGCGCTCCTTACATCCGGAAGGGCAAACCGATCCGATCGAGGTGGCCCTCATCGAGAATTCTTCGCCCGGCCGGCCTCGCGGGCATCACCCACGCAAGGTGACGCCGCACAGCAGACCGATCGTTCGCGCGTACTTCAGGTTGACTCCAGGTTGGGCGGACACAATCGGTCCCTATGGTGAGCCGAATGAATCGGTGGCTGATTTCGGGAATCGCCGTCGTCGCCGCGGTGGCCGGCGGCGTACCCGATGATGTGGGTCAAGATCGTCGGCGGTGAGGTCTACGTGAACCTGTCGGCCGACGCCGCGACCACGGCGACGATCGTCGACGAGACTGCATCGGCGACGTTGGCTGACTTCGAGGTGGAGCTAACCGGCGACAGCCTCAGTCAGTTCGTCTACGCGAATCGAAACGAGGTGCTGATCCGCGCGCGGGAGCTCATCTCCAACTTCGACGAGGCAGGGGGCAGAGGACCTCAACTCGCTGGGCACGCTGGAGTTTTGGGCCGCCGGCAGTCATCAGCACGGGCCGATGCTCGAACTGGACCCGTCGGCTGCCCACGTCGCGAGAAATCGGATCGAAGCCCTGATGTCGACGCATACGGAGAGCGGCAGCTCGACCTCACGATCACCAAGGGGCGGGTGATGCCCAACGGGCTGGTGATGCCACCCGAGTCGGTCAACTAGCGTCTAGCGCATCGACAATGCGCTGGAGGTCCTGGCGGAACAATCGTTCGTCACCCCTGGGGTCCGGGATCGAGAGAACGTGCTCGCGCACCACCATCAGCATGAGCATGGCGTTCTTGCCACGGTCCACAGGGATCACACCTGCCCGCACTGCTTCGTCAACGATGGCGAACAGTTGGGCGATGGCCTTGACCGCGGTCGTCTGGTCGACGATGCCGTGAATCTCACCGGCGAGCGGCGCACCCACCGCATCACCGGGCGCGAGCCGTTGCATCATGCCGAGAGCTCGGCCGGCCAGATCTGCTTGGTTCCGTCCCACGGGCATCGCCTTAGCCTACGGTGGCCACAGGCTCCTCCGTTCACCGGAAGTCGGGCAGCGTCTGACGGGCCTGTAGCAGGGGACGGAACGGATCGCCGCGCCCGTCGAGGCGGTCGAGCACCGTACGCATCGTGAACGAGGCCGGTCCTAGGTCCGGATCGTCGAGCTCGTCCCACTCGATCGGCGCCGACACGGGAGCGCCGGCGGCGGCTCGCGGACTGTACGGCGCGACGAGGGTCTTGTTGACCGCGTTCTGGGTGTAGTCGAGCCGGGTGCGCCCGCCTCGGTCGCCGACGCCCCACTTCCAGCTGACCAGGTCCGGCTGCACTCGCCCGATCGTCTTCGACAGCTTCTCGACCCACGCGCGAGTCTCGTCGAAGCCCGGGCCGCGTTCGATCGGTACCCAGACCTGGATGCCGCGTCGCCCGGTGATCTTGGGGAACCCCGCGATCCCCAGGTGCTCGAAAGCGGTCCGGTGAAGGCGCGCGAGAGTGAGAACGTCTTCCCAGCTCGTGTCCTTTCCCGGATCGATGTCGACCAGCGCGTACGTCGGTTGGCGCGGTTGGTCCGCCAGTGACGTCCAGGCGTGCCACTCCAGCGCGCCGTAGTTCGCCGCCCATACCAAGGCGGCGGCCTCGTCGACCATCAAGTACGTCGTGGCCTCGCCTGAGTCGGCGTCGGGGTTGTCCCATCGGGGCAGCCAGTCCGGCGCGTGCGAAGGCAGTTGCTTGTGCCAGAAGCCCTTGCTGTCGGCGCCGTTGGGGAATCGGTGCAGGTTCATGGCGCGTCCCGCCAGGTAAGGCAGGATCGTCGGGGCAATCCGGGCGGCGTAGGAGATCAGCCCACGTTTGGCCACGGGCTGCTCGCGCTCGCGGGCCGGAAACAGCTCCTTGTTGAGATTCGTCAGCTTCAGCGAGCGGCCGTAGACGTGCCAGGTGCCGCCGTCGCCGAGGTCGTCGAGTGCGGCGAGCTCGTCGTCGGTCAACGCCGGTGTACGCACCGAGATGGCGGCGCGGGCGGCCGGAAGGTCCGAGCGCCACAACCGGTCGGGGTCCTGCCTGACCTCCTCGTTCGTACGTCCGGAAAGCACCGACCGCGGATGCTTCTCTGGATCCCATCCGTCGATGGCATCGTCGTCGCGTTTGTGCAGCAGCAGCCACTCGTCCTGGTCGCCGCCGCGTTCACCGCCCCGGCGGATCAACACGAGCCGGCCCCGCAGCTTGCTGCCGTACATGTCCGCGTGCAGCTCCCCGCTGGCCACCGCCGCTGCGGGATCGTCGGTGGCGTGCGGCTCCCACGTGCCGATGTCCCACACGATGACGTCGCCGCCGCCGTACTCACCGGACGGAATCACGCCCTCGAAGTCGAGATACTCGATCGGGTGATCCTCGACGTGGACGGCCATCCGGCGGGCCTTCGGGTCGAGGGTCGGGCCCTTCGGCACCGCCCAGCTGACCAGGACCCCGTCGATCTCGAACCGCAGGTCGTAGTGCAACCGACGGGCGCGATGTCGTTGGACGACGAACCGCGGCTTGTCCCCACCGGGTGGGGTCGCGCGACCCGAGGGTTCGGGCGTACGCGCGAAGTCGCGTTTTCGGTTGTATTCCGCCAGCTGATCGTTGGCGCGTGCGGTGCCGTCGATGTCACGCTTCCGGGATGCCGCCATCGTCGTCTCCCTTCGGCAGTCACAAGGCTAAGACAGCCAAGGCATCACTCGATGCAACCTTTCGGGCGTCCGATGACATCTACCTGTCGCCGACGTGAGCATCCGGCTTGCGGGGGCTCCAATTTCCAAGGGGAGAAATCATGACACGCATCCGCAAGCTGCTCATCGCGGTCGCGTCGGCCGCGGTGGTCGCCTCGGTCGCTTCGGTGGCCTCGCCGGCCAGTGCCGAAGAGCAGACCTTCACCGACAAGAAGGGCGATGTCCGAGGTGGCTTTGACATCCAGTCCGTCCAGGTGGTCAACACGGGCAAGTGGGTCAAGATCCGTACTCACCACCGCAACCTTCGATACGGCGAGATGGCGCCGGGCGGCGGCGTCTCGGTCTACATCGACACCGTGCGCCGGCGGAATGGTCCTGAGTTCCGGTTCGCCGGTCCGGTCGGGTTCGACGGCGACTACTCCCTCCTCCGGGTCCGCCGTTGGGACACGTTCGGCGGCCCACTGAACTGCAACAGGCTGCGGTTCGGAGTCAACTACCAGCGAGACGTGGTGCGCTTCGCGGTGCCCCGTCGGTGTCTCGACCGCGCGTACGACCACCGGGTCGGCAAGGTTCGGGTCGCCGTGAAGGCCGCGCAGAGCCGATCTGGTGGCGGCCACCCGCGCGTCGACTGGGCACCGAAGCGGCGCACGCTCTATTCGGCGGTCCCCCGCGGCTGATCATCTCGCAAACGGCGCTGCCATCCCTTGGGGACGGCGGCGCCGTTTCGCCTGTCTACCCGCGCGGATTTTGCCCTCAGGTATCAAACGCTTAGCGTGGGCCGGACATCTTCATTTGGGTACGCCGAGTCCCGCTCGCCCATGACATACGGCACTTCGGGTGCTGCGGAGCGGGAGTGGGGGAACCACATCGGAGACCAGACAAAGCCCGGTTGAGGACCGGGACGCAGTCCTCCTGGGGTGAAGCCGCCGAATGCGGCCGGGCACCTTCCAGCCCGAACCCGACAGCTAACCTCACAGGCGGCAGGGAGGACATCTCATGGTATTTTGCCCTGCTCGAACGCGCTCGCGTCGAGCCAGCCGCAGCGTTACCGCCACTCTCATTACGGCTATAGCGGTCATGTCTCCATTCCTCGTGACCGGGACCGCCGACGCGGCGTCGGACCGTACGTGGAACCGACTCGCCGGCTGTGAATCCAGCCGGCGTTGGCACATCAGCACCGGAAACGGCTACCACGGTGGCCTGCAGTTCTCGTTGTCGACATGGCGGGGATACGGCGGTGGGCAGTTCGCCCGCTACCCGCATCGGGCCCGCCGGGTCGAGCAGGTCATTATCGGCCAGCGCGTCATGCGCGGGCAGGGCTGGGGCGCATGGCCCGCCTGCTCAAACCGGCTCAACCTCGACCGGCGCGACAAGCGCGGTGTGCCGCGCTCGGTGAAGCGCTACCGCGCCAACCACCGCGTCGTGATCAGTGATCACGGGGACGCCCGGTCCCCATCGCCGGCCGTCCTGCCGCGAGCCGGAATCTTCTGATCGGCCAACTCCAATAGCGCCACGCCGCCGAGGGCCATTGCTGTGCTCTGGGCGGCGTGGTTGCGGCGTCGCTTCTCGAGGCCGGCGAGGCTTGATCCTTGTAGTAGGAAGGAACCCATGAAAATCGTCGTCGTCGGAGGCAGCGGGCTGATCGGATCAAAGCTCGTGACGAAATTGCGCGAGGACGGTCAGGAGGCGGTGAACGCTTCGCCCGACACGGGGGTGAACAGTCTGACCGGCGAGGGACTGGCCGACGCTTTGAAAGGCGCGGATGTGGTCGTCGACGTATCCAACTCTCCTTCGTTTGAGGCCGAGGCCGCTCTCAGTTTCTTCCAGACCGCGACCGGCAACCTTCTCGCAGCCGAAGCCGATGCGGGCGTGAAGCACCACGTGGCGCTGTCGGTGGTCGGAACCGTCCGTCTGTCGGAGAGTGGCTACATGCGCGCCAAGATCGCCCAGGAGACCTTGATCAAGGAGTCGTCGATCCCGTACTCAATCGTCCATGCGACGCAGTTCTTCGAGTTCGTCATGGGCATTGCCGAGGGCGCGGTTGAGGACAACACGGTGCATCTGGCGCCTGTGCTGGTGCAACCGATGGCCGCAGACGACGTGGCGAGCGCTGTCGAGCAGATTGCCGTTGGCGCGCCGCGCAACGGGACGGTTGAGATCGGTGGACCTGAGCAGTTTCGTCTCGACGAGCTCGTGCGTCACACACTGCAGGCACGTGACGATCCCCGTGACGTGGTGGCCGACGTCCACGCTCCCTACTTCGGTGCACCGTTGAGCGAACGTACGCTCGTCCCCGGCGACGACGCCCTCCTGGGCGCCACTCGATACGAGGATTGGCTCCGCACTGCGGTCGCCGCCCAGTGACCGACTCGCGTTCAGGATGGGCGAGCGCTGCCGCGACTAGGCTCGGTTTGTGGAGGACGAGAGCCGGTCGCGGAGAGCGGTAGCCGCAGCGCGGCTAGCCGAGTTGCGCGGGCGCGCGGAGGAGATGCCGGCGGGGTCGGCCGCGTTCGCGGCTCTGAAGAGCGAGCACGACGCGGGAGGCGGGCTCATCGCGGGTGGCGTCGCCTTTCGGTTTTTCCTCTGGCTGGTGCCGTTCGGTCTCATCGTCGCGTCGGTCGGCTCGCTCTGGAGCGAGTACGACGAGACGGGCCTCGAGTCGGCGGCGCGGGATTTCGGCCTGGGAGCCGCGGCCGCGGACGCCGCCTCGGAGGGCCTTCAGACCGGCGAGCGGAACGCGGTGTTCCTGCTTGTCGTGGGTATCGTCTCGCTCGCCTGGTTCACGCTCGGGGTGCTGCGTGCGTCGAATATCGCGTACGCGTTGGCCTGGCGGCTCGAGGTGCCGAAGATCCGTCGTCCGCTGAGTGCGATCGCCGTCCCCAACGGGTTGCTGCTCCTCGCCTTCGCCGTGTCAGCCGGGACCGCGTGGCTTCGCGAGCAGATCGGGACGAGTGCCCTCATGGGCGTCTTCCTCGGATTTGCCACGACGACGTTGATCGCGCTGTACGCGATGTGGCTCCTCCCGCACCGCACGTCCCACCCGCTCGAACTCCTTCCCGGCGCGGTGATGGTCGGAGTCGGTTTCCAGCTGATGGACGTGGCCGTCTTCTTCTACTTCGCGCCGAAGCTCGGTGAGTCTCAGGAGACCTACGGTGTCTTCGGTGCGGCGGCGACGATTCTGGTGTGGCTGTACGTACTCTGCCGAACCTTCACCGCCGCGGGCTTCCTCAACGCCACGCTGTGGGAGCGACGACACGGCGCACCCGGACACTCCCCTCCACCTGGGGACACGGGATAGGTTCGCCTGATGCCTAGCTCCGACATGCCGCGCTAGGACTCTCGTGGCCGAGCCGTCGGGTAGCGGTCGAGATACGACTCGACTCGCCCCGTCGGGATGTCGACGCCGGTCGCCGAGAGGATCGCGTCGACCATCGCGAGTGTGACCGCGTCGGCGGCGGCCGTCTCGACCGCGACCATGCCGCCGATCGTCTCGGCGCCTGCCCACGCGGTCGGCGCGGCTCCGACCGGATCGGCTTGGCCGGTTGCCAAGGCGAAGACGGTGTCGCCGTCGACCATGGTGTGCACGGGGCGGATCGATCGGGCCAATCCGTCGTGGCCGGCGGCGGCGATCCGACCGGCTTGGGCGCGATCGAGCCGGGCGTTGGTCGCGACGGCGACGAGCGTGGTGTTTGCGACGTCCGGACGGTCGGTGCTGGGAGGCTCCGCAGTCTGCACGGGCGCGGCCGGCGTACCCGGTCGAAGCCGGTCGTCGTCGATGTACGGTGCCGCGAGCAGGCCACCCGTACGAGGGTCCAGCGGCGAGCCGTACGAGTTGGCGACGACCAGCGCGGCCACGACGATGTCGCCGTCGAGTTGGATGCTCGCGGTCCCGATCCCGCCCTTCAACCGGGGCAAGCCAAACGTCGCGCCCGTGCCGGCACCGACGCAGCCGGTCGGGATCGGGCCGTCGGTGGCGTTCGCAGCCGCGGCGTATCCCATCTCGGCATCGGGCCGAGCCGCCGGGACTCCGGTCCGACCGAGGTCGAACACGATCGCCGCCGGCACGATCGGCACCACGACACCCGGCGCGACGGCGAGACCGCGTCCCTGTTCCTCGCACCAGCGCTGGAGTCCGCTCGCGGCCACGAGCCCGTAGGCACTGCCGCCGGCGAACGCCACCGCGTCGACCGTCTCGGGGAACCTTCCGGGAGCGAGCACGTCGGTCTGGTGGGTGCCCGGCCCGCCACCCCCGACGGCGACCGCGCCCACCGTGCCGGTCGGTGGGATCACCGCCGTGACACCGGTCAGCCAGCCGTCGCCGATCCGCTCGGTGTGTCCGACCAAGACGCCGGGCACGTCTGTGATCGCGCCGTACCGATTGGTCACGTCGCCACTCTAGGCGGCGCCCACTCGGCCGGATGTCGGCGCTAGTTGCGCAGCCGCGGCGCGACCTCGTCGGTTGTGAACCGAATGAAGCCCTCGATGTCGGTCTCGTCGGCCAGCGGCTGCAGGATCACCGCGTCGGCACCGGCATCGGCCCAGGCCTGGATGCTGGACGCGAACGCGGCGGCGTTGCCACTCAGGACGTAAGGCTCGTCGCTCGGGTCGCGCGCCTCCTTCGCGGCCCGTGCGAGCGCGTCCGGACCGGTGGCCGCGAGGGCGTAGAGCACGATCGGATGCGGCTCAGTCCGCCCGACGTCTGCGCGGCCGCCGTCGATCTGCTCTCGGGCCCAGCGCACCCGATCGGTCGACGTGTGCGCGACCAGGATGGTGCCGTCGGCGGCTGCGCCGGACAGCGCCAACATCTTGGGGCCGGTCGCGCCGACGAGGATGGGTGGCGCCTCGGCCGGCGGCCAGTCGAGGGCGACGTCGTCGAGCCGCACGTAACGGCCCTCGAAGCTGACCCTGTTGCCAGCGAGCAGCGTGCGGATCGCCCCGACGTGCTCGCCCAACAGCGTGAGTGGCGACTCGACACCGGCGCCGACCTGCCGCATCCAGTCTTGAACCCCAGGACCGAGCCCGATCCGCAGCCGCCCGGGGAACGTCCGCGCGAGCGTGGCCAGCTCCATCGCCGCAAGCGCCGGATTGCGCAGCGGGACCGGTAGCAGTCCGATGCCGATCCGTACTCGCTCACTCCACGCCAGTGCCATCGCCGCTGCAGAGACGCCGCCCTCGAGGAAGCAGTCCTCCCACAGCCACAGCTCGTCGAGGCCCGACTCCTCGGCGGCCCGCACCGCGCCGCGCAGCCGCTCCGGCGGCAGTTGGGGTCGAAAGACGACGCCCAGGATCGGTTGTGGCATGGGGGAGTCCTCTCAGGTGACGACCTTCGGACCGCGACAGTACGGTGTGGCGCCGACAGTGTCACGGCGTCGGTACCGCGGCGTACTGTCGCGTCGAGACTGGACCAGACCAAGGGAGGGTACAGATGACCACGCTGTCCGTGATCGGCGCGCCGACCAGCGCCGGGGCGTATGGGCCCGGCCAGGAGCTCACGCCGGCGGTCCTTCGCCGGCACGGGCTGATCGAGGCGCTGCGGGGCATCGGGTTCGACGTCGTCGACCGTGGCGACGGACGCCTCGCCGAGTTCGGGCCCGACGACGACAATCCCACGGCCCGCAATCCCGGAAAGGTAGCCGCCGTCGCCGGTGAGCTGGCCGACAGCGTCGCCGCTGCCCTCGCCGACGATCATCGACTTCTCGTGCTCGGCGGCGACTGCACGATCGAGCTCGGCGTGGTGTCCGGCGCGATCCGCGACGGCGCTCGGGTCGGCCTGGCCTACGTCGACCTCGACGCCGACCTCAACACCCCCGAGACCGGCGACGGCGCGATCGACTGGATGGGTGTCGCGCATCTGCTCGACGTGCCCGGCGCCATCGACCAGCTCGCCGGTCTGGGCCAACGTCGGCCGCTGCTCGACGCCGAAGCGGTCCGGATGTTCGCGGTCGAAAACGTCACGCCGGCGGAGCGGGCCAACGTCGACCGGCTCGAGCTCCACATCGAGCCGCTCGCCGCTGTCGTCGGTGACCTCGACGCCGTAGCCGAACGGACCCGGGCGTGGGCCGCGACCTACGACCGCCTGCTTGTGCATGTCGACATCGACGTGCTCGACTACACGAAGTTTCCGATCGCCCACGAGGTCCGAACCTCGCCCGGACTCGAGCTGGCCCAGCTGGCCGATCTGCTACGCGTCCTGTGCGGCTTGTCCAATTGGAGCTCGCTGACGCTGACCGAGATCAATCCGCATCACGCGCCGGACGAGGCCGAGAGCTTCGGGCGGCTCATCGCGATGCTCTCGGACGCACTGAGCGGATCGCGCGGATAGCCCGGGCGAGTACGGTCGGCATAGCACGCGAATGCGAGGAGGCCCAAGCCGATGGCCGTACGCGCTGACGTACCCCGGCGGACGGCGACTCGATGAGCGACCTTCGCGTCGGTCTCGGGCTGCCGCTCGCCGGCGCTTGGGCGACACCAGACAACCTGCGTCGGGTCGCCACCGGCGCAGATGAGCTCGGCTATGCGTCGCTGTGGACGTTTCAGCGGCTGGTGCACCCGATCGACGACGACTGGGGACCGACCTACCACGCGGTTCACGACCCGATCGCCGCGTTGTCGTACACCGCCGGGATCACCTCGCAAATCCGGCTCGGGCTCGCCGTGGTCAACCTGCCGTGGTACGCCCCGATCGTGCTCGCCAAGGCGCTCACGACTCTCGACACGCTGTCCGACGGACGGCTCAACGTCGGGCTCGGGCTCGGTTGGGCGCCGCAGGAGTTCGCCGCGGTCGGCACGCCGTCGACTCGCCGCGGGGCGCGTGGCGAGGAGTTCGTGGCCTGCCTCAAGCAAATCTGGACCGAGCCGGAGCCGGAGTTTCACGGCTCGTTCTACGACCTGCCTCGGGTCCGCGTCGACCCGAAGCCGGTGCAGCGTCCGCATCCGCCGCTGCTGCTCGGCGGCATGGCCGAGGTCGCTCTCCGGCGGGCCGGCCGGATCGCCGACGGTTGGATCAGCAGCAGCCGCACCGACTTGACCACGATCGAGGCGTCGATCGACGTCGTGCGGTCGGCGGCGGCGAGTGCCGGTCGTGATCCGGCCACGCTGCGGTTCGTCGTACGCGGGGTGGTGCGGCTCACGCCGGACGAGGTCGGCGATCGCAAACCGCTCCAGGGGACGGCCGACGAGATTCGCTCAGACCTCGACGCGCTCGCCGCCAAGGGCGTGACCGAGGTGTTCCTGGACCTCAACTACGACCCGCGGATGGTGTCGGGCGAGCTGGATCCGGCCGCGGCGCTGGACCATGCCGAGACGGTCTTGCACGAATTCGCACCGAGCAGCTGATCGAGCGTCGACAGGGTGGCGACATGACGAAGACGACGCCGTCGGCTCTGAGCCGGCTCCCCGAGGGCTGGCGGGTTCTTCGTACGTGGGGACCGGCGTCCTTCGTCACCCACGCCCTGTTAGAACGCCCCGACGGGACCCAGGTCGAGTGGAACTCGCGCCGACACCGTAAGGCGCTGGGTCTGAGGGGGTCCGAAGCGCGACGTCAGCGCCGGCAGGAGCGGTGGGGCGGCCGACCCAGTGCAATGAGCTGGTGGATGGGCGCCCTGTTCGGGCTGGGCGCGATCTGCTTCGCCGTCGGGTCCGTTCCGATCTACTTCGACAACATCGACCCGGGCTTCCTCGCCGGCACGTTCTTCGTCGGGTCGATCCTGTTCACCTCGGCCGGCTACCTCCAGTTTCACGAGACCGTGCACGCGCCGGACAGTGTGCTGCCCGGTTCACCTGCGCAGCACGGCCTGCGGGCGCTCATCGGTTGGCGGCCACGCCGAATCGACTGGTGGGCAGCGCTCATCCAGCTCGTCGGTACGGTCATGTTCAACGTCAGCACGTTCGCGGCCACCCGAAGTGATCTCAGCCTCGACCAGTCTCGACACCTGATCTGGGCGCCCGACATCGGCGGCTCGATCTGCTTCCTGGTCGCCAGCTGGCTCGCCTACGCCGAGGTGAATCGAGGGATCTTGCCGCGCTCGGATCGGTCGACGGGCTGGCGGATCGCCGTACTCAACCTCGGCGGTTCGGTCGCCTTCGGAGCGGCGGCGATCGGCGCTCGCTACGTGGGATCCGCTGGCGATCCGGCCAACGTCTCGCTCGTCAATCTCGGCACGTTTGTGGGGGCGGTGGGCTTCCTCGTCGGCGCGGCTCTGCTGCCGGTCGAGTCGGCCAAAGACGCATCGCCGTCGGGCGGCAGAGTGGCGTCTCCCGGGTGATCGAAATCACCGTGGTCCGGGGGCTTCTGGAATCGTCTAGACCGCACTCGGGACGTACCATTTTCAGCAGGATGGGCTCCCATCTTGCCGGCCCTGCGGCCCCAGTTCAGGGCACTCCTTCATCAACATCCCACGCCTTATCAGCGTGCCCTCATGCCGGGAGTCGAACCATGTCTTCAGTCCAGTCGAACCAAGCCAGCCACGTCCCGCCGTACTACTACTTCGCCCAGGACCAGCAGGAGAAGCTGGACTCCTTGTGGCAGAAGCGCACGGCCTCCAAGGGGCGTTTGCGCTCGCTGCTGTCGCGGCGCTCCGCCCGCTGAGGCAGCCTGCGGCGAACACGCGTACGGCGTGGTGAGGTCTCAACCTCACCACGCCGTTTTTCGTACGCCGGTCGAGCTAGTCCGCGAGCGCAGCGTCGAGCGTGACCGTCGCGCCGGTCAGCGCCTGGGAGACCGGGCAGCCGACCTTGGCAGCCTCGGCGGCCTCGACGAACGCGGCATTGTCGATGCCGTCGACCCGACCGCGTACGGTCAGCGCGATCCCGGTGATGCCCTCCCCGGCCTGGAACGTCACGTCGGCGCGGGTGTCGAGTGCCTGCGGCGGCGTCCCGGCCCCGGCGAGTCCGTGCGACAGCGCCATGCTGAAGCACGCCGAGTGCGCGGCAGCGATGAGCTCCTCGGGGCTGGTCTTGCCGTTGGGCTCCTCGGTGCGAGCCGCCCACGTCACGTCGTACTTGCCGAGCCCGGACGAGTCGAGGGACACCGTGCCGGCGCCATCCAAGAGCGAGCCTTCCCAATGCGCATTGGCCGTGCGCGTGGTTGCCATGTTGCCTCCAGTCGATCGATGCGGTTGTCACCCCGTAGCTCGTAGCGTCACCGTACGCCAGCGTCGAACCCCGATCGCCGCCGTCGTCACCCTTCGGTCGCGACCGTGGTTTGCGGCCGTCGCCTCGGTGGGTGCAGCCGGTCGTCGACGAACAGTCGATGCAGGAGCTGGATCGCCACCGAGCCTTCCCCGACGGCCGACGCCACTCGCTTGACCGAGCCGTGCCGTACGTCGCCGGCCGCGAAGACGCCTGGAAGGCTCGACTCGAGCAGGTACGGGTCTCGATCGAGCGGCCATTCGCCGGTGCCGGGCAGGTCCGCGCCGGTGAGCACGAATCCTCGCGGGTCCCGCGACACCTCGTCCGGTAGCCAGTCGGTGTGCGGACGGGCGCCGATCATCAGGAAGAGTCCGTCGGCGTCGACCGTCTCCTCGCCGCCGTTGGAGTGATCCCGAAGCACGAGGTGGTCCAGCCACCCGTCGCCTCCACCGCCGACGATCTCGGTCCCGAGCCGGACCCGGACGTTTGGCGTCGCCTCGACCTGGCGGACCAGATAGTGCGACATCCCGGCGCCGAGCGCTCGGGCCCGGACGACCAGCGTCACGCGACGGGCGTAGCGCGCGAGGTGGAGCGCCGCCTGGCCCGCAGAGTTCGCCCCGCCGAGGACGTACGCATCGCTGCCCGACATCAACGGCGCCTCGGTGGTGGTGCCTCCGTAGAAGACGCCGGCGCCGCTGAGTGCCTCGAGCTCGGGCACGCCGAGCCGGCGGTAGCTCGCGCCCGTGGCCAGCAGGACCGCCCGGGCCCGGACCTGGCCGCCCTCGGACAGACTCAGGACGAGACGGTCACTCTCGCGACGAAGGTCGGTCACCCGCTGCATGAACGCGAAGTTGGCCCCGAAGATCCATGCCTGGTCGTAGGCCTGCTGCGCGAGCCGGCGGCCGCTCACCCCGCGAGGAAAGCCGAGGTAGTTGCGGATCAACGCGCTGGACGTCGCTTGTCCGCCGAGACCGCCCTGGTCGACGACGAGCGTGTTGAATCCCTCCGAGGCGCCGTAGACCGCCGCCGACAGCCCGGCCGGCCCGGCACCGACGATGACGAGATCGAAGTCCGACCGCTCCGGACGGACGTCCGATCCCGTCGCCGTCGCGATGTCGGCGTTGCTCGGGTCGATCAGGAGAGTGCCGTCGGGAAACGCGATGATCGGGAGCTGGGCCCCGTCGCCGGCCCGGGCCACGATGGCGCGTCCGTCCTCGTCGTCGGCCAGGCAGAACGCGTGCGGGATCGCGCACTGCCTGAGTACATCCCGCAGCTCGTACGCCCGCCCCGACCAGGACTCCCCGACAATCTGGACCAGGTACGGGTAGGCGTGCTGCGCCTCGGACCATTCGAGCAGCAGACTCGAGATCGCCTGGTGGAACATCTCGTCCGGCGACGCACCGGGCCGGAGCACGTAGTGGTCGATGCGGCCATGTGCGATGGAGTCGAAGATCGCCTCGCCGGTCGCCCGGTCACCCCAGCTGCCCCACTCGACGAGCAGACCGCGCTTGGCGTGTGGATGGAGATGGCGGGCCGCGTCCAACAGCTCGATGCCGGTGGTTTCGGACAGCCCTTGCCCGGCTAGGACCAGCGCGACATCGTCTCCGGCGGCCGCCAGCTCCTCGAGTTGAGCGCGCGCCTCCGACGCGGATCGCAGGCACACGATGCGATAGTGCCGTGCGTAGCGATCGCGCAACTCCCGTTCGACGTCGGCCAATGCGCCCCGATTCGCGTCGACCGCGACAAGCGCTGGGCCGGCCACACCCCCACTCTAATGTCCGAGCGCGTCCCGGGTCGCCGCCGAGGAGTAGCGCCGCTTGCGACTGGCTCCGAGCGGCGGCGGTACGGTCGGGCCGCTCGCGGCGTCGATGTCGGACTCGGCCCGATCGTCCATCGTGGAGAGGAACTCGTCGAGGATCCGCCAGGTCGTCCGTCGGGCCGCCCGGCCGGTCAGCATGCCGAGATGGCCGCCCGGGACGACCTCGAACCGCACTGGCTCGGCCCGTGGCACGAGCTCGACGAGCGGCTTCACCGACTCGATTGGCGCGATGCCGTCGCCCGATCCGGCGAAGACCAGCAGCGGCTTGGCGAACGTGTCGAGCTTGACGGTCCGGGCGCCGATGTCGATCGCGCCGGTCGCGAGGACGTTGCCGCGCAGGAACCGGTGGTACAGCTGGCCGAACGACCGACCCGGATAGGCGTACATGTTGTCGCTGAACCGGTCGACCGCCTCGAGTTGCGCCAGGAAGTCGGCGTCGTCGAGGTTGCGTACGATCGCGAGCGGCTTGGTGACGAGCTTGTCGAAGCTCGACAGCTGGAACGCCCGCTTGACCACCGGCCTGGGCGCACCGCCGAGGATCGTGTAGAGGCCGGTCACGAGTCGGCCGTCGTCGACATTGAGCAGGGGTCGCAGCGGCGCGACGAGCGGCACCTGCTCGACATCGATCGGGGTGCCGACGGCCGTGACCGAGTCGATCGGGAGGTCCGGATGGTCGGCGCCGGTGAGCAAGGCGAAGGTGCCGCCGAGGCTCCAGCCGACGAGATGGACCGGGTGGCCGCCGGCGTGTTGGCTGACCGCGCCGATTGCCGCCGGAAGCACCTCGTCGACCCAGTGTTCGAGTCCGAGATGCCGATCGGAGAAGGCGACCGGCCCATACTCCACGACGTAGGTCGGCCGACCGAGTCGGATCAGGTGCTCGACCAGCGAGCAGCCGCGGCGAAGGTCGAAGCACAGCGACGGGGCCGCGAGCGGCGTGACGAGCAGGACGGGATCGCCCCTGGGTGCGACACCGGCAGCCGGTCGGTAGTGGTAGACCTCGCGGAGCGTGCCCTCGTCGATCAGGGTTCGCGGCATCGGTCGGAGGTCGGCGAGCCCGCCGTACAGGGTCTTCTTCGCGACGTTGATCGACGCGCTGACGACCTGGTCCGGTCGCGGGATCGGCATCCACGCCATCGCCGTGCTCCTCCCCAAGTTGTCGCCCTTATGTTGCCCTATACCCCTAATAGCGGCTGACAGCTTCGCAGTGTGCAGGTCAGACCGGGCGCGGATTTTTGTTGTGGGGTGGCTTGTCGGTGCGCAGCTCGTCGAGGAACGACGAGGCCCAGCGCGAGATGTCGTGCTCGGTGACCTGTTTCCGCATCGCCCTCATCCGGCGGCGCACGTCCCTCGGCGTCGCTTCCATCGCCCGCAGCAGTGTGGTCTTGAGGCCGTTGATGTCGTAGGGGTTGACCAGGAACGCCTGGGTCAGCTCCTGCGCTGCGCCGGTGAACTCGCTCAGCACCAGCGCGCCATCGTTTTCGAGGCGGCAGGCGACGTACTCCTTCGCTACCAGGTTCATGCCATCGCGCAGCGGGGTCACGACCATGACGTCGGCGGCTCGGTAGAGCGCGGCCATCTCGCTTCGGGGATAGGCCGAGTGCAGGTAGGTGACCGGCGGCTGCCCGATCCGCCCCAGCTCGCCGTTGATGCGGCCGACCAGCCGGTCAATGTCGTCGCGAAGCGCGCGGTATTGCCGGACCCGGTCCCGCGACGGCGCGGCCACCTGGACGAACATCGCGTCGTCCGCGGTGAGATGCCCGTCTCGGATCAGCTCGCCGAAGGCGCGGATCCGCTGCCGCAGTCCTTTGGTGTAGTCGAGCCGATCGACCCCGAGGAGCAGCTTGCGAGGGTTGCCGAGGTCGTCGCGGATCTCGGCGGCGCGCTGCTCGGTCTCGGGCTGTCGGGCAAGCGTCTCGAGGGCGTCGACGTCGATCGAGATCGGATACGAGCCCGCCGTGACGACCCGACCGTCGTCGAGGTACACCGTGTCGCGATGGGTCTTGTAGCCGACGTGCTGGCGGACCAGGCGGATGAAGTTCGACGCGCCGCCGCGCAGCTGGAATCCGACCAGGTCGGCGCCGAGCAGGCCTTCGAGGATCTCGCGCCGCCACGGCAGCTGCTGAAACAGCTCGGTCGGCGGAAACGGGATGTGCAGGAAGAACCCGATCCGCAGGTCCGGTCGATCGGCCCGCAGCATCTGGGGCACCAGCTGCAGCTGATAGTCCTGCACCCAGACGATCGCGCCTTGCTGGGCCACCTCGGCCGCCTTGTCGGCGAACCGGCGGTTGACCCGGACGTACGCGTCCCACCACACGCGGTGAAACTCCGGCGGAGCCACGACATCGTGGTAGAGCGGCCACAGGGTCGCGTTGGAGAAACCCTCGTAGTACTGCTCCACTTCATCGGTCGTAAGTCGCACCGGTATCAGTCTCAGTCCGTGGTCGGTGAACGGTGCGACGTCCTCGTCCGGAGCGCCGTGCCACCCGATCCACGCACCCGAGTTTTGCCGCATGACCGGCTCGAGTGCGGTGACGAGACCGCCGGGCGAGCGGCGCCAGGTCGTCGATCCGTCGGGATGGGCTACGCGGTCGACGGGCAGCCGGTTGGCGACGATCACGAGGTCCGCCTTCGGCCTCGCGGAGCGTCGTCCGCCGGATGTCGTGGAGCTTGGCATGGGGTGCCTCACCTCGCCCCCAACCTATCCGGCGGGCGAATTGTCTACCGATCTAGTATGCTTTCGCTCGTGACTGTTTCCACGACGAGACTGCCGATCTTCGACGAGTCCACGACGGTCGTGAGCGCCCCCGGCGCCGGCCCGGGCAACTGGGCAGGCGCCCCCAGCGCGGTCTGGGCCGACGGCGCGTACTGGCTGGCCTATCGGGTTCGGCGTCCGCTCGACGCCGGACGAGGCGTTGCCGTCGTCGTCGCGCACTCGACCGATGGAGTGCGCTTCGAGCCACGGGTCAGGCTGCATCGCGAGGACTTCGGCGCTGAGTCGTTCGAGCGCCCTGCGTTGACGCCGCTGCCGACGGGTGGCTGGCGACTGTACCTGAGCTGCGCGACTCCGCACTCGAAGCACTGGTGGGTCGAGGCGATCGACGCGCCGACGCCCGACGAGCTGCCCGCGGGGCGGCGTCATCCGGTGTTGGCTGGCGACGCAGAGAGCGCCTTCAAGGACCCCGTGGTCGTCGTGGGGGAGCCGTGGCAGATGTGGGTGTGCCGGCATCCGCTCGATGTCGTCGGCAGCGAGGACCGCATGAGCACGTGGTACGCGACCAGCGACGACGGACTGGCCTGGCGCCTGGAGCGTGAGGTGCTTCGCGGTCGCGACGGCATGTGGGACGCCCGCGGCGCTCGGGTCACGACCCTGCTCGACCCCGTCGACGGGCTCTTCCTGTACGACGGTCGCGCCACGGTGGGGCAGAACTGGTACGAGACGACCGGCCTCGCTCGCCAGGTCAACGGGCGGTTGAACGCGGTGCCCAGTCAGCCAACGCTGCGATCGCCGTTCGCCACCGGAGCGTTTCGGTATGTCTGCGCCGTCGACGTACCCGGTGGCGGCACCCGTTTCTACTTCGAGGCCGCCCGCGAGGACGGCGCGCACGACCTGCGTACCGTCCTGGTCGCGCCACCTCAGGCGAGCTGAACCAGAGCGGATCCGGTGATCAGGAGGATGAGGCCGCCGAGGCGTTGTGGGGTGAGCGATCGCTGCGGCATCCGGAACAGGCCGCGACTGTCGATGGCGGCTGAGGCGAGTTGCTGTCCGGTGACGGTCAGCGCGACGGTCGTGGCAGCCCCGATGGCGGGAATGAGCAGGAAGGTCGCCATCACGTAGACGACGGCGCAGCCGCCACCGAGCCAGCCCCACCACGGCATACCGTCTAGTCCGCTCCGGGTGGGCGCGGGTGTCGCCTTCACCGCGAGGAGCACGGCGAGGAGTGCCGCGATGGTGAGCGTCGCCACGGTGAAGCTGACGAGGGCTACGGCGAGGGATTCGTGAATCGTCTCGTGGAGTTGCGCGTTGATCGCGCCTTGGATCGGCAGGCCCGCGCCCGCGGCCATGCCGAGGAGGACCCATCCCGCCCGGCCGATCCGCGCCCGAGCCGGAGCAGATTGCCGGGCCTCCTTCAAGGTCGTGGTGAAGGCGCTTCCGGTCGGTTCCTCCGGGGGACCGGGCGTTGTACGACGCTGAGGCACGGCCGCTTGATTGCCGCGAATGATCATCGTGATGCCCGCGAGCACGGCTGCCGCGCCGAGCACCACTCCTACGGTCAAGGACTGATCATCGACCCCGAGCAGGCCGAGCTGATCCAGGCCGAGTGAGGCGAGCATCTGCCCAGTGACGAACAGCGCCACGGCGGCGAGCGCGCCGAGTCGGGGGAACAGCAATATCCCGCTGGTGATGTAGAGCGGGCTGGCCAGGCCCCCGAGTAGCTGCCATGAGGGCACGTCGGACACCAGGCCAACTGCTCCGATCGCGCCCGTGACGAGGGCGAGCACCACCAGCAAAGCGGTCGCCACGCTGAGCTGCGCGGTGGATGCGCCATAGGGAGTACCGACGGCCTTGGTGAGCTGGAGGTTTGCCGATGCCTGCACCGCTAGCAAGGCTCCTGCCAGCAGCGCGGAGGCGAGAAACGCGACATCCATGGGACGCTCCGATCTATCCGGACACCATGTCCGGTTCGCTCGTAGGGAGTCTAACCGGACATGGTGTCCAGATGCTCCCGAGCGTCCCGTCGGCTGAGCCCCTCGGGGTTCTCAGCCTCGGAGTACGCGGTCGGCCAGGTCGCGGAGGGTGCGGCGGATTCGCGCCTGGCTCAGACCGCGCTCGTCTCGGAGGTAGAGGTAGAGCTCGGGTGCCAGCGGCGCCAGCAGAACGTCGACGACGGCATCCTGGTCGCTCCGGCCGGCCGCTCGGACCAGCGCAGCTACGTGGGTCCGCCAGAAGTCGTAGGCACCCGTGGCATACCGCGATCGCCCAACCTCCGACCCCAGCACGAGGTGGCCGTGCGCCTCGAGGAGGTCGACCATCGCGTCGTAGAAGGCGGCGAGCCGCGCCGCTGGCGGAGCGCCGGGGCCGAGGGGAGGGGCACCACGGATCAGCTCTTCTTGGAGCGTCCGCTCATGTTCGTCGAGCAGGGCGACGGCGATCGATGCACGGTCGGGATAGCGGCGGTAGAGCGTGGCCCGCCCGACGCCTGCTGCCTTTGCGATGTCGTCCATCGTGACGTTCGCAGCCCCGGTGTCGGCGAAGAGGCGCTGTGCCGCGGCGAGGATCCGAGCCCGGTTTCGCGCGGCGTCGCTTCGTTCGGCCGTGCTCACGGATCCAACGTAACGGAGCATCTGGACGCTCCGTCCAGATGATCCTCGAGTGATGCGTCCGGCTACGCGCGTGCGCTCCGGGTCGCGAACGCGCCCTGGCCGGTCTCGCTGCGCCAGTCGGCGAACGGCATCTCGGTCACCCGCTCGAGCAGGTCGAGGTCGGCCTCGAAGTGGGCCAGCAGAGCGCGCCGTTGGGTGAGGCCCAGCTCCGGTCGCTCGGTCCGCCCGCGCCGGTGCAGCGCGTTGACCAGCGGCCGCGAGGCGCGTCGCCACGCCTTCGGCTCGAATGCCGATCCGAGGCGGGAGCCGACCCGGACCGCACTCGACAACGCCCTGGTCTGCCAGCCGTCCATGACGAACGGGCGCGTGTTGTCGCCGGGAATCGCGCTCACGACGCCCTGGCGGACACCGAGGAACCCGCAGACCCGGTCCAGCGCGTCCTTCGGCGTGTCGACGAGCTCGCGGTAGCGCAGGATCAGCACGTGGTCGCGGGGAAACAGCTTGTAGAGCGTGTCGAGCTGTTCGCCGTATCGGCCGAGTCGGAGATAGTGCCAAAACGGCGCCCAGCCCGCCCGGATCCGACCGTGCTCGGCGAAGCATGCGTCCACCACGTCGGGGATCGGCTCGAGACCGTCGACCCACAGGTGCGTCCAGTTCGAGTACGCCCGGTCGACCGGATCGCGGAGGACGCAGATCAGTCGGGCCTGGGGGATCGTGGCTGCGATCCGTCGACGGGCGTCGGAGTCGGCGAGGTAGAGCGGGGTGCTCTCTCCGCACAGCACTTCGGCGCTCGGGTCGGCGAACAGGTCGAGATAGTCGCCGCGGCGCCAGATCCACTCGCGCCGGCTGTGGGCGTCGCCGGGGCCAGTGAACAGCGGAGGCGGCGCATCGCCGCACAGGAAGTACTTCGGCTCCTTGATCGGGCTCATCGCGAGCTCCGGATGCTGTGCGAGCGCGGCGTGCAGGGCACTGGTGCCGGCTTTCGGGGCGCCGAGGATCAAGAAGTCGGGCAGGCGGCCGGCGATCTGGGGCGAAGCCATTGCACAATACTAATGTGAGTCAATGGACGTTGTCTTCTATAAGAAGGTCCTAGCCGCCGACCGCGCTGCCGCTGGCTAGTTGAGGCGCAGCCGCCACTGCCGAACCAGCGTGAGCCCGACCGCCACAGCAGCCAGGACGCCGGCGGCCAGGATCAGCCAGCCGCCGACCCCGATCGACACGGTGATCTCCGAGTCCTCGAAGTCGAGGGTCGGTTCCAGTCTGATCCACAGAAAGCCGGCGACAGTCGTCGATCCGATCCCCGCGAGCAGTCCGATCCGGAGCGGCCAGGCCTTCGCCCGCGAGACCGCCATGGCGATCACAGTGACGACCAAGCCGATAGCCAGCACCGTGCAGGGGATTCCTACGGAGCGCTCCGCTCGGTCCCAACCGTCGATCTGGACGAAGGAATCGGCCCTGTCGGGATTCCCGACCTGAAGGAGGGTCAGGAACGGCGCGACGACCAAGCTGACGGCCGCCACGATCCAGAGTGCCATGAGCGCGAACGGCGGACGGCCGATGCCAGGTGCCTCCGGCATCGGATGCCGCGATATCCCACGCCGCCGACGGCGGAGATGGACGAGCGACACCGCGACCGCGATGCTAGCAAGAGCGCCGATCGCCAGAGCCAGCCATGCCGCCGGGCTCACCGTCACGTCGACCAGCACCGATGCGTCGCCCACGTCTTCGTTGAGCAGCACGGCCTCGAGCTCCAAGAGCTGGACGACGCTGGCCGTGACGGCCATCGTGCTCGCCGAGAGGCCGACCCACGCCGGCCAGGCGGATCGGCGCGAGGCGATCGTCGCCACGACCGCGAGGATCAGCAGTGCGGCTACGGCGAGGAACAGGATCCCGAACCGCGGGCCGTGGCCGCTGAGCTCGTCGAAGCGACCCCACCCGTCGGCGCTGTACTCGTGCTCGATATCGGGCATGCCCTCGTGTCCGGCTTGGTCGCCGTAGAGCGAGACGACGCGATACTGCTTGAGGAACGGGAGGACGACGAGTCCGATCGCCGTCGTGACCCAAAGGCCCAGCAGGAGACGACCGATCGCCTGTTCTTTGTCTCCGCGGGTGGCCGGCGGGTCGGTGGCCGTGACGTTGGGGCCGTAGAAAGTCGATGTGTTCATGTCCGCAGCCTGCGGGTGGCCGCTTTCTTCACGCTTTCACGGCGACCTAGCCGTCGAACGCGGCGCGGATCCGATCCAGCGTGGCAATCACGGAATAGGTCTCGTCGAGCGGCAGCAGATCCGACTCGGTTTGACCGGCCCGGAGGCAGCGCATGACCTCGGCTACTTCGTGTGCGTACCCCTGACCCACGATCCGGGCGGTGTGCTCCTTCGCCTCGAAGCCCTCGATGTAGGTGTACGAGGGCGGCACGTGGAACCGCGACGGGACCTCGATTCGGCCGTCCGTTCCGGCGATCGACGCTCGTGCGTCCGACCAGGCGGTTTGGGTCCACGAGAGACTCGCGATCGCGCCGTTCGCGTACGCCAGCGAAGCGGCGCCACTGACGTCGACGTCCCGATCGGACCGGGCTGTCGTCGCTGCCACGTCGACCGGCTCGCCGAGCAGCAGGTGGGCGAAGGTCACCGGATAGATGCCGAGGTCGAGCAGCGCCGACGCGCCGAGCGCCGGGTCCCAGAGTCGGCTCGCGGGGTCGGGCTGAGCGACGAAGCCCAGATCGGCCCGCACCTGCAGGATCGGGCGGCAGGCGCCGGCGCGGGCCAACCCCACGATGTCCCGGATCAACGGATTTGCCCGCATCCACATCGCCTCGGCCAGGAACAGCCCTTCCGACCTCGCCCGAGCGATCAATGCGGCCGCGCTCGCCGAATCGAGCGTCAGTGGCTTCTCGCACAGCACCGACTTGGCCCCATCTAGACAGGTTGTGACATCCTCGACGTGACGCCCGTGCGGCGTCGCCACGTACACCACGTCGACATCGGGGTCGTGGACCAGCTCCTCGTACGAGCCGTACGCGCGGGCGACGCCGTGTCTCTCGGCGAATGCGCGCGCCGTGGCCATCGAACGGGAGCCGCACGCGGCCAGCTCGGCGCTGGGTACGAGGCGAAGGTCATCGACGAAGGAGTGTGCGATCTTGCCTGTCGCGAGGATGCCCCAGCACACCGGCGCGGCGTCTGAGGTCAGGCCGAGCCGGGCAGCGATATCCATAGGCTCATTGTCGCCTCACCGAGCAGGTAAATGACATCGATGTTGTTTGTCACCTACGATGGGCCACATGAGGGCGGCCAACCCGAGGCTACCCCGCCGACGACCGACGAAGGGACTGGGAGCGACCGCATGGACGCCGCCAACGTCGTCACCTCTGGGCAGGCTGCTCGCGCGGCCGAGGAACTCTCCGAGCGCGACCAGGCGATCTTGGCCTTCGAACGTCAATGGTGGCGGTTCGCTGGTGCCAAGGAGCAGGCGATCCGCGAGACGTTCGACATGTCGGCGACCCGCTACTACCAGGTGCTCAACGCGTTGATCGACCGGGAAGCGGCCTTGGCGTACGACCCGCTGTTGGTGAAGCGGTTACGCCGGCTGCGCACGGCCCGCCAGCGGGCCCGCTCGGCGCGACGGCTGGGCATCGAGCTCTAGGAGAGCTGGCCATGCATCCGCGATCGGCTGACAGCGAACGCGGAGTCGCGCTGCCGCCATGGCTCATCGGCGTCAGCATCGGGGTCGTCGTGATGGCGATGCTGGCCTTCGTGATCACCGGCGGTCCCGATCGCGGCGACGAGGCGGCGGCCAACCCGACGAACGAGTCGACGTCGACGTCGGCCCCGGTCGACGAGCAGCCGTCGGAGCCGGTCGCGTCGACGCCGTCGAAGGAGTCGAAGTCGCCCAGCAGCGAGCCGGAGCCCGCGAAGAAATCCCACAAGAAGCCCGACCGGACCGCTCGCGATCGCAGTGCCTACGTCGAGGTCTACAACAACTCGGGCATCACCGGGCTCGCCAACGAGACGGCGGCCGAGCTGCAAGACGCCGGCTGGAAGGTCGTCGGCGCCGACAACTGGTACGGCGACATCCCCGACAGCACCGTCTATTACCCGTCTCGCCTGCATGACGTCGCCAAGCTGCTCGCCGCCGACCTCGGCATCAAGCGGCTGCACACGGCCGTGGCGCCGATGCGGTTCGACCGGCTGACCGTCATCCTCACTGGGACCCTGTGACGCCCGGGTCGGTGTACCGGTGACCGAGCCGACCACCGCCGCCGGGCGCGAGGCATGGCGGCGGCTGATCGACCGACCGACAGAGGCCCTCCTCGCTTTCGACTTCGACGGCACTCTGGCGCCTATCGTCGACGACCCCGAGCAGGCACACGTGCACCCGGAGGCACTGTCGGTGCTCGGCCGGTTGGGTCCACGACTCGGCGTGATCGCGATCATCACCGGGCGACCGGTCCGCTCGGTTCTGCGGCTGGGTCGGTTCGCCGACGCGCCCGGACTCGATCGGCTCCGCATCCTCGGGCAGTACGGCGTCGAGCGTTGGCGAGCCGACACCGGCCGTATCGAGGAGCCGCCGCCACCCGAAGGCATCGCGGTCGCCCGCGAACGGCTGCCCGCGCTGCTTGCCGAGCTCGGTCTCGCGGCGGTCCATCTCGAGGACAAGGGCCGAGCGATCGGCGTCCATGTCCGTCGGATGGCCGATCCGGACGCCGCCCTCGATCGGCTCCGCGAGCCCCTGCGGCAGTTCGCGGCCGACCTTGGTCTGACCGTCGAGCCCGGCCGCATGGTGATGGAGCTGCGCGGCCCCGGCGTCGACAAGGGCGAGGCGATCCGGTCTCTTGTCGAGGAGGTCGACGCCGGGGTGGTGGCCTACGCCGGCGATGACCTTGGTGACGTCGCCGCCTTCGATGCGGTCGCGGCGCTGCGAGCCGATCCGGATGGGCCGGCGGGCGTGTTGATCTGTCCCGCGTCGGCCGAGCAGCCGGCTCTCGCGGCCCGTGCCGATGTGGTGGTCGACGGGCCCGACGGACTGATCGCGCTGCTGACCGAGCTGGCCGACGCTCTCGACCGTTGACGCCCCGCTGAGAGGACCCAATTCGCGACGACACGCCGGCGCGTCTCGCACATGGGGTCCTCTCAGTGGGGGGCGAGCCGACTCAGGATGCCGGCCAGGGCCGTTGGTCGATCGGGCGCTCGAGGAGCTCGGCCCCCAACGCACCGACGACCACCGGCCCGACACGGGTCCGGAGCAGCACGACATCGTCCTCCGGCCGGATGCCGAGCTCGAAGCCGACCCGATGCCGTCGGCCCAGGACGCGAATGATGCGCTCCCCGGCCGGATCGCGTCGGGTCCACGACCACTCCCCGGCGTCGAGGGTCGCCGCGATGCGATCGAGCGCCGCCACCGCCACGCCGGCGAGCCCGGGGCATCGGGCGCCCGCCTCGGCTCCCACGGCGTCGGTCGTCTGCGTCGGCATCCAGCGCAGTCGCAATGCGGTCGGCTCCGACTCGCCCGGCAGCATCGCCCGCCACAACTCGACGAGCGCCTCGACCGCGAGTGTGTCGGTGGCCTCCGCATCGTCGCGCGCCACCCGTGGGTCCACCCGGCGGCGCCCCTCGATCGGGGCCGGGCGCGCGACCACGTCGATGTCGTCGGGCAGCTGTCGCCGGATCTCGGAGAGGAACAGGTCGTCGAAGTTCATGCGCCGTCACTCGTCGACGGCACGGCGAAGCGCTCGTCCTCGGCGGTCTCGTAGTCCTGCCGCTGCTCCGGAGTCGCCGGCAGGCATGGGCCGAGCACCCGCATCAAGACGTAGGGCTGCGACGCGTACAACGACACGTTGATGGTGAGGTCTTGACGGGTGACGGTGACGATCCAGTGGGAGCCGAGCTCGCGGATGCCGTCGGGCGAGGTTTCGCTGTCGTCTGGTGTCCAGCCGACGCTGGCCAGCTCGTCGCGGATCTCGTCGACGTGGGCGCGGGTCGAACCGGTCGGCTGCTCGCGATCGAACCGGCCGTTGGCCGTCACGCGCCACTCGACACTGTCGTCGGAGCAGATCGAATACTGGGTATAGCCGAAGGTCGGCGTATAGCCGGCGGCCAGGAGACCGAGTGCCGAGTCGACGAACGCCCGCTTGCTGCGGATCAGCGCGCTAGCCATCTCGGAGTCCGACGATCTCGTCGTGGGGTCAGACCCGTGCGTCGGCTGGTCCTCGCGGTCAGGGCGTCCGGTCATCGTGCCCATCATCGCCGACAGCATCGCGGCGACGAGGGCGAGTCGTCCGATCGTCGCGCTCACGGGGCGTGGTGCATCTCGTGCGGCGTGCGGCCGCGCTCCGGGTCACGCAGGCTCGCGTACCACGGGTCGTAGCGGGGGTCGGCGCGCGTGACGTCGTCGTAGTGGCCGGTCGTGATCGCGGCGACGTTGTAGAGCGACTCGGTGTTCTTGTCGTAATAGTGGTTGTGATCGTCGATGTTCCAGTCGTCGCCGCGGTTGATGCTTTCGGCCTGGAAGCGGTTGGCGTCGAAGGTGTCCTCGGACGGGTCGTTGCCGAGCAGCTCCACCTGTCCCGGGAACGGGTTGAACACCTCGGTCGGGTCGGTCCAGCCGGTGCGACCGAGCGACGACACGAAGTCGCGGCTGGCGCTGCCGACCCAGGTGTGGTCGTGGGCGGTGGTCAGGTCGCCGGCGTCGCCGACCGGTACGCCGGGGCTGCCGGTCAGGATCAGGTCGTCGGCGTCGAGGTCGTATTCGGCGGCCGCAATGCCGGCGGTGGTGCTGCCGTACGAATTGCCGATCACGGTGAGGTGTGCCGGATCGTCGCCGCGTGCTGCGCGGAGCCCCTCGACGTCGGCGGCGAGGTAGCTCGCTCCGTCTCGCGCCATCTGCTGGTTGACGACGCCGGTGATGCCGCCGTCGAACGACCCGCTCGGGGCGTCGTAGCCGACCCAGTCGAGCACGGCCACCGAGTCGCCACTCGCCCAGCGGCTCTCGTCGTAGACGTTGAGCGACCGCCCCGAGCCCATGCTTTCGGCCCGCGCCCCCATGCCGGGAACGAGGACGGCCAGATGGTTCGCCTCGTCGAGGTTGCCGGTCGCGATCGCGATCCGGCCGTCGCCGTCGAACGCGTACGGCTCGTAGATGTAGAGCTGGGCGTGGACCGGCGCGCCCGTGATCGGGTCGATGTGGCCCTCGCGGGCTTCAAGGTTTTGCCTCGCCTTCTCGATGTTGGCCAACGCCTGCGCCTCGGTGTCGGTGAGTGTGCCGGCCACCTCGTTGGCCTTGAGCCGCTCGTAGTCGTCGGCCATCACGAGCCGGTTGGCTTCGTCGCGCGTCTCCGCCGGGAGCCCGTCGGTGTTGCCGAGCAGGTCGGGGCGAGCCGCCACGATCGCGACCTGCTGGGCCAGCGTGAGCGAGTCCCACCAACGCCGCATCGCGTCGGGATCGTTGCCCGCCGGCATCGTGGCCACGATCGAGCGGACGTCGCCACCGTCCGGCGACAGGAGGTAGCCGTGGTCCTCGAGAAAGCCAGCGTCGTCGGGATTGGGGCCGCGGTCGAGCATGCCGGCAACCCTGGCGGCGGCCGCGTCGAGAGCCTCGTCGAGGCGGGCCTGCTCGGCCTGTAGCCGGCGCAGCTTCTCGGCGCGGCCGAGCGACATCACGTCAAACTCGCCCTCGCGGACCTGCGCGTTGAGCCGATCGATGCCGTCGTTGTAGGTCTGCACCGCCTGGGCGAAGAACATGACGGCGCCGCTGGCGAACTGGGCGGCCTCGGCGACGCTCGTGCCGTTGCGTACGGCGGGGTCGGGTGCCTGCGCCATCGGGAAGGAGATGTCGCCGTCCACGGCGTCGACCGCCCGGCCCATGCCGCTCTCGACGTCGCCCACCGTCGAGCTGGTGTCGCCGGACGCGCGAAGCAGTTGAGCGGCGATCCCGATGAGCTCATCTGGCGGACTTGGATAGTGCGGAAACAAGTCGGCCATGGCGGTCCCCTTCCAGCCTTGTCACGCTACGACTCGGAGGGGTCACTATGAGCCGGATCACGCCGTCCCGTTTCGGTTCGTGACGGCCTACCGCCCAGATGGCGGACCGTGAGTACGAAATCTGAGACGACTCGTTAGGCTTGGCAGCTCATCGAGAGGGGCAGAGGGAAACGGCCCGAAGAAGCCCCGGCAACCGGCCGCTGGTCTCGTCCGACGCGAGGCCCCGGCGGTCACGGTGCCACGTCCGTCCCGTACCGAGAGTCGGTGCGGGGAAGATGAGAGGAGGCCTCGTGAGTGAGCTTGCAGCCCTGGACACCGACTCCGCCACCTCGACGATCCGACCGGGCGCGTTCGGCAACGCCACCGGCCTCACCTGTCGAGCCTGCGGCGCGACGCAGGAGCTAGGCCCCCACTACGCCTGTCTCGAGTGTTTCGGGCCGCTCGAGGTCGGATATGACTACGACGGCATCAGCCGCGAGCGGATCGAGGCCGGGCCGAAAAACATCTGGCGCTACCGCGACCTGCTGCCGGTGCCGGCCGACGTCGAGCGCTTCCCCAACACCGAGCCCGGATTCACCCGACTGATTCGGGCCGACAACCTCGCCCGCGAGTTCGGCCTCAAGACCCTGTGGATCAAGGACGACTCCGGAAACCCGACCCACTCTTTCAAGGACCGGGTCGTCGCGGTCGCGCTGGCCGCCGCCCGTGAGCTCGGCTTCAAAGTCCTGGCCTGCCCATCGACCGGCAACCTCGCCAACGCCGTCGCCGCGGCGGCCGCCCGCGCCGGCATCGAGAGCGCCGTCTTCATCCCGCACGACCTAGAGCGCGCCAAGGTGCTCACGACGGCCGTCTACGGCGGCACACTTGTCGCCGTCAAGGGCAACTACGACGACGTCAACCGACTGGCCAGCGAGATCGCCGGCGAGGAGGAGGATTGGGCGTTCGTCAACGTCAACGTCCGGCCCTATTACGCCGAGGGGTCCAAGACGCTCGGCTACGAGGTCGCGGAGCAGCTCGGTTGGCGGCTGCCCGAGCAGGTGGTGGTCCCCGTCGCGTCCGGGGCTCAGCTGGTCAAGATCGACAAGGGCCTGCGTGAGCTGGCCGACCTGGGGCTCGTCGAGTCGCGGCCGTACAAGATCTTCGGCGCCCAGGCGACCGGCTGCTCGCCCGTCTCCGAGGCCTTCCGTCAGGGGCACGACGTGGTCCGGCCGGTGAAGCCGGACACCATCGCGAAGTCACTAGCCATCGGCAACCCGGCCGACGGACCGTACGTGCTCGACGTGTGCCGACGCACCGGCGGCGTGGTCGAGGACGTCAGTGACGACGAGGTGCGCGACGCGATCGCGCTACTCGCCCGTACGGAGGGTGTCTTCGCCGAGACCGCGGGTGGCGTCACGGTCGCGACCCTGAAGAAGTTGGCCGAGTCGGGGCAGCTCGACCCGGACGCCGAGACGGTGATCATCCAGTCCGGTGACGGGCTCAAGACGCTCGACGCGATCGCCGACCGGGTCGGCCCGGCGGCGACGATCGAGCCGACCTATGCTGCCTTCACCGACGCGATTGGGAGAGGATAACGGATGAGCGTGAGCGTACGGGTGCCGACGATCCTGCGGACCTACACCAAGGGTGAGTCGCAGGTGTCGGTCGACGGTACGACACTGGCCGAGGTACTCGACGCGCTGGACGCCTCGTACCCGGGCATCAAGGGCCGGATCGTCGACGAAAAGGGCGAGCTGCGTCGCTTCGTCAACATCTACGTGGGCAACGACGACGTACGGTTCGAGGACGGTCTGAGGACGGCGACCCCCGAGGGCAGCTCGGTCTCGGTGATCCCGGCCGTCGCCGGTGGCTGACCGACCGGCCGTCACCTTCGTCACCTGCACGAGCCTGCTGCCGGACGCGGCCGGCGAGCGGGAGCCCGTCACGGCTGCCCTTCGGCGCCATGGTGTCTCGTGCCGGTGGGAGGTCTGGGACGACCAGACCGTTGACTGGTCTGTCACACCCCTGGTTGCCGTTCGCACGACATGGGACTATCCGGCCCGCATCGACGACTTCCTCGCCTGGGCGCGTGCGGTCGAGAGCGTTTCGACGCTGGTCAACTCCGCCTCGGTGCTGACATGGAACACCCATAAGGGCTACCTGGTCGAGCTCACCGAGGCCGGTGTGCGCTGCGTGCCGACCTGCGTCCGGCGGCCGGGCGAGCCGATCGGACCGGAGGTCGTGCACAGCGACCGCGTCGTGGTGAAGCCCGCCGTCGGCGCCGGCGGCATCGGGCTCGCGGTCCGGTCGCCGGATGCTGTCTGGGACGGTCTGTCCGGCGACGCCGAATACGTCGTGCAACCGATGCTGTCGAGCGTGTTGACCGACGGCGAGCTGTCGGTGTTCGTCATCGGCGGACGTCCGATCGCGGCCGTGGCCAAGCGGGCCGCCGAGGGCGAGTTCCGCGTACACGAGGAATACGGCGGCCAGTTCCGCGCCGCTTCCATCCCGTCCGAGGTCGGTGACCGGGCGGTCGAGGCGGTCGCGGTCTCGGCCCGCTTGCAGCGATCGGAGTTACCGTACGCCCGCGTCGACTTCTTGCGTGCCGACGACGGTGACTGGCTGGTCAGCGAGGTCGAGTTGGTCGAGCCGGGCCTCTACCCGAGCACGGTCCCGGAGGTCGTCGACGCGTACGCCGTGGTTGTGGCCGACCTGGTCCGCGGTGTCCATTTTGTGGACGTGGGATAAGGTCGCGGGCGTCGATCTCAGCACGAGGTAACAGGAGTGGCAATGGTGCAGGGCACCGTTAAGTGGTTCAACGCGGACAAGGGATTCGGCTTCATCGCTGTCGAGGGCGAAGACGACGTCTTCGTCCACTGGTCGAAGATCGCGATGGAGGGCTACAAGACCCTTGAGGACGGCCAAACCGTGGAGTTCGAGGTCGTCGACGGGCCGAAGGGCCGCGAGGCCCACGAGGTCAAATCTGTCTGACACTTTCGTTTGGAGGCCCGGTCGTGTCCGTCACGGCCGGGCCTTCGGCTTGTGGCACCGAAAGCGGCCGGCGCGCCCATCAGATAGCGGAGTACGCGCGGGCTGGCCGAAGTGTTGGCGCGAATCCGCACCGACACCGCCGGCGGACCTGCAGTTTCTCGCCAACACTTCGCGTCGGGCCAGGAGTCGGCGCTGCCGCGAGCAACGACCTGAGGCCCGGCTTGCACTCGGGCGGGTCGAGTGCTAAACACGGACTAGCACTCTCACTCTGAGAGTGACAAGTCAGGGACCAGGACCGATGAGGCTCGGCGCCCCGGCGGGAAGGGACCGTCGTCGGCCGGAGTCGTCCGTCGCGGGCATCGCCTGGACCATCAGCTTCGACGCGTGAGGAATCGCGGAGAAAAATGCCGAAGATCATTGCGTTCGACGAGGAGGCCCGACGCGGTCTCGAGCGGGGCATGAATGGCCTCGCCGATGCCGTCAAGGTGACGCTCGGTCCCAAGGGCCGAAACGTCGTCCTCGAGAAAAAGTGGGGCGCCCCCACCATCACCAACGACGGCGTTTCCATCGCCAAGGAGATCGAGCTCGAGGAGCCGTACGAGAAGATCGGCGCCGAACTCGTCAAGGAAGTCGCCAAAAAGACCGACGACGTGGCCGGTGACGGCACCACCACGGCGACGGTGCTGGCTCAGGCGCTGGTCCGCGAGGGTCTGCGCAACGTGGCCGCCGGAGCCAACCCGATGTCGCTGAAGCGCGGCATCGAGAAGGCCGTCGAGGCCGTCACCGAGCAGCTGTCCAACGCCGCCAAGGAAGTCGAGACCAAGGAGCAAATCGCCTCGGTCGCCGCGGTTTCCGCCGGTGGCGACACGAGCGTCGGCGAGATCATCGCCGAGGCCATGGACAAGGTCGGCAAGGAAGGTGTCATCACGGTCGAGGAGTCCAACACCTTCGGCCTCGACCTCGAGCTGACCGAGGGTATGCGCTTCGACAAGGGTCACCTGAGCGCCTACTTCGTGACCGACGCCGAGCGCATGGAGACCGAGCTCGAGGACGTCTACGTCCTCATCCACGAGGGCAAGATCTCCAACGTCAAGGACCTGCTCCCGGTGCTCGAGAAGGTCATGCAGTCGGGCAAGCCGCTGCTGATCATCGCCGAGGACGTCGAGGGCGAGGCGCTGGCCACCCTGGTCGTCAACAAGGTGCGCGGCACCTTCAAGTCGGTCGCCGTCAAGGCTCCGGGCTTCGGTGACCGCCGCAAGGCCATGCTCGGCGACATCGCCGTGCTGACCGGCGGCGAGGTCATCAGCGAGACCGTCGGCCTGAAGCTCGAAAACGCCGGCCTCGACCTGCTCGGTCGGGCTCGCAAGGTCGTCACGACCAAGGACGAGACGACCGTCATCGAGGGTGCCGGCGACGCCGACCAGATCCAGGGCCGGGTCAACCAGATCCGCGCCGAGATCGAGGCGAGCGACTCCGACTACGACCGCGAGAAGCTGCAGGAGCGGCTGGCGAAGCTTGCCGGCGGCGTTGCGGTCATCAAGGTCGGCGCGGCCACCGAGGTCGAGCTCAAGGAGCGCAAGCACCGCATCGAGGACGCCGTCCGAGCCGCCAAGGCGTCGGTCGAGGAGGGCATCGTCGCCGGTGGCGGCGTGGCGCTCCTGCAGGCCGGTCAGAAGGCGTTCGAGAAGCTTGAGCTCGAAGGCGACGAGGCCACCGGTGCCAACATCGTCAAGGTGGCCGTCGAGTCGCCGCTGAAGCAGATCGCGGTCAACGCCGGTCTCGAGGGTGGCGTCATCGTCGAGCGGGTCAAGGGTCTGCCGGAGGGTCACGGCCTCAACGCCGCGACCGGTGAGTACGGCGACATGCTGGCTGCTGGAGTGCCCGACCCGGCGAAGGTCGTGCGCTCGGCGCTGCAGAACGCCAGCTCCATCGCGGGTCTGTTCCTCACGACCGAGGCGGTCGTTGCGGACAAGCCCGAGAAGGAGAAGGCCCCGGCGGGCGACCCGACCGGTGGCATGGGCGGCATGGACTTCTGAGCCAAACGCTCAAAGTCCTCTGTCAAAGCGCAAGGGCGGCCCGGGACAGGTTCCCGGGCCGCCCTTCGTGCGCCCGACTGCCCCTCTGGGAGGACCCATATGGCGGCGACACGCGGGCGTGTCTCGCAATATGGGTCCGCTCAGTGGGGGGTGAGCCCACGGATGACGCGGGCGGGGTTGCCGACCGCGAGTACGCCGGGCGGGATGTCTCGGGTGACGACCGAGCCCCCGCCGATGACCGAATCCGAGCCGATCGTGACGCCGGGACAGACGATGGCGCCGGCGCCGATCCACACGTTGTCGCCGATCGTCACCGGGATCGCTTTCTCCCAGCCGGCTCGCCGACGCTCCGGATCGAGCTCGTGAGCGGGCGTGAGCAGCTGAACGTTGGGCCCGATCTGGGCGTCAGACCCGATGGTGATGGGCGCCGCGTCGAGAAAGACGGCGCCGAAGTTGACGAACGTACGGTCGCCGACGCTGATGTGATAGCCGTAGTCGCAATGAAACGGCGGCCGGATCCGAACCCGATCGCCGACCGAGCCCAGCAACTCGAGCAGGATCCGAGAGCGCTCCTCCGCCGGTGCCGCGTCGACGCCGTTGTACGCGGCGCACAGCGCGATGCGTCGCGTCGTGTCGGCCGCGAGGTCCGGATCGTCGGGGATATACCACTCACCGGCGAGCATGCGCCGCTTGTTGTCGCCCACGAGAGCCGGACGATACCGGGCCGGCGCGCCCCGACTCAGTCGGCGTAGCTGACCCCTCGTCGCCAATAGCCGCAGAAGTACACGGCGCTTTTGGCCATCCCGCGTTGGTTCACGAGGTGTCGGCGTACGCGGCGGATGAGCCCGGACTCCCCGGCGACCCAGGCGTACCCGTCTCGTGCCTCGCCGAGCGTCGCCGACTGCACCGCGTCGATGACGAGCGACCCCACGTCGACATCCTCCGAATCGCGCGGCAGCCAGGTGACTCGCACGCCCTCGGGCACACTCAGGTCGAGCCGATCGGCGGCCGTCGGCACCTCGATCAGCGCCTGGGCATCGGTCCCTGACCGAAGGTTCTCGACGATGGACGAAATCGCCGGCACGGCAGTCTCGTCGCCGACCAGCAGTTGCCAACGCGTCCCGGCCGGCGGGTCGTAGGGCGCGGTCTGGTCGAGCAAGCCGATCCAGTCGCCGGTGGTCGCGCCACGCGCCCATCGCGATGCCGGTCCGGTCGTGCCGTGCAGCACGACGTCGAAGTCGATCTCGCCGAGCTCGGGTCGCAAGTAGCGCACCGTGTAGTTGCGGACCCAGGGCCGGATCTCGTCGGGCATCGCGACGATCTGCGGCCACCAGTCGTCGGCCCGGGTCGGCAGAACGGGACGCTGCTGACCGTCACGGGGGAGGAACAGCCGGAACCATTGGTCGGGCCCGTGCCACGGAAACTCGCGCAACTCCTCGGCGGCGATCGTGATCCGCTTGAGATTGGGCGTGATCGGCTTGGTTTGGACGACGCGGGCGTGGACGCACCGGTGCAGATACGTGGCGCGCTCCCGAGCGGGCGCAAACGCGGAGGTCATGAGGGCTCCGAGATCGAACGGTGCTGCTGAGGACCGACGGCTTACTTAGGTAAGCCTTACCTTAGAGACACTACTCGGAGACTGGTCGCGCGTCGAATCGGGGCATCTCCGACTTGCGGGTCGGCGGGAACCAATCGGGAGTGAAGCCAATCTGAAAGCACAATGAAACCGAGTGCCGGTTCTATATCAGCATCCAAGGTCACTCCCACGATCGGACGAGCTCATGCAGCACACCGACACCATCGCGCGAGTTCAGTCACACCCGGCGTACGGCCAGCCGCCCGGGTACGAGTTGCCGCCGGGCCCGGAGGCGCTGCCGTACGCGCCACTGCCCAAGCGACGGGGAGCCGGGCCGACCGTGGCGCTGGTCGTGGTGGCGCTCGCGATCCCAGGGCTCATCGCAGGCATCGCGACAGTTGCCGGCGGCGGCAACGGTGACGGCAGCGGAGGCTCCGACGCCGGCGGCACCGAGGAGGTGGCGGGGCCGACCATCGAAGGCGACGGCTATGCCTACGCGGTCCCCGAGGGCTGGGAAGACCGGACGAGCTGGGCTCGCGACATCGCGCCGGACGGAGGCGACTCCGCCGTCGGCGTGTCCGATCCCGACCACGGCTTCGACACCAACGTGCTCGTGGCGGCTTGGGACGCCGACGGTGTGACCTCGATCGAGAAGGCCCAGGATGCCTGGCTGCCCGCCGGCGTGAGCGTCGAGCAGCTCGAGCCGACCTCGATCGACGGCGTCGAGGCCGTCGGCGTGCGACATGAGACCAACAGCGACGCCGACCGGCCCATCGTGCAGCTCGGATACCTCGCCCTGCGCGACGGGCAGCTGTACTCCATCGTCTTGAGCGCTCCCGTCCAGAGCGAGGGCGACTCCGAGGCGGCCTTCTCCGCCGTACTCGACAGCTGGTCATGGGCGGATGGCGGCGACGTGGCTACCGCGGCCGACCTCAGCCCTTGACCGCACCCATCGTGAAGCCGGAGATGAAGCGGGCCAGGAAGAGGTTGAAGACGAAGGCGATCGGCACAGCGACCAAAATGAGGGCGGCCTGCAACTCCTGCCATTTGTAGACGTCGCCGAGGATCAGCTCCTGCGAGAAGCCAGTACTGACGACCTTCTCGTCGGTCGGCGAGATGAACGACAGCGCGTAGATGTATTCGCTCGCCGTGAGCGTGAACGCGAACACGATGACCGCCACCATGCCCGGGAACAGCAGCGGCACGACCGTACGCAGGAACGCGCCGAGCCGGCTGTAGCCGTCGACCATCGCCTGCTCCTCGATGTCCTTCGGCAGCGCCTTGAGGAATCCGATCAGCAGCCAGGTCGACACCGGTACCGTGATCGTCGGATAGATGACGACCAGTGACCACGTCGAGTCCTGCAGGCCGAGCCACACGACAAGACGCGTGAGCGACAAGAACAGCAGGCTTGGCGGGATCAGGTAGACGAAGAAGATCGCGATCCCCATCGGGCCGGCCCATGGCCGATTGAGCCGAGTGATCGAGTACGCCGCCGGCACCCCGAGCGCCAACGTGATCGCGACGACGAGGAACCCGACCCACAGGGTGTTCCAGACGAACGTCGGAAACGCCGTGTCGGTGAAGAGGTACGCGACGTGGTCGATCGTCGGCGCCTCGTTGTAGATGAAGGGGTTGTTGTCGGTCGGGTAGAGGTCGGCGTTGAGCTTGGTCGCCGTCATCGCGCTCCACAGGAACGGCCCGGCGCAGCAAAACGCGGCGATCACCGCGATGACGTAGAGCCCGACGCGGCCCATCACGTGGCGCCGGGCGTACCGTCGGCGCATCTGCTCCGGCACGTCCGCGGCGGCGAGTCCCGAAGTCATAGGGTCTCCATCCGGCGGACCGCGCGCAGGATGAGGATGGCGGCGGCCAACAGCATCGGGAACAAGAACAGCGCGATCACGGCCCCTTGCCCGATATCACCGCCGCCGATGCCGCGCTGGAACGACCAACTCGCCAACACGTGTGTCGAGTTGGTCGGCTGTCCGCCGGTGAGGACGGAGACGACGGCGGCGTCGGTGAACGTGAAGATCGCTCCGAACAGCGCCGCGACCGCGATCAGTGGGAACGTCAGAGGGATCGTGATCTCGAACATCCGCCGCCAGTAGCCTGCCCCGTCGACTTTGGCCGCCTCGTCGAGATCGCGCGGGATCGACATCAGGCCGACCATCATGATGACCGCGGCGAGCGGGACGAGCCTCCAGACGTGGACGGAGATCACCGCGATCATCGCGTGCGGCTCCTTGCCCAGCCAGAGGACGTGTCCGGAGCCGCCGATCAGGCCGAATCGGTCGAGCGTCCAGTCGATCGGGCTGTAGATCGAGTGCAGCAGCCACTTCCAGGTGAGGCTCGACAGCGCGACCGGCGTGGTCCACGACAGCAGGACGAGGAACCGCACGACCCACTTGCCTCGGAAGTCGGCGAGCAGGATGTTGGCCAGGACCTTGCCGAGGATCACGATGAACACCATCGACACGATGGTGAAGACGAACGTGTTTTGCAGTGACTGCCAGAAGACGTCGTCCTGGAAGACCCGACGGAAGTTGGTCAGCCCGACCCAGTCGTATGACGGGTCGCCTGCCGTCACGTCGCTGAACGCGTACGCGATCGCGAGGACGAACGGCACGCCGACCAGAGCGACGATGTAGAGGACCGTCGGCACCAGGAAGATCCAGGCCAGGAACCCCTCGCGGTCGGACAGGCGTTGGCGGGCCTCGGCGATCTGGTCGCTGGCGATCGTGGGTCGAGTGGCCGTGTCAGTCACGGACGTCACCAAGCCGGATCGGGTCGGTGCTCCGGCCGCTGTCGGCGTCGAAGTACCGGATCTTGTCGATGGCGCAGGCGAACTCGTAGGTCTGGTCCGCGTGCAGCGGCGCCGTCACGGTCGCCGGCAGCCGCGCGATGACGCGGGTGTCTTCGCCGAGCCCGGAGATGGTGCCGTAGGCGTGCCGATCGCCGGACAGATATTCGATCCGGTCGACGTGGAACGGCAGCCGCACGTGGCGTCCGGTCACGACATCGGCCGGCAGCATGTGCTCGGGGCGGAACCCGACCAATGTGCCGTCGTGCGCGACGAGGTTCATCGGCGGCGACCCGATGAACGTCGCGACGAACGTGTCGGCCGGGTGGTCATAGACCTCGACGGGATGGCCGACCTGGCGTACCCGGCCGTGGTCCATCACGGCGATGCGGTCGCCGAGCCCCATCGCTTCGGCTTGATCGTGCGTGACGTAGATCGTCGTGGTGCTGACCCGCTGCTGGAACCGCTTCAGCTCGTCTCGCGCCGACGCTCGCAGCTTCGCGTCGAGGTTGGACAGCGGCTCGTCGAGCAAGAACACATGCGGCTCGCGTACGAGGGCGCGCGCGAGTGCCACGCGCTGCCGCTCACCGCCGGACAGTTGGCGCGGCTTGCGGTCCGCCAAGTGCTCGATGCCGAGCAGGTCGGCGGCCCATCGCGCCTTCTTTTCGCGCTCGGTGACGCTGACCTTCTCGGCCTTGAGTGGGAAGACGATGTTGCCCAGCACGCTCTTGTGTGGATAGAGCGCATAACTCTGGAAGACCATGGCGATCTTGCGCACCCGCGGCGGCAGGCCGTTGACGACCGTGCCGTCGATGAGCACCTCACCCTCGGTTGGCTGCTCGAGACCGGCGATGGTGCGCAGCAGCGTCGTCTTGCCGCACCCCGACGGGCCGAGGAGGACGAGGTATTCGCCCTCCTCGGTCACCAGATCGACACCATCGACGGCATGTACGCCGCCACCGTCGTACATCTTCTTGAGGTTGCGTACCTCGACAGCTACCGACACTCGGGCTCCTCAGGCGCCGCCGATGAGGCCGCGCTGACGCCAACGGGAGAAGACGCGCTCGCACTCTTGGTGCGCACTGCGTACGGCTTCTTCCGGGCTGGCGTCGCCGCGGACGGCGGTCGCGAACATGTTGGGGATGACGTAGGTCCCGAGGACCTCGCCGATGGCCGGGCTTGACGGGCCCGGGTGGCCGATGCTCGCACTCCACTCGGTGGCTTCCTCGACGCCGCCGAGGAAGGCGAGCTTGTCGGCCGGGTTGGCGCCGAAGGGGTCCTTCTGCAGCCATGCCGGCAGGTCGGGCGAGAGGCTCGGGTACGACGGGAAGTCGTACAGCTGCGAGTGGTAGGTCACGAGCGCCCAGTTGTCGGTGAGGTGGAGCAGGAACTCCTTGGCGGCGTCCGGGTTGCCGGCATGCTTCGGGACGACGTAGTTGTACATCACGTGCTGGGCGGCCCGCGCGTCCTCCGGACCCTGCAGCGCCGGGACGAAGAACGTGTCGTCGGCGATGGACGGGTCGGTCTCCTGCGACGATCGCCAGGCCGAGATCGAGTTGAGGATGTAGCTGACCTCGCCCGCGACCCATGCCTCGTTGTTGCTCGCGGCGTCCCAGGCGAACACCTCGTCGGTCATGGCCTGGTCGAACAGTTGCTGCATGAACTCGACAGCGGCGACCGTCTGCGGCGAGTCGAGGACGACCGCCTCGTTCGCGTCCTGGATCGACGCGCCGTAGGACCACAGCAGGGCGTGGGCGGCCATGTTGGAGTCGATCTCCTGCGACATGCCGAGGCCGACCCGGTAGTCCTGGCTGGACAGGATCTCGGTGCCGCCCTGGAGCAGGTCGTCCCAGCTCGTCGGGCCGTCAGCGAGTCCGACCGGCTCCCACATGCTCTTGCGGTAGTTGCCGGGGTCGGGGACCCAGCCCGGTGCGTACGCGTAGTACTTGCCGGTGTGCGGGTTGAAGCTCGACTCCTTGCACATGGCGAGCTGTTCGCCGTAGCGGTTGTTGGCCTCTTCGGTCACGTCGGCCATGTCGAGCACGCTGGGCTCGAACTGCGACAGGGTCGCGATGTATTGCATCAGGTCGTGGCCCTGTCCGGCCGCGATCTCCGACGCGATCTGGGTCGGAACGTCGGCGACGTCGATGTGGTCGACCCGGACATCCACGCCGACCTTGCCGCCCCACTCTGTGGCGAACGTGTCGAACCACTCGTCGTGGCTCGGCACGAAGTGGCTCCACATCAACAGGCTGAGACTTCCCGAGAGCTGGCTGGCGGGCTCGGTGAACTTCTCGCTGGGCTCTTCGCCCGAGGCTTGTTCGGTGGGGCTCTCGGGCTCGCTGCCGCAGGCGCCGATGGTGACTCCGGCGCCGACCAGGCCGGCTATCTGGAGAAACCGACGACGACTCCACGGGTCGATTGACGGCATTGCGCACGCACCTCCTGGGTTGTACTCGCGACGTTATCGCCGTGAATGTCCTGCGGCTAGGGGTGGCCTGCAATCGGTTGCAATGCAGCGCCGATCACGGAGTACTCGCTGCCGCTGACCGTGGAGATTTACGACTCTGGTCACGGTTTGGTAGGGGCACAGCACCGCTCAGCGAGGGATTCGCGCCGCTCGGCGCATGGTTCTCTACGTACCCACAATCCGGCGCTTATCACTACGCTGATCGCCGTGGTGACGCGAATCGAACCGAGGTCCGAAATCGCCGACTGGCTCCGCGCTGTGCCGCTGGTCGACGGACACAACGACTATCCGTGGAGTCACCGCGATCTTGCGGGCTACGACCTCGACGCGATGCCCTTCGACGTCGATCAACCGCGTCTGCACACGGACCTTCGCCGGCTCCATCGCGGTGGGGTCGGCGCGCAGTTTTGGTCGGTGTTCGTCCCGGCGTCGTTGGCCGGCGACGCGGCAGTCACGGCGACGCTCGAGCAGGTGGCCTTCGTACGCCGGCTGGCCGATCGCTATCCGACCGAGCTCGCGCTGGCCACGACGGCTGACGGCGTCGATGCCGCCGTGGCGTCGGGCCGAATCGCCTGCCTGATGGGGGCCGAAGGGGGCCATCAGATCAACCAGTCGCTCGGCGTACTCGCCATGCTCCACACGCTCGGCGTGCGCTACCTGACGCTTACCCACAACGACAACGTGCCGTGGGCCGACTCCGCGACCGACGAGCCGGCGCACGGTGGGCTCACCGAGTTCGGCCATGATGTCGTACGCGAGATGAACCGGCTCGGCATGATCGTCGACCTGTCGCATGTCAGTGCCGACACGATGCGGGACGCCCTGCGTACGACGCGAGCGCCGGTCATGTTCAGCCACTCCAACGCGCGCGCGGTCTGCGACGTTTCCCGCAACGTCCCCGACGACGTGCTCGGGTCGCTGCGGGCCAACGGCGGCGTGTGCATGGTGACGTTCGTGCCGGTGTTCACGTCGGCCGCAGCCGGCGCGTGGTACGAGGAGTGCCAGCGGATCGCCGTCGAGCGCGGGCTGGACCCGCGGCGGTTTTCGGTGCTCGACCCGATCATGGCGGAGCGCGCCGCGTCCGACGACCCGCTGCCGGCGGTCACGATCGACGATGTCGTCGCGCACGTCGAGTACGTACGCGACGTCGCCGGCGTCGATGCCGTCGGGTTGGGCGGCGACTTCGACGGTACGCAGTTCGTCACGAACGGCCTGGCCGACGTCGCCGCATACCCGGCGCTGTTCGAGAAGCTGGACGCTCGCGGTTGGAGCCGGGACGACCTCGCGAAGCTGGCCGGCCGCAATGCGCTCCGGGTGCTGCGCGACGTGGAGGCGGTCGCCGCGACGTATGCCTAGTCTGGACGCATGACAACGCTGTTGGTGATCGTGGTACTCGTGGTGGCCGTAGGGTTCCTGTGGGTCAATCGGGTCAAGATCGCCGCCAAGATCACGGGCCAGTCCGAGGAGCGCATCAAGCGCTACCTCGAACGCCGCAAGGACCAGTGACCTGGGGCCCGAACCCTCGGCTCCAGCGACCCCTAGGCTGACTCGCCATGCGAGATCGAGCCGTGGGGCTGCTGCTGGCCGCCGGCGCGGGACGACGCATGGGCCGGCCCAAGGCGTTGGTGCGCGACGCCGACGGTACCTCCTGGCTGCTGCGGAGCATCGACGTGCTGCGCGTCGGCGGCTGTGCCGATGTGACCGTGGTGCTCGGCGCCGAAGCAGCTGCGGCGCGGGAGCTGCTTGGCGATGCGTCGGTGACCGTTGTCGAGGCGGTTGACTGGGCCGAGGGGATGGGGGCGTCGCTGCGGGCGGGGCTGACGTCGCTCGCGGGGTCTGATGCGATGGCGGCCTGCGTGCATCTCGTCGATCTGCCCGACGTGGGGTCCGATGCGGTGGCGCGAGTACTGACGGCGGCCGCGCCCGATGCGTTGGCGCGTGCGACGTACACGGGGCGGCCTGGGCATCCGGTGCTGCTGGGGCGCGACCACTGGGCGGCGGCCGCGGCGACGGTCGGTGGCGATCGCGGCGCCCGCACGTACCTCGACGGCCACGGCGTCCGAGACATCGACTGCACCGACCTGGCGACCGGCCGCGACGTCGACCGCCGGCCATGACGCCGCCATCTCGCTGGACAGTCCGCTGGAGTGGCCGGCGCGGGCCCGCGGAACCGTTGCAGACTCGGAGGGGCACCGGGTGGAGCAGCCGTCGTTCGAGGACTTCGTCGCCGCGCGGTCACGACAGCTGCAGCGCACGGCGTACCTGCTGACCCGCGATCACTATCTGGCGCAGGACCTCGTGCAGACGACGTACGCGAAGGTCTGGCCGCAGTGGTCGCGGATCGGCGACGATCCGGAGGCGTACGTCCGCCGAACGATGCTGAACACCTATACCTCGTGGTGGCGACGCAGGTGGCGCGGTGAGACGCCGACGGAGGAGTTGCCCGATGGTGGCGAGCCGGGGGAGCAGTCGCGGATCGTGGACTGGGCCGGTCTGATGGCAGCGTTGGGGCGGCTGCCGGCGCGGCAACGTGCAGTCGTCGTGTTGCGCTATTTCGAGGATCTGTCGGAGGCCGAGACCGCCCGTCTTCTCAACTGCTCGTCCGGCAACGTGAAGAGCCAGGCGTCGCGCGCACTGACCAAGCTGCGGGTCGGCATCGGTGTCGCCGCAGCACTCGTACTCGCGGCAGCGATCGCAGTCGTGCCGAAGGTCGTGGAAGATGCCGGCGAGGACCCGACGCCGGTGGAGCCGGTACCTGGCGGCCCGCGGGAGTGGCAGATCGGCGAGGGCATCGATTCAGAGCGAGTGATCGCGTCTCGGTTGAACGATCGCGGCGCGAGTGAGCTGCGGTGGTCGCTCACTGTGAAACGCGCCGACCTCGGGATGGTAGTCAGCGGGCAGTTCTGTCACCTTCCGAAGAACGCATCGGGCGGTAGCTCCGAGGTTCGTTTGGTTTCGTCCTCCCAGGGAAGGGAGGTAATCACGGCGTGTCGGCATTGGGGCGAATACCCAGAGGTCGACCGGAGGATGGTGCGGTTCAGCTACGTTGCCAATGGCGGATCCGTAGATGAAGCGCGTCCTAACAATGAGACATACACGGTCTCGATGTGGTTGGAGGGGGGCGGTCGCCGTGTCGTCGTGCCTGGCGCTGAGTTCGGCGTCGCCTTCTACTGGGCTTGCACCCCGCCCGCCCGACAACATGGATCTGGGAACGTCGGCTGCGACAAGTCACTGGAGATTCCGGGCGGTGACACGTTGCCATCGCAGTTGCATGAAGGACTCGCCCAGGCCGACGCAGCGGGTAGCCACAAGCTGTCCGCGCGATGACGGCGCTGGTGGAGAGCTCGGCGATAACTCCAAGCGCAGTCATCGGCTCGGCCGCGACAGTCCGCGGCCGAGCCGATCGACTCATGCTTTGCCTAGAAGCGGCGAGGGGTGCAGATATACGCGGTCTTCAAGCACGGGCGACCAACTGGACGGACCTGCTTGCACTTGCGCTTTGCTGCACGGACGGCTGGGTTGGCCCTGTTATAGCCCCTGGCATATCCGTACTTGTCGACCCTCCGGCCCGACGTCTTGACCGCGATCGCTGCGCAGGCGTCCACGGTCCACGTGATTCTTCGGCACGGGAAGCTCGATTGCCTCCGGCAATGGGCAGCTGCGGTACGATACGCGGCCCTCTTGCTGGCGCTGTGGTTGGACAGCCCCACCTTTGTGTCGCCGTAGGCGAGCGTGATGGCGCCGTAGCAGTTGGGCACGCGACAGCGCAGTGGGTCTGTCGAGCGTTCGTCTGTCGTGGTGCTCTGCTTCGCCGGTCCATCGGCCGGGCTCGCCGCGCCCGCCGGTGCGGAAGCACCCGCCAGGCCCGACACCAGAAGCCCGAGGCTGGTGGCGACGCCGCCGAGTGACAGGCCTATTCGTTTCGTTACGTTCATTGGATCACCCCTGATCATGTGCTGCGTATCGACTCAACGCGGCACAAGGTATCCGGAGCCGGGCCAGCCGCAACCCGTTGTCCGTTGGCAGGATGCGACACACCCGATTCTGTGATCGATAGCACGTGGCGGTGCGACGCGGTCCGGAGCCCGCACGTCCGGCCGCGAGTCATGCATGATCATGGCGCGCGACCTGGCGTTCACCGACGACCCGACCTGGGAGCGGCTGCTGAGCAACACGACAGTGCTCTTCATCACGGCCAATCCCGACGGCCACGAGCTCAACACCCGCGAAAACGCCTACGGCTTCGACATCAACCGCGACTACATGGACCTGGTCACGCCCGAAGGTCGGACCGTCGCCAAGGTGATCCGCGATTGGAAGCCCGACGTACTCAACGACCTGCATGAGTACGGGTCCGATCCGGACTACTACCGCACCGACCTGCTGCACCTGTGGCCCCGCAACCGCAACGTCGACGACGAGGTTTATCGGTTCGCCAAGCAGATGAACAACGACTATGTCGTGCCGCAGGTCGAGGGTCTCGGCTACACCGCCGGCATCTACGGCGAGCTGGTCAAGGACGGTGAGCCGTTCTTGCAGATCGCGGGAGACGGGCAGGCTCGGATCCTGCGCAACTACGTCGGGCTCGAGCATGTCGTGGGCATGCTGACCGAGACGGCGAACGAGCCGCTGACCCCGGAGGAGGAAGCCGACCCGACCGTGCTCAACTGGCGCCGGGTCAACGTCCAGTACGCCAGCTCCGTCGGCACCCTGCAGATCGCGCTCGAGCATCGCGACGAGATCGCGGAGCAGACCGCGGCGGCGGCCGAGCGGGCCACCCAGGCTGGCGCCGATCGCAGTGGGCTCGTGTACTTCGCCGGTCAGGACAACATGCTCCCGACTGAAGACGACCAGGTCGAGCCGGTGCCGATGTGCGGCTATCAGCTGACCGCCGAGCAGCTCGACTCCGTTCGCCAGGCGCTGCGAGTGCATGGGATCACCTGGGAGTCGCACGACGGCGGGGCGTACGTCTCGATGGCGCAGCCCGACCAGCCGCTGATCCCGCTGCTGTTCGACTCGCGGTCCGAGTACCGCCTACTCGACGCGACGGTGGTCAACGACTGCTGATCCGATGCGACTGGGGCGTCTCCCGAGGCGCTTCTGCCACCAGGTGACGTCCCAGTACGCGGGAAGAGGTGGGCGGGACGCGCAAGGTCGGCGGGAAGAACGGTGGTCAGTGGGACTGGCGCCTGGGACGAGCCCGGACGTGGGCACGCTGGCCCTGCTGACCGAAAAGGCTGAGAAACTCGACCGGCTCGTCGTCGGCGGACCCGAACCAGTGCGGCACGCGGGTGTCGAACTCGGCGGCCTCGCCGGGTGCGAGGACCAGATCATGCTCGCCGAGGACGAGTCGGAGCTGACCATCCAGGACGTAGAGCCACTCGTACCCTTCGTGGGTCTGGAGGTCGGGCTCGGTGCGACTGCCAGGCGGGATGATGTGTTTGTACGCCTGGATACCGCCGGCCCGTCGGGTCAGTGGCAGCATCGTCATTCCGTCCCGGGTGACCGCGCGTGGGTGGATGCGCGGATCGCCGGTCGGCGGCGCGTCGACGAGCTCGTCCAGCGTGACGCCGTGTGCCCTGGCCAGCGGGAGGAGCTGCTCGAGGGTGGGACGGCGGGCGCCGGACTCGAGACGGGACAGGGTGCTGACCGAGATGCCGGTTGCCACCGACAGGTCGGTCAGGGTGGTCTCGCGCTCGTGCCGCAGGGCACGCAGCCGTGGGCCGACGGCATCGAGGGCGTGAGCGAGGTCGTCCATGGGCACCAGTTTGCCAGATCAGCAAGGAAGCTTGCCGAAACCGAGGGCACCCCGCAAGCTGGTCGTGGAGGTGGTCATCGTGACCGAACGGATGAGAGACACCTACGACGTGGCGGTGGTCGGCGGAGGGGCCGCCGGCCTGAGCGGAGCGCTGATGCTGGCCCGGGCGCGGCGATCGGTCGTCGTCGTTGACGCGGGCGCCCCGCGCAACGCGCCGGCCGCGGCCGTCCATGGGCTGCTGGGCCGTGACGGCATGCCGCCGAGCGAGTTGCTCGAGCGTGGTCGGGCCGAGGTTCGAAGCTACGGCGGCCACGTGGTCACGGGTGAGGTCGGCTCGGTGACCCGCGCTGACGACGGGTTCGCCGTCGCCCTCGCGGACGGACGCAGGACCCTGGTGCGGCGGCTCCTGGTCGCCACCGGACTCGTCGACGAGCTGCCCGACATCCCTGGACTGCAAGACCGATGGGGTCGAGACGTCGTGCACTGCCCGTACTGCCATGGCTGGGAGGTCCGCGACCGGGCGATCGGCGTTCTGGCGACCGGGCCGCGTTCGCTGCATCAGGCCTTGCTATTCCGCCAGTGGAGCGACGACGTCACGTACTTCACCCACACCATGGCGCAGCCCACGGACGAGGAGCTCGAACGCCTGGCCGCCCGAGGCATCGACGTCGTCGAGGGCGAGGTCGGGTCGTTGGAGATCGTCGACGACCGCCTCGTGGGGGTACGGCTGCGCGACGACATGCTCGTCGATCGCGAGGTGTTGGCGGTGGCGGCGCGGATGGTCCCCCGCGCCGGCTTCCTGAGCGAGCTCGGGCTGCGGCCGGAGGAGCATCCCGGCGGCTTCGACGAACACCTCCGCGCCGATGCGATGGGTCGTACGGACGTTCCGGGCGTCTGGGTCGCGGGCAACGTCACCGATCTCGCCGCCCAGGTGGGGGCCGCGGCGGCCGCCGGTGCGATGGCTGCGGCTCAGATCAACGCCGACCTCGTCGAGGAGGACACCGAGCGAGCCGTGGCCGCGCGACCGGCGGCCTGATCTCACGCTGCCAGAACGCCGGTTCGTGCCGTCGCGCTGGATCGGTCATGCTGGATATGTGACTGACGTCGGATCTGCCCACGATCTCGCCGAGCGGCTGCGCGCGACCGGCTACCTGGCCGACGACGGGCTCGCCACGGTGGGTTACCTCGCGCTGCGCATGGGCCGACCACTGCTGCTCGAGGGAGAGCCCGGCACCGGCAAGACCGCGCTCGCGGAGGCGCTGGCCACCTCGCTCGACCTGCCGCTGATCCGGCTGCAGTGCTACGAGGGGATCGACGCGTCACAGGCGTTGTACGACTGGGACTTCCCGCGCCAGGTGCTGCACCTGCGGGCGATGGAGGCCGTACGCGGATCCGACGCTCTCGACGTCGACGCGGTCGAGAAGTCGCTGTTCGACGAGCGGTTCTTGCTGGCCCGGCCGATCCTGCGGGCCCTCCGGGAGAGTCCGGTCGTGCTGCTCGTCGACGAGGTCGACCGGGCCGACGACGAGTTCGAGGCGTTCCTGCTTGAGGTGCTGTCGACCAATCAGGTGTCGATCCCGGAGCTCGGTACGGTCGCGGCCGACACCCCGCCGATCGTGGTGCTGACGTCGAACCGTACTCGCGAGGTCCACGACGCCCTCAAGCGCCGATGTCTCTACCACTGGATCGAGCATCCGGGTCTGGCCCGCGAGGTCGAGATCGTCCGGGCCCGGCAGCCGGAGGTGTCGCGACGCCTGGCCGAGCAGGTGACGGGCGCGGTGCATCGGATGCGCGACGGCATGGAGTTGCTCAAGCCGCCCGGCGTGGCCGAGACGCTGGACTGGGCCAAGGCGCTGCAGACGCTCGGCTGCGACGGCCTCGACGTCGAGTCGGCCGCCACAACGCTCGGGGCCGTGCTGAAGTACCGCGAGGACGCCGACCGGGTACGCGCCTCGCTCGACGCCCTGCTGACCACGGCGTGACCGCCATGAACACAGAGAAGTTGTCAGGCACATATGGAGCCCCAGCTCAGCATGTGCCTGACAACTCGGGGGTGGAGGGCGACGAGGCGCTGGTGGGGTTCGCCGCGGCGCTTCGACACGGCGGCCTGCATGTCACGGCGGATCGGGTGCACGGCTTCCTCGCGGCGGCCGCCACCGTCGGCGCCGACGACCCGGGCGGCCTCTATTGGGCCGGCCGGTCCACGCTGTGCTCGGATCCCGAAGACTTCGCCAGCTTCGACAAGGCCTTCGCCGCATGGTTCGGCGGCGACGCCGGCCCGAAAGCACGTGCCGCCGAGCGACCCCGAGTCAACGTACGGCGGGCCGCTCTTGCCGAGGCCGACACGGGAACCGGCTCCAGCGGCGACGCCGAACCCGTCGCGGCGATCGCCAGCACCGCCGAAGTGTTGCGGCACCGTGACGTGGCCGATCTCGACGCCGCCGAACGGGCCGAGCTGACCCGGATGTTCGGGCGGCTCACGCCGAAGGCGCCGCTGCGTCGGTCGTCACGCCGTCGATCGGGCCCGCGCGGCGAGCTCGACCTGCGCCGGATGGTCCGCGAGGAGATCCGGCGGGCCGGTGTGCCCGGGCCGGCGCGTTATCGCCGACGCAGCACGCGCCCGCGCCGGATCGTGCTGCTCATCGACGTCAGCGGCTCGATGGCGGCCTACGCCGACAGCCTGCTGCGCCTGGCCCACCGAGTCGAGTCGGCCTGGCCGCGCCGTACCGAAGTCTTCACGCTCGGCACCCGACTGACCCGCGTCACCAGGCCCCTGTCGCATCGCGACCCCGACGCGGCCCTGATCGCGGCCGGCGAGACGGTGCCCGACTGGTCCGGCGGTACCCGGCTCGGCGAGTCGCTGCGAGCGTTCCTGGACCGATGGGGCCAGCGTGGCATGGCCCGAGGAGCGGTCGTCGTGGTCTTCAGCGACGGATGGGAACGAGGCGACTGTGAGTTGCTCGCCGAGCAGACCGCCCGGCTTGCCCGCCTCGCACATCGGGTCGTCTGGTCCAACCCGCACCGAGGCAAGCCGGGCTATGCGCCCGTGCAGGCCGGAATCGCGGCGGTGCTCCCGCATGTTGATCAACTTGTAGCCGGCCACAGCATGGCCGCCTTTGACACCGTCTTGGAGGTGATCGCCGATGCGTGACGTGCTCGGAGATCTTGTCGCGTGGTGGCGCACCGGTGCCACCGTGGGGATGGGGACCGTCGTCGCCACCTGGAAGTCCGCCCCACGGCAGTCCGGCGCCGCGATGCTCGTCGGCCCGGACGGTAGCGCGGTCGGGTCGGTGTCCGGGGGCTGCGTCGAGGGTGCGGTCTATGACCTCGCCAAGACCGTCGTCGACGACGCGGCGCCGACCCTCCAGCGCTACGGCGTCAGCGACGACGACGCCTTCGCGGTCGGTTTGACCTGCGGCGGCATCCTCGATGTGTTCGTCGAGCCGATCTCGGTCGAGACGTTTCCCGAGCTCGGTGAGATCGCCGACGACATCGAGGCCGAACGTCCCGTTGCGGTGGCGACTGTCGTCGAGCATCCCGACCCGTCACGGGTCGGTCGCCGGCTGATCGTCCGGCCGGCCAACGACACCAGCGCGGAGCCGAACGGGCAGCAGAGCTCGGTCGCCGGCGACCTGGGCCACGCCCGTGCCAACGACGCCGTCGCCGACGACGCCCGCGGACTGCTGGCCGCCGGGCGCAATGGCCTGCTGACCTACGGACCCGAGGGACAGCGCCGGGGCGAGGGCATGCGGGTGTTTTGCGCCTCGTACGCTCCGAAGCCGCGCATGCTGGTGTTCGGGGCGATCGACTTCGCGGCGGCGGTGGCGCGATTGGGGACGTTCCTCGGCTATCGCGTGTCGGTCTGCGACGCCCGACCGGTGTTCGCTACGGCCGCTCGGTTCCCAGATGTCGACGAGGTCATCGTCGATTGGCCGCATCGCTACTTGCAGAGTCAGGTCGACGACGGTGCCATCGACAGTCGGACCGTGATGTGCGTGTTGACCCACGACCCGAAGTTCGATGTGCCGTTGCTCGAGGTCGCGTTGAGGTTGCCGGAGGTCGCTTACATCGGTGCGATGGGCTCGCGGCGTACGCATGACGACCGGCTGGCTCGGCTCAGTGAGGCCGGGCTGACCGACGACGAGTTGGCCCGCTTGTCGAGCCCTGTCGGGCTGGACCTCGGTGCTCGTACGCCGGAAGAGACCGCCGTGTCGATCGCGGCCGAGATCATCGCGTTGCGCTGGGGCGGGGCCGGTGAGCGGCTGTCGGCGCTGTCCGGCCGGATCCATCACGACGACTCCCACTGACCCCCCTCGCCCAACCCCCTAGAAATGGCTGGCGACCGTCAGTGGTCGCCGGTATGAAAGACCCCGCACGGGCCGAATGAGGGAGGACGCATGGATTTGGCGGTCGAGGCCGAGGGCCTGGTCAAGCAATATCGAGGACGGGGCGGCACGGTCGACGCGGTGCGCGGCGTCGACCTGAGTGTGGGGGAGGGCGAGATCTTCGGCTTCCTCGGGCCCAACGGAGCCGGCAAATCGACGACGGTACGGATGCTGACGACGCTCATGTCGATCACCTCGGGTTCGGCGCGGGTCACCGGCATCGACGTCGCGGCCGAGCCCGACGCCGTCCGCCAGCGGATCGGTGTCGCTCTCCAGGAAGCTGGTCTCGACCCACGGCAGACCGGGCGCGAGCTGCTCGTACTCCAGGCTCGCCTGTTCGGCCTGTCCTCCTCGGAGGCCGCGACCCGGGCCAAGGAGCTGCTCGACCTGGTCGAGTTGGTCGACGCGGCCGACCGGCGCATCAAGGGCTACTCCGGTGGCATGAAGCGCCGCCTCGACCTGGCGTCGGCGCTGGTCCACCGGCCGGCAGTCCTGTTCCTCGACGAGCCGACCACCGGTCTCGACCCGGCCAGCCGACTGACCGTGTGGGACGAGGTTCGGCGCATCAACGAGCGCGGCACGACGGTCTTCTTGACCACGCAATACCTCGAAGAGGCCGACCAACTATGCGACCGGCTGGCGATCATCGACGAGGGTCTGATCGTTCGCGAAGGGACTCCGGCGCAGCTCAAGTCCGACCTGCGGGAGCGTCGCGGGCTGGAGGCCGACCCCTCGCTCGACGAGGTCTTTCTCGACGCGACCGGCCGGACTCGTGAGCGGGTCGCCGGCGAGGTGCAGGAGGTGGCCGGATGAGTGTCGTCACAGAGGTCAATGTCCTCGGCAACCGCGCCCTTCGGGAGGCCTGGCGGACCCCGGAAGCGCTGGCGCCCACCCTGTTCATCCCGATCTTCTTCCTGGTCGTCAACTTCGGTCAGGCCGGCAAGATCTTCCCGTCCAGCTCGACGGACTTCCTGCACGGGCAGACGTACGCCGCGTTCACGCTGCCGAGCTCGCTGCTGTTGGGCGCGTCGTTCGGGACGGCCGCGCTCTACCTGGTCGAGGAGATCGAGGGCGGCTACTTCGACAAGCTACGGGCCACGCCGGTGGCCCGTACTTCGCTGGTCTTCGGGCGCCTGATGGCCGAGGGCGTCAAGACCGTGCTGCTCACGGCCGTCCTGATTGTCCTGGCGCTGCCGTTCGGCGTCGAGGTGGCAAGCGGGCCGATCGGGTGGGTTCTCCTGCTCGTCCTCACCTCCCTGTGGGCGATCGTCTTCGTCGGCTTCATGCAGCTGATTGCCCTCAAGACCCGCAGTGCGGCGGCGACCAACTCCGGCGGCCTCATCTTCTTCCCGCTGCTATTCCTGACGCCCAACTTCGTGCCTCGCGACCTACTGACGCGGCCGATGGAGATCGCGGCGACGTTCAACCCCGTCACGTATGTGATGGAGGGCCTGCGCTCGCTCATCCTGGAGGACTTCGACTGGGTCGCGATCGGCCGTGGGTTCGCTGTGGTCGCGGTGTTCGGCGTGATCATGGTGTTTCTCAACGTCCGGATGATCCGCAACTACGACTGATGCGTCGGGTTGACGACGCGTGACTCGGCCGCGATCTCGGCACGATTCGTCTGGCTTATCGCGTCGCGATAACCCGCCCTCCGTGCATAGCGGGCCCTTGCCAGGATGTGAGCCCAGGATCATGTTGCGGGAACCCCCGCCGGCGAGGTCTCAATGAGGAGGCGCCCATGACCCGAATTGAAGTCAACGTGGACGGGGTCGCATACAGCGACGAAGTCGAGCCCCGAATGCTCTTGGTGCAATACCTGCGGGAGGTCGTCGGCAAGACCGGCACTGTCGTGGGCTGCGACACCTCTAACTGTGGCGCCTGCACGGTCCACCTCGACGGGCGCAGCGTGAAGTCGTGCTCGGTGCTGGCGGTCCAGGCCGACGGCCACGAGGTCACCACCATCGAGGGGCTCGCCAGCAACGGGGAGCTGCATCCGGTCCAGCAGGCCTTCCACGACACGCATGCCCTCCAGTGCGGATTCTGTACGCCCGGCATGATCATGCAGTCGGTCGACCTGCTCGCCGAAAACCCGAACCCCAGCGAGACCGAGATCCGTGAGGGTCTCGAGGGCAACCTCTGCCGCTGCACCGGCTATCAAAACATCGTTCGCGCCGTGCAGAAGGCCGCGTCCGACGCCGGAGGTGTGTCATGACCGCCGTCGAAGAGCGGCCGGCAGCCGAGATCGGCCACCCGCGCCGACGCAAGGAAGACAAGCGCCTCATCACAGGCCGAACCCGTTGGACCGACAATCTCACCCTGCCAGGCCTGCTCCATCTGGCGATGGTCCGCAGCCCGATCGCGCATGCCCGCGTGACGTCGGTCAACGTCGACGACGCCAAGCAGGCGCCGGGCGTGATGGCCGTTCTGACCGGCAGCGATCTGGGCGAGGAGCAGGGCAGCCTACCCAACGCCTGGCCCATCTCCGACGACCAGAAGGCGCCCCCGCACCCGTCGATCGCGACCGATCGAGTCGCGTTCGCCGGTGAGATCGTCGCCGCCGTGGTCGCGCGCAGCGCGGCCGAAGCCCGCGACGCCGCCGAGCTGGTCGACGTCGAGTACGACGAGCTACCGGTCGTCCTCGACCTCGAGTCCGCCTCCCAGGAGGGGGCGACCCTTGCGCATCCCGACCTCGGCACCAACGTTTCGGCCACCTGGGTGTTCGACTCAGCCGAGGCCGGCACCGGAAGCAACGTCGACGACGCGATCCGCGACGCCGAGGTGACCATCGAGCGGACCTATCGACAGCAGCGGCTCGTCCCGGCGTACATGGAGCCGCGGTCGGTCATGGTCGACCCGACCCATGAGCAGATCACGATGTGGTCGACGACCCAGATCCCTCACATCCTCAAGCTGATGCTCGCCCTGACAACCGGGACGTCGGAGAGCAAGCTGCGGGTCATCGCACCCGATGTGGGCGGTGGATTCGGCGGCAAGCTGCAGGTGACGCCCGAAGAGGTCATCACCCTGCTCGCGGCCAAGCGCCTCGGCAGGCCGTGCAAATACACCGAGACGCGCAGCGAGACGATGGTGTCCGGCCACCACGGACGCGACCAGATCCAGCGGCTCACGCTGGCGGCCAACCGCGACGGCTCGGTCACCGGGTTCAAGGTCGACCTGCTCGCCGACATGGGCGCCTACCTCGGCCTCGTGACGTCGGGTGTGCCGATCCTCGGCGCGTTCATGTTCAACGCGATCTACAAGTTCCCGTCGTACCGGTTCACCTGCACCAACGTCTTCACCAACAAGACGTGGACCGACGCCTACCGGGGTGCGGGGCGGCCGGAGGCGACGTTCGCGGTCGAGCGGATGATGGACGAGCTCGCCACCGAGCTCGGCATGGACCCGCTCGAGCTGCGGGAGAAAAACTGGATCAAGCACGAGGAGTTCCCGTTCACCACGGTCGCCGGCCTGGAGTACGACTCCGGCAACTACGAGGCGGCGACGGCCAAGGCGAAGGAGCTGTTCGGTTACGACGACCTGCGTCGCGAGCAGGCCGAGCGGCGGGGCAGCGACGATCCGGTCCAGCTCGGTATCGGCATTTCGACCTACACCGAGATGTGTGGCCTTGCGCCGTCCCGGGTGCTCGGCTCGCTGGCGTACGGCGCGGGCGGCTGGGAACACGCATCGGTACGGATGCTGGCCTCCGGCAAGGTCGAGGTCGTCACCGGATCGAGCGCCCACGGTCAGGGCCACGAGACGGCGTGGAGCCAGATCGTCGCCGACCGGCTCGGCGTCCCGTTCGAGGATGTCGAGGTGCTGCACGGCGACACCCACATCGCGCACAAGGGCATGGACACCTACGGCTCTCGGTCCGTGACGATCGGTGGGATCGCCGCGCTGCGGGCGGCCGACAAGGTGGTCGAGAAGGCTCGGGCGGTGGCAGCCCACATGCTGGAGGCCAACCCGGACGACCTCGACTTCGCCGGTGGGCAGTTCACGGTCAAGGGCACCGACAAGAGCGTCGCCATCGCCGACATCGCGTTGGCGACGTTCGCGGCGCACGACCTGCCGGACGGCTTCGAGCCGAGCCTGGACGCCGAAGCCACGGTCGATCCGGACAACTTCTCCTTCCCGCATGGCACGCACCTGTGTGCGGTCGAGGTCGACACCGAGACCGGTGGCGTCAAGATCCGCAAGTACGTCTGCGTCGACGACGTCGGGGCGGTCATCAACCCCCTCATCGTGGATGGCCAGATTCACGGAGGCGTGGTCCAAGGCATCGCACAGGCGCTGTACGAAGAGGCGATTCACGACGACGCGGGCACGCTGGTCACCGGATCGCTCGTTGACTACTTGGTGCCGAGCGCGGCCGACCTGCCGAGCTTCGACACCGACCGCACCGAGACTCCGTCGCTGACCAACCCGCTCGGCGTCAAGGGCGTCGGCGAGGCCGGCACCATCGCCTCGACCCCGGCGGTGGTCAACGCGGTCGTCGATGCGCTGCGACCGAAGGGAGTGCGTGACGTGGCGATGCCATGCTCGCCCTTCCACGTATGGCAAGCGATCCAGGATGCGTCGACGGGAGGCCCGTCATGATTCCGGCGGCATTCGACTACCAAGCACCCTCGACAGTGGAGGAAGCGCTGCACCTTCTGGACTCGTCCGAAGACGCCAAGGTGTTGGCCGGCGGACAGAGTCTGATGCCGGTGTTGCGGATGCGGTTGGCGGCGCCGGACACGCTCGTCGACCTCTCCGGCATTGCCGAACTCCGCGGCGTACGCGATGCGGGCGACGCGATCGTGGTGGGCGCGATGACGCCGCACGAGGCCGTGATGTCCGACCCGTTGATCGCCGAGCATGCGACGCTGCTGGCGAAGGCGACGGCGAAGGTGGCCGATCCGCAGACCCGCCGTCGGGGCACGTTCGGCGGCTCGCTCGCCCATGCCGATCCGGCGAGTGACCTCCCGACCTGCGCGCTGGCGCTCGGCGCCGAGTTCGAGATCGCCGGCAGCGGAGGGCGTCGCACGGTGCAAGCGGCGGACTTCTTCGAGGACTACTTCACGACCGCGATCGGAGAAGACGAGATCCTCACCGAGGTACGCGTGCCCAAGCACACCGGCTGGGGAGCGCACTACGAGAAGTTCGTACGGACCGCACAGCAGTGGTCGATCGTGGCGGTCGCGGCGACGGTCAAGCTATCCGGCGGCACTATCGCCGAGGCGGGTGTGGCGCTGACCAACATGGGGTCGACGCCGGTGCGCTCGACTTCGGTCGAGCAGGCCCTGATCGGGGTCGCGCCGGTCGACGAAGCCGTACGCGACGCCGTCGCCGGCATTGCCGAAGGAACGCACCCGCCGACCGATATCAACGGTGACGACAACTATCGTCGGCACTTGGCGACGGTCTTGGCCCGCCGGGCTGTGCTCGCCGCCGCCAGCTGACGCCGAACGGAGCGTTTCAGGAGAGGAGGGGCGTGAAGCTCGAGCACCGCTTCAAAGTGCCGACATCGGTTGCCGACACCTGGGCAGCCCTCAACGATCTGGAGCGGATCGCGCCCTGCTTTCCGGGCGCCAGCCTGACCTCGGTCGAAGGCGACGACTTCGCCGGATCCGTGAAGGTTCGACTCGGTCCGATCTCTCTGCTCTACAACGGGACCGGCCAGTTCGTCGAGCGTGACGAGTCGGTCCATTGCGCGGTCATCGAGGCGAAGGGCAAGGACAAGCGGGGCAACGGCACGGCATCGGCGACGGTCCGGACGCAGCTAACGCCGGACGGGGAACAGACGGCCGTCGAGGTCGCGACCGACCTGTCGATCACCGGCAAGCCGGCGCAGTTCGGTCGCGGGGTCATCCAGGACGTGAGTGACAAGCTGCTCGGACAGTTCGCCGCGTGCCTGGAGCAAAATCTCGGCGCGACGCCGGAGCCGGCTGCCGAACCGGAGGCTTCGGCTTCTGAGTCCACACCGACCGAGCCGACACCGACGGAGACTCCTTCGGCCGACCGGACGGCGTCGCAGCCGAAAGCGACACCGTCCGACACCGGCGGCGGTGAGCTCAATCTGCTGACCACCGTCGGTCCGGCGCTAGCGAAGCGCTACGCCGTACCCGCGATCGGGGTTTTGCTCCTACTCCTTCTGCTCCGCAAGCTGCTTCGCCACTGACACCACTCCGAGTCGAGCAATCTCGGCGCGATGGGTGGGCTCCTGCGATGATGGCGGCACGATGAACGACGTACTGCTCCAGATCACGACGCTGCATGCCTCCGACGCCGAGGCCGCCCAGGCCGGTGGCGCCGATCGGCTCGAAGTGGTGGGCTCGACCGACGACGGGGGGATGTCGCCGGAGCCGGCCGTCGTGTCGTCGGTCGTGCGGTCCACCGACCTGCCGGTGCGGGCGATGCTGCGACTGAGTGAGGGATACGGCACGACCGGCGGCGAGCTGGTCCGGCTCATGGGCCTCGCCGAGTCGTACCTCGCCGCCGGCGCCGAAGGTGTCGTGTTCGGCTTCCTCACCGCTGATCTCGAGATCGACCTCGATGTCGCGAGTCGGCTCGTCGACACCGTCAGTCCGGCGCCGTGGACGTTTCATCGGGCGATCGACTCAAGCCTCGACCTCGACCGGTCTTGGCGTCAGCTGCACGAGCTGGCCGGCATCGACGCGGTACGCACGGCAGGCTCGGCGGTGAGCGTCGACCGCGGCCTCGACGAGCTGACCCGGCTGGCCGGCGCCGACCCGTGGATCGCCGACCGGATGGTGGTCGGCGGAGGGTTGCGCGCCGAGCAGGTGCCGTGGCTGATGCGTGCCGGAGTACGGGCCTTCCACCTCGGAGCGACTGCCCGACCGGGCGGATCGTGGGACCGAGCCTACGTCGACGCCTCGTACGTGCGCTCGTGGCGACTCCTGCTCGACGACGCCGTTGGCCAGGCCGCTACATCGTGAGTCTGCTCATCGACCCGCCGACCTGGCCGGCGCACGGCCGCATCTGGTCGCACCTGGTCAGCGACGAGAGCTTCGACGAGCTGCATGTGTTCGCTCGCGAGGTTGGACTGCCCGAGCGCGGCTTCCATCGCGATCACTACGACGTCCCGGCAGACTTCTACGAGCTCGTTGTCGCCGCCGGTGCGATCACGGTCAGCAGCCGCGAGTTGGTCGCTCGGCTCAACGCGGCCGGTCTGCGTCGCCGGCGAGTTCGGCCGTGAGGTTGCGCCGAGCCGCCGATTCCCATCGGTCGCGGGCCGCGTCGGTGTGGTAGATCCGGGATCGGTCGACGAAGCCTTGCAGGATTCGGTCCCGCGCCGCCCGAAACGCCGCGTCGGGTACGTGTGCGTACTCCGCGCGTACGGCGGCCACGTAGCGCTTGTACCGTCTCGTCGTCGATCCGAGGATCGCGAGATCGGCGTCGCAGAGCAGCATGCCGTCGGCGTCGTCCGCTGCCGGATCGTGGGTCGCGGTCAGCCGAACCAGGCGTACGACCTCTGACACGACGTCGGCGGTGAGCCCCGCGGGCGGCAGCGTCTCGGCGGCGAGCTCCGCCGAGCGCTCCTCGTTGTCGTCGACGCCCGGGTCGTAGATCGCGTCGTGAAACCAGGCGGCAAGCCGTACCGTCGCCGGCGCCGCGTGTCCCGCCAGCTCGCCGAGCGCCGCCAGCACCTCGTCGAGATGCTCCAGATCGTGGTAGTGCCGCCATGGCTCTGACCACCGGCGCAGCAGGTCGGCGCCCAGCGCTTCGGCGCCGGGCAGCGTGTCCCGCCAGGCGTCGAGGAGTCTCGCCGAATCGGTCACCGCAGCGGCTCCGGCAGCGGCTCGGTGTGGACGACGGCGAGCGAGGTGACGGCGCGGGTCAAGCACACGTACAGTCGGCGCAGCCCGGTCGTCTGATCGGGCTCGGCCGCCACGATCTCCGCCGGCTCTGCGACCACGACATGGTCAAACTCGAGTCCCTTCGCGAGGCTCGCCGGCACCAGGTCGACGCGAGCTTCGACATCGTGGACGTCGCCGAGCCGCACGTGCTCGATACCGTCGCGGTCGAGGCTGGTCGTGACCCGGTCGGCCAGGTGATCGGGGACGATGACGCCGATCGAGCCATCTCCCGCCAGCGCCTCCCGCGTGGCGGCGACGACGGCGGCAGCGAGATCAGGCACCGGCCGCAGCGAAAGCTGGCCCTGGGCCCGGCGCACCGAGGTCGGCGGCTGTAGATCCGGCGCGATGTGCGGCAGCAGTCGAGCTGCGAAGTCGATGACGTCCGACGGCACCCGGAAGCCCTGACTCAGCTCCTCCAGATGCGCGTCGCCCTTTCCGAGGTGGCCGAGCGCGTCGTCCCACGAGGTCGTCGCCCACGGCGTGGTCGCTTGCGCCAGGTCGCCGAGGACGGTTGCCGACCCGGTCGTGCAGCGCCGCCCGACCGCCCGCAGCATCATCGGCGACAGATCCTGCGCCTCGTCGAGCACGACGTGTCCGACGCTCGGTGTGCGCTCGATGATGTCGGCCGCCTCGTCGATCAGCACCGCCTCGGCGACGGTCCACCGGGTCGTGCCAGACGACCGGCCGGGTCGGTCCCACAACAGGCGGGCCTGTTCGTCGTCGGTGAGCACGCCCTCGGCCGACTCGGTGAGCAGGTCGATGTCGGACAGCAGCCGCCACACGGCCCGCGCCGGGTCGAGCTTGGGCCAAACCTCGTCGACCCAGCGCCGTACCGGCTGCGATCGTGCCACCGCGGCCTGAACGCGGTCGTCGGGGGAGTCGCCGGCGAGCTCCATCTTGACCAGGATGGCGTGGGCGACCCGCTGCGCCAACATGGCCCGGCCGGCGCCGTACCGAACGCCACGTTCGCGGAGCTCGGCGAGGATGTCTGCCGCCTCGTACGCCGGCACTCTCCACCGCCGCGACCCACGCGGCACGACGATGCCTTCGGACGGCGTGCCGATGTGGCTCCACACCGCGCGCCGGATCACGGTCGCCATCCGGGCATCGCCCTTGAGCCGCGCGGTTGCCGCGTCCTCGACGCCACGCACTCGAACCCGCGCGGTCAGTGCCTCGATCGTCAGCTGTTCAGCCTCGATCTCACCGAGCGCCGGCAGCACGTCACCGATGTAGCGCAGGAACGAGTCGTTAGGCCCGATGACCAGGACGCCCTGGCGGGTCAACTGGTCACGATGCGCATAGAGCAGAAACGCCGCGCGGTGCAGGCCGACGGCCGTCTTGCCCGTCCCGGGGGCGCCCTGCACGCAGATCGACGTGGACAGGTCGGCGCGAACGATGAGGTCCTGGTCGGGCTGGATCGTGGCGACGATGTCGCGCATCGGCCCGACCCGGGGTCGTTCGATCTCCCCCTCGAGAATGGCACTCGCCAGGACGCCGCTGGGTCGCCGTGCCTCGACCGCTTCGAGGTGTTCGTCCTCGTACGCGGTCAGCTCGCCGTGCTGAAACCCGAACCGTCGCCGAAGGCCCATCCCCATCGGATCGTGCGGGCTCGCTCGATAGAACGCGCGCGACACGTCGGCCCGCCAGTCGACCACCATCGGCTCGCCGTCCGGGTCGGTGACGTGGCGTCGTCCGACGTAGAAGCGCTCCTCGGCTCGGCCGTCGGTGGGCACGGTGTCGAGTCGGCCGAAGAACAGCGGAATGTCGGGGTCGTCCTCGAGCGCCTTCATGCGACGCCACAGCGCGGCCTTCAGATATTCGGTCGAGACGCCGTCGCCGCCATGGGCTTCGAGGCCGGCCACCTTGGCGCGCATCCGGCCGAGCGCGGCGCGAGACTCGGCGAGGTGGCGACGCTCAGCGTCGAGGTCGGGCGCGGCGGCTTCCGGATCAGATCTTGCGGCGGGTGACGGGGGTGCGGGCACGACGGACCTCCGCAGGCGCGGTCGGAAGGGGCCAGGAGACGTTACGCCGTTCGATCGAGGCTGTCATCCACTTTATTGCCGCGACGGATGAAGTCGACAACCCGCTTGGTCCACGGATCGTCGACATCGATCTGGTCGACACCGACGACCCGCCAGCTCCACTCCCCGACCTGCGTCGTCACACCGTGCGCCGGAAGCTCGGGCACGACATGCACCGTCAGTCCGACCTCGATGCCGACCCAGTGGAGCCGGTCGTCGCCGGCCTCGGACACCCGGCGGAGGCCGGCGACGTCGACCGGGACCCCGGTGTACCAGTCGTCCGGATCCCAGACCTCCGTCCGGCCCTTCTGAGCGTTCAGTACCAGTCGCTCCCAGGCGGCATCGTTGTCGAGCGTGACTATCGCCTCGAGCTCCGATAGCGGCGCCGGCGCACCCAGCAACCGAACAGCCAAGAGGCCGCACGCTTGCCACTCGAGGCCGGCAAGGAGCTTTTGGAGGGTGCGAACGGAGAACGGCACATCGGCAAACCAACGCTCGGCGGGCTGTCGCCGCTGACGCTCGATCGCGGCAGCGATGTCGGCATCGAGGGGTTCGAGTTCGATGCGAGGTTGCACGCCGAAGGCGGCGAGAACACGGACGAACATTGCCCAGCTCGGGGCGACGGCGCCAGCCTCATAGCGGCTGATTGCCTGGCGGCTGAGCCCGCACGCCGCATCAGCCACGATGTCCTGGGTCCACCATCGCTTCGACCGCTCCTCCCGCAAGATTCTCGCCAGGTCTTCCATGTCAGCGAGTCTGGTCCGGCGTGCGGACCAGCGCGGCCATCCCGCCGGGATCTGTGGATACCGATGGCCGAGCCGAGCGTGTGGACAGTAATACCGAAACCTTGGCTGCACGTTCGGGACAATCCGCTGGATCGCGTCGGTCAGTCTGAAATCTGCGCATCACATCTAATGCGCGCGCAACAGATCTGATGCGGAGGTTTGCGAGGTCGGCGTGTCTGGGCTCCGTCAGCCGGTTGACGCTGCGGCGGCCCGTCGTCGGGCACGGTAGGCCGCGACGTTGGCCCGCGACGAGCAGCGATCGGAGCAGTAGCGCCGGGATTGGTTCGGCGAGGCGTCGACGAAGACCTGGTCGCAGTCGGCCGCTTGGCAGACCCCGAGCCGAAGCGGGCTGAGGTCGCAGGCCAGGATCGCGAGTCCGAGAAGGGCTTCGGCAATGAGCAACTCCGCGACGCTCGAGGAGCTGTTGCTGACGTGCAGGTGCCACGACCGGGTGCCATGCCCGGCGATCTGCGGGGTGATCGAATGCCGGTCGAGGAGATCGTTGAGCTGCTCGACGACGCCGACTTCGTTGCCGTGCGACGCGATCTCGAACGTCGTCCGCAACTCGCGTTGGAAGCGGCGGAGGTGGTTGACGTCGCGATCGGCGACGCGGGGGATCAGCCAGGCGCGGTCGGCGAGAAAGTCCCGGACGTCGTCGGCATCGTCGACCGAGGCGTTGACCAGACGCGCGGCGCGCTCGGCGTAACCGACAAAGTCCACGCCCCCAGCGTACGTGTTTGCGTCCGCTGGAGGCGTGGACCGTCGTACCGGATGCGCCCTAGCCCGGCGCGTGGACGGTTTCGAGCTCCTGACTCTCGTCGGGCTCCTCGAACTGCTCGTCGTGTTCGCGCTTGCCGAGCCGACTCGGCCACCACATGTGCCGACCCAGGTCGAGGTTGAGCCCGGTGACCAGGATCGACCGCACGATGATGGTGTCGAGCAACACACCGAACGCGACCACGAAGCCGATCTGAAGCGTGAAGGTCAGCGGCACGGTGGCCAGCGTGCCGAAGGTGCCGGCCAGCACCAGGCCCGCGGACGTGATGACGCCACCAGTCGCGGCGAGCCCGATCAAGGCGCCACGGCGACTGCCTTCGCGATTCGCCTCCTCACGGACGCGGGTCATCAGGAAGATGTTGTAGTCGATGCCTAGCGCCACGAGGAAGACGAAGGCGAACAACGGCAACCCACTGTCCGCACCACTGATGTCGAAGACGTACTCGAACATCACTGCACTGAAGCCGAGCGCCGCGCCGAACGACAGGACGACGGTGCCGATCAACAGAACGGGAGCCACGACAGCCCGCAGCAACCCGAGCAGGATCAGGAACACCATCACCAATACGAGCGGGATCACCACCTTGTTGTCGTGTCCGGCGGCCTCTTGGACATCCCAGTTGACTGCCGCGTTGCCTCCGACCAAGGCGTCGGCGCCGTCGATCCCATGGACGGTATCGCGGACCCGTTCGACGGTAGCGAAGGCAGCTTCGCTGAACGCGCCATCCTCGATGCCGGCCAGGATCAAAGCGGTCCCGTCCTGTTCTCCGGCCACGGTCACGGCGTCGGAATTGACCCCGTCGACGCCACTGACCTCCTTGACCACTTGATCGGCCGTGTCTGCGTTGGCGACGATCTGGAGGTTGTTGTCGCCGGCCGAGCTGAAGTGGTCTTCGATGACACGCTCGCCCTTCACGGAGTCGGGCGTGCCGACGAACTGCTCGGAGTTGTCGAGTCCCTTGGCGTCGAGCGTGATCGTCCCGATGGCCATGATGGCCAGGGCGACGCTCGTGCCGACCCAGACCGCGCGTGGTCGGTGGCTGATCTTCCAGCCGGTGTTGGCCCAGAAGCCGGTCGAGGTCGGCTCGTGGCTGCCTTCGACGGGCTTCACCGGCCAGAAGATCCAACGGCCCATGATCACCAGCAGTGCCGGCAGCAGGCTGATCATCGCGAGCAGGACCACGCCCACGCCGATGGCCAGCACCGGGCCCATGCTCTGGGTGGAGTTCATCTCGGCCACGATGAGGCACAGCATGCCGATGATGACGGTGGAGCTACTGGCGATGATCGCCGGGCCGGCGCGGTGCAGCGCCTCCTCCATCGCCTCGTGCCGATCGTGGTGCCGGCGCAACTCCTCCCGATAGCGAGCCACCAGGAGCAAGGCGTAGTCGGTGCCGGCGCCGAGCACCAGCACGCTGAGGATGCTGCGGGTCTGCGCGTTGACCGTGAGATCGGCGTATTTCGCAAGCAAGTAGATCAAGCCTTGCGCGCTGAACAGGGCGAAGACGACACAGATGACGGGGAACAGCCACAGGAACGGGCTGCGATAGGTGAACAGCAGGATGATGATCACGACGCCGAGCGCGGCCAGTAGCAAGACTCCGTCGATGCTGGCGAAGGCATCCGCCTGGTCGGCGGCGAGGCCGGCATAACCGGCCAGATGCGTGGTCATGCCGTTGGCGTCGGCCTCGGCGACGCTGCGCATGTGGTCGGCCAGGTCGGGCATGATCAACCAGCCGTCCTTGCCGGCGTCGATCGGCACGACGACCTGCATCGCCGCACCGTCGGTGGAGTCTTCTGGCGGGATGAAAGTAACTTGGCCGTCGATGTTGATCTTGGTGTCGGCCTCGGCGACGCTGTCGTCGCCGACAACCTCGCCGACCGTCTTGCCGTCCATCGCCTCGAACTCGGTGATGTCGGCCCGGGCGGCCGTGACGTCCTCAGGGGTTATCCCCCCGTCACGCTCGTAGACCATGACCGCGTCGAGCGTCGTGTCGGACCGGAACGCGCTGATCTCCTCCAGCGCCTGGGTCGACTCCGCGCTGCCCGGCAGCCAGTTGACGGTCTCGTTGTCTTCGACGTCGGCCAGCTTGGCTCCAAAAGCGCCGAGCACGGCGGTGAGGATGATCCAGAAGGCGAGGACGGCCCACTTGATCCGGCGGCCGCAGACCGCCCCGGCAAATTTCCGAGTCATGATCCCAATCCCTCGTTTTAGGTTCCTCGTACGATGCCGTTCGGCGACGCATAACCTAACGACCCCGACCGACAATTGCCTTCAGGTTTTCCCCGAACACTAGATGAAGTCACGATCGATAGGCTCACGATGTGCACGCGAGCGAGCTAGTAGAAGAGTATCCGCTGGTCGGAATTGATACCGATGCGCTCGAAGCAACACAGACCATGGCAAAACTGCGCCTTCCGGGCCTGGTCGTGACCGAGGGTGAGGGCCGGCCGTACGCGGTCCTGCCAGCCTCGCAGGTGGTGAAATTCGTCGTCCCGCAATACATCCAGGCCGATCCCTCGCTAGCGGCCGTCATCGACGAGCCGGCGGCCGATCGGATCGCCGCCCAGCTGGCAGGCAAGAAGGTGCGCGACCTGTTGCCGACCCACCCCGCCGAGCTGCCCACCGTCGCGGCCGACGACACCGTCCTCGAGCTCGCCGCGGTCATGGCGCGGATGCGATCACCCCTGGTCGCGGTCGTGTCGGACGACCGGATCATCGGCGTGGTCACGGCCTCGCGATTGCTCAGCCTGATCTCCGCCTCGTGACCGTGCGCCGATGACCCTGTGGATCGCGATCGCCGTCTTTTCGGGCGCCTATGTCCTGATCGCGACGGAGCGGGTGCATCGGGTCGCGGCCGCACTCGGCGGTGCCGGGATCATGGTGGCCGCCGGGGTCCTCGACGCGCACGACCTCTTCTACCGCGAAGAGACCGCGATCGACTGGAATGTCATCTTCCTGCTCTTCGGCATGATGGTCATCGTCGGCGTCCTGCGGCATACCGGTGTGTTCGAGTACGTCGCGATCTGGGCCGCCAAGCGAGCCAGGGGCGATCCGTACCGGGTCATGGTGCTGCTGTGCCTGATCACCGGAATCGCGTCCGCCGGCCTGGACAACGTGACCACCGTGCTGCTGGTCGCGCCGGTCACGTTGCTGGTGTGCGACCGGATCGGCGTCAATCCCGTGCCTTACCTGATCGCCGAGGTGCTGGCCTCCAACATCGGTGGCACGGCGACGCTGATCGGTGACCCGCCCAACATCATCATTGCGAGCCGAGCGAACCTGTCGTTCAACGACTTCTTGGTCAACTTGGCGCCGATCGTCGTCGTCTTGCTGGTGTTGTTCGTCGTCGTGTGCCGGCTGCTGTTTCGGTCCGCCTTCCAAACCGACCCCGAGAAGGTCGCCGACGTCATGTCGCTGACCGAGCGCGAGGCGATTCGAGACCGCGGTCTGCTGATCCGAAGCTTGATCGTGCTGGCGGCCGTGCTGCTCGGCTTCACCCTGCACTCGGTGCTCGACATGGAGCCGTCGATCGTGGCGCTGCTCGGCGCCGGCATGCTCGTCTTGATCAGCGGACTGGATCAGGACGATTACCTCGTCGACATCGAATGGGAGACGCTGCTGTTCTTCGTCGGCCTGTTCGTCATGGTTGGTGCGCTGGTCGACGTCGGAGCGATCGACAAGCTCGCGGACGCTCTTGCCGATGCCGTCGGCGACGACGTCGTCCTGGCGACGCTCGCGTTGCTCTTCGTGAGCGCCATACTGTCCGCCTTCGTCGACAACATCCCGTACGTCGCGACGATGGCGCCGGTCGTCGCGACCCTGACGGCGCCAGACGGGCCGTTGGCGGGTGAGACCGTGCTGTGGTGGGCGCTGGCCTTGGGGGCCGATCTCGGCGGCAACGCGACCGCCATCGGTGCCAGCGCCAACGTGGTCGTGCTCGGCATCGCCAAGCGCGGCGGCCACCCGATCTCGTTCATGGAGTTCACCAAGTACGGTGCGATCGTCGCACTACTGACGGTGCTGCTTTGCGTGCCGTACCTCTACCTGCGTTATCTGTGACCCCCTGCGTCGGGCAGACTTTGGCGGCATGGCCGTCATCGAATCCGTCGGACTCAGCAAGACATACGGGTCGAAGCCCGCGGTGGTCAACCTGTCTTTCCGGGTCAACCCGGGTAGCGTCACGGGGTTTCTCGGACCCAACGGCGCCGGGAAGTCAACCACGATGCGACTCATGGTCGGGCTCGACAACGGCAGCGGCACGACGACCTTCGACGGGATGCCCTTTCGTCGACTGACGCATCCGATGCGGCACGTGGGCGTACAGCTGGAGGCGAAGCCGTTTCACCCGACTCGCAAGGCGCGCAACCACTTGCGCATGCTGGCCGGCGCCAACGGCATCCCCGACGGCCGGGTCGACGAGGTCTTGGGCCTGGTCGGCCTGCTCAGTGAGGCCGGCCACAAGCCGGGCAAGTTCAGCCTCGGCATGGGACAGCGGCTCGGGATCGCGGCGGCGCTGCTGGGCGACCCGCACACGCTGATCCTCGACGAGCCGGCCAACGGGCTCGACCCCCAAGGCATCAACTGGTTGCGCAACCTGCTCAAGCAGCTGGCGTCCGAGGGGCGCTCGATCTTCGTGTCGAGTCACCTGCTGTCGGAGATGGCGCTGCTCGCCGACCAGCTCGTCGTGATCGGTCGCGGCCAGCTGATCACGAGCGGGCCCATCCGCGACTTCATCACGTCCAGCGCGCGTACGAGCGTCATCGTGCGGACCCCTGACATGTCACTGCTCGGGCCCGCGTTGGCCGAGCGTGGTGGGCATGCCATCGGCACCGACGACGGATCGTTCTCGGTCACCGGCATCGGCCAGACCGAGGTCGGCGACGTCGCTCACTCGGTTGGCGCCCGGATCCACGAGCTGCGGACGCGGGAGGCGACATTGGAAGAGGCGTTCCTCGACGCGACGGGGATGGCGGCCGAGTTCGTCGCGCACACGCCGCCCCACGACGCCGGCCAGTTCGGCCCACCCGGTGCGGGCTATTCGGGACAGCCGCCGGGGCCTTGGCAGCCGCCAGGGCCGGCGCCGTGGCAGCCGCCAGGTCAGGATCCGTACGGACCGGGAGGAGCCCGATGACGGCGGCACTGCGGTACGAGTGGCGGCGGCTGTGGTCGATTCGCTCGACGTACTGGCTCATCGGCAGCACGCTGGCGTTTCAGTTCTTCATGTCGCTGATCATCGCGGCGTCGGTCGACGCGGGTGACTCGGACTTCAGCGAAGGCCAGCTCACGAGCAGCGTCGTGAGTGTGGGCGCGAGCATCGGCAGCCTGCCGCTGTTCAGCGCCTACATCATCGCGATGCTCGGAGTCTTCTCCTTCGGCCACGAATACCGACACGGCATGATCCGGGCCACGCTGACGGCGGTTCCAAATCGAGGCGCCGTCTTCACCGCCAAGGTGCTGACGACAGGGATCCTGGCGGCCGTGCTCGGCATCGTGTGCGCGCTGCTCGGGCTCTTGAACGCGACGATGTTTCTCGGCGACGACGCCGATACCGGGTCGTCGTTCGTGTGGAAGGTGATTCTCGGCCTGGTTGTCTACACCGTGCTGTTCGGGCTCTTCGGCCTGCCAGTGAGCGAGATCCTGCGCAACCAGACCGGGGCATTGGCGTTGGTCCTGTTGTTCCCTTCGGTGATCGAGGGCGCTCTGCATCTTCTGCTCGTGATCCCCGAGGGCGAGGACGGCATCAACAAGGTCGCGAAGTTTCTGCCTTTCGACGCCGGTGGCCAGATGTTCGCCCGGCCGCTCTTCGCCGACATCGACGACATCTTCGGCTACGTGCCGCTCGAGCCGGCCGAGGGCGGCCTCGTGTTGGGCATCTTCACGCTCGTCCTCCTGGCGCTCGCCAGCACGCTGTTCGTCAAGCGCGACGCCTGAGCCGCCGCATGACGAACGGCTAACCTGCACGGCGTGCGCTACGTCGCAGCCGGATGCGCCGTCGGGCTCGCCGCGCTCGGGATCGCGGTGGCGGCCGACCCGGGTCCGCTGCCCGGCGAGCGACACCTCCTGACCGAGCTGCGGTCGGAGGTCGGAAGCTCGTTCGACCCGGCGCTGACCCGGTTCGCCGACCTCACCGACGCGCTGCCGCTGGCGATCGTCGGCGTTGTCCTCGGGCTCGGGCTGGCCTGGCGGCGGCGCTGGCGCGATCTGGCGTACGGGGCGGCCGTCGTCGCTGTGGTGTGGGCCGTCAACCCGCTGCTCAAGGAGCTTGTCGCGCGGCCGCGGCCGGACCTGTGGCCGGCGCCGATGGCGGTGTCGGAGTACGCCTTCCCGAGCGGTCACGCGGCAAACACCGCGGCGCTCGTGGGCGCGATCGTCATGCTGTCGTGGCCGACCGCCGCCAGGTGGTACGCCGTCTCCGTCGGGGCCGTGTTGCTCGCCGTCGTGGCATTCGACCAGCTCGCCCTCGGGGTCCACTATCCGTCCGACATCGCCGCCGGCTGGCTCCTGGCCGGAGCCTGGACCGCATTGGTGTGGTCGCTCAGGCCAGCGCCGCCGCCATCCGATCCACCGCCTCGTCGAGGATGACTTCGCTGGTACCGAAGTTGAGCCGGACCCACCCATCACCGGGGGAGCCGAAGTTCGGCCCGGGCTCGACGGCGACCCGGCCGCGGTCCAGGAACAGTCGCTGCGGGGCGTCGCCAGAGCCGATCGCGCGGCAATCCAGCCAAGCGAGGTACGTCGCCTCCGGCGGCACCCAGGAGATGTCGGGCAGCCGATCGGCGAGCCGGCGGTCGAGGTGGCGCCGATGCGAGTCGAGGGTGGCGAGGAGCGCGTCGAGCCATTCGACCGCGTCGTTGTAGGCCGCGATGGTCGCGAGTGTTCCGAACTGTCCGATGCGCCAGCGCGCATCCGGAGGACGTTGCTCGACCGCCGCGGCCATCGCCGGTGACGCCGAGACGATCGCTGCGCATTTCAGCCCGGCGAGGTTCCAGGCCTTGCTCGCGGACTGGAGGCTCACTCCGATCTCGGCCGCGCCAGGGATGGTGAGAAACGGCGTGAATGTCGCACCTGACAGCACCAGCGGCGCGTGGATCTCGTCGCTGATCACGGCGACCCCATGCTCGTGGGCGAGCCGGACCACCTCGACGAGCTCGTCGCGACTATGGACGCGACCCACCGGATTGTGCGGATTGCAGAGCACGTACGCCGCCGGCCGCTGGGCGAAGGCGTCGGCCAAGGCGTCGATATCGAGCCGCCAGGACCCGTCGGGATCCTGCCGCAGCGGCGCGTCGAGCAGGGTGACCTGCGCCTCGTCGATCCAGTGGAAGAACGGCGGATACACCGGCGGGTTGATGACCACGGCGTCGCCTGGCCGACACAGCACGCGCAACATCTCGACGCAGGCGACGCCGACGTCGGTTGCCGCCCGCACCGCCTCCGGATCGATCGCCCAATCCCACCGGTCGGCGGCGAACCCGGCGAGCGCCCGGCCCAGGTCGATTCCGGGCATGGCGTAGCCCACGTCGGATCGCCGAACCGCGTCGAGGAGGACGTCTTGAACGGCTGGAGCCAGACCGAAGTCCATCTCGGCGACGGGCAGCGGCAGCACGTCATCCGGAAACAGACGCCACTTCGCACTGCGCCGCTCTCGCAAGACGGCGAGGTCGTCGACCGGCAGTAGGGAGTCGAAGGCGTTCATGGTCGGAGCATCGCATCAGATCCATCGGAGAGTCACGCCGGTCAGCCCTGCAGTACGGGACTTTCGCCTCAGTGGCTTGGCTTCCGGGCCTTGTCACCCTGGACGTAGAAGGAGTCGTGTCGGGGAAGGGAAACGCGGTGGATAGGCAAGCGTCCAAGGCGGTCGTCGTCGGCGTCGATAGCACGCCTGGCGGACTCGCGGCCGTGACGTGGGCTGCCAGCGAGGCGCGGCGTCGCGACCAACGGCTTCGGATCGTGCACGCGTACGCGAACCGCGACTCGGACCGGCTCGGCGGGGTCTATCGGATGCTCGACGACGCGCTACTCCGGGCGCGAGACACCGACCCGGACGTCGACGTACGGATCGACCTGGATGCCGACGATCCGGTGCCGCTGCTCGAGCGGGAGGCCCAGACGGCGTCGGTCGTCGTCCTCGGTCCGCCCGGCCGCGGCGGCGTCACCCGCCGGATGGTCGATGGGGTCGGGCATCCCACCTTCGGCTTGAGCGCGCCGTTGGTCGTGGTGCCGGAGACGCCGACGCCGGTCGCTACGGCGGCTTCGGTGGCGGTTTTGGTCGAGACGTCCGTCGGCGGCACGTTGGTCACCGCCGCAGCGATGGCCGCCGCGGCGCGGAGCAATCGGCGCCTTCGCGCGATCCGCGTGCCCGAGCCGGGAGAGAACCACGCCGACAGCGTCGCGATGCTGGATCAACTGGTCGCACGGGCCTGCGGTGCCTATCCGAACGTCGACATCGACACCGAAGTGCTGTCGGATCGACCGATGACCGTCCTCGCCGAGCTTTCGTCCGAGGCGGCCTTGGTCGTCGTGAGTCGCCTGGCGTTCGGCGGGCGGCACGCATCGCTCCGGTCGGTGCGTCGATCCCTTCTCGGATGGGCTCATTGCCCGGTCATGATCGTGCCCACCCGACTTCCCAAAGGGACGGCCGATCCCCGTTCGCAACGGACCGCGGTGTAGCCCGCGTCCTGGTGGAGACGACCTCAAACCGCCGTCGTCGGTCCGAGTCTCTTCCCGTTGACGAGGTCCACACCGATCCGGTGCCCCCACGCCCGGGCGCGCACGAGCTCGCCCACGACCAGCGGCCCGCTGACCTCGGTCACGTAGAAGGTCTCGGGCCTGTCGAGCACGCGATAGCCACGTTGTCGGAGCCTCCGGGCCGCCCCGCGAGCCGCGGAGCCTGGCAGTCCGCGGACTCGGACCCGCGTGTCGAAGGTGGCGGCCGCCATATGCGACGGAGTCATCGGCAGGTTGGCGATCCACTCGCGTAGCCCGATGTTCCGGGTGACGATCGAGGCGGTGGTGCCATCGGCGTCGGACCGCGTCTGGGGGCGGCCAATGCCGAGCGCAAGCGTCGGCCCCCCGACGATCAGCAGGTCGACGTTCCTTCCGGGGACCGACGGCGCCGCACTGATCTCGGCGAGTTCGATCTCGCAGCGACGAGCAAGCCCCTCGGCGATGGTCGTCGCGACGTCGCGGGCATTGCCAAACATCGATTCGTACACCATGAGCGCGCGCATCGGCACCCCTCCATTGGCTGCTCCCTTAGGTGTGCGTCTAGTCCACTCCCATCCCGCATCGGGCAGCAGAGACAAAGGTCCCGAGTCGCCGCGCGATTCGTCCTTCGGACGGCCCGACGTCTCCGAAGGTCCTGGCGAGTCGGCCAGACGGTCCCGGCGGATCTGGGCCCTCGGGCCCTTCGGCGAGGCGCGACCCGCGGCGACTCTGCTGGCATGGGTATGCGCACAGTCGCCGCTGCGATGCTAGCCATTTTCGGCTTGGCTGCTTGCGGGACGGTGCCGGTCGGTTCGTCGGACAACCCCTCGGAGGAGACCGCAACGCCTACCAGGGCAGCGTCGCCGTCGTGGCCAGTTCCGACGACATCAACGACGCCCACGCCGACTCCGGCGCCGCCGACCACGCCGTCGTTCGCTCAAACACTTGCCGACGTGGAGTCCGGCGTCGTCATGGTTCGAGCAACCACCTGCTCCGGCACCGGCATCGGCTCGGGGTTCCTTGTCGGACCCGGTCGTATCCTCACCGCTGCTCACGTCGTCGACGGAGCGGTGTCGGTTGCGATCGTCCAAAACGGCGTGGTCGTCCCCGCCACTGTCGTAGGCGTCGATGTCGGCCAAGACCTGGCGATGCTGTCGACCCGGATCATGGACGGCCACGTCTTCACCATGGCGTCGAGCGTCCCGGCCGCCGGCACCGCCATTGCCGTCGTCGGCCACCCCCTGGGCGAGCCGTTGACGATCACGGAGGGCAACGTTTCGCGAGTCGACGAAGAGTTGTGGCCGAACCTGCAGCTGGACGTCTCGGCGAGTCCCGGCAACTCCGGTGGCCCGGTCGTGACCGTCGACGGGAGCGTCGTCGGCATCCTCGTCAGCAAGGACGCCGAGGCTGACGGGCTCGCCTACGCCCTCCGCCCCGACGCCGCGGCACCGTACGTCGAAGGAAGCCAGTCGCTCGGTCCGCCAGTGCAGCCGGCCTGCTCGGGCCCACTCGGACCGTCCGACGCCGAACTCCCCACTCCGACGTCGGATGCCCTCACGCGTGCCGTCGTCGGTACTTTCGTTCGATACTTCAGCGGCATCAACAGCGGCGACTACGCGACCGCCTACCGGCAGCGGTCGCCGCGCTTGCGCTCTGGGTTCGAGTCGTTCGCCGACGGCGTCTCGACGAGCTACGACTTCGCGTTCGACCTGCGTTCACTCACTCCGACCGCGTCGGGAGCCGCCGTCTGGCTTCGCTTCGTCAGCCTGCAGGAGCCCGCCTACGGACCCGACGGGGAGGGCTGCACGCAGTGGTCGATCGACTATCGGCTGGTCTGGAACGCCACAGGTCAGCAGCTACGCATCGATCACGCTCGAGGCCACGACGGGGCCGACGGGCACCGACCCTGCGAGTGACGATCGGTCGATCCCTCGTGGCCGACGCACTGATGCTCTATTGGTGGCGCCGCTGTTGACGGGCGAAGTCCTCCCAGGCGAGATCCCACTCCCGAGACCGCAAGCGCTCGAGGGCGAGCCGTAGCAGAACGAACGCCCCGTACGCCGCTCCCGTCGCACCGAGAGCGACTCCGATGGCGAGCAGAACGGCGTCGAAGACCAGTTGGTCTTGCGACGAAGGGGCCGTCGACACCTTGCCGTCCCCGTCCGTCCAGATCATGACCTCGGTGCCGGCTTCGGTGCCGCGCGGCACTTCGACGCGGCCTTGGTGAACGACCCGATCCGCACCTGTCCACTCGGCCTCGACCCTCGGCTGGACCGACGATGGGGCCGGCTGCGCGGGCGGCGCGTCTTCGAGAGTGGTCGCCTCGGTGCGGTGGACGGTGGCCGCATAACGGTCGGTGTTCGCCGCGGCTGCGTTGTGCGTGGTCCAGGCGAACACCACGGCGACCGGCACGCCCAGGATGGCGACGATGACGCACACGCGTCGCCCGGCCCGTTCCAGACGGTCGGAAAGCCGGCGAGGCGGTGTTGCCATACCTCGACCATGACTAAGGACGGGACTGCAAAGCAGGGGCGTAAGACTCTGCTCGACGTGGCCGTTAGCCCTACCCCGACCGTGACGCGAAGGGATTCAGGCCTTGCCGCAGCGCCAGATCGTGAGGCGCCAAAAGAGTCGGCTGCCGCGCTTGGTGAGCCGGATGACGCCGTCGGAGACCAGCCGAGCAACGTCGCGTGCCTTCGTTATCGTCTCGGGCAACGGGAAGTCACGGGTGGCGACCGTCTCCATGTCGTCGCCGAACACCCGACGGGCGGCCCTGAGGACCACCCGCTCGTTTTGGATGGTGCCCGTCGGCAGGTACGCCCGACCGCCAGGTGCCATGCGGTCGGCGATGCCGTCCAGCATCGCGACGGGGAGCTCGGCGCCCGTGGGTCCGCCGCCGTGTCCGTCGGGAAACCATCCAGTCACTTCGGCGACGGGGTCCGGGATGCCGCTGACATCGGCGATCACGACGTCGGCGCGGACGTCTGCGACCGGCTCGAACAGCGATCCGCAGCGAAACTCGGTGACGTCAGCCAGGCCGAGTTGCCGGGCGTTGTCGGTCGCGCAGGCGACTGCGGCCGGCGACACGTCTGAGCCGATGACGCGACCGGCGCCGAGCCGGGCGGCGACGAAGCTCAGCACGCCAGACCCGCAGCCGGCGTCGAGGACGGTGTCGCCGGGGCGCACGAGCATCGCGTCGCCGAGCACCCGGGTGGTGCTGCTGGGGGTAAACGTGCCGGCATCGATGTTCAGCGTGAAGGGGCCACCCGCGCCCTTCCAGGTGTACGTCTGGACGTCGTTCATGGCGGTGGACCTTTCGTCAGCCGGCGACGAGTGTGCACCGGATGGGTCCAGGGAACCATATGAACCCGCCCGGCGTCGCGCTGGCGGCTCAACGACGGGATCGACGCGGTATTGATGGTCGCGGTGACGGGTGATCAAGATCACCGTAGGTGACCGACGGCGCCAGGAGCTCGGATCTTCGTCCCGCCGGCGCGATGGAATTCTCCACCCCAGGATCCGGTTCCATCACCGTACGGACATTCTTCGACGGGAGGCGACAGTGGCGACGCGTGAACTGACCAAGGACAACTTCGAGGACGTCGTGAGCGGCGACGGTCTCGTGCTCGTTGACTTCTGGGCGGAGTGGTGTGGCCCGTGCCGCATGTTCGGCCCGATCTATGAGCGGGCGTCCGACCAGCACGACGACATCGTGTTCGGCAAGGTCGACACCGAGGCTCAGCCCGAGCTCGCGAGCGCCTTCGGCATCTCGTCGATCCCGACGCTCATGGTTGTCCGCGACAAGGTCGTGCTCTACTCCCAGGCCGGTGCGCTTCCCGAGCCCGCGCTCGAGGATCTCATCACCCAGGCGCGCGACGTCGACATGGACGAGGTGCGCCGCGAGGTCGCGAAGCAGGCCGACCAAGCGGCGGGTCCGACCGGCTGAGACCGTGGCCGACCTAGTGGTTCGTGCGTCCGACGGACTGTCGTCGGCCAAGCCAGCGCCGGTGTGACTTCCCCCGACAACAGCGACCGCGCCTTGGGGTTATCGGCTTTGCTCGGCGGGGTCGAGCGCGCTCAGGCGAAAGCCGTTGACGACGTCGGCTTTGATACGGATCACGTACGTCATGCCGTGGTCGATCCACGGCCGAACCATCGCGGCGTAGCGTGCGATGGTGCTGGGCTCTTCGACCAGCACCGCGGGGCCGGTGACGACGACGCTCCAGCCGGTCCTTGTGGTCAGGTCCACCGTGTCGGCCTCGAAGGCGACGATCGAACCGACGCAAGAAAGTGTCGACGATCCGTGGTGAGTACGGATCACGACGGCGCCGTCGTCGACGACATAATTGAGCGGACGTACCGTCGGCAAACCGCCCATGGTGAAGACCAGGCGGCCCATCGGCACGCTGGCAAGCAGTTCGATGGCCTCGTCCTCGAGTAGCTCCGTCAGCTGGCCCTGAGCTGGCATTGACACCCGAGCCTCCTCACTGCATCTATGCGCGCAACACTGTCCGCATCGCCAATGCTGAGATCCGTGCGTTTCCATCGCACACATATCGGCCCGGACGACATAGGGGCGAAAGGCCCTACCGTCCAGCCGGATTGGTCTAATGGTGCGCGAATTGGCCCACTTTGACACGGGCCATCGCGACCCATGCCTGGTTGGCGACATGAGCTGCTTGCGTGAAGAGTCACGCTGGCCCACCGAGAAGGCTTCGCCCGTCTTGACGACGGTGAGTCTGGTGGCCGGAGCCACCGACTGCTCGCCCTTCCGGTGGGCCAGCGGTCCCAGAGGGATCGACTCTTTCCCTCCGAGATTCCCGTTCCCTTTCGGGTAACGGGGCCCGCACGTCTAGATTGGCGCTCCGGCGCCGCCGTCAGCAGAGTCCAATGGCCCTATCCTGCGGCCGGAAGCCTCACCTTGGGCTGAAAAGTCCGGAGGGAGCGGGCGGTAGCGCCGCTCCCTCCGATGCCCTCCGCGTCTCGGGGTTCGCGGAGAGACGTTCCTAGCTTGGCCTGTCAGGGACTTACCGAACGGGACGAAAGACTCTTTGCGGTCATTAGGCGCCGTACGAAGGCGGTGGGCTCTGTCCTCGAGAAGCGCTCGCGAAATGGCGCGGAACCGAGCTAGGACGGCTGAGGGCGGACCGAGGCGGCGGGGGAGGTGATCCAGTGCGCAACTGCGGTCCCACCGCTCGGTCCGCCATGTGTGTCCGTCCGTAGACGAACCCACTCGATGCCGCATTGAGTCTGCCGGGAGCGGCATCGGTCCCTTCGACTGTCACGCGTTGTCGACCGGTGTGCACAGGGACGATGGTCCCGAATCGGTATGACCTCCTACCCGGTCGGATGCGGCGCAATTAGGCAGAGCGCCGGAGTGGTCCCGGTTCGGGGGCGACCGGCCCAGGCGAGTCGTCGGCGGGCGACGCGTTCGCAATCCGACTCGCGAGGACGCTCGGCGCCCGGCCCTGAGTCGTCGCGATATCGACCACCAACATCGCGGCGAGCAGCTCGTGCGGCAACACGACCCGCGGGTTTTGATCTCCTTCTGGCCCTGCGTCGGTGCCCAGGACGAGTGGGCCGTCTGACGGGGCGTCGCCGAACCGGGCGGATATGACGACGTTGGCGATCTCCTCGACGAACTCGTCGTCCTCCGGCTCCAGGGCCTGGTCGTCGTGCAAGGCGCCGAGCAGCCGAAGCCCGTCGAGACTGGCCGCCGGATCCGGGTCGAGCGCGCGTTCGCTACCCCGCGTCATCCGATCGACGACCTCCAGGCGGCGACGCGTCGAGGCCTCGCGTTCCCCCTGCGCTCGCGCCCAATGCACCATCATCGCGCCGCCCAATCCCATGGTCACGATGACCAGAGGCAGCCCGATCTCAAGCAGCACCGGCACGAGTCACCTCGCGTACTTCATCGTCATCAATCGCCTCTATGTATTCGTTACCAGTTGTCCGCGTACGAAACAACTGAGCATGTCGGATGTTGATAACGGTCGTCTTGATATCGGATTCGGGACAGGGCCCTTTGGCCCTGTGCGGGATCCTGCGGGAGCGTGACGATGGAACTGGGCGATACCTCGCGTTCGTGGCAGTTCGTTGGCAGGGAGGTCTTCCGCAGTGAGTGCGACGTCGAATTCCCCCGCCCGCGCGGGGTCGGGCTGACCATGCGACTGGACACGGCACGCTATGACGCCATCATCCTCGACCTGGATGGCGTCGTGACCGACACCGTCTCTGTGCACGAGCTTGCGTGGCGCCGCCTGTTCGACGGCGTGCTGCGGCACCGGGTCAAGCGGGCTGACGGAGCCGGTCGCCCGTTCAGTCACGAGGACTATCTGACCTACGTGGACGGCAAGCCACGCCACGACGGCGCTCGCGACTTTCTCGCCTCGCGGGGATTGAAGTTCCGCCGGGGCGTCCCGACCGATCCACCTGAGCGTGAGACGATCTGCGGTCTCGCCAAGCGCAAGGACGGCTACTTCGTCGAACTGCTTGCGGCCCGGGGCCTGCGAGTCTTCAGCGGCGCGGTCCGGCTGGTTTCGGAGCTCCGGCGCAGTGGCGTCCAGGCCGCAGTCGTGTCGAACAGCCGGCACTGTCGGATGGTGCTGGCGGCCGCGGGACTGTCGGCACTGTTTCCGGTCCGGGTCGACGGCATCGACGCGGACCGGCTGGGGTTGCCAGGCAGGCCGGACCCGGCGGTCTTTTGGGAGGCCACTCGCCGGCTCGGCATCGCGCCGGAGCGGGCCATCGTGGTCGAGGACGCCGAGACGGGAGTCGCGGCCGCCTCTCGCGGCGGGTTCGGCTTGGTGATCGGGATCGACCGCGAAGGCGGCGGAGAGCAACTGCGGACGTGTGGTGCCGACGTCGTCGTGACAAGCCTCGACGAGATCGAGATTGCCGATGCGCGTGCCGTAGCCCGAAGCCATGAGCTCCTGAAGCCCTCTCGGCGGGCGACTGTCACCAATTCCTCAGCCGAGGATATCCCGACTAGAGGTCGGATCGACGTACAGTGATGGCGCTCGGGGGACGGGCCGCCCGGCTCCGCGGACACACTCGCCGTCGGAAATCGTCCATATTTCGCTTTGAAGCTGATCCTACCTGCGTAATATTGCGCCATGGCGGATGACAGCCCGCCTGAGAGGCGGGATTGGGACGACGCGCTGGGGTTCACGTCGCTGTCGAGGGTTCGACTCGACACGCTTCTGCAGGAGTTGCTCGACCGCGTCGGCGAGGTCACGGCGACTCAGGAACGTCTTCGAGCGCTGCTCGACGCGGTCGTCGACCTCAGTACCGACCTCGACCTCGACCGCGTCCTTAGTCGGATCACCGTCGCCGCGTGCGAGTTGGCCGGCGCACGTTACGGTGCGGTCGGCGTCATGGGCCAAGGCGACATGCTGGCCCAATTCATCACCCATGGGATCGATGACGATAATCGGTCCCGGATCGGCCCGCCGCCGCGCGGCCACGGGGTACTCGGCCTCCTGATCGCCGAACCTCATCCGATCCGGCTGCCCCACATCGGTGACCATCCGCAGTCGTATGGCTTCCCGTCCAACCACCCGCCGATGGACTCCTTCCTCGGCGTCCCGATCCGGGTCCACGATCGGGTCTACGGCAACCTCTACCTGTCCGAAAAGATCGACGGCGACGAGTTCACCGAGCAAGACGAGCAGATCGTCGTCGCGCTGGCGGCGGCGGCCGGAGTGGCGATCGACAATGCTCGCCTCTACGAGCTCACCGAACGGCGTCGGCAATGGCTTCAGGCCACCACCGAGATCTCACACGTGCTGTTGGGCCGGGTCGACCGCGAGGAGGCCCTCCAGCTGATCGCTCGAAAGACCCGCGAGGTCTCGGCCTGCGACGTCGCCGCGGTGTTGCTCGAGGACGATGGCAGCGATCTGGTCATCGAGGTCGTCGATGGCGACGACATGGACAGTGCGGTTGGTCTCCGGATGCCGATCCGCGACGACGGACTCCTCTCGGGCGTGCTGCGCCACGGCTACCCGATCGTCGTCGACGATCTGGCCGAGGAAGCCAAGAACGGCAACACCGACCTCCCGAGCGAGGTCGTCGACGACCTCGCCTACACCTTGCTGGTCCCGCTGAGCGCCCCTGACGGTGGCTCTGGTGTCCTGCTCGTGTCGCTGGCTCGCGACTCGCAGCGGCCGGAGGGATTCTTCGACGTCGAGCTGATCGCGACCTTCGCCAACCAGACGGCGCTGGCGCTGGAGCGAGTACGAGCGCAAGAAGACCGTGCGCTCGTCGCCGTCCTCGAAGACCGAGACCGCATCGCCCGTGACCTGCACGATCTGGTGATCCAGCGGCTGTTCGCGACCGGACTCCAACTCCAGAGCATGAGCCGATTGGCCAAGCGACCCGAGATCCAGGAACGGATCACGGCACTCACCGACGATCTCGACACCACGATCCGCGATATCCGCGCGACCATCTTCGAGCTCCAATTCCGGCCCGATCGCAACGACGTTCGGGCCGACATCCGGGGGTTGGCCAAGGAGTACGTCTCGACCTTCGGATTCGCGCCCCGGGTCGACCTGCGCGGCCCGGTCGACAGTGCGATCCCGTCGGTGGTGCGGCCGCAACTGATGGCGGTCATCCGGGAGGCGCTGTCCAACGCGGCCCGACACGCCAAGGCATCGGCCGTCGAGGTCAGTGTCACGGTGGCCGGACGCGAACTGCTGAGCGTCGTGACCGACAACGGGATCGGCATAGGCGAGATCAGGCGGGAGAGCGGGCTGCGCAACATTCGCGAGCGCGCTCGCCATCTCGGCGGATCCTTCGCGCTGCGGTCCAACGATCCTCAGGGCACCATCGTCGAATGGCGGGTGCCCCTCGAGTAGCCGACCTGAGCTTCCGTCAGTTGCCGAGCAGCTTGGCGGCCAATACCGCTGCCTGCGTACGCCGCTCGAGCCCGAGCTTCGACAGCAGGCTCGACACGTAGTTCTTGACCGTCTTCTCGGCGAGGAAGAGCCGTTCGCCGATCTGCTTGTTGGTCATCCCCTCAGCGATCAGGGCGAGGACGCGGCGCTCCTGCTCGGTGAGGTTGCGCAGCTCTTCGGGCTCGTCGTCGCCCCTGCGGAGGCGGTCGAGCACGCGCTGGGTGACCGCCGGGTCGAGCAGCGACTGCCCGGCCGCCACCCGACGGATCGAGTCGACCAGGTCGCCGCCGCTGACCTCTTTGAGGATGTATCCGGCGGCGCCGGCCATGATCGCCGTGAACAGTGCCTCGTCGTCGTCGTACGAGGTCAGGATCAGTGCCTGGATGGACGGGTCGACCGAGCGGATCTCGCGGCAGACATCGATGCCGCTGCCGTCGGGTAGGCGGGCGTCGAGGACAGCGACGTCGGGTCGCAGGGCGGGAATGCGGCGGACGGCTTCTTGGGCCGACCCTGTCTCGCCGACGACGGCGAAACCGGGCTCGGCCTCGAGGAGGTCCCGGATGCCGCGGCGGACAACCTCGTGGTCGTCGAGCAGGAAAACGCTGACGGAGACGTGTGTGGTCACACCACAGTTTATAGGCCCGTTCGGTGCCTCGATCCACTCCCGGCCGGCCCGACGCGTCGGGTCTTTCGGCCCTTGTCACGGCGTGCCTGGGTTGACCTGACAGTCCTGGCGCACGTACCGTCTTTCACGGTTGCGGTTTGTACTTCGGCTCGTTGCATCAACGCCCGCCAAGTCTGACAGCGGGCGCTTTGTGTTGTTTACGGGACAATCCCGGCAGCGCGGCGCCACAGCGCGACCCGAGATGCTGAACCCGGTCTCGAACGACACATTACGAAGGAGAGCCCACCATGGCTCAAGGCACAGTCAAGTGGTTCAACGCCGACAAGGGCTTTGGATTCATCGCCCAGGACGACGGGCCCGATGTCTTCGTCCACTTCACGGCGATCGACTCCACTGGCTACCGCTCCCTCGATGAGGGCCAGCGGGTCGAGTTCAACACGACGCAGAGTGACAAGGGCCTGCAGGCGGAAAACGTCCGCGCGGTCTGATCACGACGCTTCATCCGACAGGGGCGGTCCGGCACGAGCCGGGCCGCCCCTGTCGCATGTCCGAGCGCGACTGAATCTGGCGGCGGGACAACCTTTCGGGTGCCTAGGTGCGTCTATGGGTCACTACTCGCCCGTCTGATGGGGGACCCATGCGTCTTCATCGTTCCTTGTCCGCGTTCGGCCTGGCCGCCGCCGTCTCGACGATCGGAGCCGCGGTCGCGATGCCGACGTCGGCCGAGTCGAACTCCGTGGCGCAAGCAGAGGCGCGACCCGCACTCGCGATCACCGCCGCGACCCACAAGGTCACCTTGACGTGGGTGAAGTCGGGGGTCTACTTGAGCGGCCTAGGCGCCTACATCGTCGCGGGTGACGAGCCGTTCGAGGTCGCCGTCCAGCGGGCGTCGTACTCCGACCCGATCGCGGCGACCTGGCTGCGTTCCGACGGCGATGTCGCGATGCCAGACGAGCTGAACCCGACGGACTTCCGCAGGTTCCGAGGGTTCTTCCACGTTCGAGTACGCGACATGGACGGCAAGCTGGTCTCCGACCAGGAGCAGGGCTGGTGCCCGAACGGATGGAGCGTGACACGCAGCCGACCGGTCGCGCCGGACCGCTCACCCTACCCGGACACCTGTGGTGGTGGCGGGCCGTGGACCCAGGGCAGCTTCTGGGGATTGCAGGCCGGATGGGCCGACCCGGTGTCGGCCGGTCGGGCGAAGCTGCCGCTCGGCCGGTACGTCGCGACCGTCCGGATCGACGACGACTACCTCAAGGCCTTCGGCATCCCGAACGACGCCGCCTTCACCCGGATCAACCTGCGGGTCGCCAAGAACGGCGAGGTCTGCCGAGGTTGCCGTGGCGACGACGCTTCTCACGCCGAGCACGCTCGCGCCTACCAGCCGCGGGCCCACGAGCCGGTGGGCGACGACAAGCCGCTGGCCGGCGACCCGCTGCCCGACCTGCAGGCGGTCCCGGCCTGGCATATCGGTGTCCACAACGGCAACGTGCTGCACTTCAGCGCCAACGTGTGGAACGCCGGTCCGTCAAACTTCGTCATCGACGGCTTCCGTCGCGACGGCGAGGACGAGATGGACACCTACCAGTACTTCTACGACGAGAACGGCGAGCCGACCGGCTCGGCGCAGATCGGCACGATGCACTGGCACGACGCGAAGGGTCACCACCACTGGCACTTCCTCGACTTCGCCACCTACCGGCTGCTCGACGCCGACAAGCAGGCCGTGATGCGGAGTCGGAAGGTGTCCTTCTGCCTCGCCGACACCAACGCGATCGACTACACCGTGCCCGGCGCCAACTGGCACCCGTGGAACACCGACCTGTCGACCGCCTGCGGCGACTACACCGCCCTGTCGGTCCGTGAGGTGCTCGACGTCGGGTCCGGCGACACGTACGCGCAGTGGCGGGCCGGCCAGGCGTTCCGGCTCAAGGGTCTGCCGAACGGCACCTACTACATCCAGGTCTGGGCCAACCCGAACGGGAATGTGCACGAGACCGATACGACCAACAACTCGTCGTACCGGAAGATCATCGTCGGGGGTACACCGGAGCACCGGACCGTCCGCGTGCCGCCGGTCGGCATGATCGATGTGAAGTAAGGGGAGGCGGGGCATCCCGGCGCTAGATGGGGCTGCCTAGGCTGGTGGTCGTGCCTACTGCCTCCCCATCGCCCGGCCGACTCGTCGTCGGGTTCGACCTGGACATGACCCTGATCGACTCGCGACCCGGGATCAAGGCGGCCTACGACGTGCTCGCCGCCGAGACCGGGGTCGCTGTCGACAGCGACTTGGTCGTGTCCCGCCTCGGTCCCCCGGTCGAGGTCGAGATGGCCGAGTGGTTCCCGCCCGAGCAGGTCCAGACGATGGCCGACCGCTATCGGGAGCTCTACCCCGAGCACGGCATCGCGGCGGCGCTGCCGCTGTCCGGAGTCGCCGAGGCGCTCGCGGCAGTGCGGACCCACCATGGTCGAGTCCTCGTCGTCACGGCGAAGAACGGACCGCACGCATGGGCTCATGTCGAGCACCTCGGGCTGGACGTCGACGAGGTCCATGGCGGCGCCTGGCGAGGTGGCAAGGCCGACGCGCTGGCGGCCGCAGGTGCCACGATCTACGTCGGCGATCACGTGCACGACATCGAGGCTGCAAGGAGCGCCGGGGGCATCGGCGTCGGCGTGACCACGGGCACCAGCTCGCGTGCGGAGCTGGCCGACGCCGGTGCCGAGGTGGTTCTCGACTCCCTCGCGGAGTTTCCCGGCTGGCTCGACGAGCACCTGCTCGCGGCCCGACTCGCGGCTCTGGACGCGCACCTTCGGGACTATGGCTCGGTCCTCGTCGCCTACTCCGGCGGGGCCGACTCGGCATTTCTGCTGGCCGCCGCGGTCCGGGCGCTCGGCGCCGATCGGGTGATGGCGGGCACGGCCTACTCCGACTCGTTGCCGCAATCCGAGCGTGGCCCGGCCGCCGCGTTCGCCGACAGTCTCGGCGTCCGGCAGCTCACGCCGCGTACGCATGAGATGGAGCGTGCGGGCTATCGGGCCAACGACGGTGATCGGTGCTATTTCTGCAAGTCCGAGTTGCTCGACGTGCTGACTCCGCTCGCCGCCGAGCACGGCCTGGCCGTCGTAGCGACCGGCACCAACGCCGACGACGCCCGAGCCGGCTTCCGACCGGGCATCCGGGCCGCCAGCGAGCGGGGGGCCGTGACGCCGCTTCTCGACGCGGGGCTTACCAAGGCGCAAGTGCGAGAGGCGTCGCGCCGATGGGAGCTGCCGACATGGGACAAGCCGGCCGCCGCCTGCCTCTCGTCGCGGATCGCCTACGGGATCGAGGTGACGCCGCATCGGCTGGCCCGAGTCGAACGGGCCGAGGCGGCCCTACGTACGACGCTCGTCGAGCACGGCATCGGGGTCGAAAACCTGCGGGTGCGAGACCTCGACGAGCGGGCCCGAGTCGAGCTGGACGCCGCTGTCGTCGAGACGCTCGGACGGGACGACGCCGTCCGGGCGGCCGTGCTCGACGCGGTGCGGTCGGCCGGATTCGACGCGGTGGAGATCGACCCGAAGGGATTCCGCTCGGGCGCGATGAACGAGCTGTTGTCCGCGGACGAGCGTCGCCGCCACGGCCCGGCGACCGGCGCAATCCAAGTGGAGCCGACGCGGGCCGGCACGTAGGCTTGCCCTTCCAGGCCAGGCGCCCGCGCTGGCGAGTTGCAGACACCCACGATTCGAACGAGAGGTCATCGTGCCTACTGGCAAGGTGAAGTGGTACGACGCCGACAAGGGCTTCGGCTTCCTCAACAGTGACGACGGCGGCGACGTCTACGTCCGGTCGTCGGCACTGCCGGATGGTGTCACCACGCTAAGGTCGGGCGCCCGGGTCGAGTTCGGCGTCGTCGAAGGCAGGCGCGGGGCGCAGGCGTTGCAGGTTCGGCTGCTCGAGCCGCCGCCGTCGGTGTCTCGGGCCAAGTCGAAGGCGCAGCGCGACGCCAAACGCAAGGCGCCCGAAGAGATGACGGTCATCGTCGAGGACACGATCCGACTGCTCGACGACGTCGAAAATGCCTACCGTGCCGGTCGGCATCCCGATCGCAGCACCGCGAAGCGGGCAGCCGCCGTCCTCCACGCCCTCGCCGAGCAACTCGAGCTCTAACCCCTCCGCGAGTGGCGCACCGTCGTCGTTTTGGGGCGCCGAACGCGACAACGTTGCGCCACTCGGCGGTGACGCGGGACTAGCGGCGGCCGCGGCGCCGGCGCATCGGCTGGGTCGGGTCGTGCGGCCGGGTGGTCGGGCCGTATTGCTGCGTCGGCCCATCCGGTGGCGGTTGCCTCATCCGCTGGGTTTCGTCGGCGGCCCATGACGGCGACTGAGCCGTCGGTCCCGCCGATTCGCCCGGCCGCGGAGCCGGCGGGTCTCGTCGGCTCAGGACGTACTGCAGCACGATCACCGACCAGATCACGAGAAGTGCGGCAGCCGTGCCGAGGCCAAGCGGGGTCGGGGTCAGCGGCAACGCGATGCCGAGGAAGCCCCCCATGACCCAGGACAGTTGCAGCAGCGTCTCGGATCGACCGAAGACGCTGGTGCGCACCGCTTCGGGCACGTCGCGCTGGATGACCGCATCCAGGCTGAGCTTGCCCAACGACTGACAGATGCCGACGGTAAGGCCGAGGACGACCGCGGTCGCGAGGGAATAGAGCAGGGCCGTCACGGTGACCATCGCCGCGTCGACGAGCAGGACCACGACGACGGTGAGTTCGGGCTTGCGGGCCTTCAACATCGACCCGATCACCGTGCCTACGAGGTTGCCGAGCCCGGCGGCACCGATCACCAGGGCCAGCAGCCAGGTCGCGTGGTCCTCCCAGCCGTCGAAGGGATGCTCACGCAGCACGAACGCCATGTACATGACGAGGAAGCCGGACGTGAACCGGACGCCGGCGTTGGAGCGCAGCGCGCCGATGACCGTCGACGTGATCCCGACCCGCATGCCTCTCGTGCCACCGCGCATCTCCGCCATCGAGACCTGCTCCTCGCCCTCGGGCGAGTTGACCTTCGCTGGCAGCCACCACGTGAGCACGGCCCCGATGACGAAGATGAGGAACGCATAGCGCAGCGCCCAGGCGGCTCCGACCTGGGCCGCGCCGGCCGCCAACGGTGCCGAGATGACGGCCGCCCCCGTGCCGACCAGCGAGATCCGCGAGTTGGCCTTGACGAGCGTGAAGCCTTCGGGCAGTACGCGCGGCACCGCCGATGCCTTAGTCACGCCGTACGCTTTCGAGGCCACCAGGACGCCCAGCGCCGCCGGGTACATCGCGATCGACTCGTCGTCCACCGAGCCGGCCAGCACCCAGCAACACAGCGCCGACGTGCCGAGGATGACGCCGATCGCCACCTTGCGACCCCGCCGGAATCGATCGAGGAACGGGCCGATCAGCGGTGCCACGATGGCGAACGGCAGCATGGTCATCAGCAAGAACAGCGCCACTTTGGGCCGCGCCTCGCCGGTCGGGACCGAGAAGAACAGCGAACCCGCGAGAGCAACGGCGACGGCTGCATCTCCGGCGGTGTTGAACGCGTGGACCTCGAGCAATCGGGCCATGCCGCTCTCGCCGGCCCCGTGGGCATGCGTGACCCGGCGGGCCTTCGCGACGCTCTTCTTGGCCAACCGACCCGAAGCCCGCGCCGCCCGACCCGTCGCGTCGACCGCCTTGGCCGCCTTGCCGGGTTCGGGCCGGTGCGGGCCCCCCGGCGGCGTGCCGTGCGGCGGATACGACGAGCCGCCGTGCGGAGGCTCACCGGGCCGCCGGTCGCCGGGATCTGTCACAAGTCCATCCTGCCGCACGAGTCGTCGGTGTTGCGGCACTTGGTCGGGTCCTCCCCGATTCGCCTTGCCGGCAGCGGTACGGGACAATCGATCCGTGAGCACTCCATCGCGACGGCCTCGAGCCGATCTCGTCTGCCGCGACGCGGTCGACGAGGCTCGGGCGGCGTTGCTCGACGCGGTCGGCACCGACCACGTCGGCGACCACCTGGGTCACGAGGTCCACGGCGAGCGGGTGCTGAGTCACCAGTTCGAGAGCCGACAGACCGGCTATGACGGGTGGCGCTGGTCGGTCGTCGTGACGCGGGCACCACGCCAGCGCGACGTGACTGTCAACGAGATCGTGCTGCTGCCCGGTCCGGCCGCCGTCGTCGCGCCCGAGTGGGTTCCCTACCGCGAACGCGTGCAGCCGGGCGACCTCGGCCCGGGCGACTTGCTACCCCCCGACGAGGACGATCCGCGGCTGGTGCCGTCGTGGGTGGCAGGTGACGAGATGAGCGACCCTCTGGTCGATGACTCGTCGGTACGTCCGGTCGCCGAGGAGATCGGGCTCGGACGGGTTCGCGTCTTGTCACTCGAGGGTCGTGATGCGGCAGTGCAGCGTTGGTACGAAGGGTCCCAGGGCCCCGAGTCCGAGCATGCCCAGTCGGCGCCCGCGCCGTGTCGTACGTGTGGATTCCTGGTCCCGATCGCGGGACCGCTCTCGACCGTGTTCGGGGTATGCGCCAACGAGTCGGCGCCCGATGACGGACGGATCGTCGCCTTGAACCACGGCTGTGGTGCCCACTCCGAAGGCGACCCGGTCCGGACACCGCGGGCCGTCGAGTTGCCGCCGCCCGTCTTCGACACCTACGCCACCGACGAGCTGTCGGTGTTTTGACCCGAGGGTCAGTCGCCGGCAGCGCCGAACTGGCTCGTCGCCGCGCGTCGTCGCCCGGGCTCCGTCGTCAGGAGGTTGCGCCGGCGCCGGCAATATTCGACGCCGATCAGGCCGAGGCCGAACCCGGCGATGCAGATCCACAGCCACGACAGCCGGTCGTGGTCGCGAAGCGTGCCGATGAACGGTAGCATCGCGACGAAGGCGACAATCCAGGCCGCTGATCCGATCGCGACGGTGCGGACGCCGTCGACGTCGAGCGGCTCGACCTCGGCCACGATGTGATGCCGCTCGGTCCGCCGCGCGGCGCGGCGTTCGGTCCGCCGCTCGGCCGGCTCCTCGGTCCGCTGTTCGGCCGGCTCCTCGGTCCGCTGTTCGGCCGGCGGTTCGGCGGGGGGCTCGGCCGGCGGTTCGGCGCGCCGGGTCCCGCTCGATCGGTGCTCGGTCCGTCGGGACGCTCGCCGGCTGGTCGGACGATCTTCCTTCTCGTCACCGTTGCCGTTGCCGTTGCTCCGCCGGTCCGTCCGGTGTGAATGCGAACCGGACGCGCGGGTCCGGCGGCGTCGGGGTTCTCGACCGTGCTTCGAGCTGGCCATCGCACCAGGTTAGATCATGGCCGAGGGCATGACGCCGAACTGCGGGTTCTGGCATTCTGCGTACGCCCGCATCGACGGCTTCTGGAGCATCCATGACCGTGTCGTCAACCATGACCAGCCGGATCGACCGATTTTTCGAGATCTCCGCCCGTGGCTCTAGCGTCAACCGCGAAGTGCGCGGCGGGGTCGTCACGTTCTTCACGATGGCCTACATCATCGTGCTCAATCCGATCATCCTGTCGCAGGCGGTCGACGCCGACGGCGACTTTATCGGCGGGGGATCCGACCAGGGCCAGGCGTTCGTCATGGTGGCGGCAGCGACCGCGCTGGTCGCCGGCGTCCTCACGATCCTGATGGGCCTGGTCGCCAATTTCCCGCTCGCCCTGGCGGCCGGACTCGGGCTCAATGCGTTCGTCGCCTTCACGATCGCTGGCCAGATGACGTGGGCCGACGCGATGGGGCTGGTCGTTCTCGAGGGCCTGATCATCCTCGTTCTCGTGCTCACCGGCTTCCGCAAGGCGGTGTTTTCGGCCGTTCCGGCGGGTCTCAAGTCGGCGATCGCCGCCGGCATCGGCCTGTTCATCACGCTGATCGGCCTGGTCGACGCCGGAGTCATCCGCTCGACCGGGCTGCCGGCGCCGCCGATCGGGCTCGGGATCGACAACCACCTGGCCGGCTGGCCGGTCTTCGTCTTCTGTCTCGGCCTGCTCTTCACGATGACGCTCTATGTGCGGGGCGTGAAGGGTGCCCGACAAGATCTTCGACAGTCCCGACTTCGGGCTCGTCGGTGAGTTGTCGCTGTTCGGTTCGTTCGAGCGGGCCGGGTTCGTGACGGCGGCGCTGTTCCTCTTCACTCTGCTGCTGGCCGACTTCTTCGACACGATGGGCACGATGACCGCGATCGGCGCCGAGGCGGGTCTCAACGACGACGAGGGTACGCCGCCGCGTACGCAACAGATCCTGGTCGTCGACTCGTTGGCGGCCGCCGCCGGTGGAGCCGCGTCGGTGTCGAGCAACACGTCCTACATCGAGTCGGCCTCCGGTGTCGGAGAGGGTGCGCGCACCGGCTTGGCGAGCGTGGTGACGGGGTTGCTGTTCATCGCGGCGACCGTCACGACCCCGCTCATCGCGGTCATCCCCAACGAGGCGGCGACTCCGGCCCTCGTCATCGTGGGGTTCCTGATGATGTCGCAGGTGCGGTACATCGACTGGAACGACCTCGAGATCGCGCTGGCGGCGTTCTTGACGATCGTCCTCATGCCGTTCACGTACTCGATCACCGCAGGCATCGGCGCCGGGTTCGTCTCGTACGTCGTGATCAAGGCGGCGCGAGGCAACCTGCGGACCGTCCATCCCCTGATGTGGATCGTCGCCACGCTGTTCGTCGTTTACTTCGCGATCGACCCGATTGGCAACTGGCTCGACGCCTGAGCACTCACCGCAACGCAAAACGTCGCACAAGGGAATGGCCGAGCTCGCAAGATCGTTAGCATAGGTAATGAGTTATGCTAACGATATGTCGACCGACGTCGCGAAGCTCGTGAGGACCCGCGCGGGTCTCGCGAGCTCGCTCGCCGTGTCGGTGTCGCGGCTCTCACGCCGGCTCCGCAAGGAGCGCCACTCCGATCTGTCGCCGACGCAGCTGTCGGCGCTCGGATCGTTGATGCGCAAGGGCCCGCTCACGCTCGGTGCCCTCGCCCGGAGCGAAAACGTGCAGCCACCGTCGATGACTCGCACGGTGAACTGCCTCGAAGACATGGGGATGGTGGTCCGCCAGCCGGACCCCGATGACGGTCGTCAGGTGCTCTTGCGGGTCTCCGAGCCCGGCCTGGAGCTGCTCAACGCCGAACGCAAGCGCCGCGATGCCTGGTTGGCACAGCGGCTGATCGAGCTTGAACCCCAGGAGCGGGCGGTGCTGCGAGAAGCCGCAGTGATCCTGGAGAGGTTGGCGACCGCTTGAGTCCGACGTTTCGCGCGCTCCGCGTCCGCAACTATCGCATCTATGCCGCCGGAGCCGTTGTTTCCAACGTGGGCACGTGGATGCAGCGGGTGGCGCAAGACTGGCTGGTCCTGCAGCTGACCGCCAACAGCGGCACCGCCCTCGGCATCACCACCGGCCTGCAGTTCTTGCCGATGCTCGTCTTCGCGCCGCTGGCGGGTGTGGTGGCAGACCGCTTCCCCAAGCGCAAGGTGCTCGTCGCGACCCAACTCATGATGGCGATCCCGGCGGCCATGCTGGGGCTGCTCGCCGTCACCGGCTTGGCCGAGGCCTGGCACGTCTACGTCCTGGCGTTCCTCTTCGGCACCGGCACCGCGTTCGACGCTCCCGCCCGGCAGTCGTTCGTCGTCGAGATGGTCGGCACCGATGACCTCGCCAACGCGGTCGGACTCAACTCCGCGTCGTTCAACTCGGCGCGGATCATCGGCCCGGCGGCCGCCGGTGGCCTGATCGCCGTGCTCGGCTCCGGCGTCGAGGCGACCGGGTGGGCGATCTTGGTCAACGCCGCTAGCTACCTCGCCGTCGTGGTCTCCCTGCGCGTGATGGATCCGCTCGCCTTGCGGCCTTCCAAGCCGGCACGCCGCGGCCGAGGGGCCGTGCGCGAGGGCGTCCGCTACGTACGCTCCAGGCCGGACCTCCTGTTGCTGCTCGCCACGGTGTTCTTCGTCGGCACCTTCGGCATGAACTTCCAGATGACGACGGCGTTGATGGCGACCGAGGTGTTTCACAAGGGAGCCGGTGCGTACGGCGTGCTCGGCTCGATCATGGCGGTCGGCTCGTTGGCCGGAGCACTGTTGGCCGCTCGACGGGCCCGGCCGCGGCTGCGCATCGTCGTGGGTGGCGCCGTGGTGTTCGGCATCGCCGAGGTGTTTCTCGGCCTGATGCCGACGTACTGGACGTTCGCGCTCTTCTTACCGGTCGTCGGTCTCTTCGCACTGACGATGATCACGACGGCCAACGCGACGATCCAGCTGACCGTCCTGCCCGAGATGCGCGGCCGCGTCGCGGCGCTCTATCTGATGATCTTCATGGGTGGCACACCGGCGGGCGCACCCATCCTCGGCTGGATGGGCGAGCTGTTCGGGGCCCGCTGGACCCTGATCGGTGGAGGCCTACTGACCCTCGCCGGGGTCGCGGCCGCGCTCGCGGCCTACCTCAAGAGCGGCGGCCTCGCCGTCCGGCAGGTTCCGGGCCGACCGTTCACGCTCACCGTCTCCGCGCGTGAGGGCCTTGCCGTCGAGGCGGCGGCCCATGCCGACGGCGACGACCAGCGACCCGACGGCGATGGCCGAGCCGACGAGACCGCCAATCAGGTGCTGGTTGGCGGTGACCGTGACGGCCCACGACACGGCCAGCGGCAGCAGGCAGCCGAAGGCGGGTAGCAAACACTCGACGGCTCGCGCGCACGTTGTCACCTCGTCGTGTCAGGCTGTCGCCATGACGACACGCGACGTGCGTAGTGGATGGCTCGACTTCGCGGACTACCTACGCTTGATCCGGGCCGACTCGGCCCGGCTCGCCGAGATGGGGCGGCTCGGGCTCGACGCCGATGTCCCCAGCTGCGACGGATGGACCGTTGCCGACGTGATCGACCACACCGCGCATGTCTACCTGCACAAGGTGGCGTGGCTGCGTGACGGCCGGCGTCCAGATCCCTGGCCGCCGCCGGAGCTCGCCGATCGGGAGCCGGCTGCCTTGTTCGACGAGGCGACGACGGCCGTGCTCGAGGCCTTCGAGTCACGTGATCCAGACGAGGTCGTCGGTACGCTCTGGGAGCCCGAGCAGACCATCGGGTTCTGGTATCGCCGGATGGCTCTCGAGGTCGCCGTCCACCGCTACGACGCCGAGCTCGCGCATGGCGCGCCCACCCCGATCGACGACGAGCTCGCGACCGACGGCATCGACGAAGCCTTGCGTGTCATGTTGGCCGGTCCCTGGGACGAGTCCGAGACCGAGGAGCCGCTCGACGCTCGGATCCGCGTGACGGCGGGCGGTCGTTCGTGGACCGTGACGGCCGACCTGCGATTGGTCACGGTCGCGGAGGGAGACACCGACCCTGTCGCGATCGAGATCGCGGGCCGATCCGAGGACGTCTTCTTGTGGCTGTGGGGGCGTCGCGACGGCGAGGTTCTGGCCATCACCGGCGACCAGGACGTCGCGTCGGGATTCCGGCGCCGGCTGGCAGACGCGATGCGCTGATCGACCCACGCTTGTATCGATAGCGTGGCCGGGTGCGTGTCTTCACGGCGCTCTATCCGTCGCTGGCGGCCGTGGCCGATCTCGAGCTGGCCGTCGGGTCGCTCCGATCGGCTAACCCCGATCTGACCTGGACCCGGTCGGAGCAGTGGCACCTGACCCTGACGTTTCACGCCGACCTCGACACTGACCAGGTGCGGCGGCTCGAGCGTACGGTGGCGCGCTGCGCCGCGATCCGGGATGCGACGTCGGCCCGATTTCGAGGCGGTGGCGCGTTTCCGTCGCGGACTCGCGGCCGCACCCTGTGGGTCGGTGTCGAGCCGGTCGACCAGAGGTTGGCCGACCTCCAGCGCAATCTGACCGCCCGACTGCGCCGCGAGGGCTGGCCCCTGGAAGACCGGCGCTATCGGCCGCATCTGACGGTCGCGCGCTCTCGAGTACGGCGCGACCTCGGCGCCTTGGTTGACGAGCTCGACGCGTACTCGGGGCCTTCGTGGCAGGTCGACCGGATCGCGATCGTCGTGTCTCGACCCGACGACGAGGGGCGCTTCGCCCACGAACGGATCGGTGACTATCCACTCCGTCGCGACGTCTAGGGTGACGAGCGTGCACCCGCGCTACCGACGCATGATCATCCCCGGTCTGCTGGTGGTGTTGCTCGTCATCGTCGTGGTCGCCGCCGTCCTCGGCTAGGACCGCCCGAGAGCCTGCGGCGCTCTCTGGCAGGCTGGTGTCGTGCCAGAACCCCTCGCTTCGGCGCTGTCCCACCTGCGCTCCCAGCTGCTCGACACCGAGCGGCTGGTGCGCGCCGTTGGGTCCGGTCGCAGGCGGGGACAGGCGCCGCGTTGGCGTCGGGTCGAGGTACGGCCGGTCGATCTCACGTCGGGCCCGCACCTGCAGGTCACGACGTACGACGACACCCAGGCGTTCACCCGCAACGTCGCGCCGGGTGACGCGGCCGTAGAAGCGGTGGACGAGCTGCTCGCCGAGCCGCTGGGCAACTGGCATGTCGAGACCTCCGATGCCGTGACCCAGCTGCGCGTGACCAAGAAGGGTGCGGCGCAGGTGCATGTCGGCCGGCGAGAAGCGACCGAGTCAGAGGCCCCGCGTACGCACGATCGGCCAAAGCAACGGATGCTCGACGGCTCCGATCCGTACCTGCGCGCCGTCGGCATCGCCGACCGATCGGGCAACATCAAGCCGTCCCGACAGGCGAAACATCGCCAGATCGAGGAGTTTTGCCGGCAGCTCGCGGCCGCACTCGACGCAGCGCTGGACGCCGGGACGGTGCGAACGCCGACCCCAGACGATCCGCTGCGCGTCGTCGACCTCGGGTGCGGCAACGCCTATCTGACGTTTGCCGCCTATCGCTGGCTGACCGCCGTGCGCGGCCTGCCGGTGCGGTTCGTCGGCGTCGACGTCAAGGAGCAGGCTCAGCGACGCAACAGCGAGCTCGCCGAGCAGCTCGACTGCGGCGACGGGCTGCGCTTCGTCCGCGGCGACATCGCGACGGCAGCGGTCGACGGTGATCCGGACGTCGTACTCGCCCTCCACGCCTGCGACACCGCGACCGACGACGCGCTGGCCCGAGCCGTCGCCTGGCGAACGCCGCTGGTGTTGGCCGCGCCCTGTTGCCATCACGACCTGCAGCGTCGACTGCGGTCGGCCCCGACGCCGCGACCGTTCGGTCTGGTGACGCGGCACGGCATCCTGCGCGAGCGGCTCGCCGACACGCTCACCGACGCGATGCGAGCGGCGCTCTTGCGGATGCACGGCTACCGCGTCGATGTCGTCGAGTTCGTCGGGTCGAAGCACACGCCGCGCAACACGATGCTGCGGGCGGTGCGTACCGGCTCGGCGGGCGAACCGGCAGTCGCCGCCGAGTACGCCGACCTGATCGCCGATTGGGGAGTCCGCCCGCGCCTCGCCGAGCTGCTCGAGGACGCGTCGTGAGCCGGACGGGGGCGGGCCTTCTCCTCGGGTCGGTGCTCGCTCTCGGACCGACGCTGGCCCCGGCGTACGCGGACCACGATGATCCGATCGCTGAGATCACCGACGATCGGATCGCCGAGTCGAGTGCGCTGGTGCAAAGCACCACGGATCCGGATCTCGCGTACACGATCAACGACTCGGGCAACGAGACGGCCGTGTATGTGATTGAGCTCGACTCCGGCGAGGTCGTCGGCACCACGACGCTCGATGTCGACGGCGAGGACACCGAGGCGATGGCGATCGGCGTCGACGGCCGGCTGTACGTCGGCGACATCGGCGACAATACGGCTAGCCGCGACACGGTCGCGCTGTATGCGATCGACCAGCCGACGCCGGGGGACGCGACGGTGACGCCGGACGTCTACGAGGTCCGCTACTCCGACGGACCGGGTGACGCCGAGACGCTGATGGTCGACCCGACCACCGGGCGGCTGTCCATCGTCACCAAGAACCTGCTCGCCGGCAGCGTCTATGAGCTGCCCAAGCCGCTCGAGGCCGATGGGGTCAACGTCGCGCGGCCGATCCGCGATGTCGCCGTCGAGGGCATGGTCACCGACGGGGCCTACCTCCCCGACGGCAGCGGCGTGCTGCTGCGGACCTACATCGACGTCGTCGTGTACACAATCCCGGGCTGGCACGAGCTCGAGCCGATCGACACGCCGTCGCAGCCGCAGAGCGAGTCGCTCGCCGTGCGCGACGACGGGCCGTCCGTCCTCGTCGGCACCGAGAAGCTGCCGTCGACGATCTATCAGGTGCGGATCCCCCACGCCGAGTGGAAGCGATTGCACGCGGGTCCGGAACGCGGCGTCGCCACCGAGGGGCCGACCGGCGAGACGCCGGCGACGTCGGACGCCGATGACGACGGCGGCCACGCCGCCCGATGGAGTCTCGCCTCCGGCGGCGCGATCGTCGTGCTCGGCGCCCTCTGGCTATGGCTCCGCCGGGGCCGATCCCAGCGCGGACACCGGGCCGAGCGCGGCTAGGGCCGGCGCCCCGTCAGAGGTGCTCGACGACGTGGTCGATGCACTTGGTGAGCGCCTCGACGTCGTCAGGCTCGATCGCCGGATACATCGCGACCCGCAGCTGGTTGCGGCCCAGCTTGCGATAGGGCTCGACGTCGACGATGCCGTTGGCCCGCAGCGTCGAGGCAATCGCACGAGCGTCGACCGGCAGCTCGAAGTCGATCGTGCCGACCACGAGGGAGCGGTCTTCCGGCTCGGAGACGAAGGGCGTGGTGTAGCTGGTGCGCTCGGCCCAGTCGTAGAGCCGCGTCGACGAGTCGGTCGTCCGCTCGACCGCCCATTTGAGGCCGCCCTGCTCGTTGAACCAGTCGACCTGCTCGGCCATCAAGAACAACGTTGCGAGCGCCGGGGTGTTGTAGGTCTGGTACTTCGAGGAGTTGTCGATCGCGACGGTGAGGTCGAGGAACGCCGGGATCCAGCGGCCGGTGCCCGCGATGTGCTTGACCCGCTCGATCGCGGCCGGCGACAGAATTGCGATCCACAGCCCGCCGTCGGACGCGAAACTCTTCTGCGGGGCGAAGTAGTACGCGTCGACTTCGGAGAGGTCGACCGGCAGTCCGCCGGCGCCCGAGGTCGCGTCTACGAGGACGAGCGTGTCGTCGTCGGCACCCTCGACCCGGCGGACCGGCGCCATCACCCCGGTGGACGTCTCGTTTTGCGCCCAGGCGTAGGCGTCGACGTCGTCCTCGGCGAACGGCTTGGGTCGGGTGCCTGGCTCGGCCTTGACCAGGGACGGCTCGAGAAGGAACGGCGCCTTCTCGGCCCCCTGCGCGAACTTGGTCGAAAACTCGCCGAAGCACAGGTGCTGTGAGCGCACCCGGATCAGATTGAACGTCGCGATGTCCCAAAACGCGGTGGCACCGCCGTTGCCGAAAACGACGCGGTAGCCGTCGGGGAGGTCGAAGAGTTGGGTGAGCCCGCCCTGGATCCGTCCGACGAGACTGCGGACGGGCGCCTGGCGGTGCGAGGTGCCCATCAAGGTCCGGCCCTTCGACGCCAGCGCGTCCATCTGTTCGTTACGCACCTTCGACGGGCCGGAGCCGAACCGGCCGTCGCGGGGTTTGAGGCTCTCGGGAATGGCCAGAACGTCGCTCACGCGTACCTCACAGAAGAGTTGTCAGATCCAAGCCGGTGACCGCGCAGTCAGCGGCCGCCATTCTGTCACCCTGAGCCCCGGTGCGACAGCGGGGTCCATGGCCCGACCGAGCCGCGCGGGCGGGCCGTCGGATTTGCGCACATACCGTTGGTGCCAGCCGCGTCACACCAACCGCAGGTGCGCAAAACCGACCGGGCTAGGGTCGGGCCGTGAACGCCGATCGCCTCGCCACGCTGCGCGCCGAGTACGCCGACGCGGGCCTCGACGAATCGGCCGCCGGTGACGATCCGATCGCGCTGTTCGCCCGCTGGTTCGACGAGGCCGTCGCCTCGGGCCTCCACGAGCCGAATGCGATGGCGGTGGCGACGGCCGGTCGGTCCGGTGCGCCGACGGTACGGTTCGTGCTGCTGAAAGGCTTCGACGCTGACGGCTTCAGCTTCTACACCAACTACGGCTCGCGGAAGTCGAGGGAGTTGGACGCCGATCCGCGATGTGGGTTGGTGTTCGCCTGGCATCCGATGGGGCGGCAGGTGCGCGTTGACGGTGCCGCGGCGCGCATGTCGGCCGCGGAGTCCGACGCCTACTTCGCGACTCGGCCTCGCGAGTCGCAACTCGGCGCCTGGGCCTCGCCGCAATCGGAGATCGTCGCGGACCGAGCGGAGTTGGATCGGGCGTACACCGAGGCGGCCGAGCGGTTCGCCGACGCCGATACGGTGCCGCGGCCGCCGCATTGGGGTGGCTGGCGCGTGACGCCGTACACGATCGAGTTTTGGCAGGGCCGGGTCGGCCGCATGCACGATCGACTGCGGTACGAGCGGACCGACGGCGAGTGGCGAAGGAGCCGGCTCGCGCCGTAGATGGGTCCGGACATGTGACGACCCGCAGGGTTTGCGAGCACGACGGCAAACGCAGCCGTAACTGCACCGATCGGACTAACTTCGGCCCCTGCGGGTCGGGTGACTGCCTGGGTTTGCGCTACCGCTTTTGCGGTGAACCCACGCAGCGGCGGCTAGCGGACAGCCACCTCACGAGTCCAAGAGCTATTCATGTACTGGACCACCTCCTTCCCGTGTACGGAAGACGCTACGGCTCAGATCGCCTCCGCACAAGGGATTTGCCTGGTGTCGTCGCTTGCGCGATTGTGCGGGCGATCACCGGCGACGCGAGATTTGCATTCGCGGTCGCCATGGCCCCCGTACATGCAAATCTCGCGTCGGAAGCAGGCGCCTAGCGTCAGGCCCGGAACCACCCCGCCGCATCGGGCGCCAGCGCGCTATCGGACACGACGCCCGGCCCGCTGGTCAGGATCGGCTCCCCAAGATCGCCGACCGGCACGGCGGCAGCACCGCAGTTGACCACGCAGACGAGACCCGACTCGCCGGGGCGCGTGGCCGCCCGTGCGAAGGCGAAGACGTCCGCAGCTCCTCGCTCCACCAGCGTGACTCGATCGCCGAGCCCTGGCACCAACTCCCGACGCAATCGGAGCGCCGAGCGATAGAGCGCCAGCATCGACTCCGGATCGCGCTCCTGCGACGCCACCGATCGGGCGCCCCAATCCGAAGGCTGTGGCAGCCACGGCGCTGATCCGTTCGGTCCGAAGCCGAAGGGCGGCGCGTCGTCGGCGGCCCAGGGGATCGGGATCCGGCAGCCGTCGCGACCCACGCCGCCGCCGCGCCGCCAGGTGGGGTCTTGCCGATCTGCCTCGGCGACGTCGATCTGCGGCAGGCCGAGCTCGTCGCCTTGGTACACGTACGCCGACCCGGGAAGCGCCAACATCGCCAAGGCGGCGGACCGCGCCCGCGCCACGCCCACCGGCCCGTCGCCGTAGCGCGTCACGGTGCGGATGACGTCGTGGTTGGCGAGCACCCACGTCGGCGACGCGCCCACCGGCTCGACCGCGGCGAAGGTGTCGACGATGACCTGGCGAAACTGGGCCGCCGACCACTCGGCCTGCAGCCACAAGAAGTTGAATGCCTGCTGAAGCTCGTCCCGCCGGATGTAGCGGGCCAGGGTTTCGGCGGTCGGAACCCAGGCCTCGGCGATCGCCATCCGGTCGCCTTCGTAGGACCCGAGCACCCGGTGCCACCGGCGGTAGACGTCGTGGACGGCCGGCTGATCCCAGTAGGGCCGGGCGGCCAGCGCGCGCGCGCTGAGCCCCGACGGCGTGAGGTCGTCGGCCGCGGCGAGCACGAACTCGTCGACATCGGGAAGTCCGGACTCCTTGGCCAAGCCGTGGGCGACGTCGATCCGAAAACCGTCGACGCCGCGGTCGAGCCAGAACCGCAGGATCGACTCGAACTCGTCGCCGACCTCCGGGTTGTCCCAGTCGAAGTCCGGCTGCCCCGAGTCGAAGAGGTGGAGGTACCACTGGCCGTCGTCGACCTGCGTCCACGCCGGACCGCCGAAGACCGACTGCCAGTTGTTGGGCGGCTTGCCGCCGTCGGCGCCTCGGCCGTCGCGGAAGACGTATCGCTCCCGCTCGGGGCTGCCCGGTCCGGCCGCGAGCGCTGCCCTGAACCACTCGTGCTGGTCCGACGAGTGGTTGGGCACGATGTCGACGATGACCCGCAATCCGAGCTCGTGGGCCTGCGCGAGCATCTCGTCGAACGTCGCCAGCGAGCCGAACAGCGGGTCGACGTCGCGGTAGTCGGCGACGTCGTAGCCGTGGTCGGCCTGCGGCGAGCGATAGAACGGCGTCAGCCAGATCGCGTCGACACCGAGGTCGGCGAGGTACGGCAGCCGCTGGGCGATGCCGGCCAGGTCACCGACACCGTCGCCGTCGGAGTCGGCGAAGCTGCGGACGTAGATCTGGTAGCAGACGGCATGGCGCCACCAGGGCACGTTTGTCATGCGGGGAAGCCTTCCGAGTCGGGGCGGGCGCTCAGGCGAACGTGGCCGGGTCGACGGCGATCCAGACCTGCGCGGCCTGGCCGATCATCCGTCCGCTCGCGTCGTACACGGTAGTCGCGGTGCGCGTCTTGCGCCCGTCGACGTCCAATTGCCGACCGACGGCGACATGGACCCTGTCGGCGAGCGGGCGGCTGAAGACCTGGGCGGTCATCCGGCCGAGGACGACGGGTCGTCCGTCCAGGTCCTCGGTCCACCCGCCCGGGCAGTCGAGGGCGGCCCACACGTACTCCGGGCCGAGACGACCGTCTTCGGCGGCCATCGCGGGATGTGGCGTCCAGGTGCACGCGGTCCGGCCCGGTGCGATCAGCCCGGGGAAGATCAGCAGCCCGTCGCCGGCGGTGCGGTCCGGGCCGCAGGTGAAGCACTGCGGGTACGGGTGGTGCCGCAGCCCGGCGTAGTCGGCCTCCGCGGCCCGCGCGGCGACGGCGTCGACCGGTTCGACCGGATCGCCCAGGGCGGACGGTTCGGCGACGACTGCCTCGGCGACCAATCGGACGGGACCGAGGAGCCGGGCCGTGGTGGCGTCCGACTCGATGGTGAGCGCGGTGTCGAGGGGTGGCGGCTGCCGCAGGGTGACCTCGACCGGACCGTCATGCCCGGTCGCCGATCGCAGGTGCTCGGCGAGCGTGCCGGCCGTCCAGCCGCCGTTGCCGGACCCGGTCGGTCCCCGAAACTGTCGATCGATCCGAAGCTCGGTCGTCATGAGGCCCACCGAGCCAGTGTGCCCGACGGGTCAGGCGCGCAGCGTTTCGGTGCCGAGCGCTGCGGCGGCGACTTCGAGGTCGCGAATGAGGGCCGCGTACGCCGCGTCTTGGTCGTCAGCGCGGAGTACGGCGGACGGATGCACCGTGCCCAGCATCCAGCCGGCTCGTACTTGCGCCGGATCGTCGTGTCGCGACGGCCGCGGATAGAGGATGCCGCGCTGCCGCGTGATCCGGAACGCCGGTCCGAACAGGGCCTTGCCCGCCGTGGCGCCCAGGCAGACCAGCACCTCGGGATCGACCACCGCCAGCTCTGCGACGAGCCACGGGCGGCAGGCGACGATGTGCTCCGGGTCGGGCGTCTGGTGGAGCCGGCGTTGTGGAGTCGGCTTGAACCGAAAGTGCTTGACCGCGTTGGTGACATAGCAATCGGCCCGGTCGACGCCGGCCTCGCCGAGAGCGCGGTCGAGCAGCTTGCCCGCCGGACCCACAAATGGCGCCCCTTGGCGGTCCTCAGCATCCCCGGGCTGCTCGCCGACCAGCGCCAACCGGGCCACCGGCGACCCGGTCGAAAACACCGTCTGAGTCGCCGCCCCATGCAACTCACACCCCTCACAGTCCGCCGCGGCTAACCGCAGCTGGTCAACCCCGGCACCCGGCACCACCCAGTGCCCCGCCCCGAGTCGCCTCTCGTCACCCATGGAGGGGACTGTAGGCGACGACGGCGAGTCAAGACGGCGGGGTTGTGTGTATATCCCGCGAGCGTCCGTGGATGGGCCTGGCCGCCGAGCGAGCTTGCGAGCGAGGCTGGTTGACCGAGGCGGACAAACGTACAACCTCGGCACCACCCGCCACCTGTCCCCAACATCGGCAAGAATGGGTGACGTGAGCGACCTCATCGACACCACTGAGATGTACCTCAAGTCCATCTACGAGTTGCAGGAGGAGGGCATCGTCCCCTTGCGGGCGCGGATCGCCGAGCGGTTGCATCAGAGTGGTCCGACAGTGTCCCAGACCGTGGCGCGGATGGAGCGCGACGGCTTGCTGACCGTCGAGGGTGACCGGCATCTGGAGCTGTCGGAGGAGGGCCATCGGCTGGCGATGCGCGTGATGCGCAAGCATCGGCTCGCCGAGCGGTTGCTCACCGACGTCGTCGGGCTTGACATCGAGCTCGTCCACGACGAGGCGTGCCGCTGGGAGCATGTCATCTCCGAGACGGTGGAGCGTCGGTTGATCGAGCTGCTCAACCATCCGACGGAGTCGCCCTACGGCAACCCGATCCCGGGTCTCGACGAGCTCGGCGAGGCCGCGAAGGCCGAGGAGTTCCTCGACGGAGTGATCACCTTGAGCGAGGCCGTCAAGGGTGCCGACGAGCCGGTTCGTGTCGTGGTGCGCCGGATCAGCGAGCCCCTGCAGACCGATCCGACCGTCATGGCGGTGCTGCGTCGCGTCGGCGCTCTGCCCGAGCAGGTTCTGCTCGCATCGGCCGGCCCCGAGGGCGTGATCATCGCGCGTGGCGGCGAGACCGCCGAACTCGACGAGGACGCTGCCGTCCACCTCTTCGTCCGCGCCTTCTGATCGACGATGTTCCGTCACAGGTGGTCCGACCATCCGGCACCGAATTGTGATGAATACGTCGATCGTTATGTCTCGGATGGTCGTACTACAAGCGACGGATCGTGAGGTGGCGAGTGACGGATCATTGAGTTCCACTTAGAGTAAGGCCGTTATCACGCCGCGTGGGGAGGGCCATGGTGACATCAGCTGCGCCAACCCGCGCGGCGCCTTGGTTCAACCGCACCGTGATCGCCGCTGGCGCCCTCGTGGGCGTCGTTGGCACCGCGATCGCGGTCCTCGGTGACTGGTCTATGCCCCCGGCGTACTGGTTGGCCGTCCCCGTTGCCGTCTTGATCAGCCGTTTTCCGATTCACCTGCCGCGGCCGGACGGCACTGTCGAGGTCGGGCTCGAGTCGTGCGTTCTCGCCTATCTGGCCGTCGTACTCGGGCCGTTCGAGGCGCTGACGGTCTGGCTCGCGGTTGCGGTGTTTTCGTCGCTGCTCGTCTCGGGTCGGCGCTATCGCGCCATCAACGCGTCGATCATGGTGCTCGGCGGTGCCGCGGCGCTGTTCCTGATTGACCTGCTGCGCGGATCGGGCAGCATCACGCCGCAGGAGCTGATCGCGGTCGGCGTCGGGTTCATCGGCTACTTCCTGATCGACCTCGGCGTTTCCGAGATGTCGATTGCGCTCAACGCCGGACAGCCGCCGCGTCTGGTCACCCCCAACGCCGACGTCTTGGTCGCGCTGTCCGGGTCGCTCGCCGCCGGCGCGATCGGCTACCTCGCGTCGCTGTGGGACCGCAGCCTGCCGAGCTGGACGATCGTGCTACTCGTCCTGCCCCTGTTCACCCTGTTGCTGGCCGGCAGCGCCATGTCACGCGAGCGGGAGTCGGCCCGCCGGATGGCCGTGCTCTTGGAGGCATCGACTCAGGCGCAGTCGGCGACGGCGTCGAGCGAGGTGTTGCAGCTCCTCGACCGCCAGGTCCGCCATCTGATGAACTCGCCGTCCAGCCGACTGCAGGAAGGTCCGCCGGCCGAGGGCGAGGTCGGCAGTCAGCTGATCGACGGTGAGGCCAGCTGGTGGCTGGTCGCTGACAAACGCCCGATCCATGGCGCCACTGCCCTGCTGGCCGATCGCAGTGCCCTGGAGATGCTGGCGTCGTTCGGCGAAGAGGTGCTGTCGCGACTCGCGCTGACCCGAAAGCTGACGCATCAGGCCGAACACGACGGGCTGACCGGCCTGTCCAACCGTGACGTGTTCGCCCGCGCGGTCGAGGGGGCGCTGCAGCGCTGCCGGCGTACGCCGACCAGCCGGATCGCCGTCGTGTTTTGTGACCTCGACGGTTTCAAGCAGGTCAATGACTGGTTCGGCCACCCGGCCGGCGACGAGTTGCTGGTCGACGTCGGCGGCCGGCTGCGCCAGACCGTCGAGGGCCACGGTCGGATCGCCCGGCTCGGCGGTGACGAGTTCGCCATGCTGGTCGAGGAGATCGCCGATGGCGACGACCTGGCGGGTCTGACGAGCAAGGTCCTCGATGCCGTTCGGCAGCGCTTCGAATTCTCCGGCCGCTTCGTCAACCTGTCGACGAGCGTCGGAGTCGCGTTCTCCGACGGTTCGCACAGTCCCGACCACCTGATCCGCAACGCCGACATAGCGATGTACGAGGCGAAGGTCGCCGGCAAGGACCAGGTCGTCGTCTATCACCCCGCACTCGGCCGGGCCCGAGTACGCAGCCTCGAACTCGCCGAGGAGCTCCGCGAGGCGATCGCGAACCGCGAGGTCGGCCTCGTCTACCAGCCGATCGTCCAGAGCGTGTCGGGTCGGGTCGTCGGCGTCGAGGCGCTCGCCCGGTGGAACCGCAGCGGCGCCGCGGTCGGGCCCAACGTGTTCATCCAGGTTGCCGAGGAGGCCGGGCTGATCCGGATGCTGGGCGAGCTCGTCATGCAGCAGGTCGCCTCCGACGCTCCGATGCTGCAGGAGGCCTCCGGCGGCGACCTCGCGGTGTGCGTCAACATCTCCGCCCAGCAACTGCGAGCGCCCGACTTCGTGGCAACCGTCCAGGCGACCCAAGAGTCGCTGGGCTCGCTGGAGTTGCTCCTCGAGCTGACCGAGCGGCATCTGGTCGGTGACGACCCGCAGGTGCTGTCGGTCATGTCGCAGCTGGAGGCGAGCGGAGTGCGGCTCGCGCTCGACGACTTCGGCATCGGCTTCTCGTCGATCGGCTACCTGGAGCAGCTCGCCGTTGGCGTACTCAAGACCGACCGGTTGTTTTCGGCGCGAATCGACTCCGACCCGCGCTCGCTGCGGCTGCTCGGGTCGATGGTCAGCATGGGCCAGGCGCTCGGCCTGTCGGTCGTCATCGAGGGCATCGAGCGGGAGAGCCAGCTCGAGACGCTGCGTGCGCACATCCCGTTCGGCGAGAAGCTCAGCCTGCAGGGCTATCTCATGGGCCGGCCGGCACCGGTCGCGGAGGTGGCCGAACAGCTGCGAGTCGTGGCGCCCCTGCTGGTCCGGGCCCCCCGCTAGCCGGCCGACTACGTCGCGGTCGCCCGGCTGGTCGACGATTTCGTTGGGCTCGCCACCTGGCATGCTTGGTCCGACACGTTCGTACGCTGTCCGTAGTCTCGCGGCGGCGACGAGATGAGGGGCTCCGATGGCCGCACTCCGCAAGACCTGGATCACCATCTTGGGCTGGGTCTTGACGCTGGCCGGCATCGGTCTGTTGGCGTTGCCGGGGCCGGGCATGCTGACCCTGGTCGCCGGGCTCGCGATCTTGAGCCAGGAGTACGAGTGGGCCGAGCGTCGGCTGCATCCGGTCAAGGAGAAGGCGTTCGAGGCGGCTGCCGCCGGCGTCGCGACCTGGCCCCGGATCATGTTGAGCACCGTCGGCGCGTTGTGTCTGATCGCCGCGGGCATCCTGTGGTGGGTCGATCCGGAGATCCCCGAATGGTGGCTCGTCGGACCGAGCCTGCCGTTCGGCGGCTGGGGCTCCGGGATCAGCATCGTGTTGTCGGGTGTGGTCGCCATCGGTCTGCTGATCTACAGCATCCGGCGATTTCGGCGGGTCAGCTCCGATCCCGACACGCCCTCCACCGCCGGTCGCGACACCACGTAGCAGCCTGTCGCCGCTACCAGGCGGTCGGCTCGGCGATCCGGACGACCTCGCCGGCGGCGACGATCGCGGCCCGGCCGTCATCGAGTGGCAGGATGCGCGTACCTCTGGCGGTGACCGACAACTCGATCGACGTCACCGGGATGACCTGGCCGTCGGTCGCGACGCGTACGACTTCGACCGTGTCCGGCCCGCGCCAATCTCTCATGGGCACGAACGCCATCCGCTGCGTCGGCAGGTAGGTGAACGCGCGGGCATCCGTCTCGGTCGCGCTCGTACGGGAGCCGCCGAAGTCGAGCAGATCGATTCGGCTCGGGTCGGTGAGATCACCGAGGTCGAAGGTCGACACCTGTGCTCCGCGCAGTCGGCCCGACCGAGTGCCGTCCTGGCCGACACCGAGGATCAGGTCGTCGCCGAGCGGATGGAGGTAGGCCGAGAAGCCGGGGATCTCGAGCTCGCCGGCGACCGTAGGATGCGCCGGGTCGGTGAGGTCGACGGCATAGAGCGGATCGGTCTGCCTAAACGTCACGACGATCGCGAGCGGTCCGAACCAGCGGACCGCCTCGATTTCCTCGTTCGGGCCGAGGCCGCCGACCAACCCGATCGGCCGCAGTGCGCCGGCCCGCTCGTCGAGCACCGTGACCCGTGTTTCCTTGGGCTGCCAGAACGCCCCCACGGTCGACGCAACCCGCAGCAGCCCTTGGTCCTCGCTGAACGCCCATCGATCGGGCACCCGGCCCCGCACCTCGCCGGATCCGACGTAGCTGGTGGTGCCGCCTCTGACGTCGAATGCGTGGATCTCGGTCGTCGCCGACTCGGGTCGCGACGCTGGCGCGATGAAGGTCGACCAGCCGTCGTCCATCGTGGCGACGTACATCCGGTCGGCCGACGCGTACGTGAGGTCGCCGTCGGCGGCGACTCCGGTGGACGAGTGTTCGTTTGGCTCATCCGGGTCCGTCGTGAGTACGGAGATGGTGCCGAGGCCCGCCGCCTCGTCGGGGTGGCGTACGTCCTCGCAGCCCATCAACGGCCCGGCATCGCCGGCGTCTACGCGGCTGGTCGGCAGCCAGTCCTCGGGTGCCGCCGTACGCACGACCTCGCGGTTGTGGGCGAGCGCCTCTCGGAATGAGTACTTGCCCGTCGGCTGGACGAAGTCGAACTCGGGCATCGACGTCGCGACGATCCGGACGATGCCGTTGTGTTCGCGGGCGGAGACGAACTTGCCCTGGATGCTTTCCGTTCGGGTCACCGTGGGCTCGGATGAGTCGGAGAGGTCGACGGTCGTGATCGTCGACAGTGGCCGGATCGTCTGCATCCCGTAGGGTCCGGGGACCATCCGGTCGCGCGGCAACACGACGGGCGGAGCGATCGAGATGACCGAGCTGTGAGTCGCGCCGAGCAAGACGGCGCGATCGCCGACGAGGAGCAACCGCTTGATGTGTTGCTCGGCCGCCAGATCGAGGCGGCCGATCTCGCGCGGCTCCGCCCCGGACGCGTCGACGATCACGAGGTCCCCGTCGTGGATCAGCGCGACGAATTCGCCGTTGGTTTTGGCGAGGTCAGGCTCGTCGACATCGAGTTCCTGCAGGTTGGTGCCGGTCGCGCCGTTGCCGACAGCTTCGGTGTCAGGGGTCGGGCCGGCCGCGCGCGCCGCCATCGGGACAGCGACGTCCTCGAACATGATCGGGATCGGCTGGTCGGTGTCCCATCCCCACGCGGTGACATGGGGGAGCGCGGTCTTAACGTACCACGAGCGGAGTTCGTCGCAATCGTCGAAGGGGTCGAGTGCTCCAGAGGCAGCGGCCGCCGGTGAGCCTCCGGGGCCGGTGCCGCCGATCCAGACGATCGCTCCGGCCATCAGTCCGAGAGCCGCGGCCCCGACCGCCCACATCCGCTTGGATACCCCGGCCATGTCTCCCACCTTCGCTGGACGATGCCGGTGGGACTGCGATCCGTACGCAATGGTTCCCGCTAGTTGACAGACCTACTACTACGTACTGTGGCGAAGCGGTTTCATCGTGTAACGTCCCGGGCACCCGCCGTGACCAGGCTTGGTCAGAGCCCGGTGCAACGCTCGAGGGAGGAATTGGTCGATGCCTGCTGCGTACGTGTTGGTCCAGGCCGAACCGGGAGCTGTCCCCGCTGTTCTCGCGGCGATGCAGACGCTGCCCGAGGTCGCCTTCGTCGAGGCGGTGACGGGGCCTTACGACGCCGTCGTGGCGGTGGCCGGCGGGCAGGATGCCGACCCGGTGCGGCAGCGACTGCAGGAGACCCCGGGCGTCGCGCGCACCCTCACCTGTCCCAGCGTGGCGGCCTAGTCGCGCAGCTCGGTTGGGGTCGCGACGACGTCGACCAACGCGCCGTTGCGCAGCGCCGTCACCTCGGTCCGGCGTCCGATCGCGTCGTCGAACATCAGGCGCTGCAGCGATTGGGCGTCGCGAAGCGGCTCGCCGTCGACCGCGAGCAGAAGGTCGCCGGCTTGTAGGCCGGCCGCCTCGGCGGGGCTACCCGATACGACTTCGGCGACTCGTAGCGCCGACTGCCGGCCGAGTCGATCGGCGAGCCCGGGGCGGAGCGCCGCCGGTGTCGTGACGAGACCGAGGTACGCCCGGCGTACTCGGCCGTCATGGAGCAGGGCATAGACGATCCGTTGGGTGGTGGCGTTGATCGGCACGGCGAGTCCGAGCCCGACGCCCGCGACCGCGGTGTTGATGCCGACGACCCGAGCCGTGGCGTCGGATAGTGCCCCTCCGGAGCTGCCTGGATTGAGCGCCGCATCGGTCTGGATGACGTTTTCGATGATCCGGGTGGCGTTGCGCGACCGCGCTGGCAGCGAACGTCCGAGGGCGCTGACGACGCCGGCGGTGACGCTGCCCGCCAGTCCGAGCGGATTGCCGACCGCGACGACCAGGGTGCCGACCCGAAGCTGATCGGCGTCGCCGTACTCGGGTGGGTCGGGGATGTCGCGATCGGCGCGCAAGACGGCGAGGTCGGAGAGCCGATCGGTGCCGACCACCTCGATGGCGGCCGTCGTGCCGTCGGAGAACGCCGCCGTGCCGTCGGTCGCGTCGGCGACGACGTGCGCGTTGGTGAGCAGGTGCCCGTCGCTGGTCAGGACGACGGCCGAGCCGGCGCCCTCGGCCGTGCCGCCGCGGCGGTGCTGGCGGACACTGACGCTGGCCACTCGGGGCGTGATCTCGTGGGCGACTCCGGTTACGACGCGGGAGTATGCGTCCAGGGCGTCGTTGTCGACCGTGTCCATGGCGGCTCCTTCGGTCCGCGATTACATCGTTACAGCTGCAACGCCGCTGACAGGCGGCAGATTCCCACCCGTGCCCGGCCCCCGAGTATTGGCGTGAGAATCGACTCTGGCGCTCGCGGGCAGGCGACTCTCTCGCCAAAACTCGCCACTGCCACGTCGCTGTCACGGACGTCGACCCCGTGTCAGTCGGGTGTGCGCCCGGCACCAGCGGCCGAAGGCACGCTCCTTCTCGTACGACACGTCAAGGAGTGAACATGACCTACGCATTTCAGGCCGAGGGGCTGGTCAAGCGCTTCGGCTCGACCACCGCCCTCGACGGCATCGACCTCGCCGCGCGGCAGGGCACCATCCTCGGCGTCCTCGGCCCCAACGGAGCCGGCAAGACGACCGCCGTCCGGATCCTCGCGACCCTCCTGCGGACCGACGCCGGCACCGCGACGGTCGGCGGCTACGACGTCGTCCGCGACGCCGACCGAGTGCGCCGCGTGATCGGGCTGACCGGCCAGTACGCATCGGTTGACGACGACCTCACGGGCACCGAGAACCTTGTCCTGATCGGACAGTTGCTCGACTTCCGTACGCCCGACGCCCGCGCCCGAGCGACCGAGCTGCTCAGCCACTTCGAGCTCGCCGACGCCGCCGATCGGCCGGTCAAGACCTACTCCGGCGGCATGCGGCGCCGGCTCGACCTCGCGGCCAGCCTGGTCGGTCGGCCCGACGTCATCTATCTCGACGAGCCGACGACGGGACTCGACCCGGTGCGACGCGAGGACGTCTGGCGGATCGTTCGCACCCTCGTCGACGACGGCGTGACAGTGCTGCTGACCACCCAGTACCTCGAAGAGGCCGACGCGCTGGCCGACGAGATCTCCGTCATCGACCAGGGACGGGTGATCGCCACCGGTACACCCGGCGAGCTCAAGCGGATCGTCGGTGGCCAACACCTCGACCTGCGGCCGACCGATGTCGATCGGCTCGACGATGCCGCGGCGATCCTCGCCGAGGTGTCCGGACAGCCGCCGGAGTCGCCGGGCCGCGGCCAGCTGACTGTGCCGGTGTCCGACGACACGGCACTCACCGCGGCCGTCGCTCAGCTCGACGCGGCCGGCATCGGCGTCGCCGAGCTGTCCCTGCGCCTCCCCAACCTCGACGACGTCTTCTTCACCCTGACCGGACATGGCACGACTGACACTGAGGAGGAAGCGGCATGAGCGCGACGATCACCGCTCCCAGCGAGATGACCCCGACCCGTACGCCGTCGACGACTCGGCCGTTCGGCCTGGTCCGACACAGTGTCGCCTTGGCCAAGCGCAGCCTGATCAAGACCCGGCGGACGCCCGAGCAGCTGCTCGACGTGACCCTGCAGCCGATCATGTTCGTGGTGCTGTTCGTCTACCTGCTCGGCGGCGCTGTCGCGGGCTCGACGCACGAGTACCTGCAGTTCATGTTGCCGGCGTTGCTCACGATGCAGGTGACGTTCGCGTCCGTGCAGACCGGGATCAACCTCAACGACGACATCAAGAAGGGCGTGTTCGACCGGTTCCGCAGCATGCCGATCGCCCGATCTGCGCCGCTGATCGGCTCCGTGCTCGGCGACGTCATCCGGTACGTCATCAGCATCGCGGTGCTGTTGGGCTTCGGGTCGCTCGTGGGGTTCCGGATCGAGACCAACCCGCTGTCGGCGTTGGCCGCGTGTCTGCTCGTGATGCTCTTCGCCTTCTGCATGAGTTGGATCTTCGTGCTGCTCGGCATGCTGGTCCGTGAGCCCGGTGCGGTCCAGGGCATCGGATTCCTGGCGCTGTTCCCGCTGACCTTCGGGACCAACCTGCTGGCGCCCACCGACACCCTGCCCGGCTGGCTGCAGGCTTGGGTCGACGTGAACCCGCTGACCCAGGTGATGGCGGCGGCGCGCGGCCTGATGGTCGACGGACCGGTCGCTGGCCCGGTGCTCCACACGCTGCTGTGGTCGATCGGCCTGCTCGCGGTCTTCTTCCCCCTGGCGGTCCGGGCCTACCGCCGCCGCACCTGACCGCGGTCACTCACCGCGATCCGTCACTCGTGGTGTCGCCATCCGCCACTTGCGGTGTCGCCATCCGTCACTTGTGGTGTCGCGATCCGTCAGTGGTGCCTTACCCGCGCCACGGGTGGCGGATCGGCCTACCACGGGTGGCGGATCGGCGTACCACGGGTGCCGGATCGGCGTACCACGGGTGGCGGATCGGCGTACCACGGGTGGCGGATCGGCCTACCACGAGTGGCGGATCGGCCTACCACGAGTGGCGGATCGTCAGGGGAGGGCGGCCCGGAGGCGGGCGATCGCGTCCTTGCGCCCGAGTGTCGAACCGCGGGTGCGGGCGGCGGCGAATCCGTCGCCCAGCTCGCCGCGCAGTCGCGTCGCGAGCCGCTGTACGTCGGGGTCGCCGACCGCCTCGATCCCGCGGACAGCGTCGGCGGCGCCGAGCAGTTCGGCCGCCGGCTGCGCACCGTCGCGGGCGAGACTCAGGTACGCGACGCCGACTCCGACGCTCGCGATCACCGGCATGTCCTTGGCATCCGACTCCGCCGCGTCCATCGCTTCCACGAGATCCCTCTCAGCATGGGCCAGGTCGCCGCGGTCGACTCGTACGTAGCTGGACCCGGTCAGGAGGAGGGCGTCGAGCTGCCGGATGCCGAGTGAGCGTTGCGTCAGGGCCTCGCGCGCGGCTTCGTAGCAGTGGGCCGCCTCGTCGAGATCGCCGGCGTAACGCGCGACATGGCCGAGGGAGATGAGGCAGTAGACGACGATGTGGGTGCGTCCCTGTCGTTGCGTGATGTCGAGAATCCGATGAAGCTCGGCTCGGGCCTGGTCCGTGCGTCCGCGCAGGGCGTCGATGACCGCGAGCCGGAGCTGCAGCTGTCCGACGTCGTCGGCGGCGCCGATCTGGGTCGTGAGCTGCAACGCTTCCTGGAAGCTGCCGATCGCGGCGTCGAGGTCACCGGCCAACTGCTCGAGCTCACCGCGCAGGTGGAGGGCCATCGCCATGCCCCAGCGTTCGCCGGCGCGCCGGAATGCGTCGGTGGCGGCGATCAGATCGTCGCGTATGCCGGGGGCATAGCCCAGGTTTTCCTTGATCGCGGCTCGCATCAGGTACAGCGCCGCCTCGGCCCACGGGTCGGGGTGGGGGAGCGCCTGCTCGATCGCGGCCAAGCCCCGTTCGTGATCGTTGCCAAACACCGCGAGCCCAGGCTCGAGGACCGCCAGGATCGGGTGCTTGGCCTGCGATCCCACGGTCTCCGCCAGCGTACGAAGGTCGTCGACGACCGGCGGGATCCGATCGATGCGTCCGGCCGACGCGGTATTGATGACGAAGAACGTCAGCGCGACCGCCCGCGTCTCGGCCTCGACGTCCCCCGGCACGTCGAGCGCGAGCTGGAGCCAGTCGGCGCCCTCGGCATGGCTGCCCTGCATCAACCAATGCATGCCCATGGCCGCCCCGAGGTGGACGGCGGTGTCGGCATCGGAGGCGTCCACCGCGAACCGCAGGGCCGCCACGAGGTTGTCGCGTTCGGCCGTCAGTACGCCGATCCAACGCAGTTGGTCGCTACCGCGCAGCTGCGGTTCGGCCGTCTCGGCGAGCCGGAGGAAGTACGCGGCGTGCGCCGCCCGGGCCGCTGCGGTCGCCCCCGCCTCGGCGAGTCGCTCCTGACCGTACTCGCGCAGGGTCTCGAGCATCCGATAGCGCGGCTCCGCGTCACCGACGACTTGGAGCAAGGACTTGTCGACCAGCGCCGCGAGCAGGTCGAGGGCGGCGCCGGCGTCGAGCTGACAGGCGCCCTCGACGCTCTCGGGAGTGGCGCCGCCGGGAAACACCGAGAGCCGTTCGGCGAGATCGCGCTCCTTGTCGGTGAGCAGGTCCCAACTCCAGGCGACGACTGCCCGCAGGGTCTGGTGTCGGGCGTCCGCCGTCCGACTGCCGCTGGTCAGCAGCCGGAACCGGTCGTCGAGCCGGGCCGCGATCTGTTCGACGGGGAGCGCCCGGAGCCGGGCCGCCGCCAGCTCAATCGCGAGTGGCAGACCGTCGAGGCGGCGGCAGATCTCGACGACGCGATCGACGTTGGCAGCGTTGACCTCGAAGTCGGGGCGGGCGGACCGAGCTCGCTCGGCAAACAGCCGTACCGCCGCGAAGTCGAGTGCCTCGGCGACGGTCGCCGAGCCTGACGGTGCGGCGAGGGGCGGAACCGGCGACACCATCTCTCCGACGACGACGAGCGGCTCGCGGCTGGTCGCCAGGATCCGAAGCTCGGGGCAGTGGCCGAGCAAGTAGTCGGCGAGCCGTGCCGCCGCATCGATCAGGTGCTCGCAGTTGTCCAACACGAGCAACGTGGCGGCGCCCCCGAGGGTCTCGGTGAGGCGGCTCGTCGCGTCCCGGGGCGAGGCCGGCTGGGCGTTGTCCAAGAGACTGGCCTCGCGGCGACCGAGTGCGTCGAGGATCGCGAGTGGCATGTCGCCGGGGTCGGTGACCGATGCCAGCTCGACCATCCAGGCACCGCCGGGCATGCGGTCGACCAGGCCCGATGCCGCTGTCGTGGCGAGCCGGGTCTTGCCGGCGCCGCCGGGTCCGACCACGGTGACCAGCCGTGACTCGGCCACGAGAGTACGCAGCCGCTCGAGCTCTTCGTCGCGGCCGACCAGGCTGCTCAGCGGGGTGGTCAGGTTTGTCGACGGCGCGGGCGCGGTGACTCGACCGCGATCGAGCTCACCGCGCAGGACGGCGACGTGCAGCTGCTGAAGCTCGGCCGACGGGTCGGCGCCGAGCTCGTCGGCGAGCCTGCCGCGCAGCGCCTCGTAGACCCGCAGCGCGTCGGCTTGCCTGCCGTCGGCCGACAGGGCCCTGACCAGCAGGCCGTGGGTGCGTTCGCGCAGGGGATACTGGGCCGCGATCGTCTCGAGCTCGGTGATCGCCGACGTAGTCGGACCGGTCGCCAGCTCGGCGTCGAGGCGGTCCTCGATCGCGCTCAGGCGGCGCTGTTCGAGGCGATGTGCCGCGCCCTCGGCGAAGGCGGCGCCCGTGACATCGGCCAGCGCGGGACCCCGCCACAGGGCCAACGCCTCCCGAAGGATCGACAGCGCGCTGGCCGGGTCGCCCTCCTCCAACGCGCGTCGGCCGTCGCTTGCGAGCGAATCGAAGTGCGCGGCGTCGACCGCATCGGCCGGGACGTCGAGGCGGTAGCCCGCGGGGCCGGATTCGAGTCGGCCGGACGCGGGCAGTGCCCGTCGGAGTCGCGAGACCAACGACTGCAGTGCGTTCAGCTGATCGGCCGGCGGTTCGTCCTCCCAGAGGGCGTCGACGAGCGACTCGACGCTGACGTACCGTCCGGCGTCGAGGGCGAGCCGGATCACCAGGACCCGCAGGCGGGAGCCACGAATCTCGATCGGCTCGCCCGCTTCGGTGATCTCGAGCGGTCCGAGGACATTGATCCGCACGCCGTCAGCCTCTCACGCGCGATAAATCGGTCGACGCTTTCGCGCCCGTGGCGCACGATGACGGGATGAACGTCGATGCCGTACCGGCCGGTTATGCGGTTCGGTCGCCCGAACCGACCGATGCCGAGGTCATCCTCGATCTGGTGAGCGCCTACAACAGCGCCATCGTCGGCTATGCGGACTTCACCCTCGATGACGTACGAGACGATCTTGCCGAGCCCGGGTTCGATCTGACGCGAGACGCTTGGCTCGCCTTCGACTCCGACCGACGGTTGGTGGGCTACGGATGGGCCTGCGCCGACGGCGACAGCGACCAGGTCGACGTCGATGTGATGGCCACCGACGCGACGATGACCGAGTGGCTGCTCGACCGTTCGACCGAGCGGGCGCGTGAGATGGGTCGTGAACGCGGCCATGCCAAGGTCACGCTCCACAAGGGCATCTACCGCGACGACGTCGGGATACGGTCGCCGCTCGAGACGCGCGGATTCGCGCCGGTGACGTCGTTCCACCGGATGCGCATCGACTTCGACGGGCCGGTCGAACTGCCCCAGATGCCGGCCGGACTCACATTGCGCGACGCCGTCGACGATGCGACGCGGCGGGATGCGCACGCCGTGCAGACCGCGGCATTCAGCGAGCACTTCGGGTACGTGGCCAAGTCGTACTCCGAATGGTTCGAACTCATGCAAGCCAAGTCGACGTTCGCATGGTCGCAGATGTGGGTCGGCGACCTCGACGGTCGGCCGGTGGCCATGTGTGGGCGGACCGACCAGTTCATCGAGGACGACGACTGCGGCTACGTCCAAACGCTTGGAGTGCTCGACGAGGCACGCGGGCGTGGCATCGCGACGTACCTGCTGCGGCGGGCGTTCGCGGTGGACGCCGCGGCCGGCCGAACCGGCACGATCCTGCACGTCGACGCCAACAACACCACGCCGGCGCTCAGCCTCTACGAGTCGGTCGGCATGCGTCCGGTGCTCGTCGTCGACATCTGGGATCGGATCCTGGCCGTCGACTAGCCGGCGCGTCCCGACGAACTGTTGGCGCAAATCCGCGCCAACACTCAGCGGGCAGCTGCAGTTTTGCGCCAACACTTCGTACGTCGGAGGTTCGCTACGCGTCGGGGTCGGCTCGGCGGAGCGCCCAGGGTTCGAGACTGCGATAGCCGCGTACGGTGACGCGCCGGAGCTTGCGGAGCCGGTACGCCACATCGTCCTCGAGTGCGGTCGCCAGGGCCCGGTCGACGACGACCGCACCGGGCCGAGCCACCGAGGTCAGCCGGGCCGCGACGTTGACGACCGGGCCGTAGACGTCGCCGAGCTGCCGGAGCACCGGGCCGTACGCAAGCCCCACCCGTACCGTCGGGAAGTCCTCGTCGACCTCCTCGCGACTGGCGAGCTCCAACGCCAAGGCGGCACCCTGCTCCGGCGTATCCGCGACGAACAGCACCTCGTCGCCAATCGTCTTGATCACCCGCCCCCGCCGCTCGGCGACGATCGCCGCTGCCGTGCCTTCGAAGTGGTCGACGAACGCGGCGAGGTCGGCGTCCTCGATGGTCCGACTGAGCCGGGTGAAGCTCACGATGTCCGCGAATCCGACGACCAGTGTCGTCGACTGCGAATCGGCCTCCGGCGCTGCGAGCATTCGGCCTGCGGCCGCGACGAGATGGCGGCGCCACACGTACGATTGCAGCTTCTCCATCGCGGGCAGCAGCGCCTCGACGGCCTGGATCAACTGCGGTTGCGCCTCGAGCGGCTCGTCCGGGTCGGCGACGACCTCGCGCACGACAGTCGTCTGCCACTCGGCGAGCCGGGCCAGCGGCTGCCCGAGCGACCGGGCCATGGACGCCTCGGCCTTGGAGTCGATCACCCCGGCGCTGACGAGGGCGCCCATCAGTCCGAGCGCCTCGACGTCATCGTCGGTGAACACCACGTCGTCGTCGGCCGTACTCGCGAACCCGAGCGCCCGCCATAGTCGCTGGGCACGGTCGACGTCGACGCCGGCCCGCTCGGCGACTTCGCGTCGCGTGTAGCGAAGCTCGCCGCCCAGGAGAGTCTCCTCGACCTCGCGGAGCAGGTCCGTCTGGTCGTCCACGGGCCGGCCTACGACGCCGCGGAGTCGCCGGTGCGCGCGGTAACCGCGGCGTCGACGGCATCGCGGAATGTCGGGATCCGCGCGTACAGGTCGTCGAATGTTTCCTTCGTGAACGACAGCAGAGTCAGCGGGGTCTGGGCCGTGACGGCGGCGGTGCGTAGCCGGTGATTGCGCAGGGCGACCTCGCCCACCAGGTCGCCAGGTCCGAGTTCGGCGATCTGCTGACCGCCGACGAGGACGGACGCTCGGCCGTCGAGCAGCAGGTAGGCCCGGTCGCCGGGAGTGTTTTCCCAGATGAACGACCAGCGTTCGGGCACCGTCACTTCTTGGCCGGCTCTGCAGACCTCCCGCATGTTTCGCTCGGCGAGGTCGGCGAAGTGCCGGCAGTTCTTGAGCGGCCTAGCCCTTTGCAGGATTCCCATGAGTACGTCTCCGAGTCCGGATCGAGGCTGGGTCCGCGCCGTCCGCCGCTGAGGATACGCGGTCGGTCACTCCCGATGGACCGGAAGTGCTCCGAAGCTCTGGACGACCGGCATCAGCTCGATCGTGTTGACATTGACGTGGGCGGGCTGCGATGCGGCCCAGATCACCGCTTCGGCGACGTCGTCGGGCGTCATCGGTTCGGTGCCCGCGTACATCGCGTCAGCGGCCGCCTGGTCACCGCCGAAGCGTACGGTCGAAAACTCGGTGCCGCCGACCAGACCGGGCTCAATGCACGTCACGCGCACGCCGCTGCCGTGCAGGTCGGCGCGCAGGTTGAGGCTGAACTGATGGACGAACGCCTTCGTCGCGCCGTAGATGTTGCCGCCTGGATAGGGGTACGTCGCGGCGATCGAACCCAGGTTGATCACATGACCTCGACCGCGCTCGACCATGCCGGGCAGGATCGCTCGGGTGCAGTAGGCGACGCCCTTGCAGTTGGTGTCGATCATCTGGTCCCAGCCGTCGAGTTCGGCGGCCTGGGCCGGGTCGAGGCCGAGCGCTAGGCCGGCGTTGTTGACGAGGACGTCGACCGCGGCGTACTCCGGCGGCAGCGCCTTGACGGCGTCGTCGATCGCGGCCCGATCCCGTACGTCGAGCTCGATTGGAAGGATCCGATCATCGAAGTCGGCCGCCAGGTCATCGAGCCGATCGCGCCGCCGCGCCGATGCGACGACGCGTGCGCCGTCGGATGCGAAGCGTCTGGCGATCGCGGCTCCGAATCCGGCGCTGGCCCCGGTCACGAAAACGGTCTGCTGCGAAGTCGTCATGGGCGTCAGCGTTGCACAGCGTCGTGCCGGCCGAGGCTGGGATCCGGACCTCAGGAATCCTTCGCGTCCGGTCCGTCGGCGAGTAGCAGGTAGAGCGACCGTCGCGCGTCGGCGAGGATGTCGGCTGCTGCGGCTCGTTGTTCGTCGGTGCCGGTGCGCGCGACCTGGTGGACGGCGCCGTGCACCTGATGGAGTGGAGTCCGGAGGTCGGTGCCCGGTGCCGCCGCGTCATAGCCGGCAAACGGATCGGCCATCTTTTCGCGCCGGGTGTCGACGTATTCGCGACCGGCTTCGGTCAGAGTGACCAGCTTGCGGCCGGCGTCGGCGGTCACGACGACGAGACCCTCGTCCTCGAGCTGATTGATCGTCGGATAGATCGCGCCGGGACTGGGCGCCCATCGGCCTCCGCTGCGGTCGGCGATCGCCTGCATCAGTTGATAACCGTGCATCGGCTCCTCGTCGAGCAGCAACAGGACGGCGACGCGGACGTCGCCGCGTGCGGCTCGGCTGCGCCCGCCGCGTCTGTGATGGCGCGACCGGTGGCCCCGGTTGGACTCAGCGCCGGATTCTTTGGGTGTGTGGTGGCGGCGAGACCTTCCGCCGCGTTGGTTGGTGTTTCGCATGTTCCCCTTCCGGTTAATGACAGTAACGATATATCGCGATCGCTCAAGATGCAATCGGGAGCATGGGCTCCTATGATCCACGGTGTGTTGACTGAGCGAGAGGTGACGCTCGTCGAGCGAGCGAACGATGTCGTCGCTGGCGTCGAGCCCGATGACAATCACAGGGTCGCGGCCGCCGCATACGACTCGGACGGGCGCGTGTTCGCCGGCGTCAACGTCTACCACTTCAGCGGCGGTCCCTGCGCCGAGCCGGTGGCGATGGGCTCCGCCGTGGCATCGCGGGCGCGACTGCCGTTGACGACGATGGTTGCCGTCAACCTGCGCGACGGTGTCATCTCGCCGTGCGGTCGGTGTCGTCAGATGTTGTTCGACTACTACCCCGACATCCGGGTGATCGTGCGTGGCAAGGCGGGGTTGGAGGCCGTACCGGTGGCTGAGCTGCTGCCGTACGCGTTCGACCCCCAAACCCTCGGACACCAGGCGCTGTACTTCTACGACGGCTATCTCGACGCGGTTCGTGGCGGCACCAAGCGCACCACGATCCGCCGGCACGATCCCGTCACGCCTGGAGGCGTTCGGCTCATCTTCGACCACGACGACAGCCCGTCGACGATCGTCGATGCGGTCGTGACCCACGTCGAGTCGAAGTCCGTCGCTGCGCTCGATGACGACGATGCGGCGCGCGACGGCTTCGCCGACCGAGGCGAGCTGCTGTCGGCGTTGCGGTCGCACTATCCGGGCATCGATGAGTCGGCCGAGGTTGACGTGGTTCACTTCCAGCTGGCCGACCCAGGATCGACATGACCTCCCGGCGCGAAGCGAGCGACCGAGCGGCCATCAGTCGACGGTTCCTCGCCGTCGACACCGCCAACATCAGCGACGTTCTCGAGGAGCTCGGTCGGCGGGACCAGGGGTTGTCATCTGAGTTCCGACCGGTCTCGGGCGATCGGCTCGCCGGCTGGGCGTACCCGATCCGGGGTGAGATGGCGACCTACGAAGGCTCCGGCGATCCGACGAAGATGACGGCGTGCCAGGGCATCGGGCCCGACGAGATCTCGGTCTGGAGCGGCGGCGGTCAGGGCGTCTGTTACTTCGGCGAACTGATCGCCGTCGGCATGATGCAGCGTGGTTCGACCGGTGCGCTGGTCGACGGCGGCGTACGCGACACCCGCGTGCTGCGCGAGCACGGCTTTCCGGTGTTCGCCACGTACGTCACCCCGGTGCAGTCGATCGGGCGCTGGCGCGTGACCGACTATCGGGTGGCCGTCGACCTGGCGGGTGCGACTGCCGAGCGGGTCTCGGTCGCGCCCGGCGACTTCGTGGCCGCCGACTCCGACGGCGCGATCGTGGTGCCCGCGGAGCTCGTCGACGAGGTCCTGACCCGGGTCGAGGCCGTCACCGCGGTCGAGACGGAGGTGCGTGCCGCTCTGCGGGCGGGCCTGACCCTGTCGGAGGCGCTCGACCGTTTCGGGCACGTGTGACGGCGATTGAGCGAGGCCAGGCTGAACTGCGCCGGCTAGCTCGCCACCGGCGCGCTCGCAACCGGCTCGCTCGAGCGGGTGGTGTCGCGCTGGACACTTCCCCATCGGCGAAACGCCAGCTGGACCTCGGAAAACCAGTCGGCGTTGCAGTTCGGCCAGATATGCCCAGGCGCCCCGGTCTGCGGGTTGATCACGAGTGCCGTCAGAGCCGGCATGCGTTCGGCCGCGCACTGCTCCGCGAGTAGCGCCAGGACCTCGGGGAGAACGCGCCGGAACTCGACGTCATCGACGCCGATCGCAGCCCCCAGCTCCCTCACCGTCAGCGTGGCGCGCCGCTGTGCCGCCACGATCAAGGCAACCCGTACAAGACGGGTCAATTCGGCGGTCTCCGAGAACATCAGAGTCATCTGCGGGCTCCTCCCCATGCCCAAGACATCGCCCGCTGCGTTGAGACCGTTACACGATCCGCCACTGATCAGGACTTAGGTCCCGAGTCGACGTACGGTCGCGAGGCGCCGAACTCCAACGTAGGCGATCTCCTACCAGCGGATGACGATACGGACCTAGCTCGGATGTTATCTGGGAGTGAGCCATTTCTAACTGGCCGTTGGTGGGCTGGGGGAGGTGCACTGCCGTGCACACAAACCTTCTTCGTGCGACTCGGGTGAGATCCGCATTCGTCGTCATAACCGTGATGTCGCTGGGCGTGATCGCGCTCGGCCCGATGGCCCCGGCGTCCGGCGCTCTGCCGGACATCGACGAGCCTGAGCTCGCGCTGAACCACATCCTTCGCACCAATCCCTTCGCAGGGTCGAGCGTGTCCGCCAAGGACAACGAGGGTTCGGCGTACGTGGCTCGGGACAACTCGCTCTGGATGGGCGACGACGACGGTCGCGCCATCTACGAGGTCAATCCGTCCACCGGTCAGCTCAAGCGGTCCATTACGCGTGCCGCGCTCGAGGCGACCCCGCGATTCGGTGGCGGCCCCGTCGCCGGCAGCAATCGCGACCGGGATATCGAGAGCCTCGCCTATGACTCAGCAACGGACACGCTCTACGTCTTCTCCGGAAGCTGCTGCAGCTCGACGGTGCTGTCGACCGTCTTTCGGTTCACCCGCCAGGGCGGCACGCTGCAGTTTGTGTTCGACATCGTCGGTGCGCCCAGCGAGCCGACCGCACCCACGGCGGCGTTCACGGCGTCGACGACCAGCGGCACCGCCCCGTTGACCGTGAGCTTCACCGACACGTCGACGGGCAATCCGACCAGCTGGCAGTGGAACTTTGGCGACGGACAGAGCTCGACGGCGCGAAACCCGTCCCATGTGTTCGCCAATACTGGCGGCTATACCGTCACGCTTACCGCGTCCAACGCCAACGGCAGCAGCTCGGCGAGCAGACAGATCACCGTGTCCGACGTGCCGCCTCCGCCGCCGCCTGGTGACAACCTGATCGGCAACGCCGGCTTCGAGCAAAACACGGCCGGGTGGGACACCGGTGGGTACGCCGCCGTGACCCTGGCCCGGGTGGCCGGTGGGCATTCGGGCGCGTCTGCGGCCAAGATCACCAACACCGGTACGACCACCGTCACCAGTACGCTCAACGACGCTCCGAACTGGGTCCAGACCACGAGCGCCGGCACGTACACCGGGAGCATCTGGGTGCGCGCCGACACTGCCGGGGCGAAGCTTTACCTTCGGGTTCGAGAGTTCCGGGGGAGTACGAAGCTCGGCGAGCAGTTGGCCGGGGTCGTGCTCTCGACGCAGTGGCAGAAGGTGTCCGCGTCCCTCGCGTCGGTCTCGCCCGGCACGTCCACGATCGACTTCAGCGCCGCGGTTTACAGCTCGGCGCGGGCGTCGGTCTACTACGCCGACGACGCCTCGCTGACGCGCAACTGAGCGCATCGTGGCCAACGACAGGTCGTCAGCCATGGGTCCAGATCCTCGACTAGTGCCTTTCGGCCCGTGATGTGGGCTCGCCGGGGGCGCATCATGGCGTCCATTCGTTAAAACGGGAGGACCGATGCGATGACCAGTACCACGAGCGGTGAGAGGGGGAGGTTTGGGCTGCCGTCGCTGTATTTGGCCCATATTCAGACTGGCCGGGCGGACGTCTTCCGCAACGACAACACGCGCGTCGACGGCTTTGCGATTCCGCATGGATCGAACCTGCGGCGTGTTCTGGTCGAGCACGGTTGGCGTCCGGCCGGTCGCGGCGCAGGTGACGGAGCCTGGGGTGCCATCGTCGTCGAGCCGCTGCCACGGCACTGAATGAGGCGGTCAAGGGTCATCAGAGGAGGAGGCATGCGGATGCCTACTCCTGGAAGCGTCGCCGCACGCGGTCGCGCCGCCTGGCGCCTGCCGCTGGCGATAGCCGTGGCCACGGGGTTCGTCGTGGCATGCTCGGATTCCTCGTCCCTGCCCGCGTCCGCGCCCGCGTCCACACCCGCGGCCTGGACGAGCACGCCCCGAGCGTTTCCCGGCGCGGAAGGCTTCGGGACCGACACCCCCGGCGGCCGCGGCGGAAAGATCTGCCAGGTGACCAACCTCGACGACTCCGGTCCCGGATCCCTTCGCGACTGCGTCGACATCGATGGGCCTCGCACCGTGATCTTCCGGATCGGCGGCACTATTACGTTGAACAGCCGACTCCTGGTCGATGAGCCGTACCTGACGATCGCCGGCCAAACGGCCCCCGGTGGCGGGATCACCTTGCGTACCGCGCCCCCCTACGGCAAGCAGGTGATGCTGATCACCACGCACGACGTGGTGATCCGCTACCTGCGATTCCGGCCGGGACTATCGGAGGATCCCACCGAGAGCCGCGATTCTCTGACGATCTACAAGCCCGGCGCCGAGGACGTCGTGATCGATCATTCGTCGCTGTCGTGGGGATCCGACGAGGTGGTGAATACCTACGACGACTCCAACCGGATCACGGTGTCCTGGTCGATCATCTCCGAGGGTCTCGACGACGAGGAGCACTCCAAGGGGATCCTGTCGGGTGGGGAGGACGCGCACGACGTGACGCTGCACCACAACCTGATCGCCTCTCACGTCGACCGATGCCCGCAAATCTCCGGACTCTCCGTGGCCGACGTTCGCAACAACGTCATCTACAACTGCGGCGAAGGATCCGGAGAAGGCATCACCCTCGTCTCCAGCAGCAAGGGTCATGCCGAGGTGAATTGGGTCGACAACTACTACAAGCCCGGCCCGATGACGCCGACGGATCGTCCGGAGTTCGCCGTGTACGAGGGCGATACCGGCAAGTCGCAGGAGTGGTACGGCGAGGGGAACCGGCGGTGGACTCCCGAGGGAGACGCGGACGCACGGGTGGCGTCCGACTTCGACTGGGGGCGGGTGTCGGATCCGTTTCCCGCTCCGCCGGTGACGACGACCGATGCTGCCCAGGCTTACGACGACGTGCTGGCCGGCGCAGGGGCGTCGCATTGCCGAGACGCCGTCGACCGTCGGGTCGTGGCTGACGTCCGCAACGGCACCGGTCAGCTGATCGACGACCCGGCCGACGTCGGCGGTTATCCACTCATTGCCGCGGGTACTCCGCCGGTCGACAGCGACGGCGACGGGATGCCCGACGGGTTCGAGGCCGCTCACGGCACCAAGCCCGACGTCCTGGACTCGAATGCCGACTCCAACGGGAACGGCTATACGAACATCGAGGAATGGTTCAACAGTCTCGCGTCGCCGGGGTGCGGCTCATCCGACGACGAAAGCGGCGGCCACCGGCCCGACGGTCACACCGAGTCGCCGAACGAGGCGCAACCGACCGGCTCGCCCACGCCTAATTCGGGCCGTCGACATTGACCGTCGGGACGCCCGTGCCGGCCCGGGCGATGATCGCCGTGGCCGGACCGTCGGTGGGGTTGGACTCGCGGTGGACCACTCCCGCCGGCACGTGGACGAAGTCGCCCGGTCCGGCGTCGACGACCGATCGTCCGCCAGGCCCGAACTCGAGTCGCATCGCCCCGGAAACGATGTAGAGGCTGGTCTCGTGATCACCGTGGTGATGCCAGCCGGACGTCGATCCGGCGTCGGTGTGGACGAGGCCCGACCAGAGCCCGGGTGCGTCGAACGCGCGTCGTCGATGCATTCCGGGCGTCGGGTCGGCGTCGGTCAAGGCGTCGTTGGTGATGACCCGGATGGGTTCGGCCATGCCCCGAGTGTCACACGGCGGCTCGTCTAAGGACTTTTGGCCCGTGATGCGGACCCGTCGGGGGCGCATGATTGCCCTCACGCAATAGGCGGTCCCGCCGGGTGCGCTAACACCCGACGGGGCCTAGGAACCAGACCTGACGGGAGGCCCGACTCCATGACTGGGACAACGACTGGCACGCGCGGAAGATACGGTCCGGGTTCGCTGTATTTGGCCCATATTCGGACCGGCCGGGCGGAGGTCTTCCGCAATGACAGTACGTGCGTCGACGGCTTCGAGATTCCGTACGGCTCGAACTTGCGGCGAGTCCTGGTGGAGCACGGCTGGCGCCCCGCGGGCCATGGCGTGAGCGGTGGCGCGTGGGGCGCGATCATGGTCGAGCCGCTCACCCGAAACTGAGCCACGGTCGCTCAGCTCAACGCGGGACCCCGTCAGTCGCCTAGGTCGGGCAGCACCGATCCGGACGCAAGCAACGTCGGGTCGGCGGCGAATGCCTCGGGGTACTTGACGGCGGCGCCGGTGTTGATCGCGACGACCTGCTCAGACCCGGACAGCCAGCCGGACTCCCGAAGCTGCCGAACCGCGGCGAGCGTTGCGGCCCCCTCGGGGCAGAAGAACATGCCGTCGGCGCGTGCGGCCGCGGAGAGCTCGTCGAGAATCTGATCGTCCGTGACCTGGACGGCCGTCCCGTTGCTCTCGCGGACCGCGGACAGCACCAGCGGTGCGCCAAGCGGCGCGGCGACATTGATGCCGAAGGCCACCGTCGACGCCTTCTCCGCGGGCCAGGGCTCGGCCGTGTCCGCTCCGGCATCGAATGCCTTGACGATCGGTGCGCATCCATCAGCTTGAACCGCCACCAACCGCGGCAGCTTGTCCACGAGACCGAGCCGGCCGAGTTCGGTGAACGCCTTGTGGATCCCGATCAGGCCGACCCCGCCGCCGGTCGGATAGACGATCACATCGGGTGCGCGCCAGCCCGACTGCTCGGCGATCTCGAGGCCCATCGTCTTTTTGCCCTCCACCCGGTAGGGCTCGGTGAGGGTGGAGACGACGAACCATCCGCGTTCCCTGGCCTGGGCAGCCAGCGCGCCAGCATCGGCGATCAGCCCGTCCACGAGGTACAGCCGGGCACCCACTGCCGCGCACTCACGTCGCGTCACCTCCGGCGCGTCGGCCGGCATCACCACCAGGGCGTCCATGCCGGCCCGTGCGGCGTACGCAGCCCACGCCGATCCCGCGTTGCCGTTGGTCGGCAGGGCGATCCGGCGTACCCCCAGCTCGCCCGCTCTGGACACCCCGACGGCCGCGCCGCGGGCCTTGAACGATCCGGTCGGCAGCAGCGACTCGTCCTTGACCAACAGGTCGGGGCAGCCGATCTGGGTGCCGTACTCCGGCATGGGGAGCAGCGGGGTCATCCCCTCCCCGAGATAGGCGACCCGACTGGCGTCCCGAACCGGCAGCAGCTCCCGGTATCTCCACAGGTCCGGAGCTCGATCTCTCACGGCGTCTGGCGTGAACGACTTCGCGGTCTGCTCGAGGTCGTAGCCGGCGAGCAGTGGGGACCCGCACGAACACAGATTGTGGAGTACGTCGGCGTCGAACTCGTTGCCGCAAGCCGGGCAGGTCAACCGGTCCAGCGCGCTATGCCACGCGTCGGCGGCATGCATCGGCGTCTCGACCTCCTCGTCACGGGGACGCTGCAGCCGCAACCGTAGCCCGACGACGATTGCCGACTAGGGTCCGGGCTCAGGCCGGTCGTTGCAGGCGGCCGCTGACTGACGGGTCAACGACTACGATCTGGTCGATCCGCCCAAGGCGCTGGTGCTCTCGGGACCGGCTGTCGTCATCGGTGACGAGGAGCGTGGCGAGCTCGTCGACAAGATGAGTGCCATCCAGTACCCGACCGCTCAAGCCGACGGCTCCCACCTGCTCCCCATCTGGCACGAGGGCCGCGTCTCCAGCTTCGACGTGCGACGGTTGCCTGCGGATGACCCTGGCTGCCGACTTCTTCATCGAGCAGGTCAAGGTCGGGCCCAGGCGAAAGGAGGCGCACGTCGCGGCGTTCTCCCGTGAGGCCATCGGTCGGATTTCGCACGTTCGAGCGCCAACGCTTCTGATGATCGGAACTCAGGACATGTGGGCATGCGCCCGGGGAGCCGAGCTCGCCGGTGCCGCGACCAACGGCGTCGAGCTCGTCGAGTACGACATGGCTGGGAAATGCCCCGGCTAGACCCCGGCCGCTTCGCCACCACTACTGCCACTTTTCTGGAGAAGCTGGTCCCCTGAGTCACTGCCTGCCGATGCCCGACGCAGAAGCCATTCGGTCAGGACGGCGCTCAGAGCGACCGGCTGGTCGAGCTGAATCAGATGATTGGCCCCCTCGACGATCGCCAGCTCCGCGTTGGGGATGGCCTCGGCGAGGCGGTATGCGCGATCAACAGGTATCACGCTCTCCTCGCGCCCCCAGACCACGAGGGTTGGCAGGTCGATCGTGGGATAGAGCGGCTCGATCTCGTCGGTGTAGCGCTCGTTCGCCTCGGCAATCTGACGGTAGAACGCGGGCTGCCCCTCCGGACCCAGCCAGGGTTCGACAAGTCGCTCGAGGTCGTCAGCGCTCAACGGCCGGTGGGCGGCTGCACCGACGTACCCGCGCAACGCACCCTCGTGGACGGTGCCGGGGACAGCGGCTAGCACCTCGGCGTTTTCGTTGACATGACGGAAGTATTCGGAGCCCCATGGCCGGAGCGCGACCACCGAGACCAGGGCGAGGGAGGAGTACGCGGCGCCGTGCAGCAGATGTGCACGCAGCGATACGGCGCCGCCGTAGTCGTGCGCGACCACGTGCGGCCGCTCCAGATCTAGATGCTCGAGTAGGTCCACGAAAACCTCGCCCTGAACGTCCAGCGACACCCGGTGTTCCTGCGACTTCGACGACTCTCCATAGCCGGGCATGTCCCAGGTATAGACGCTGAACCAGCGCGATAACGCTTCCGCGTATGGTCGCCAAAGCCACGACGACCACGGCGTCCCATGGCAGAGGACGAGGGGAGGCCCGCTGCCCACACGATGCCAGCGAACGCGTCGACCCTGCCACTCGAAGTCATGGGAAGTCGGGAGCGTGTCACCAGTCATCGTCGCTGCTTTCGGTAGGCGGGGCAGGCGTACCGGGCACCGGGACCTTCTGCTTGTCCAACTCGGACCTAGTGCCTCTGGCACAGTACGGGCGGTGTGACAGCGTCACATCCGGATGCTAGGAGACCGGCGGATGGCCAGCCAACAGACTGCGACGAAGTACCGATTCGGAACGCTGCTGAGTTGTTGCCTGCTGCTTCTGGTCGCGGTTTCGAGCTGCGGTGACGACAGCGAACCACCGAGCGATTCCGGAGCATCCGACACGAGTCAGACCGTCGAGGACGAGCCGGTCGTCGATTGCCCGGTCGGCAAGCAAGGCAATCTGATCGGATGGTGCGAGCCCTGTCAGGACTACGAGGGATGCTTCACCGAGGCCAAGGAGATGAGGTTCTTCTACAACAGGCTCATTCCACTGATGGATCGATTCTCTACGGCGACGTACAGCGCAATAGGATCTCCCGACAACTGGTATTACATCAGTACGGGAGACAGCGGCCCAGACTGCGGCGGCTTCGACGACTCGTCATATTTCTATTGCTCGGCCGACAACAGTGTTTACGTCGGCGAGCACCAGATGTGGCAGTTCTACGCGGTGATCGGGGACGCCGCACCGGCCGTCGGACTCGCTCATGAGTGGGGACATTTCGTTCAGAGTCAGGTGGGAGTCCTGTCGGTCCCGGCAAGGCGGGCCAACCTCATCAACACGGAGAATCAGGCAGACTGCATTGCTGGTGCCTGGTCCGCCCACATGGTCCGCGAAGGGATTTTCGTGGACGATGATTTCGACGACGTGGCGGCGCTGCTGCCCGCGATTGCCAGTGCCGAGGGTCCAGCGCGTGACCACGGAACCGTAGAAGAACGCGTGGACTCTTGGCTGCTCGGATACGAGCGCGGAATCTTCGGCTGTAACTCGTACTTCCCCGGCATCCCCATCATCTCCAACTGATGTCCGCGGAATCGTCTGGTACTAGACGAAGGCCGTCAGGGTGTGACGACCATGCCCGAGGGCGGCTCTGGCACGGCGCGGGCCATGGGATCGACGTCGCGAATGACCAGATCGAGGTCGTAGTCGTCAGGATGGTCGAAGCGCAGGACGCTTCGGTGCGCGTAGCCGAGCAGTCGCGACACGGAAACATTCGCGTTCTCGGCGAGCGTCCGGACGACGGCGACTGCCTTCGGTCCGGTGCTCATCCGGTAGTAACGCACTGCCATATGACAACGATAGACAAGACAAGGGGCAGCAGCCGTAGGGCCGAACGTCCCTTCGTGGCCGCATAGACGGGACACCTGAGTCTGTCGGGTCTCATGGGGTTGCGGATGTCTACGTCGTTGTCCTCGCGATCCACTCCGGCTACGCGAGGGTCAGGACAACTCACCGCGTACGGGGCGGCCGGGGCGAGCATCGGGCAACAGGTCGCCATCGCGTACAACGAAGGTGCCGTTGACGAGTAGGTGGACCACGCCGTTGGCCGATCGAGTCGGGTCGAGATAGGTCGCGGTATCGGTGACCGTGTGGGGGTCGAGCACCGCGATGTCGGCGTCGGCGCCGATGCCGAGGTGGCCCTTGCGCCGTGCCGTCGGGGCTGCCGCCTCGATGACGCGCGCCGGCAGGTACGAGCAGCGGCGAAACGCCTCGAGCCAGCTCCACGTGGCGGACTCGCGCACCATCATCCGCAGGGTCTTGGTGAACGTGCCGGCCGTACGCGGGTGGGTTTTGCCGCCGGTCGGGAGCGGCCAGTCGTTCGTGTCGCGACTGCCGTCGGGCCAGATGAGCGGCATCGCGTCGCTCGCGACGATGGAGTCGGCAAACTCAAACGGCCTGCGCAGCAAGGCGAGCTGACCCTCGCGTCGCTCGTCAAGGAACTCGACGAAGCACTCGGCCCCCGGGTCGGTGCGGCGAACTTCGCGCAGTCGGTCGGCGTCTGCGATGCGCTCTCCGGTCGCGACGAGGACGAGGTCTGACGGCTGCCTGCCCTTCAGCACGAGCCGCTCTGGATCGAGGAAGTATGCGCCAACTGCGGTGGCACCGGCTCCGTAGGGATAGGCCTCGACAGTGACGCGGGCGCCGTTGGTCTGGGCCTTGTCGATCAGATCGAGAACGCGGTCAACATGCTGGCCCGACGAGCTGTTGACGTGGCAGTGGTGCATCGCAGCGCCCGTCTCGGCGGCGGCGATGGTCAGCTCTTCGGGTCCGTCGATCGGCGTCGTCGGATCGACCTCGGCCAGTTCGCGGACGTGGGTGTAGGCCGGCACTCCCGCTGTGGCGGCCAGCCGGGCCAGCGCCAGAAACTCGGCTGGCTCGGTCCGTGGCGCGTAGCCCATCAGCACCCCGATGCCGAGGGCCCCATCGGCGATCTCGGCCTCGAGCGTCATCAGCCACTCGGCCTGCTCGCGAGGCGACGACGAGCGCTGCCACTCGGGATTGCTGACGAGCTTCAGCGTGGTGAGCAGGCTCGCGTCCGGCTCGAGGCCAAGCAAGGCCTGCCCCCGCGCGCTCGCCCACGAGGCCGAGAAGCCGTAGTTCAACGGCCGACCGGCTTGTGCCGCCTCGTCGTAAGCACGGGCGATCGGCGTCAGACCGGCCTCGAGCTCCAGCGCGGTCGTCACACCGTCCAACGCCTGCAGCCATTGCCCCGCGACCGAGTGGACGTGGCTGTGTAGGTCGACGAATCCGGGACCGACGACGAGGCCGGACACGTCCACGACCGACGCCTCTGGGGCTGCGATGTCGGGACCGACGGACGTGATCACGCCGCCGTCCACGAGGATGTCGGCGACGGCTTCCGACCTCGTACTCGGATCGCAGACTAGACCGCCACGCAAGAGTACGGTCTTGGCCATGCGCACTCCCTCGCCATTGGGGCAGGTCTGATCCTGCGGCAGCTTCGAATCTAGTGCGTACGTGAAGCGAACCGGTGGACCTTGACCTGGACGGCTAGACGGGATGCACGGCGAGCCGAGTGAACAGCTTGGTCCAGCGTTCGATGATGTTGGGCATCGCGTAGTCGGCTGCGTCCGCGCGCGACGCCGCTCCCATGTGTTGGCGTAGACGCTGCGAGTCCATCAGTTGCTCCAGCGCGGCGGTGAATGCTGGCCGGTCGCCGTTGGAAACCAGCCGACCGTTCACGCCGTCGCGGACGATCTCCGCCGGCCCGCGGGGACAGTCGTATGCCACCATCGGCAAGCCCACGCTCATCGCTTCCAGCAACACCATCGGGAAGCCTTCGAACTTCGAGCTCAAAGCGTAGATCGAGCTCTGCGCGAGAGCCGTCGAGATGTCTCGGCTGTAGCCCCGCAGCGTCACGTTCGAGCCGACCCCGAGGTCGTCGATCAGCTTCTTGAGCGCCGGCTTCGTGGAGCCGGCTCCGTAGATGTCGAGGCGCCAGTCCGGCCGGGAGGCAGCAAGTGGCGCGTAGGCCTTGATCAGTCGGTCGAACGCCTTCTGTGGCTCGAGCCGCCCCGCGGCGACGACGACCTTGTTGACCAGCGGCGGCGGATGTTTCGCAGCCGGCCACGACAAGGCGTTGGGAATCGCGCTGATCTCGGTCTTGGCGTCGCCCATCATGGCGCGATAGTCGCCCTCGTCAGCACGAGTTAATGGCACGAAGACGTCGAGAGCCTCGATCGTCGTACGCACGAACTCGCGCTGCTCGGCTGTACGGGTCCGGGTCGGGAAGTTCAGGTGGTCCTGGCCGACCTTGACGGCTCCTGGGGGAGCAAACCGGCCGGCGAAGCGGTTCAGCGCGGGAGTTGTTCCGATCACGACGTCGGCGTTCGACTGCCGCAGTGTCTCGATCAACGGCCCGTCGCTGGACGCCCAATGTCGGCGATCGAGCGGCGCGATGGCCGACGGCTGCTGGCGAGCGAAGATGATTTCTCTCGAGACCGGATTGCCGTGTTCGTCGACTCCGCCCTGTTCGAGATTGCGTCGCTGACCGTCCGGACCGTACGGGCGAAGGTCCATGACGTGCTGCACGTCGATGCGCGGGTCGATCTCAAAGACGGTCTCGTTGCGCCCGCGCAACAGCCCGACGATCTGGATGTCGAAACTCTCGACAAGGTGGTTGGCCAGGTTGATGACCGTGCGTGGCACGCCGTCATGTCCGTCGGCCCGCGGCAACATGATGCACAACCTCGGCCGACGACTGGTCAAGCGATGGTCTACGTCCCAAGCATCTCGACCGGCTTGGCCGATGTCGGTATGCATCAGTGCCGTCATGGTCACTCCGTCGCTCTGGGCCGGCGTCGACCCTTGTGGTGCTGACGTATCCACCCTCGAAGGTGGCCATGAAGCGGCAGTGAGCCGACTGTGAGACCGGTCTTAGACGCGGCTCACTCGCTCTGTCAGCCGGTGCTGATCTCGTCGAGAACGGCGGTGAGCGGTTGCGGCACGCGATCGAGGTCGAGTGCGTCGACGAGCAGGCCGGCGTACCTGATCTTGCGGCCGCTGGTCGTGCCCATGAAGCGGCGCAGGACCGCCGGCTCGGGTCGGCCACGATGGAAGGGCTGACGGGTGAGGGTCTCCCACGCGGCTCGGTCGCCGCTTGCCTCGATGATCTCCAACACCGCTGGGACGCCGTGGGCGCGGATGAGTTCGTCTTCGAGATCCTCGACGCACGCGTAGAACGGCCGCAAACCTCGAAACCGCGCGAGGGTCTTTTGTACGTAGGCGCGCTCCGCGGCGTCGTAGAGACCGGTGACTGGGACCCCCGAGGCGACGTAGCGTCGCAGGAAGCTGCCGAGATTGGTCACGCCACCGAGCTGGACGAGTTGCACACCCGAAGCAGCCAGGTCGGTGCCTCGGAGTCGGGCGAGCCTCTCGAGCGCGCGCTGGTCGCTCGGACCCTCCACCAAGATCGCTGCGGTCACGTCTGAGCAAGCAACCATGAGGGGCCGACAGAGGAGCCGCCGGCGGCTGCGACTCGCTCCCGCAACATCCGATCGGCGGTGACGACTACCACGTCGCTCGCGTCCTTGCTCCGCGTGCGGACCTGCTCCACGATCGTGTCGTCGCCGGAGCCGGTGGCGTGCACGGTGTGGATCGCACCGTCCTCACCAGCCGGCTGGCCGCGCTTGGCCTTTCCTTCGAGGACGAGGACGACGACGTCGTAGCCCAAGTCGGTCGCGGCGATCGCGCGGTGGAGCCGCTGCGCCGCACCTGCGCGGTCACGCCACCAGCCGTCGGGACGGCTACCGACCACGTTCGCGCCGTCAACGATGAGAACGCGCACGCCACAAGCCTAGGCGAGCCGTCAGACCCTCCTGGGTGCTTCTATGCCCAGAGCCGCCGTATGACACAGATGGCGTTCGCGTGGGCAGTTGTGCCTGTCCAATCAGGACCAACGACCGAGGTCACCGCGCAGCCTGCGCCCTATTGTGGGCGCCACATCGATGAGCAAGCCAGGCGACCTTTTGTGCAAGCCATCGGCCGACCTCCCGGGATCGTCAAGAGTGGCAATTGAGACGTTCACTGGAGGAGCTATGACTGTCCCTGTCCCCGGCGCTGAGGTTACGTATGCCTACGGGGTTCGCAATCGCGAATACGAGGCGGGCTACCACACGGGCGAGGACTACGCGTGTGATGTCGGCAGCCGCGTGGTCGCCACAACCGCCGGCCAGGTTGTCGAAATCTCGGAATCCGGAGGGTCGTGGGGCAGCGACTACGGAAAAATCATCGTGATTCAAAGCGCCGGTCCCGGGCCGACTTGCCGACACGGCTACTGCCACCTGTCCCACATCGGGGTGCAAGAGGGCGAGCATGTGCGGGCGGGAGAACGAATCGGCCGGTCCGGTCAAAGCGGCAACGCCCACGGGGCGCACTTGCATTATGAGGAGCGGACGGATCCGTTCCGCTACAACAATCAGGATCGTGAACCGACGTTCTCGCATGACGGTCATGACCCGCACGACTCGCCGTGGTCGGAGGGGGACGTCTACATGTCGAAGTTGCACTTCGGGCAACAGGACTCCGACTCCGTCAAGCGATTGCAGTACAGGCTTCGCCATCACCAAACCGCGGAGGCGGCCAGCAAGCATCTGCCGATCACCGGAAACTGGGGGACCCAAACCAAGGACGGGGTGCGCAAGTGGCAGCGGCACCTAGCCGACGAGGGACGCAACGACGGCATGGCGTTGCCCCCATTCCAGGCGCGCCGGCTGTTCGGGGATCAATACACCGTCCAGGAGTGAGCTGCCGACCGGCACGAGCCGGCGAGCTAGGGTCACGAGCGTGGCCACCAGTTCCTCCATCGGATTCGCGGCGGCGATTGGCGGCCTCGCGGGAGCGTCGCTCGCCGCGCACCGTGGGGCCAGGTCGGCGGCCGGCGCGGCGTTGGTCGGTGCGGTCGGCCTGGGTACGTCGGAGGCGGTGGCTCGGGCCCGCCAGAAAGAGGGCGAGATCCCGGCGTTGTGGCAGCGCATCGCGGTGAGCACCGCGTTGGCGGCGCCGCTCGGGTGGGCTTCGGAGAAGGTGACCGGTGCGGGTCCGGTCTCGGTCGGCACGGCCACCGGCGCCGTCGTCGGGGCGATGGGCTTGCGGCCGCAGAAGGTGGCGATGGGCCCGGTCGTGGGTGCCGCCGTCGGGCAGGCGTTGTCCCTCGGGCCAGCTCCGGCAGCCGTGGTGGCGAGCACCACCGTCTTGGCCTACCGCAGTCTTTCTGCCCTGCTGTTCCGTGACGCACAGGTCAGCCTGCTCGCCGATCGGGTCAGCGCAGCCGACCTGCCGTTCGTGGTGCCCAGGCCGGCGCGGTCGAGGTACGTCGGCACTGCCTATGTCCGGGAGCTCGCCGAGGAGCTCGGAGCCAACTACGTTGCCGACGCCCAGGAGACCGGGATCGTGGCCTCCCTCGACGCGCTGGCCGGACCGGCGCTCGACCCGGAGCTGGTTGATCCGCTCGTGCGGGAATTCTACGAGCACACAACCCGGTTCGCTCTCGACATCGTCCCGCGGTGGCGGCTGTGGGTGCGGCCCGGCTACCTGATGTATCGAACGTTGGTCGCGCGTCCCCTGGGACAGGCCAGCATCCCCATGAATCAGCGCGAGGCCCAGCGTGGGATCCGCAGCCGCATCGACACGGTCACCGGTGTCGACGGCGTGGTGTCGGTGCGCGGCTGGATCCGGTCGTTTGCCGACGACGATGAGCCGATCATGGTCGGCATCTACACTACGTACACGCTCGGGGGCCGCGGCTACGTCAGCGTCGGGTTTCCGGTTCCGGAGGGCAGCTTCACCGCCACGCTGCTACCCCGGTCCCGGCCCGACCATGGCCTGACGCTGACCAGTCGCACCGATGACGGCCAGGCCGGGCACTACCTCTCCTACGTCGACCCGGCGGCGGACGAGCTCACTGCTCTGGCCGTGCACGGTTTCGAGGAGCAGCTCGACGTCTTCGTCGAGGACGGCGTACTGCGCGCCGAGCACGCGTTCTGGGTCTTCGGCCTCCCGTTCCTGACCCTGCACTACCGGATCGAGCGCAAGCCCACCGGCTGATCCCGCGCTCGTCCTGTCCGGCTGTAGTGTCGGCCCACATGACAGCAGAGTCGCCGGCGCAGACCGTGCAACGCTTGTTCCCGCTGCTCGCCGAGGGCAAGACCGCGGACGCGGCGGCGCTGTTCGCCGATTCGGTGTCGTTCTCGATCCCGCACCCTCCGGGCATTCCGTGGGTGCCGGAGGTCGCATCGGCGGAGGACATGGGGACGTTCTTCGAGCTGCTACGGACCCACGTACAGCCCAAGGAGTTCGATCTCCGTCAGGTCATCGCCGAGGGCGACGACGTGGTGTTCATCGGGCGCATGGTCTCCGAGGTCAAGAAGACGGGCCGGGACATCGACACCGCGTTCGCCCTCCACACGACGGTCCGGGACGGGCGGATCACCCGCTACCACCTCTACGAGGACAGCTACGCCGTCGCCAAGGCCTACTACGGCGACTGACAAGGAGAAGTGCAACGGCAGGAACACGTCGTTGTTACGCTGCCGGCGTGAGCTCGGAGCTGCGGCAGCTCTGCGCGGTCCTCGACGGTCTGCGGGCTGGTGTCCTGAAGAAGGTTGCCGGGCTGAGCGATGCCGACGCCCGGCGCAGCACGGTGGACTCCGGGACGAATCTCGCCGGGCTGCTCCAGCACCTCACCTACGTCGAGTCGCTGTGGTTCGAGGAAGTCGTCGCGGGCGGCAAGGCGAGCGGGATCCGGTCGATGCAGGTCGATCCATCAGTCTCCTTGCGAACGCTGCGGGCCGGCTACAAGGCTGCCTGCGCGCACAGCAACCGGATTGTTGAGGCGATCGGTGATCCGGACGCGCCGGTGACGCGCAACCGCAAGACCCACGACCTGCGGTGGGTGCTGCTCTCGGTCATCGGGGAGACCTCTCGGCATGCCGGGCACGCCGACATCATCCGCGAACAGATCGACGGACAGACCGGGCGGTGACGCCGTACTACCGAAGATCGCACTCGGCCAGCAGCGGGCGATCCTGCGCGGCGGCTAGGTCAGACCTCCGGGACGCTGTCCAGCAGCCCGACCAACTCGGCTCGGGACAGATCGGTGGTGTCCATCTCGCCGACCTCGTCGACAATGGTCAACGCGCGTTGCCAGGTGGCCCTGGCCTCGTCGGGTCGGTTCGTGTCGCGTTCGACCCTACCCAGGCTGGTGAGGACGACGGCCTCCGGCCAGGGACGTCCAAGCGCACGAAACGTGTCGAGTGCGCTGATCAGGCATTCCTCGGCATCGCCATAGCGATCTTGGGCGGCGCGCGCCATACCCAACGACAGCTGCGCGATGGCTTCGCGTACGGGCCGGTCGCTTCCACTCAGCCGGCTCAGGGCGTCCGCGGCGGCCTTGACGGCCTCGTCGATCTGCCCCGCTTCGAGGTGCAGCCTCGACAGATTCGTCAACGTCACCGCGATCTCACCGATGTCGTCCTCGCGGCGTACGGCCAGCGCCAGCGCCCGCTCGAGACTGACCCGGGCGTCGTCGAGTCGGCCCGCACCGATATAGGCGATGCCCAGATTGTGGAGAGCCTGGCTCTCGCCACCGGTGTGTTGTTCAACCTGGAACAGCTGCCTGGCGCGCTCGAGAAGACTGATGCACCGCTCGTAATCACCGAGTCGTCCGTGGCTGATGCCGAGCTGGTTCGTGATGAACCCCTCGTCGACGCGCTGATCCACCGCTTCGACTGACTCCTTGGCGATTTCCTGCAGCGCCGCCGCTTCGGCGGGCGGACGATCCGAGACCAGATAGTGGTGCAGCTTGTTGACGAGGCGGTACGCAGCCTGCGGGTGGCCCTCCGCAGCCGCGTATGACACGAGCCGGACCAGGGTGGGCCACTCGGCGTCCAACCAGTCGTGGGCCTGCCGGTGGTCGGCGAAGCTCAACGGGATGACACCGACCTCGGGGTCACCGATGTTCATGAAACGAGGCTCGCCCTCGGTGGTGACGGATTTGGCGTGGGCGGCTGCGGCCGAGTGCACATACCAGCTGAGGAGCCTCCGGATCGCCATCTCCCGGGTCGCCTGGTCGTCAACCTCATGGACGAGCTCGGCGGCGTAGGTCCGCAGCAGGTCGTGCATCGTGTAACGGCCGTGCCGCGAGCGTTGCAGCAGGTTGACGTCGGCCAGCCGGTCCAGCCGCCGGGCCAACCGGCTTCGGGTCGAGCCGGCGAGCGCGGCGGCGGCTGATGGGCCGATGTCCATACCGAGATGTAGACCCAGCAGTCGGAAGGTTTGCGCCGCTTCGTCGTCCAACGCCTGGTAGGACCACGAGAAGACCGCCCGGACGCTGGTCAGTGGGTCGTCGCCGGAGTCGAGGGCATCCAGCCGGTTGTGCTCGTCGCGGAGCTCGCCGACAAGTTCGGCGACCTTGCTGTTCGGGAACAGGCTGGCACGCTCCACCGCGACCGCAAGGGCGAGGGGCAGCCGATCGGACAGTTCGGCCAGCTCCGTCAGCGACTCCTCGTCATATGCGACCCGCTGCAGGTCGAGTCCGCTGGCGAGGAGGTCTACCGCGTCCTCGAGCGGCAGGGTGTCCACTGCGATGCGTCGCGCTCCCTCGCGCGCTGTCAGGCCGCGCATCTGGCTTCGGCTCGTGACGATCACGAGTGTGCTTCGCCCACCGGGCAGCAGTGGTCGGGCCTGTTCGGCATCGCGAGCGTTGTCGAGCACCATCAGCACCCGACGATCTGCCATGACCGTACGCAGCAGGGCGCCGCAGGCATCGAGGTCGGCGGGCACGTGTTCGCCCGGCACACCGAGACCGTGCAAGAGGGTTTCGAGAGCCTGGGCGGGAGCGGTCGGCTCGCCTGGACCGAAGCCACGCAGATCGAGATAGAGCTGGCCGTCCGGGAACTGCTCCGACACACGATGCGCCCACCGCACCGCCACGGCGGTCTTGCCGATGCCACCCGCACCGTGGAGGACCGCGATGCCGGCCGGCGGTGTGCCATCGTCGCCGTCGACCAGCGCATCCAGGGCGGCGAGCACGTCATCCCGTCCGGTGAAGTCCTCGACGTCGGCCGGCAACTGCCGAGGGACGGTCTGCTCCGGCTTCGGCTCGCTCTGTCGCATCGACGGCTCGGGCGCCGTGCCATGGAGCAGGTCCGCATAGATGCGCTGCAGCTCGGGTCCCGGGTCGACGCCGAGCTCACTGGCGATCCGCGACCTCAGCGTCTCGTAGCACTCGAGCGCCTCGGCCGGTCGTCCGCAGCGATCGAGGGCAACGATCTGCCGGGCCCACATCGACTCGCGCAGGGGATTCTGGCCGGCCACCTCTCGTACTTCGGCGACCACGTCGGCGGCACGGCCGGCGGCGATGTCCAGGTCGATCCGCCGCTCGAGTGCGGACAGGTGGCGTTCGACCAAGCGCGGGCGATCGTACTCAATCAGCCACTCCGACTGCACTCCCTCGAGCGGGTCACCTCGCCACAGATCCAGCGCGGTGACGATCTGGTCCCGCTCGGATGCCGGATCCCGATCGGCCGTGTCGAGGAGGTCGACGAAACGCAGCGCGTCCACATCGTGGGAGTGGACATTGAGCACGTAACCCGCACCGACGGTGCCAATCGACTGGGCGCCCAGCGCGGTACGCAGTCGATACGCGTACGTCTGGACCGTGCGCCGCGCGTTTGTCGGCGGATGTTCGCCCCACACCATGTCGGTCAGGCGTTCGATGGACACGACCTGTCCCGCCGACATCGCGAGGACCGCCAGCAACGCCGACGCCCGGCCGGCCGAGATGTCTACCGGGTCACCGTCTGCCAGCACGGCGAACGGACCGAGGACGCGTACCTCGATCCGCGGCTGGGCCGATCCCGCTCTCCCCGAGCTCACCGTCACCGCGTCGAGTCTGCCATCTCGGAGGCGGCTGAGATCGATCAGACATCGAACTGAGATCGCTCCGGGGTCCCCTGGGATCTGCCCGCGACTCACGGAAGGGATCGACGATGGCCGAGTACTTCGAGCACTATCCGAGTTCACCAGACGAGCTCGTCGGGTGCAGCGCGCAGCTGATCAGGGCGGCCGGCGACTCCGATAACGGGGTCAAGCAGGTGCATGGCGCTACGAATCGTGCCGTCGACGCGGTCGAGGGTGACCTGACCTTTCCGATGGCGAAGGCTCCGGAGCCGACGATCCGCAACGGCGCCAGTGTGGCCGAGGCGGCCCTCTTCGCCGGCGGCACGCTGATGGTTTTCGCCGAGGCGGTGACCACTTACAACACCGGCATCGACCGGCTCAACGCCCGGATCCAGGAGGACGAGTTCGACGTCATGTCGGTCGGGCGGGCGGACAAGCTCCATCGGCTCCGAGCCGAACAGCTCAGGCTCGAGGCGGATCTCGACGACGACGCCGTGCGAGTCGCTGCCATGCTGGACCGCGGACCCAACGCCGAGGACATGGCGTTCCTGCGTAACCGCGGCTACCTGGTGTCGCCCGACGAGTTGCTCCAGGCTCTCGCCGGCATGCCGGTGCTGCGCGATCCTCATGCGATGGCGACGTGGTGGGACTCGCTGACGCTCGGTCAGCGGGCCGCGATCATGGCGGCGTACCCCGGGAGACTGGGCAACGCCGACGGCCTTCCCGCCGAAGTACGCGACGAAGCCAACCGGCTGACGATGGCCGAGGATCTCGAGCGGCTGGAGGAGATGGAACGCGAAGGCACTCTGACTGAGGGCCAGTCGCGGGCGCTGGCCAACATCCGCAACATCATGGAGAACATCAAGGACCGCGAGTCGCACACCGACCCGATTACGGGTGAGAAGGCCCACGCCCAGCTCTACGTCTACGACCCGTACGCATTCAACGGTGATGGGCGGTTCGCGATCGCCACCGGCAATCTCGACGACGCCGACGACCTCGCCGTGATGGTGTCCGGCGTGACCACCGACGCCGCGACCAAGAACGCCACCTCGTCGTTGAACGTTTACGACGAGTCCCGACGGGCCAGTGGCGACTCGGTCGCGGTGCTCGACTGGGTCGGCTATGACGCCCCCAGCGGCATCGACACGCCAGGCATGGCCACCCCGGACATGGCCCGCGAGGGAGCCGAGTTGCTGGCATCCGACGTCGAAGGCCTTCGGGCGTCTCGCAGCGACGACCCTGCACACCTCACCGTGATCGGCCATTCCTACGGCAGCACGACCTCGGGGATTGCCGCCAACGAGTACGACCTCGACGCCGACGATCTGGTTCTCAACGGAAGCCCCGGCGTCCCGGTCGACGACGCGGGCGACCTGACCACGGGCAACGATCACACCTGGGTCGGCAGCAACAGCCAGGACGACGTTTCCTGGCTGGGCAAGCAAGGCTCAGTCGGTGCCGCCACCCTGGGCTACGACCCGGCCGAGGACGAGTTCGGCGCCAAGCGTGTCCAGGCCGAGTACACCGACCGCACCTGGAGCTGGGATCCCACGGACGGCTACTCGAAAAAGCACACCCACTACTACGACAAGAACAGCGAGTCGCTGTACAACGTCGCAGCTATCGCCACCGGAGAGTACGACGAGGTGGAGTCCGCCGACCATCGCCACGACCCGTGGTACGCACCGCCCGAAGATCCTGAGGGGGAACGCGAGCCACGCGAGATCCGCCACGGCCGATGACGCCTTCAACCCGCAGAGCGAGGACCTCCAGTGGCGCCCGGCTACGACTCCGCGTCGCCGGGCCGGCGACCCCGACGGCAACGTCTGCGACGTTGCGGTCTGGCCGGACATCTCGCCGTACGCCGGCTAGCCCGTGACGTTCGCGCACCCGGCGCGCCGCCGGTCTTCCGTCAGCTGAGGTGCGACAGGTGCCTGCGCTCACCGGCAGGCACCTGTCGCGTTAGGTCTTTGCATGGCTGGCTCAATCCATCGCGGTTGCCTCGATCGCGACGAGGAGGTCCGGCGCCGCGAGCTTGGTGACGCCGAGCAGAGTGGTGGCGAAACGCACTCCGGTGCTCGCGAAGCACTCGTTCACGATGGTGAAGTGTTGGAGCAGAGCGTCCATGTCCGTGGTGTAGAAGTTGAGTCGAACCACGTCGGCGAGAGTCATGTCCGCCTCGCCGAGCAGCTCTTCTAGTTGTTCGAGCGACATCCGCACCTGGGCGGCCATGTCGTCGGGATGTTGGGAGTTGCCGTTGTCGTCGACGGCATCCTGGGCGCTGCAGATGAGCTCTCGCCGGTGGCCCTCGACGAGTTCGGCTTGATCGAAGCCCAACTGCACCGACCACGAGGAGGGGTTGACGGCTGTGCGGTTCATGTCTGGGCTCCTTCGTTGCTGTAGACCGCGTTCTGGTCTTCGACGCGCTGGTGGTCGTCGGCGAGGATGCCTCCGTTGATCACCACCGTCTCGAGCGAATGCTCGTGCAGGAAGGCCGCGAAGTCCGGTAGGTGAAAGGCATCGACGACTGCGGCGTTGATCTTCTGCAGCATCGTGCGCTTGGCGTCGAGACTGCCGCCCTGCGGGACGTGCATGATGAACACGGGCCTGGCGGGTTCGGAGCCCAGGAGCCCATTCTGGCTCACGCTGTCGAGCGGCCACTCGCGCAGGAAGATCCGGTGGTCGTCCGGGAACGGGTAGACCTCGCGGAGTGCCTCGTACATGGCACTCACCAGCGCCTTCTTCGTAGGGAGATCAGCACCTGCGGGGATGTCGAGATATCCGATAGGCATGCCGCGTGGAGCGACGTAGTCCCGAAGAATGCGGGCACCGGATGCCCAGTAGACACTCGCCTCGGCTGCTACGGCAATTCGACGGTGGCCGGCGCTGAGGAGAAAGTCCGCGTAGATCTGCCAGCCATGGGATTGCGCCGGAGCGAGGCGGGCGACCCATTCCGTCGGCTGTTCGGTGAGCGCGTCGAGAACCGCTGACGAGCAGAGGAACGGCAGACCGAGGGTGTTGGCCCTGGCGGCGGCGGCGCGAGCGACGACGCTGTGATATTCCCCCGCCAACGCTGCCACGCCCAGGCGAGCCAATTCGTCGACGGCCGCCACGGCCCGCTGTGGATCAGCCGCGCTGTCTCGTACCACCAGCTCGAGTGGTCTTCCGACGATCCCGCCGGTGTCATTGACTTCGCGAACGGCCAGCTCGAGTCCAGCGAGCAAGTGCCGGCCTGCCTCGACCCAGCCAGGCCGAGTCAGCGGAACGAGAGCGCCGATCTGGACGGATGACCCGTCCGCCCGCTGTTCTCCACTTGGCAGTGGTGGCGTACTCATGCGGCCGCTCCCGTGTGACGATGAGACGCCAGGAACGCATCCAGCAAACCGCTGCTGGCCCGCGTCAATGCTGCTGGAGGCTAACCGGTCGTGGCTGTGTTCGCGGGCTGGGCACCGGTGAGCGGGCTGGTGTCCAGGTACTTGACTTCGTCGACGCGTTCGGCGAACTTCCAGCCGTCCGGAGTACGCCGGTAGCGGTCATGGTAGACGGAGTAGTTCAGGTGCGAGTTGCCCTCGCGCATCTGCCCGAAGGTCAAGACGTATGCCCGCCCAGACGCGGTGTCGCCGGCGACCTGGAGCGTACCCGGGTGGTTTGCCTGGAGAAGGTAGGCCCAGAGCCTGTCCAGCAGTTGTTGCACCCCGGCGCGGATCTCGTCCCGGCCGACGAACTCGACGTTGACGGCGGGGACGCGCCACACGGCGTCCTCGGTGAACAGCGATGCCAAGCGGTCGTAGTCACGCATCATGCCCGCGTCGGTGAACTCGCCGCGCAGCGCCTCGATCTCGACGCGGTCGGCGGTCGCTTGAAAGTCACTCATCGGCTTCTCTCTTTCGATCATTCGGTGGGTCGGCGAGTGCGGTTCGCCTCGCGCATGACCGTCCAGGCATCCGCCACCGGGCCTAGGTGCCGGAGCTTGTCGGGGTTCATGACCGTACGGATCGTCTGCACCTGCCCGTCGAGAATGTCGATCGTCCAGGTGTTGAGGACCTTGCCGTCACGGTCGCGGAAGATTGCCCCCGGCTGGCCGTTCACCTCGTGGGGCTCCACGACGACGCCGATCTGGGCGAACGAGGGGCTCAGCGTGGCGAGAACGTGGGTCACGTTCTCCACGCCGAAGATGCCCTCACCCCATTGCGGGGTCTTGCCGCCGCTGTCATTGACGAGCTGAACGTCGGCGGCGAGGAGCTCGCTCAGACCGTCGACGTCCCCGTCCTTGAAGGCATCGAGAAATCTCTCGGCGAGTTGCTCGCGCTGTCTGCGATCAGCCTCGAACCGGCGCCGGCCCGCGTCCATGTGGCGTCGCGCCCGGACCGCGAGCTGGCGGCAGGCCTCCTCCGAGCGTCCCACTGCCGAGGCGACCTCGGGGAAGCTGAACCCGAATACCTCGTGGAGTACGAAGGCGGCGCGCTCGAGCGGGGACAGCCGCTCGAGGAGCAACAGGGCCGCCATCGACACCGAGTCGGCCAGCTCCGCCGACCGCTCCGGGTCCTCGTAGGGGTCGGTGAGCAGCGGCTCGGGGAACCACCGTCCGACGTACTCCTCGCGCCGGGTGCGGGCCGAGCGCAGGACATCGATCGAGACTCGGGTCACCACGGCCGAGAGGTAGGCCTTGGTCGACGCGGGTTTGGTCGGCGAGGCCTCGTAGCGCAGCCAGGTCTCCTGGACCGCGTCCTCGGCCTCGCTCACGCTCCCCAAGATCCGGTAGGCGATCGCAAACAGTAGCGGTCGTAGATCCTCGAACTCCTCGGGCTCGGTCACGGCGGCCCACTCCCGTCCAATACGGCCTTGAAGCCCTGCCGCCACGACGGGTAGCGCAGCTCCCAGCCGAGCTGCCGTTTGGCCTTGGCGTTCGAGAACCCGCGCCCCTCGGTCATCATCGCCACAGCCACTTCTCCAGCCAGCGGCAGGGCATCCTCCGTCGAGATCTCCATCGGGGGCGCGGCGCCTGCGCATGCAGCCAGATGAGGCAGCCACTCGCTGACCGGCGCCGGCTCGTCGTCGACGATGTTGAACACGCCCGTCGCATGCTGCTCCAAGGCGAGGACGGTGGCGCTCGCCGCGTCGTCGAGATGCACCCACGAGGCGTAGCCGGCACCGCCCCCGATGACCGGGAAATACCCCTGGCGCACCGGTTCGACCAGGCCGTCGATGGCCCCCGGCCCGTAGAACCAGCCGAACCGCAGAGCCGCGCCACCCGCCTTGACGACTACGTCCTCGACGTAACCGGCCGCCGCCATAACTGAGTACGCGACCGTCCCCTCCCACAGGTCCGGCGGGTCCTCCTCGGTCTTCACCCAGCCGCCCTCACGGATGCCGTTCCAACTGCCGTAACTCTGCGCGACGAGGTTCGTGACGCCGGCCGCCTCGGCTGCGGCCAGCAGGTGGTCCGTCCCCTCGGTGCGCAGTCGGTTGGTGGTCGCGAACCACTGATCCATGTGGACCAGATCGATGTCGTTGCCGATTGCGGTCATCTGGTGTGCGATCGCGTCCGGCCGAGCCGTTGCCACCGCCTCACCGACCGACACCGCATCCAGCCCGTCCATCACAACGCCGTCAGCGCCCAGCTCCTCGAGCAAGCCCAGCTTGTCCGCACTCGTTGTCGTCGCCGTCACCTGGTGACCACGAGCCACAAGCTGGGGCACCAGTCGCCGCCCGACGGCCCCGGTCCCTCCTGCCACGAACACTCGCATGATCATCGCCTTCCTCAATCCAGAACTGACTCTTAGGCCCGAGACGAGATAGCCCCGACCATCCGTGACATGACGCGAACGTCCGATGCGATGTGTGGTCGAACACACACAGCGATCGTCCGGACCTGTCTGGCGCGATCGCGCCGCTCCGTGTTTGTGCGAGCAGTGCATCATGTGCGTCGGGGTTTATCACGTCGACCGCGCATCCCGAGAGGACGACCATGGGTCCCACCAGCACGATGACCGCGGAGGCAGTTGCCCTGCAGCACTTCCTCGACGTTCAGCGGGCCAATGCGCTTGCGATCGTCGACGGGCTCACCGAGGAGCAACTGCGGGCATCGGTCTTGCCGTCGGGTTGGACACCGCTCGGGCTGATCCAGCATCTGGGTCATGCGGAGCGCCACTGGTTCCAGACGGTGGCCTGCGGAACCGCGGTCGACCTGCCGTGGCCCGACAACGGTGGTGGGCAGGCGTTCACCTCCAGCCATCCGGTTGCGGAGGTCGTTGCCTTCTACCGGGACCAGTGCGAACGAGGCAATGCCGTGCTGGCCACCACGCCGCTGGACACAAAGCCGGTCGGGCGGCACGGCGGTTGGCTCGATGACGAAGTCACCGATCTGCGCCGGATCGTGCTGCACATGATCGAAGAGACCGCTCGTCACCTCGGCCATCTCGACGCCGCCCGCGAGCTCCTGGACGGCCGGACCGGCCTCGGCCCGCGGTAGGCGCGCCGCGGGAAGTGTCGATGCCTCGGCCTTGATACTGGCCAGGCCGGACGTAGATGATGCCTGCATGGCCCCCGGGACGCACTCGACCGCGAAACGCGGGGAAGACTGGGTCGTCATTGCCAGCTTCGACAGTCATCATCGCGGTGAGCGCATGCTCGCCAAGCTAGGACGGGGCTTTCGCGCGAAGGCTCGTGACGGTCGGGTGACTGCCATCGTCGTCACAGCAAACCCCGACGGGTCACTGAAGCTCACGCAGTCTCGGATGGTCACGCGCAGTGGCTATGTAGGCACTCTCATCCACCTCTCCTTGGTGTGGTGGATCGGATTTCTGGGTCTGCTCTCCGCCGTGAGAGGCGTGAGGGGTGGCATCCATGCCGCTGGGATGGCGTCAAGGGCACGTCGGGTCGGATGAACACCAGGCGCACCAGGTCCTCGACGACATCGGTCCGCGCTCGGCCATCGTGCTTGTTCAGAGCAACGATTCCGAGACCCGACAGGTTGTCGTCGCGGCGGCTGAAGCCAAGGCGCTACGTTTCTGGGACGGCCCGCTCACCGAGTTTCTGGCCGCGCTGGACCCCGGTCCACCTCATGATTGGGTCCGCACTGCTCTCGGCGAGCCGCCCCGCGACACCGATACTGCGTCGTGAGTGCGTGAGCGCTTGACGGCTGCACGGCGTTGAGCTCCTTACGGGTCATCGCTCCTGCGACGGTCCCGGCGTATCGAACGTCGCCAGACGTGGGCGCGGTCAACCCGGTTGGCCGGGTCGTCTTGGCCGCATGATGAGCGCGGCGACGTAGTAGACGCACGGCCGCTTGGACGGGTTCGCGTAACCGTGCGGGACATCGGCGGCGAAGTAGACCGAGTCGCCGGCGCGGAGGTCGACCACACGGTCGGCCAGCGACAACCGCAACCCGCCAGACTGCACGACGACGTATTCGTGCGAGCCCGGAGCGTAGGCCGGAAACGTCCCTGCGTCGCAGCCAGGCGGCAAGGTGGATCTGACCCACTCGAAGTTCACTCCGGGCACCACCGGCGAGAGGATCGTACGGGTCCAACCCCCGTCCTCCTCCACGGTCTCGTGGTCCTGGGTGTGGCGGATGACGATCCGACCGGCGTCCGAGCCGGTGAGCAGCGTGGTGAGCTCGACGCCCAGCCCTTCAGCGATGCGACCGAGAACGACGACGGTCGGCGCCTTCGCGCCATGCTCGACCGACGACAGCATGCTGATGCTCACGGCGGAGCGCTCGGCTAGGTCATGCAGGGTCAGGCCGCGCTCGACCCGGGCCGACTGGATCTGTGATCCCAGTAGCTGGAGGTCCACCATGTTCGCTATGATAACGGCAAGTTCCTCTATTGAGAACAAGGTGGTGGGTATGTCGACATCCGGAGTTCTCGTACGAGCGGCGACGCGGGACGACCTGGGCACCGTCGCGCGCATCTACCGGCACTACGTCGACTCGACCGTCGCCACGTTCGAGAACACGCCACCCGACCGCGGCGAGTGGGCTCGGCGTTACGCCGAGTCAGCCGACCACCGCCTGCCGTTCCTCGTCGCGGAGGCGCGGGAACTGATCGTGGGCTACGCCTACGCGACTCGATGGCGCAGCCGCGCGGCGTACCAACACACGGTCGAGGAGTCGGTCTATGTCGTCCCTTGGGCGGTCGGCAAGGGGGTTGGCGCGGCATTGCTCGACGAGCTTCTGCGGAGCTGTCAGCTCGCCAACGTACGAGAGGTCGTCGCCGTCATCGTCGATTCCGGCGACCTGGCGTCCGCCGAGCTGCATCGCCGCCGTGGGTTCGTCGAGGCAGGACGGCTGACTCGCGTCGGGCACAAGCACGACCGCTGGCTCGACACCGTCCTGATGCAACGCAGTCTCGTCGAGCCGCCCGCATCGATCGCAGGCTAGCGGCCCAGAGCACCGTCGTTGCCGATATTGGGCAGCCTCTCGACTCGCGGCTCAGAAACAATTAGTATTTAATTATATGCCGTCTAGACGAAGGCGCGACAAGATGACTAGGACCGTCTCGAATCGCACGCTGGCGACCACCGTGCTCCTGATGCTCGCCGTACTCATCGCTTCCGTCGGTGTGGCGGGGGTGCAAGCCCGCACCGATCGTGCGACGGGGACGGAACAAACCGAGGCCAACGGCGACTTGCCGGACCAGACTGCCGATGTGCGGCAGTTGTTCGCCGAGCTCACGAAGGAGTGGCCTAACAACCGGACAATCAACGTCGTCTTCCACGGCCACAGCGTCCCCGCCGGCTATCACCAGACCCCCCAGGTCAAGCCCTTCGAGTCCTACCCCTTCATGGTGTATCAGGGTCTGAACACACGCTTCCCGACTGCGGTGATCAACTCCATCACCACGGCGATCGGCGGCGAGAACTCCATCCAGGGAGCAGCGCGCTTCCGTCGCGATGTCCTCAGTCTCCAGCCGGACCTGTTGTTCATCGACTACGCCATCAACGACCAGAACCTTCCGCTCGACATGGTTGAGAGCGCGTGGCGCGACATGATCACCATGGCGCGCAGGAACCATGTCCCTGTCGTACTCCTCACGCCAACCGGCACCGTGCCCAACGACCTGGGCAATCCGACCGACCCACTCAGCATCCGAGCTGACTTGATCCGCCGCCTGGGCCAGGAATACGACCTTCCCGTGGCCGACGTGAGCGCGCGCTGGCAGGAGACGGTGGACGCAGGGACGCCGAAGGAGTCTCTGCTCAGCCAGTACTACCACCCCAACGAGGCGGGTCACAGAATCGCGGCCACAGAGATCCTCAGCACCATCGACGAGATGCGCGCCGACACACGCCAGCCCGCTACATAACGTCCGGCCCAGCACTGGTCGATGTCTGCGACGTCACCTTCAGCGGCAGCGGCATCCGTTCCTACTGGGCGAATCGGGACCGCTGGGAGCCCAATGGGGCCGTCCGGCCCATCCGAACAGCCGCTGTCGCGAGATAGGGACATGTCGTGGGCTAATCGCATTCGTCCATGGGTGGTTACAGGCTCGCGGCGGTCGGTCGATTCCGTGAGATGAAGTCTTGGGCTGCAAGCACTCCTTCCCGTGACGCGCTAAGGAGCCGAGCATGAGCAACGCGATCATCAAGCAGGGCGCCGACTCCAGGGTGGCCGACAACGTCTGGGAGTTTCATATCCCGGAGAACTTCGACCTCGAGCCGCTGCTGCGCTGGCTCACCGAAGCCGGTGTGACGCCTGGCGACTTGGTGGAGCTAGCGCCCGAGCTCCTGAAATCCCTGGCCCCGGCGTCGACCAAGCCGCGGCCGGTTCTTCCGCTCGTCGCCGGGCTGGCGATGGCCGTCGGTGGCGCGGCCGCACTCAACGCCCGGCGTCAGCGCGCCGGCAGTGCGGTGCCTCGCGCGACAACACCGACGGATTGGCCGATCAACTTCGCGCATCGCGGCGGGTCTGGCATCGGCCCGGAGAACACCATCGAGGGGTTCCACATCGGGCTCGAGGCGGGGGGTGGCGTGATCGAGACGGACGTGCACACCACTGCCGACGGCCACGTCGTGGTGATCCACGATCCCGACACCGCGCGGACCACTGGCGAGAGCGTACGCGTATCCGAATCCACCCTGGCTCGGCTCCAGGAGCTGAACGCTGCGGCCACCTTCCAGCACGCCGACACGCACGAACCGTGGGACGGTCCTCCGGTCCGGATCCCGACGCTCGCGGACGTCTATCGCGAGTTCCCCGACCGTAAGGTCAACATCGAGATCAAGGGTGAGCGGCAGGAGACTGTGGAGGCGCTGTGGGGGGTGATCCAGGAGTGCGACGCGGTGGATCGCACCTTGGTCGTCGGAACCAGTACGGACAAGATGAAGTTGTTCCGCCAGGTCTCGGGCGGGGCAGTCCCGACCGGCGCCTCGACGCCGGAGATCTTCGGGTACTGGATCTGCCACATGCTGCACCTGCCTCAGCCGGGGGTCGCCTTCCAGGCACTTCAGGTCCCCAAGCGGTTCAAGAACACCCTGCCGGTGGTAACCACGCGCTTCACCGAGGAGGCACACGAGGGGGGACTGCGTGTCGACGTCTGGACCATCGACGAACCCGACGAGATGCGCGAGATGCTGGACGCCGGCGTCGACGGCGTAATGACCGACCGCCCCGATCTGCTCGCCAAGGTGCTGGCCTCCCGAACCTAGCCCGAGGACCGGTCCAGGACACCATGCTCAGACGAGGCCCAAATGACCACGTGTAGTGGTCGAGAAGGCTGGCGTCTCCAGCATTGACCTGGGGGAGGATTGATGCACGGGTAGACATCGCCAAGGCGCCAACGGTGCAACCCATAAAGAGCAGCCCGTCCTCTCCGTTGAATCGCGTCGGGGAGAGGGCGGGCGTCTTTTGTGGGGTCAGGATCGGGCGATGGTCACCTCTGGGCTTCTGGGCTGTAAACCCTTTTGCTCGGCGTCGGTCAAGGGTGCCGGACGGCCCAGCAGCTGTGGCTATTCTGGAACCTCGTTCATCAGGCGTCGCCAGTTGGGGGGCGTGTCCGCCGTCGGTGTCTCGGTTGTCTTGGTGACGAAGTGCACCCCCGTCTTGCGTTGGACGAACCAGCCCTGGACGGCGTCTGAGGTACGGGGCAGGCTGGACGTGGTGGCGAAGTATTGCTGCGCCTCGCACTGGTCGTACCAGCCGTCCACGGCGTCTGCCGTCCGCGGCAGGGACGCCGGGTCGAACGAGCATGCGGCATCGTGGGCCGTGTGGCTCGTGCCGGCCGCTGGGTTGGCTGCCGCGAGGACCGCAACGGCGGCGGCTGCGAGGGAACCAGCGGCCAGCCGGCGGGACGTACGTGTGTTCGTAGTCATTTCTGTCTCCTTGAAGGTCGTCGGGACCGGGTGTCCCACACAGATGTCGGGACGGATGGCGCTGCGCAGATACATCCGGAGCAGAGATCAGCGGGGCGAGGGCAACCACGAAGGACTCGCACATGGCCATCAACAAGCCCGGTCGCGGCAGGCAAGGATCAGGGTTACGCTCATAGAGAAGACGGGAGCCGGAAACAGGCGGCGGATAGATGCGTACGCGCGGACGTGCTGCTCTGCAGCTCTGAAGAGTCACATGCGCGTCCGCTCGTAGCGGTATCTCCTCGAGGGGTCATGACACGTCTTGGTGTGCGAGCCGGCACGTCATGAAGATGGAGGAGAAATGACTGCGACTGAGGACCAGATCACCCCGCACGTCGTCCGGACCGAAATCGGCGGGCTGCCGTTCGCGTACCAAAGATCCGTTCTGCGCGCTGACCCAGATCTGCTCCGCGACACGCTTGCCGATATCGAAGCCATCCGGCAACGCCCGGAATCGAAACTGAAGGACCTGCAGCTCCAGCCCCATCCGCACAAGAAGCCCGGGTTCCTCGAACTGACCAGCCCGGTCGAGGTCGACGCGCTGGCCGTGCGCGACACGCTGCGTACTGAGGGCTTCACCGGTCGCCTTGAGGTCGAGCCCGCGTACCTCGCGGACGATCCCGATGGGCGGATCATGGGCATGCCGGTCAAGCATGGTCACGGCACCACGCGCACAGGCATTCAACTCGTCGGCTTCGCCCCACCCGGCCGGTCGGGCGCCGATCTCCTCGAGGCGGCGCGGCGGCCAGTCGTGGCCGTGCTCGACACCCCGGTCCGCGAGCATGACTGGCTCGGTGATGGCGATGGGGACGACGCGTTCTGGCGTGACGCCGGCCTGGTGGAGGACGGCTGGGCGCCCGACTTCGAGGTACCCGAGGAGAGTGCCGATGGGCAGCTCAGCCACGCCGGCCACGGCACCTTCATCGCCGGGATGGTGCGTCTGCTCGCGCCTGACGCCAACGTGCTCTCGGTGCCCGTTATGCACGGCAACGGCGTCGTGGAGGAGGAGCAAGTGCTCGACGCCCTCCGCTGGCTCCGCGACCGAGTGGCCGAGGCGGTCGACCACGGTCGGCCCGAACGGTTTGTTGACGTCGTCAACCTGTCCTTCGGCCGCTACCTAGACCCCGGTGAGGACGCGCCGTTCACAGAGGAGATGCGCACGGTGCTCGGTGAGCTCTCTCGATACGGCGTCCGGGTCGTGGCCTCCGCTGGGAACCGGGCCGTGAAGGACGACGTGTTCCCGGCCACTTTGGGCGAGGACAAGGACGTCCCGGGCCACACCGCGCTCGTCAGCGTGGGAGCTCGCGACCCCGACGGCACGCTGGCGGCTTACACGAGCATCGGGGATTGGGTCACCGTCACGGCACCCGGGACATCGGTGGTGAGCACACTGCCGAAGTTCGCCCAGACCGAGTTTCCACAGCCCGGAGACCTCGATGCGACCGGAGAGCCCACGCATCCCGACCCCAATTTCCAGGCCAGCGGCATCGGCCAATGGAGTGGCACGTCCTTCGCCGCTGCCTGGGTGTCGGCGTCGATCGCGGCGAAGCTGCTCGAGCAGACCACGCCGGGCAGCCTCATCGACAACAGTCCGGCCGCTACAGGCGCCCGCGCGACCTCCGCGTGGAAGGCAGTACAGGCGGACCTCAAACGCTGGGTCGCGGACCATGGCGTCGTCGACTGACCCGGCCACGACCACGCGGGCCGAGCGGCTCGCGGACTACCTCGTGCGCGCCCAGGCCGGCGAGGCGGGCGCAATCGACGCCATCGTCCGAGAGCTCAATCCACTGCTCTGGCACGTGGCGCGCTCCCAAGGCGTCCGTCCGTCCGACGTGTCCGACGTCGTCCAGAACACTTGGCTGGAGCTGGTCGCCCGCTTGGACGAGATCCGCAGCCCGCAGGCGTTGACCTCCTGGCTGGTGGTGACCACCAAGCGCGAGGCCTGGCGGATCAATCGGAGGCGACAAACCACCGAGCCCAGCGACACGCTCGTCGACGTCGCCGACGAGGCACCCGAGCTGGGGACCGATTTGATCACCAACGAGCGGGACCGAGTGCTGTGGCGCACCTTCCAGCTGCTCTCGCAGCGGTGCCGCGAGCTGCTGCGAATCGTGGCCATGGTCGACCGCCCCGACTATGCCGTCGTCGGGGATGCCCTGGGGATGCCGCACGGCAGCATCGGCCCTACCCGAGGTCGGTGCCTGGCCAAGCTTCGAGCGATGCTCCTGACCGACCCGCTGTGGGGGACATCGTGAACGGGCCCGACGGCACGCGCGACCCCGACGACCTCGAGGCGGCCGGAGAGCGCGACGGCATCGACGAGCTCGACGTTGAGATCCTGGACCGGATCGCCGGTCTGCACGGCCGGCTCGACGGCCCCCCAGATGGCTTCGACGAGGAGATGGTCTTCGCCGTGGCCGCCGCCGAGCTCGGCGCCGAGCTGGCGCGGCTCGAGGAGCAGGAGCTGGTAGCCGCCCGGGGCAGTGACGAGCGCACCCAGACGATGAGCTTCGAGGCGTCGAGCCTGACGATCCTGCTGACTGTCACCGATGTCGCGGGCAACCGGGTCCGGATCGACGGCTGGCTGGCTCCCGGCGCCGGCCACGACGTCCAGTTGCGAAGCCGTGAAGGCGACGCCGACCGGCGCACCGTCGCCGACGACGCCGGCCGTTTCGTCATCGACCGGGTGCGCCGCGGGCTGACACAGGTGGTGGTCAGGCTCGGCGGCGGGTCGTTGATCGTGACGCCAACGTTCGAGCTGTGACCGCCGCTGACTTCCGCGAACGCGCCGCGGCACTGCACACCGCGGGCATCGACGCCAATGCCGAGATGCGGCCACGCGTCGCGGTTCGGCGGTTGCGCGAGGCACTGGAGATCCTCGGCCGCCCTGATCCGGATGACGTCGCCACGAGCACGCTGCGCGGACAGATCCTGGTCAGCCTCGCCCTGTCCGAGTCCGAGCAGGGGCACATCCAGGCGGGTCTGGACCTGCTCGACGAGGCCGAGCCACTGCTGTCTCCGCCCGCGCGAGGCGCCCTGCACGGGCAGCGTGGCATCCTCCTGCGGCGCACCGGCCGGGATCGGTTCGCCGCCGATGCGTACGGCACCGCGCTCTCGTTGCTCGACCCGAAGCGCCAGGCAGAAGACGTCGCAGCGGTTCGGTTGAACCGATCAGTGATGCACCTGGCGGCCGTCCATCTCGGGCCGGCCCGCGAGGATCTCCGCGCCTGCCTGACCCTCGCCGAGGCCCGCGGGTTCTCGCTGCTGCGGGCCAAGGCACGGCACAACCTCGGTTACCTCGACTTCCTGGCCGGCGATCTGCCGGCCGCGTTACGGGCCTACAGCAACGTCGCCGTCGAGTACGCCGAGCTTGCGCCCGGCACGTTGGCCGTGCTGTCGCTGGACCGAGCCCGTGCGCTGCTGGCCGCCGGACTGTATACCGACGCGGACCGCGAGTTGCAGCACGTCGTGCGACAACTCGGCGGGCAGCGTTTGAGCCAGGACCTCGCCGAGGCCCACCTCGCCCGAGCCGAAGCCGCGTTGCTCGCGGACCGGCCCACCGCCGCTCGCCGGCATGCCGCTCGGGCTCGCGCAGGGTTCGAGCGACGCGACAACCCGCGCTGGGCCGCCCGGGCCGAGCTACTGGGGCTCCGGGCCGAGCAGCTCGCCGGCAAGCGGGCCTACGGCGTACGCGAAGAAGCTGACCGGGCACGCGATCGCCTCGAATCCCTCGGCCTCGCGGAGGACGCCAGGGTCGCGGCCACCGTCGCCGCCCGCGCGACGCTCGCGACCCAAGGGGTGGGCGTCGCCGATGAGGCGGCGGACCGCCTGCGCCGAGCCGTACCCCGCCGGGCCGACCGCCTCGACACTCGCCTGCTATGGCGGCTCGCGTCGGCCGAAGTAGCCGCGGCTCGCGGCGACGGAGCCGGCGCTCGTCGCCACCGGTCCAAGGGGCTTGCGGCCCTACAGGACCAACGGTCCCGCGTCGGTTCGGTGGATCTGCGGACCGGGACGACCGTGCACGGGCGGGCATTGGCGACCGCAGGTCTTGACAGCGCAATCCGATCGGGACGGATCTCGGAGATCTTCATGTGGAGCGAGCGCGCGCGGGCGCAGACGCTGCTGCTGCCGCCGATACGTCCCCCGGCGGACCCCGCGGTCGCGGCCTGGGTCGCCGAGCTGCGCGGGGTGCAGAGCGCCCTCGCCCAGCGCGAGATGGACGGAAGCCCGTTGGCCGCACTGCGCGCCCGCCGCGACAAGCTAGAACGCTCGCTGCGCGAGCACGCGTGGTTCACCACCGGACCCGCAGGTGCGGCGCGACGGATCGGCATCGGCCGGATCCGTGCTGAGCTGGGCGACGCAGCGATGGTTGTCCAGCTACCGGTCGGGCGACGGCTCGCCGTCCTCGTGCTTGCCGGAGGTCGTGCGTGCGTACTCGACCTAGGCGCCGCCGCGCCGATCCTGGCGGCGGTCCGGCGGCTGCGCGCCGACCTCGACGTCGGGGCCGGGCGACGGCTGCCGGTCCGAGTCGCGACGACCGTGGCAGAGGCGACCCGCCGAGACGCTGACACCGTCGCCCGCTGCCTGCTCGAACCCGTGCTCGCGATGGTGGGTGACCGCGACCTGGTCATGGTTCCGACCGGTGCCTTGGTCACCGTGCCGTGGCCAGTGCTGGCGCCGACCCGCGGACGCCCGCTGACTGTTGCCCTGTCGGCGACCAGCTGGAGCCTGGCGCGGTCGCGGGTGCTGCCGGGGCTCGACCCCAGCACCCGTGCGCTCCTCGCCGCTGGTCCGCGGATCGCGCGCGGTGACCAAGAAGTCGCCGCCCTCGCGCGACGGCTGCCAGAGTCCGCCGTACTGACCGGCCCGGCGGCAACCGTCGACGCGACCCTCGCCGGCCTGTCTCAGAGCGACGTGGCACACCTAGCGGCTCACGGTCACCACGCCGCCGACAACGCTCTGTTCAGCGGTCTCGAGCTGAACGACGGACTGCTGATGGGATACGACGTCCACGCCGTCGACCGAGTCCCCGCATTGGTCGTGCTGTCGGCCTGCGACGTCGGCCGACACGACGTACGGCCCGGCGACGAGTCCCTCGGCATGGCCACCGCGCTCCTGGGCGCTGGCGCCGGAACCGTGATAGCCGCCGTCTGCCGAGTTGCGGACGATGCGGCCCCGGACGTGATGGAGTCGATGTACTCCGCGCTCCTCGCCGGCCACCCGCCCGCCACCGCGCTGGCCGCCGCCGACGCCAATCCGGGGTTCGTGTGCTTCGGGGCGTGAGCGAGCACGACATCGGACGTGCCGGCAGTCCGGCATGGTTGGCCGAATGGTTGCGTCCGGCTATACAAACAAGGAGATCGCCTCGGTACTAGGGATCAGCACCTGAACAGTCTCGACGCATCTACGCCGAATCCTGCCTCAGGGGTACTGGGCGTTCGAGCGGCGAGCGACGGTGTCAAACGTCTGCTCTGATCAGATGGGGTGCCCCCGGCGGGATCCGAACCTGCGACACACGGTTAGGAACATTTTCTGACACGTCTCGTACATGTGCACCGCCAAACCCGGATACGACGCACCCACCACCCGCCACGGCACCCCCAAAGGCCTCGACGCCTTCGTCGACGTGACGCCATGACGGATGGTCGAATCCATCCGAGGGGTGAATTGGCTGGGTGAGGCGTTTGGTTTTGCCTGAGCACAACCGCCCGGTGACCCCGGTGGCCGCAAGGTGCAGCCACCGGGGGGAGCCGGACGGGCTACGGATTCACTGTGACCTTGACCTGCGCGGACCCCGTCAGACCCTCCTCGTCGGTCACCGTCACGGTTGCGGTGTAGACGCCGGGTGTGAGGTAGCGGTGGCTGACCCGGGAGCCCGAACCGGTCCCGCCGTCGCCGAAGTCCCAGGCGTACTGCAGCCGGTTTTCCGGTCCGTTGGGATCGTCGCCCGTGGCCGCGAACCGCGCCCGCAGCGGCGCGCGACCCGAGGTCGGGTCCGCTGTGGCGACCACTGTCGGAGGCGTGCCGCCGGCCACCGTGATGGCCACGGTAGCGGTGCCGACATCGCCCTCGTCGTCGGTGACAAACAGAGTCGCCGTGTAGGTTCCCGGTTCAGAGTAGACGTGCATCGGGTTGCGTGCGGTCGAGCGCGTGCCGTCGCCGAACCTCCAGTCATAGGTCAGCGGCCCGCCGTCCGGGTCGACCGCCGTGGACCGGAAGCTTGCCTCCAGTGGTGCGGTGCCCGTAGCCGGGTCGGCCGATGCCTGAACAGATGGGGCGCCGGGACCGCTGGTCCGCGCGCCGCACGTCGCCGACACCGCCATGCCCGCGGTGGTTTCGAGGCCGCCCAACACCTGGGCCAGGAACTCGGCCTCTACGTAGGACTCCTCGACGTGTCCCATCGCGGTGTACCATGCCCGTCCGCCGTCGTAGCGCTGGCACCACGTGACCGGATGGTCGTCATCGGTGGTGTTGCCGTCCTCCTCGTTGTACGTCGACTCGTCAACGGTGGCGAGCACGTGGATGTTGGCGGTGTCCCGCGGGCTGTAGTCAGCATCGCCGACCTCGGCGAAGTTTGGCGACCTGAAGTTGTACCACTCCTCGAGTCGCTCGTAGCTTCTCGGCAGATCGGCGGCCGACGGGTGAGCGTCGTCCTCCACATGCACCGTCGCGGTCTGGTTCGCCGGGTGGTTACGGAAGTAGGCGCCCACCAGCTTGCCGTACCACGTCCAGTCGTACTCCGTGTCGGAGGCCGAGTGGATGCCGGTGTAGCCACCGCCACCGCGGATGTACGCCTCGAACGCCGCCTGCTGTTGCGCGTCGAGCACGTCGCCCGTCGTCGACAAGAACACGACCGTGTCGTAGTGCGAGAGCACGTCGGAACGGAAGGCCGTCGCGTCCTCGGTGTGGTCGACCTGGAAGCCGTGATCGTCGCCCATCTGCTCGAGCGCCGTGTGGCCCTCGTCGATCGACGAGTGGCGGAACCCGGCCGTCTTGGAGAACACCAGCGTGCGGAAGCTCGCCTCCTCGTCGTCGGGCTCGAGCACCTGCACGTTGAACGTCCGCGCCGTCTTGAGCTCGCCGTCGGACACCTCCACCCGCGGTGCGTAGTCACCGGGATCGGTAAAGGCGTGCGTGGGGTTCTGCTCCGTCGAGTCCTCCTCGCCGTCGCCGTCGAAGTCCCAGCTGTAGGACACCTCGTCCCCGTCCGGATCAGACGCCTCGACGGTGAAGCCGACGTCGAGCGGCCCGAACCCGATCGACGGGTCCGCGCTTGCGGCGTCGATCACCGGCGCGCGGTTCTGCGGCTCCTGGCCCGGACAGCCGGTGCTGCCGTCGACCGAGAAGTACTCGAAGTGGGCCGTGCCGCCGCCACTGTTGACGCCGAGCGTGAACAGGCCGAACCTCGGTGTCGCCATGTCGTTCGGGACTGCTGCACCGAGTGAGGTCCAGGTCGTCCCGTCGAACGAGTACTCGCCGCTGTACATGTTGCCGGCCTTCGTGAGGCGCAGCGACACGGCTTCTGTGCCCGCAGGCAGCGGTGTCAGCTGCGGCTGCGGATCCTGGATCGCACCATTCACCTCAGAGCGCAGCTCGATCCGGTTCAGGGTCGTCTGCTGGTCGTCGGAGATGATGTCGTACTTGACGTAGGTGTCATCGTCGACGTACGCGAGCAGACCCGCCTGCTCGTAGCCGCCGCTTAGCTCACGGGCGTCGACGCGGGTCTCGATTACCCAGTCGTCGCCCGCGTGGTCGGGCGTCTGCAGGAAGAAGTTGCGCGTCGAAGCCGGATCACTGTTGGTGTAGATGTCGCCGTTGACCGTGGTGACGTTGAGGGCACCGTTCGACACGTTGTACTGCGCCGCGTCCTCGCGGACGATGGTGTTCCAGCGCGTCGTGTCGAGGCTGGTGCCGTCGAACTCGTCACCTGAACCTGAGCACCCGCACTCACCGCCCGGCGGCTCGCCGTTGAGCAGGAACTGGTCGAACGACACCGTGTCGCCCTGCCCCTCGGCCTGTGGCCCGAACGCGAACAGCCCGAAGTCGGGCGACGCCATCGGGTTCTCGACCGGTGCCGGGAAGGCCGTCCAGGTTACGCCGTCGAACGAGTACTCGCCGGTGTAGCTGGTGCCCGCCTTGGACAGGCGTAGCCAGTAGTCGGTCGTACCCGCCGGGACGTCGACGTTGTCCTGCGGGTTCGCGACTACCCCGCCGACCTCGGACCGCAGCTCGATGCGATTGATCCGCGTGTTGCCCGCATCCGAGATCGGATCGAGCTTCACGTAGTTGTCGCCGTCCTGGAAGGCAATCAGGCCTCCCTGGCCGTAGCCGCCGTTGATCGTGCCGGACATCTTCGTCTGGATCGTCCAGTCAGCGTCGGCGTGACTGGCGTCCTGGAGGATGAAGTTGTTCGGCGGCGGGTTGGTGTCGCCGGTGTAGATGTCGCCGGGCGATGTCGTGATCGTCAGCTGCCCGCCGGCGACCGCGTACTCGCTCGGAACATCGCGGACTATCGCGTCCCAGCGCGTCTTGTCAAGGCTCGAACCGTCGAACCCGTCGCTGAAGCCACCGCCGGTGCCGCCACCACCGGACGCCGAGTCCGGGTTGAAGCGGATCCAGTCGAAGTGCGCCACGGGGAAGGACGGTGCCTGGTCGGACAGTGCCGCCGGGCCGATACGCGGGTTGGTGAACGTCGCCAGCGACGCCGGCCTGCCGACCGGGAGGAAGTCCACGCCGTCGAACGAGTAGAAGGCGGTGAGCTGTTGCCCGTCGGAGACGATCCGGACCCAGTAGGTGAGTGGCGACTGGTCGGGTATACCGCCCAGCTTGTCCGCGCCCTCGTTGCGTGGGTTGCCGTTGGACTCGTAGATGAACTCGAAGTCACGCACGCCGCCAGCGCTGATCATGTGTACCGACGCCCAGTTGTCGTCGTCGGAGTACACGCGCAGGCCCGCCTGGTGGTAGTTCTCGGTCAGCGGGTCCGTGGTGATCTTCGCGGTCACCTCGACGTCGCCCTCGGGCAGCGGTTGCACGACGATGTTGCGCGCGCTCGTGCCGGGCCCGTACAGCGAGCCGTTGTCGATCGGGAAGTTCAGGCTGCCGCCGGAGACCGTGGGTGGCCGGGTGCCATCGGGCCTGATCACTGACCATCGGTTCGTGTCGAGGGCGTCACCGTCGAACTCGTCGGAGCGCACGCCCGTCGGGCACTCGCCGCCGGCACCGCTGACGCGCACCTCTACCGTGGCGGTGGTCTCGCCGCCGTCCGGGTCGGACGCGGTCACGCGGGCCGTGTACGTGCCGGCCTGCAGGTAGGTGTACGTCGGGTTCTGCTCGGTCGACGTGTCGTCACCGGTACCCGCGACGCCGAAGTCCCAGGCGTACGTCAGCGCGCCACCCTCGGGATCGGTCGCAACGGCGGTGAACTGGACCGCCAGCGGCGCCTGTCCCGTGGTCGGATCGGCGCTCGCCGCCACCTCGGGCGCGGCCGTGGTGGCAGCCCCCTTGCCGACGAACTCGATCCAGTTGAGGTTCATCAGCCCGCCCTGGTCCGTCGGGTGCCGGAACACGAAGAACAGCTCGTGCGTGTCCGTCGGCGGACTGGTGAGCGGCAGCTCGACGGTGTTCCACGTCTGCCAGCCGCCGGTGGGCTCGATGGTCGGTGTCTGCGCCACGAGCGGCCCGTCGGCTGCGTCGGCGTGTACCTCGATCGTCCCGCCGGCGCCCGCGGAGGCGACGCGGAACCGCAGACTCGTGATGTCTGTCAGGTTCATCGGGTCGTACGACACGTAGTCGCCGTTCTCGATGAAGCCGATGTTCAGTCCGCCGCCGGTGTCCGTGGTGGTCTCGGTCTGCACCCCAGGATCTCCGCCGCCGGTGGCCCCGGGCGCGCGACCGGTCGACGTGAAGAACTCGGCCTGCTGGTGCTTGCGCCGCAACAGCGCCTGGTCGCGACCGGTGATCGAGCCCGCGCCGCCGGCCTGCGCCTGGTCGTTGTAGACGGCTTCGATCACGGTGAACGTGTTCGCCCCCTCGCCGTGGCCGCCCGCGTTGAGCGTCTCGAACGTCCCGGAACAGCCCGTCTGCTCTGACACCTCGTGGGCGTGCTGGTCGTGGCCGAGCGAGATGTTGAGCGTCACATCGGCGCAGTTGATCGATCCGTTGGCGGTGCTGCCGTCCTCGGCGTCGGTGACAGTGATCTCGTACGGCACTTCGTCACCGAACTCGGCGAACTGGCCGTCCTTCGGGAAGTTGATCGTCACCTCTGGAGCGGTGTTGCCGACCACGATCTGGATGTTGTCGACACCGGTCTGCCCGGCTTGGTCGGTCACCTGCAGCGACGCGGTGTACGTGCCGGCGGCCGTGTACGTGTGGGTCGGGTTGACGTCGTTCGATGTCGGCGAGCCGTCACCGAAGTCCCACTCGTACGTCAACGATGTGCCGTCGGGGTCGATCGAGCCCTCGCTGGAGAAGGTGACCGCGAGCGGCGGCTGGCCGCTGGTCGGCGTGGCCGCGACGTGCGCGACAGGACGCCGGCCGGCGCCGACGTAGTCGATCCGGTAGACCCCGGAGTCGGCGTTGTCGCCGCCGAAGCCCGAACCCCACTCGATCAGGTACAGGGAGCCGTCCGGACCGAAGTCCATATCCATCGGCCGCTTGTAGCACCCGTTCGCTCCGGCATTCTGCTGGCAGCCGGCTGCGCCGAGGTACGGGAACGAGCGCACGTCGGTCGCGTTGCCCTGGCCGTCGAGAGTCGCGTGCTTGATCCAGCCGTTGTTCCACTCGCCGATGAACCACTCGTCGTCGTAGTACTGCGGGAACTGGCTCGGCGGACCGCTCGGATCGTAGTGGTACCGCGGGCCGCCCGTCGGCGCGCCACCGGTGCCGAGACCGGGGAACCGGTTGTCAGTCTCGGTGTAGCCCATCCACATCGTCGCCGGCTGGGCGGTCGGGAGGTTGGTCAGCCCGGTGTTGTTGGGCGACTCGTTGACCGGATTCGCGCAGTTGAACGGCGCGCCGTACGTGATCGGCGTCGTCGAGAAGTCCGCGTCGTTGTACGGCGTGTTCTGGCGGATGCAGTACGGCCAGCCGTAGTTGCCGGGGCTGGTGACCGCGTTGAACTCGACGCTGCCCTGCGGACCCTTGCCGGCCACCGTGGCACCCGCATCGGGGCCGTAGTCGCCCATCAGCACCCAACCCGTCTCTGGGTCGACGGTGAACCGGAACGGGTTGCGGAAGCCCATCGAGAAGATCTCGGGCCGGGTCTGCGACGTGCCGGTCGGGAACAGGTTGCCATTCGGGATCGTGTACGTCGTGCCGACGCCGGGCTGCGTGCCGGGCGGGATGTTCTGGATGGGCATGATCCGGAGGATCTTGCCGTTCAGGTTGTTGGTGTTCGCCGCCGTGCGCTGAGAGTCCCACGCCTGCCGGCCCGGACGTTCGTCGAGCGGCGCGAAGCCGTCGGAGGCGAACGGGTTGGTGTTGTCGCCGGTGGAGACGTAGAGGCTGCCGTCGGGTCCGAAGTAGAGCGACCCGGACGAGTGGCAGCACTCGTCGCGCTGGTGCGTCCAGGTGAGGATGACCTGCTCGGAGCTCATGTCGATCGTGTTGCCGACGACCTTGAAGCGTGACACGCGCTGCTCGAGCGAGGACTGCGGAAGCGCGGAGTAGGCCAGATAGATCCAGCCACTCTGCTCGAAGTCCGGCGCCAGCTGCATGCCGATCAGGCCGTTCTCCTGGCCCAAGTAGACCGGGATCGTGCCGGCCGTGAGGGTCTGTTGGGTGTCCGGTGACCAGACACGCACGGCGCCGTTGCGCTCGGTGAAGAACACCCGTCCGGTCTGGTCGACGTCGAGCTCGAACGGGTTCTCCGTGTCGTCGTCGATCGTGACCTTCTCGAAGTCTTCGGGACCAGGCGTGGCCTGGCGCGGCTCGCCGCAGTCTGCCGGGACGGCTCGTGTCGCCGTGCGGATACCACCGAGGATGTGCTGCATGAACTCCGGCTCGCTGAACGACGCGTCCGTGTGGCCCATGCCCGTGTACCACATCCGGCCACCGTCGAAGTCCGAGCACCAGGCGATCGGGTGGTCGTCGTCGGTGGCGTTGCCGTCCTGTTCGTCATACGTCGACTCGTCGACCGTCGCGAGCACATGGACGCCGCTGTCGCGCGGGCTGAAGTCGACGCCTCCGCCACCGACGACCGGATTGACGGGCGACTGGTAGTTGTACCACTCGTCCGTGCGCGTCCAGCGGGTCGGCAGCCCGGTGGTCGACGGCTCGTCGGGGTCGGTGATGTCGACCGAGGCTGTCGGCGTGCCCGCGGGGTGGTTGCGGAAGTAACCGCCCAGCATCTCGCCGTACCAGCCCCACGTGTACTCGGTGTCGGCAGCGGCGTGGATGCCGACGAAGCCTCCGCCGGCCTGGAAGTACCGCTCGAACGCGGCTTGCTGCGTCTCGTCGAGCACGTCGCCGGTCGTGGAGAGGAACACCACCGCGTCGTACTGCGCGAGGCCCGCGTCGGTGAACTGCGTGGCGTCCTCGGTGGCATCGACGTTGAACCCGTTGTCGACGCCGAGCTGCTCGATCGCCGCGATTCCGGCGGCGATCGACTCGTGCCGGAAGCCGGCGGTCTTCGAGAACACCAGCACGTTCTCGAGCGTGAAGAGCTGCGACGCCTCAGCTGCCGCCGACCCAGTTGCGGTCGACTCAGCTGCCTTCGACTGAACTGCGCTCGACTCAGTTGCAGTCGACTGAACCGCCGCTGACACATCGCCAGGCGCCGCCGCTTGTACCGGTGCAAAGCCGAGCGAGCTCGTCACCAGCGCGATGCAGGGGGCCACGGCCAGCCACGCGATCTTCCTCCACGAACTCATGACGCATCCTCCGACCAGGTCGGCACTCGAGGGTCGCGCGCCCGCAGAACGCTGTGGACCTCGAGTGTGGTCTTCCGGCCTCCGGCGGGGGTGCCGAGGAAGCGACGGCGGCTCAGGGCCCTCCGGAGTGGGTTGGATTTGGACGCACGCATCGTGCTGCTCCTCGAGAGTGGCCGCGCCGGGTGGCGCAGGTGGCGGACGCGAGAAGAGTCGGCGTCGCGCTGGACCCGAGTGAGCACGCTTTGCGGGCGAAGGTTTATCCGAGAGGTAACGAAACTATCGCCTTAGCCAACCCCTCCGATGATGCTGGTCCCTAAAATTACGGGCTAGTGCCAGGTATCAGCAATAGTCACGCACGAACTTTCGAAAGGTATTTTCGAAACGTAACCGAACCGGCAGCGTGCTGGACGCTTCTGATGGGGCCAGTCACCGATCTGCTGATGCCTGGAGTTAGCCAGCGTCAACGGTGACGGTCCCTCTTGTATCGGAAGGTTCTCGGTTCGAGCCCGAGCGTCGGCTCCCTGACCTGCGGAGATGCCGGTCGCGGGCGGCGACGTTCCGCGATCATGACTCTATATTCGGGCTGTCGTCGGCTGGCGAGGTCGGCGAATGCTCGGATGGTGGAGTGTGCCACTTGGCTGCGTGCCACGGTCGTCAACAGGTCGAGGGCAGAGAGGAACTGTCGTCCTCCGTCGACTCGGTGGAGGAGGTTTTCCGCGGGTGGTTTGTCGTGGTGCCCATGCGTCGACGAATGCTGGTGCGCCCAGCGGGTCCGGTTTGCGGACGTCGTGCCCGATGAGGTCGTCCGTGGTGATCGACTCGCGTGTCGCTAGTGGGTGGTCTTGGCCACGAGTATCTCCCGTTGGTCGGAGCCGAGCACAGGGCCAGCGGTCAGATCGTCGGCCAAGGCCGCGTGCGCCGAGCCGCCTGGTGACCAGGTGAGCTGCACGTTGACATGCCCGTTATGGACGGACGTGAAGTCGAATACTTCGTTGAGTGTGGTCAGCACCACGCCGCTTCGGGGGTGCTCTGTTTCGAATACGGCGGCGAGCTCTAAAGCGATCTCCGGCCCGATGGAGTACTGATAGCCGAGCCGAGCCAACGAGCAGATCCGAAGCTAGGATAAAGGCTGGTCAGATGGGGTGCCCCCGGCAG
>DASQKI010000056.1:0-2597 GCA_035630615.1 Nocardioidaceae bacterium
CAGCCGCCGTACCGGCCACTCCTCACCTCCGCAGCCCCAGATCCATCGGTGCACCACCCTAGGACGTGTCACGAATGGTGAGGGCCACGAAGGCATCAGAAAAGCACCAGCAGCCTGCGATGCACCTCGCCACTGGACGACACGAGGCGGCACGAACCTGCAGGTCTGCTCAACCTCGCCCTTCTTACTCGGATCAGTCGTCAGCGCCTAACAGCTCTGATAAGGAAGAGGTCCCTGGTTCAAGTCCAGGTAGGCCCACCACATGTCGACGACGCTCGAAAACGAGGCCATAGCGACGGTTGAAAACGAGGCCACCCAGACAGATTGGATGGGTGATCTCTGTGGAGGATTGGGCTCTGATCCGGCGGCTGGTCGCGGACGGTGTTGCGCAGCGTCAGGTCGCGCGGGATCTGGGGATCGGAAGGTCGACGGTCGGGCGGGCGTTGGCTTCGGACCGGCCGCCGAGGTACGAGCGGCCGGCGGTGTCGACGTCGTTCACGCCGTTCGAACCGCTGGTGCGGCAGTTGTTGATCGCGACGCCGGACATGCCGGCCACGGTGATCGCCGAGCGGGTCGGATGGACGGGGTCGATCACCTGGTTTCGCGACAACGTCCGGCGGCTGCGTCCTGAGCATCGGCCGGTCGACCCCGCGGACCGGCTGACGTGGTTGCCGGGTGATGCGGCGCAGTGCGACCTGTGGTTCCCGCCGAGGAAGATCCCGCTCGAGGACGGCTCCAAGGCGTTGTTGCCGGTGCTGGTGATCACGGTCGCGCACTCGCGTTTCATGCTCGGCCGGATGATCCCGACCCGGCACACGCAGGACCTGCTGTTGGGGATGTGGGAGCTGCTGCAGCAGCTCGGCCGGGTCCCGCGGCGGCTGATCTGGGACAACGAGTCCGGCATCGGCCGCGGCAAACGGCACGCCGAAGGGGTGGGTGCGTTCGCCGGCACGCTGGCCACCACACTGCAGCGGCTGAAGCCGTACGATCCCGAAACCAAGGGGGTGGTGGAGCGACGCAACGGGTTCTTCGAGACCTCCTTCATGCCCGGCCGCGACTTCGACTCGCCGGCCGACTTCGACGCCCAGTTCGGCGACTGGTTGACGAAGGCGAACTCCCGGATCGTGCGCACCATCAAGACCCGCCCGGTCGACCGGCTCGATGCCGATCGGGCCGCGATGCTGCCCCTGCCACCGGTCGCACCGGCCGTCGGGTGGGTCAACCGGGTCCGGTTGGGACGCGACTACTACGTCCGCGTCGACAGCAGCGACTACTCCGTCGACCCCGCGGTGATCGGCCGGTTCGTCGACGTGACCGCCGACCTGGCCCGGGTCGAAGTCCGTCACGAGGGACGTCTCGTCGCCGCTCACGACCGGGTCTGGGCCCGCGGCATGACGATCACCGATCCCGTCCATGTCGCGGCGGCGAAGGTGCTGCGCGAGCAGTACCAGCAACCCCGACCGGCACCCGACCCGCACGAGGGGCTGGTCCGGGACCTGGCCGACTACGACCGTGCCTTCGGCCTGATCGACGGCAGCGTCGACGGGCTCACCGACACCATCACCGACGGTGAGGTGGCCTGATGACGACCAGCGCAAGGAAGACGAAGAGCGACGCCACCGAGGCGCTCAAGCAGCTGACCTACCTGGCCGCCGCGCTGAAGGCACCCCGGATCACCGAGGCCGCCGCCCGACTGGCCGACCACGCGCGGGACGCCGGCTGGACCCACGAGGAGTACCTCGCCGCAGTGCTGGACCGTGAGGTCGCCGCCCGCAACGCCTCCGGTGCCCAGCTGCGGATCCGGGCCGCCGGGTTCCCGGCCAGGAAGACGATCGAGGAGTTCGACTTCGACGCCCAACCCGCCGTGCGTCAGCAGGTCGCCGCACTCGCGTCCGGCGGGTTCCTCACCGAGGCACGCAACGTCGTGCTGCTCGGCCCGCCCGGCACCGGCAAGACCCACCTGGCCACCGGCCTGGGCATCGCCGCCGCCAACCACGGCCACCGGGTGCTGTTCGCGACCGCCACCGACTGGGTGGTCCGGCTCACCGACACCCACCGCGCCGGCCGGCTACCTCAAGAACTCGCCAAGCTGCGCCGATACGGGCTGATCATCGTCGACGAGGTCGGCTACCTGCCCTTCGAGCAAGACGCCGCGAACCTGTTCTTCCAACTCGTCTCATCCCGCTACGAACACGCCTCGCTCATCTTGACCAGCAACCTTCCCTTCAGCGGCTGGGGTGGCGTCTTCGGCGACCAGGCCGTCGCCGCCGCGATGATCGACCGCGTCGTCCACCACGCCGACGTCCTCACCCTCAAGGGCGCCAGCTACCGGCTACGCAACCGCGGCATCGACACCCTGCCCAGCATCAGAACCGAAGACACGACAGACTAGAAACCGACGAACCGGTGGCCTCGTTTTCGAGCGTCGGATCGGCCTCAGTTTCGAGCGTTGCCGACACCACAGCTCGGAACCACCCCACTTTTGCTGGGGCAAGCAAGCTGGACCCTCGAACCGCGCCACGGCCCACGATCCTGCAGCTACGGGGAGCCGATCTAGGTGTAGGAGGGATTGGAGATCCGCTACCCGGGATCTGACT
>DASQKI010000057.1:0-24190 GCA_035630615.1 Nocardioidaceae bacterium
CGTACAGCCCGTCCGGCCTCGCCGAGCGGGCCACCGGCGCGGGCGGCGCCGTGCGCGCCTTCGCCGACGAGGTGCTCGCCGGCATGGCCGACCGCGAGGCCGAGCTGCGTGAGGCGCTGGGCATGGAGCCCGCCCACGAGCAGCCGCTGTCGCCCGCCGAGGCCGCCGACCTGATCGACCACCCCGCGAGCCGCCGACCCGGCCAGGCCCGCCCACTGAGGAGCTCACCCTGATGGAGACCGCCGAGATCAAGCGGCGGTGGCTGACGTTCTTCGGCGATCGCGGCCACACCGTCGTCCCGAGCGCCTCGCTGCTGCTGGACGACCCGAACCTGCTGTTCGTCAACGCCGGCATGGTGCCGTTCAAGCCCTACCTGCTCGGCCAGGAGACGCCGCCCTGGAACCGCGCGACCAGCGTGCAGAAGTGCGTCCGGACCCTCGACATCGAGGAGGTCGGCAAGACCACCCGGCACGGCACGTTTTTCCAGATGTGCGGCAACTTCTCCTTCGGGGACTACTTCAAGGAAGGCGCGATCGAGTACGCCTGGAAGCTGGTCACGGGGTCGCAGGACGATGGAGGCTACGGCTTCGATCCGGACAAGGTCTGGGTGACCGTCTACCACGACGACGACGAGGCCAGGCGGCTTTGGCGCCGGGTCGCCGGCATCGCGGACGACCGGATCCAGGGTCGCGGACTCGAGGACAACTACTGGCACATGGGCGTTCCCGGCCCGGGCGGCACCTGCAGCGAGATCTACATCGACCGCGGACCCGAGTTTGGCCCGGACGGCGGACCGGTCGTCGACGAGGACCGGTTCCTCGAGATTTGGAACCTCGTCTTCATGCAGTCGCAGCTCAGCGCGGTCCGCAGCAAGGCGGACTTCGACGTCGAGGGTGACCTGCCGGCGAAAAACATCGACACCGGCATGGGTCTCGAGCGCGTCGCCTATCTCCTCCAGGGAAAGCACAACCTCTACGAGATCGACGACACCTACCCGGTCATCGCACGGGCGGCCGAGCTCGCTGGCGCGGCGTACGGTCGCGACCACGCCGACGACGTACGGCTGCGGGTCGTGGGTGACCACGTACGCAGTGCGCTGATGTTGATCGGCGACGGCATCACCGCGAGCAACGAGGGTCGCGGCTACGTGCTGCGTCGCCTGTTGCGCCGGCTGATCCGGTCGATGCGGCTGCTCGGCGTCGACGAACCGGCGCTGGGCGAGCTGCTGCCGGTGAGCAAGGACTCCATGAAGGCGTCATACCCCGAGCTCGAGCGCGACTGGGAGCGCATCTCGCAGGTGGCGTACGCGGAGGAGGAGGCGTTCCGCCAGACGCTGCGGACCGGCACCCAGATCTTCGACGTGGCGGTGTCCGAGGCAAAGCACGCCGGCGCGACACAGCTGTCCGGCGACAAGGCGTTCGCGCTGCACGATACGTACGGCTTCCCGATCGACCTCACGCTCGAGATGGCGTCGGAGCAGGGGCTCAGCGTCGACGAGGAGGGCTTCCGTCGGCTCATGGCCGAGCAGCGCCAGCGCGCGAAGGCGGATGCGAAGGCCAAGAAGGGCCAGCACGCCGAGACCGGCGCCTATCGCGACATCGCCGACACGATGAGTACGACGGTCGAGTTCACCGGCTACGACGAGGTGGGCTCGGAGGGCGTGGTGCGTGGCATCGTCGGCGAGGCGGGAAGCATCGTCGCGGCCGGCGAGGGCGACGAGGTCGAGATCGTGCTCGACCGGACTCCGTTCTATGCCGAGGGCGGCGGTCAGCTCGCCGACACGGGAGTGATCGAGCTCGACAACGGCGCGCGGGTCGAGGTGCTCGACGTGCAGTCGCCGCTGACCGGGTTGATCGCGCACCGCGCGCGCATCGTGTCCGGCGAGGTCAGCCTTGGCGCGGCGGCGCGGTCGTTGGTCGACGTCGAGCGGCGGCGTTCGATCAGCCGGTCGCACACGGCGACCCACATGGTGCACAAGGCGTTTCGCGAGGCGCTCGGCGAGACCGCACGTCAAGCGGGCAGCGAAAACTCGCCGGGGCGATTCCGGTTCGACTTCTCCGCGACCGGAGCCGTGCCGGCATCGGTGCTGTCCGACGTCGAGGCGCGGGTCAACGAGCTCGTGCTCGACGATCTGGCGGTGCATGCCGAGGTCATGAGTCAAAACGATGCGATCGAGTCCGGCGCGATGGCGTTGTTCGGCGAGAAGTACGGCGACGAGGTCCGCGTCATCTCGGTCGGCGACTGGGCCCGAGAGCTCTGCGGCGGCACTCACGCGGGTCGGTCGGGCCAACTGGGTGTGGTCAAGCTGCTCGGCGAGAGCTCGATCGGATCGGGCGTACGCCGGGTCGAAGCTCTGGTCGGCACCGACGCATACCGCTTCTTGGCCCGAGAGCACCTCCTCGTGGCGCAGCTGTCCGAGGCGTTGAAGGCGCAACCGGAGGAGCTGCCGGATCGGGTCGCGGACCTCGTCGACCGACTCCGCACGGCCGAGAAGGAGATCGAACGGGTCCGCATAGCGCAGCTCCTGTCATCGGCCGGCGAGCTGGCAGCGGCGGCTCGCGACGTCGGTGGGATCGCGTTCGTCGGCCATCAGGCGCCCGAAGGTGCCGCCGCGGGTGACGTGCGCAAGCTCGCCTTGGATGTGCGGTCCCGACTCGCCGATCGGGCGGCGGTCGTGGCCGTGATTGGGTCGGCGGCCGGACGGGTATCGGTCGTGATCGCGGTCAACGACGCGGCCCGCGAACGCGGTGTCTCGGCGAATGCGCTGGTCAAGCTCGCGGCCGGCACCCTCGGCGGTAGCGGTGGCGGCAAGGACGATGTCGCACAGGGCGGCGGTACCGACGTCGCGGCGGCCGATGCGGTGCTTAAGCAGGTCGCCGAAGCCATCGCGAGCGCGCGGTGACCGCACTGCCCCTTCGCGCCGAGATTGCACGTCTTGCCCGCTGGATCCCGTCGACGTGTGCGAGCGAGGTCGGCGGGCGGGCAAGACGTGCAATCTCGGCGCAAGAGGGGGTGGCAAGCGATGCGTAAGGGGCGGCGAGTCGGTGTCGACATCGGGGCGGTTCGGATCGGGGTTGCCGCCTGCGACCCCGACGGATTGATCGCCACGCCGGTCGAGACGGTGCCGGCCGATGATGCCGCTCTCGAGCGAATCGCTCATATCGTCACAGAGCAGCAAGCCATCGAAGTTGTCGTCGGGCTGCCGGTGTCGCTGTCGGGCCGAGAGGGTCCTGCCGCCACGGAGGCGAGGGCCTATGCTGTGCGACTGGCGGACCGCGTGCACCCTGTTCCGGTGCGCCTGGTGGACGAACGACTGACCACGGCGAGCGCCGAGCGCGCGCTGCGGACGAGCGGCCGTAAGGGAAGGAGCCGACGGGCCGTCGTCGACCAAGCGGCCGCCGTCGAGATCTTGCAGAGCGCCCTCGACGCGGAGCGCACTCGGGGCGCTCCATCCGGCGAGATCCTGAAAGGGAGCCGATCCTGAGCCAGACCGGAGATGGAGCGACGTCACGCCGCCCCGCCGGCCATCGAGCGGCGCGCAAACCGCCTCGCCGGCGGCGCTGGCGCGGTTGTTTCGCCGTCTTGCTGGCGCTGGCTGTGGTGGCTGGGGGCATGTTCTTCGTGGTGAGCAAGGGTCTGAACTACGTCGAGGGGCTGTTCGGCGGACCGGAGGACTACGACGGTCAGGGCAGCGGCTCGATCACGATCGAGATCGAGCAGGGCGACTCGTTGACGACGATCGGGGCGACCCTGCAAAAGGCCGATGTGGTCGCGAGCGCGGAGGCCTTCACCGACGCCGCGTCCGACAACCCGGACGCGCTGTCGATCCAGGCCGGCTTTTACGAAATGCGGCTCAAGATGTCCGGTGAGGCGGCGCTCAAGATGCTGCTGAGCGGCGACAACCGGGCCGAGGCAGAGCTCACGATCCCGGAGGGTCTGACGACCGACGAGATCGTCGCTGTCATCGACAAGGAGACCAAGATCAAGGCCGCCGACGTACGGAAGGTCTTGGACAACCCCAAGTCGGTGGGCCTGCCGTCGTACGCGAACGGCGACCCCGAGGGCTTCCTGTTCCCGGCGACCTATCCGATCCCACCTGACGCGACCGCGCGCGACGTGATCGCGATGATGGTCGACAAGTTCAACGAGGAGGCGGCCAGCCTGCGCCTCGAGGAGACCGCCGACCAGCTCGGCATGAGCCCGCGAGAGATCGTGACGGTCGCGAGCCTGGTGCAGGCCGAGGCCAGCCGACCCGAGGACCTCGGCAAGGTGGCTCGCGTCATCGACAACCGGGTTCAGGCCGGTGACCTCTTGCAGCTCGACTCGACGGTGCACTACGCCATCGACGGCACGACCGACGGTGTGTTCACCAGCGACGAGGACCGCGCCGTCGACTCGCCGTACAACACCTATCGCTACTCGGGGCTGCCGCCGGGCCCGATCGACTCGCCGGGCGCGGATGCGCTGCGGGCGGCGCTCGACCCGACTCCGGGCGACTGGACGTTCTTCGTCACGGTCAATCTCGAGACGGGAGAGACGCTGTTCGCGGAGACGCTCGCGCAGCACAACGCCAACGTCGCGAAGCTGCAGGCCTACTGCCAGAGTTCGGATCTGTGCTGACCCGTCGCTGCGGCGTCCTGGGCAGTCCGATCGCGCACTCGCTGTCGCCGGTGATGCATCGGGCCGCGTACGCCGCTCTCGGACTCGACTGGCGCTACGACGCATACGAGGTCGACGAGGCCGCGCTGACCGGTTTCGTCGCCGGGCTCGACGCGTCGTGGCGGGGCCTGTCGCTCACGATGCCGCTCAAGCGTGTTGTGTTGCCCCTGCTCGACGATGTCTCGGAAACGGTTCGCGAGACCGGTGCCGCCAATACGGTCTTGCTCGACGAGGGCCGGTTGTCCGGCGACAACACCGATGTGCCGGGAATCGTGGCGGCGCTGGCCGAGCGCGGTGTGTCCCGGGTGACATCGGCCGTCATCGTGGGCGCCGGCGCGACCGCCGAGTCGACGGTGGCCGCGTTGCGACGGATCGGGCTGGTTTCGGTGCGCCTGCTCGTGCGCGATCCGGGTCGGGCCGAGCATCTGCGAGAGCGGGCGGCAGCCGCCGGTGTCGCGGTCGTGGTGGCTCCGCTCGACGACGCCTGGATCACCGACGACGCCGACCTCGCGGTCTCGACGGTGCCGGCCGCCGCACTCGCCGAGCACGCCGACGCCCTGGCCGGCGCCGACGCGGTGTTTGACGCGATCTACGACCCGTGGCCGACGCCGCTGACCGAGGCGGCTCGGGCCGGTGGCCGCGCCGTCGTCACCGGCGTCGATCTGCTCGCACACCAGGCCGTACGGCAGGTCTCGCTCATGACCGGACGCGACGTGCCTGTGGATGTCCTACGAGACCCCGCCCAGGCGGCACTAGGCTCTCGGCCGTGAGCGAGCTTGCGAGCGAACAATTCAATGCCGCGAGATTTCACGCTTGCGACGAGCGCTAGCGAGGAGAACGCGTGAGCGAGGAGGTGGTCGCGGCGGCTCTCGCTGCCGCCGTGGCGGCGGCGGTCGGCTCGCAGCTGCCCGCCGTCATCGCTCGGCTTCCAGAGCCGAAGGATGCGGCCGAAGACAAGCCGCTCTACGTCGATCTCGCGCGCGCTCGTGGCCTCGGCGTCTGGTGTGCCGTCATCGCGGGTCTCGCGGCCGGCACGCTCGGCGCGGTGCTCGGCTTCGACGCCGGCCTGCCGACCTGGACCTTCCTGTGCGTGATCGGCGTGGGCCTGTCGTTCATCGACTGGCGGACCAAGCTGTTGCCGATCCGCGTGGTGATGCCGTCCTACGCGATCGTCGCCGGCAGCCTGCTGATCGCCGCCAGCGCGACGTCCGACTGGGATTCGTTGATCCGCGCCGCGATCGGGTGGGCCGCGACGTTCGGCATCTTCGCGCTGATGTGGCTGATCTATCCGAAGGGATTGGGCTACGGCGACGTCCGGTTGTCCGGCGTGCTCGGCATGGCACTCGCCTGGCAGGGCTGGCCGGAGCTGGTGATCGGGCTCTACGCCGCGTTCCTCATCGGTGGGTTGGTCGGAGCGGTGCTGTCCGCGCTCAAGATCGTCGATCGCAAGGGCTATCCGTTCGGCCCGTTCCTTCTATTCGGCGCCTGGCTCGCGGTGGCGATCACTCCGGCGATCATCGACTGGTGGACCTAACGCTCCGTCGCCGAGGGCCGGGTCGCCGCTCCATGGCGAAAAGGTCCGATCTCGTACGCAACCATGAGACTGACTCGCGAGTCGTGTGGTCGAGGGGCGGCGGAAGGAGCCACATGGACGACGACTTCGTACGGCAGGTCTACGAGGCGTCATATCGACGACTCGTCGGCCAGCTGTACGGCGTGTGCCGCGACCTGGGGGAGGCCGAAGATGTCGTCCAGGAGGCGTTCGCGCAGGCCATCCAGCACGAGCGGAAGTTTCGACGTACGGACAACCCGGAGGCGTGGCTCCGCACGGTCGCGGTCAACCTCAGCCGGAGCCGGTGGCGGCGTCGGATCGTCGGTGACCGGCTGCATCGCAGGACGCACCGGTCCGAGCTGGTCGAGCCCGACCTGTCGCCGGATCATGTGGTGCTGATCGAGGCGATGCGGCAGCTGCCTGAGGTGCAGCGGCAGGTCATCGCGCTGCACCATCTCGCCGACCTGCCGGTCAACGAGGTCGCCCAGGCGGTTGGAGCCCCGGTGGGCACGGTGAAGGCGCGGCTGAGTCGGGGTCGAGCGGCCCTGGCCGAGCTGCTGTCCGAGCGGGAGGAGGCGAGCCATGCGTGATCTCGACGAGCTGCTGGACCCGGTGGTGAGCCGGCGAGCGACGGCGGCGACGCACACGCCGGACTTCGCCGCGATCGAGCGGCGTGGACGCCAGCGGCGGCGGCGCGCCCGAGCGATGGCGGCCGGTGCGGTTGCGGCGGTCGCCGCGGCGATCGCGTTTACGGGCACCCAAGTCGTGCAGGACAGCGCCGCGCCGGAGCCGGTCGGCCACCTGCGCGGCTTCGAGGGCCCGGACGGTGAGCTGGGACGCGCGATCGACAGTGGCGACGCCAGCGTGGCCAACAAGGCGTGGAGTGCGGACGGCAGCACGCTGTTGACGACCTGGAGTGTGTCGCTACTCGATCCGGACAACCCGCGATCGTTCGCGCCCGCAGTCGGTTACACGATCCAGACCGGTGAACAGGAGGGCTGGTCAAAGGTCTACCGAAACGAGGTTTTTTTCGTGCCGTCGAGTCCGGTCGCGGACGGCGTTTTCGCCGTGGGTCGTCGCGGCGAGCTCAATCTGGTGAGTCCCGGCGGCATCCGCGAGATGCGCGTGACGAAGCCACCGGCTCCCTTCGCCGACCTCGACGGAGATGCTCTCGTGGCCGACTGGGAGAGGTACGGCGGGTATTTGCTCATCGATGTCGGCGCCGGGCATGCCAGCGAGGTCAAGGAGCTCAGCGACGTCGCCCCTGCCTCGTGTGGCACGTCCGCGTCCGCGGCGCTGTCCAACGACGGCGACCTCTGGGCGCTCCGTCACGCCGATGGTCGCTATGAGCTGGTGCGGACCCTGCCTGACGGCGGCTCGACGAGCTTCGTCTTCGCGAACCAGGCTGCGGACCCGTTGGCCTCGATCATTCAGTACGAGGGTCGCGTCGGTGTCTTGTGGATCGCCACCGGCGGGGACCTTCGGGTCAGCGTTCCGAATCAGTCGGCGGGCGACGTGACGACGTACAACTACCCGGACGTCGCGAAGTCCGGCTTAACGAATGCTGGGTGCACCTTCGACGCGGTCGTCCTGCCGGACGGACGGTTGCTGATCGTGGGGCCATCCACGCTCGCTCGCAGCACCGACGCCACCTGGACGCGGGCCGAGACGTACCCGGTGCCGGCCGAGCTTCGCAAGACGACGACGGGAGGGCTCGGCGCCGTTGGAGAGGAGGCCTGCGCCGCCACTTACGACCCCTACGACAGTCGTGAGATCGACGTACCGGATCCGATCTGCAGCACCGACGGACTGCGCTGGCACACCAAGCCAACCGCGCCGTAGCGTCGACCCCGCGTGGGACGCCGCCAGCGCCCCAGGTGCTGCGTGACAGACTGACTGCCATGCTGCGTTGGCTGACTGCAGGGGAGTCGCACGGCCCGGCTCTGGTCGCGATCCTCGAGGGACTGCCGGCCGGCGTCGCCGTGACGAGCGCCGACATTCAGGCCGCGCTTGCCCGACGCCGGCTCGGCTACGGCCGGGGAGCCCGGATGGCGTTCGAGCAAGACGAGCTCGAGATCATCGGCGGCATCCGCCACGGCAAGACGCTCGGCAGCCCGGTCGCGATGCGGATCGGCAACTCCGAATGGCCCAAGTGGGAGCAGGTGATGGCGGCCGACCCGGTCGACCCCGCCGAGCTCGAGGGCATCGCCCGTAACGCGCCGCTCACCCGACCCCGACCGGGGCACGCCGACCTGGTCGGCATGCAAAAGTACGGCTTCGACGAGGCTCGGCCCGTGCTCGAGCGGGCCAGCGCCCGCGAGACGGCCGCCCGCGTGGCGTTGGGCGCGGTGGCGCAGGCATTCGCCAACCAGGCAGCCGACATCGACCTGGTGAGCCACGTCGTCGAGCTCGGCACGGTGCGGGCGCCCGAGGGCAAAACGCCGACGGCGCAAGACCGGGCGGCGCTCGACGCCGACCCGGTGCGCTGCTTCGACCCGGACACCAGCGCCGCCATGGTGGCCGAGATCGACCAGACCAAGAGCGACGCCGACACACTCGGCGGCGTCGTCGAGGTCGTGGTGACGGGCATTCCGCCGGGCCTTGGCAGTCACGTTCATTGGGACCGTCGCCTCGACGCCCGATTGGCCGGGGCACTGATGGGCATCCAGGCGATCAAGGGCGTCGAGGTGGGTGACGGATTCGCCCTGGCCCGGTCGAGGGGGTCGGCGGCGCATGACGAGATGGTGCTCGACGACGCCGGTGGCATCAGGCGCACGTCGGGCCGATCCGGTGGCACCGAGGGCGGCATGTCGACCGGCGAGACCCTGCGCGTTCGAGCCGCCATGAAGCCGATCTCGACCGTGCCGCGGCCCCTCAAGACCGTCGACGTCGCGACCGGAGAGCCGACCGTCGCGCACCATCAGCGGTCGGACGTCTGCGCCGTGCCGGCCGCCGGCATCGTGGCCGAGGCGATGGTGGCGCTGGTGTTGGCCGAGGCAGTGCTGGAGAAGTTCGGTGGAGACTCGGTCGTCGAGACCCGACGCAATCGGGACGGCTACCTTTCGGAGTTGGCTCGGTGAGCCCGCTGGTGGTCCTCGTCGGTCCGCCCGGCGCCGGCAAGTCGACGGTGGGTGCCCTGTTGGCCGTGCGGTTGGGCGTCGAGCTGCGAGACGCCGACGCCGACATCGAGGCATCGACGGGCATGACCGTCGCGGAGCTGTTCGTCGACCACGGTGAGGCTCACTTCCGGGCTCTCGAGCGATCGGCGGTAGCCGCGGCCCTCGACGAGCACGCTGGGGTCTTGTCACTCGGCGGCGGCGCCGTCCTGGACCCGGACACCAGGGCTGCGCTGCGTGGCCATCGGGTCGTGTTCCTCGACGTGGGGCTGGCCGAGGCGGTGCGCCGGGTGGGACTCGGGGTCAGTCGGCCGCTGCTGCTGGGCAACGTACGGTCGCGGCTCAAGAGCCTGCTCGACGAACGGCGGCCGGCGTACGAATCGGTCGCCTGGCTGACCGTCGACACCGACGGCCGGACGCCGGTGGAGCTGGCCGACGACATCGCCGCGGCGCTGGCCCGTGAGGGTGCCGCGTCATGACCGACGCTTCGAAGCGGATCACGGTACAGGCGGCCGCCCCCTACGACGTGGTTATCGGGCACGGCCTGGTCGAGACGGTCGCCGACCTCGTGGGCGACGTGCGCCAGGTCGCTGTGATCCATCCCGAGGGGTTGTCGACGATGGGCACCGGACTTCGCGACGCACTCGCTGGCCGCGGCGTCGAGGCTCATGCGGTCGTCGTACCGACCGGCGAGGCGGCCAAGGCGGCCGACGTCGCGAGCTTCTGTTGGGGTGTCCTCGGTCGAGCCGGCTTCACCCGTACGGACGTGATCGTCGGCCTGGGCGGTGGCGCGACCACCGACCTTGCCGGATTCGTCGCCGCAACCTGGCTGCGTGGGGTTCGACTCGTCCAGGTGCCGACGAGCCTGCTCGGCATGGTCGACGCGGCCGTCGGCGGCAAGACCGGCATCAACACCGAAGAGGGCAAAAACCTCGTCGGTGCGTTTCACGAACCGTCCGGGGTGGTGTGCGACCTCGACCTGCTCAACAGCCTGCCGCGGGCCGAGCTGGTGTCCGGACTGGCCGAGGTCATCAAATGCGGCTTCATCGCCGACCCGGCGATCCTCGAGATCGTCGAGTCCGGTCCCGAGGCGCTCGACCCCGGTGGCGAGGCACTGCGCGAGCTGATCGTGCGATCGATCTCGGTCAAGGCCGCCGTCGTGTCGGGCGACCTGCGCGAGACCGGTGGCGTCGACGGTGTCGGTCGAGCCGCTCTCAACTACGGTCACACATTCGGACACGCTGTGGAGCGGGTCGAGAAGTTCGGATTCCGACATGGCGCCGCGGTCGCGATCGGCATGAGCTACGTCGCAGAGCTGGCCCGGCTCGCCGGACGGTTGGATCCGGGCACGGCCGAACGACACCGGCGCGTATTGAAGCTCGTCGGGCTGCCGACGTCGTACGCACCGGGGCGCTGGCCCGAGCTGCACGAGGCGATGCGGGTCGACAAGAAGGCGCGGGGCGATCAGCTGCGGTTCGTCGTGCTCGACGGACTGGCCAGGCCGGCCATCCTCGAGGCCCCCGACTCCGCCTTGTTGACTGCCGCGTACGCCGAGATCGTGCGCTGACCTTCCTGGCGGCCGGACCCGCCCCGCTGGGAGGACTCATTTCCCGCAACACGCCGAGCGTGTCGCGCAAGACGAGTCCTCTCAGTGAAGCGTCAGCGGCCGACGAGGGAGCGGACCGTGCGTTGAGCGTCGAGGATGCCGACGCCCATCGAGTCGCAGATGAGCCGTACCGCGGCAACCTCCCGCCGCCGGCTCATGAGGTCGCGAACCTCGTCGGCGAGCTCCGGCGGCAGCTCGACGACCTGCGGCCCACGCAACGGGTCAAACTCCACCTCGACCTCGTCGAACCCGCCGATGATCGGGTCGAGGCTATCGATGGTCGCGGCCGCCGGGTCGTCGGCGGGGTTCTCGACGACACCCACGTCGGCCGGCGGTGGTGGTGGCGGCGGGGGGAGTGGCGGCTTGACAGTCGGCGCGTCGTCGCCCTCCAGCTCGTCGGACATGTCGATCGGGATCATCGCCGGGACGTCCTCGTCGTCGGGCATCGGGCCGGCGAGGTCCGGGTTTTCCGTCGCACCGGCAGCCGGGGGCAGCGGCCCGGATCCCAGGTCGAGCGCCGACATCCGCGGCGCCGGCCCGAAGCCGGGTCGATGCCAGGGCTGCTTGGCCGGTGGCCGCTTGGGTTCGGCGTGCGGTCCGAGATGGTCGATCGACTCCTGCAGGACGGCGTCATTGCGCAGACGCCGACGTCGGCGAAGCCAGAAGACGACGCCGGCCAGGGCCAGGATGGCTAGCCACCACCAGGACATGGCCGAAAGTCTAGGCGCCGAGGCCCTCTCGCCGATACGCCGACTGGCGCACCGTCGTCGCCGAAGTGGCCTCCGACCGACGACGGTGCGCCAGTCGGCGGGGTATGGAGTCTGCGAGAGTGGGGACATGCCCGAGATCCACGACGACCGGCGTCGCCGGCTCAGCGAGCTGCTCACCCGACGCGGCCTCGATGCCGCGCTGGTCACCGACCTCAACAACTTGCGCTACCTGACCGGCTTCTCCGGCAGCAACGGCGCGGTCCTTGTGCCGGCGGAGGGCGACCCGGTCTTCGCGACGGACGGGCGCTACATCGAGCAGGGTCGGGCCGAGACCGGCCTCGAGCCGCGCCTCGTCAAGGGGGCGCTGGCGCCAAAGCTTCCGGCGCTCGCCGTCGAGGCCGGCTGCCACACCCTCGCCGTCGAGACGCACGACCTGACCGTCGACCAGCATGGAGCCCTCACCGGCGCCGACGACAGTGGCACGCTCGAGTTCAGCAGTCTCGACCGTGCCGTCGAGCTGCTGCGTACGGTCAAGGACGCCGACGAGATCGCGGCCCTGCGCGAGGCCTGCGACGTTTCGACGCGGGCGCTCGAGCGCCTGATCGCCGGCCCAGTCGTCGAGCGCACCGAGCTCGATCTGGCTCGCGAGCTCGACAACCTGATGCTCGACCTCGGCGGGGAGGCGGTGGGATTCGACACGATCATGGCGTCCGGTCCGAACTCCTCGATCCCGCACCACCAGCCGTCGGCGCGCACGGTCCGACGCGGTGACCTGCTCAAGATCGACTTCGGCGCCCGTGTCCGCGGCTATCACGCCGACTGCACCCGGACGTTCGTCGTCGGCTCCGAGCCGACCGACTGGCAGCTCGAGATCTATGCCGCCGTCCAGGAGGCGCAGGCAGTCGGCGTCGGGGAGGCGCGGCCCGGCGCGGAGACCAAGGCGGTGTTCGACGCGGTGGTCGCGACGCTCGAGCCGACCGGGCACGCCGACAAGTTCGTCCACGGCCTCGGGCACGGCGTCGGACTCGAGATCCACGAGGATCCGTTCATGGGGGAGACGACCACGGGTACACTGCCAGATCGGACCGCGATCACCATCGAACCCGGCGTCTACCTCCCAGGGCTTGGCGGTGTCCGCATCGAGGACACCTTGATCGTCCACGCCGACGCACCCGAGATCCTGACGACCGCGTCCAAGGAGCTTCGGGTCATCGACTGATCCACGTAAGCACGACACCGAAGGAAACGCTGCCCGATGGCTACGACGAACGAACTCAAGAACGGCATGGTGCTCAATTTGGACGGCCAGCTGTGGTCGGTCCTGTGGTTCCAGCACCACAAGCCGGGCAAGGGCGGCGCGGTCGTGCGGACGAAGCTCAAGAACGTCATGTCCGGCAAGGTCGTCGACAAGACCTTCAACGCCGACGTGAAGGTCGACACCGCCAACGTCGACAAGCGCCAGATGCAATACCTCTACAATGACGGCGAGTCCTACGTCTTCATGGATTCCACGACCTACGACCAGCTCCACTTGGGCCAAGACATCGTGGGCGACGCATCGCACTTCCTGCTCGACAACCAAGACGTCATCGTCTCGATGCACGAGAGCACGCCACTGTTCATCGAGCTGCCGGCGTCGGTCGAGCTGACCATCGAATACACCGAGCCCGGCTTGCAGGGCGACCGGTCCAGCGGCGGCACCAAGCCGGCGCGCCTCGAGACGGGGTATGAGACCCAGGTGCCGTTGTTCATCACCAGCGGTGAGAAGGTCAAGGTCGACACTCGGGACGGCTCTTACCTCGGACGCGCCTAGGTGGCCGCTCGGACGAAGGCACGCAAGCGCGCTCTGGACGTGTTGTACGAGTCGGAGCTGCGCAGCGTCGAGCTGGGGGCGACCTTGCCCGATCGGTTGGCTTCCGGAGACCCGCCGGTCAACCCGTACACCGTGACCCTGGTCGAAGGGGTCGCCGAACATCAGGCCCGGATCGACGAGATCCTCGATGCGCATGCCGAGGGCTGGTCGCTGGCCCGGATGCCCATCGTCGATCGCAATCTGTTGCGTATCGCGACGTACGAGATCCTTTATGTCGAAGATGTTCCAGATCCGGTTGCGGTCAGCGAGGCGGTGGAGCTCGCCGCCGATCTGTCGACCAACGAGTCGAGCGGATTCGTAAACGGTCTCCTTGCGCGTCTCGTCGAGTTGAAGCCGACATTCGTCGACTAGATCATGCATACATCACGGCACGACACGCGCTGGTCCGGTTTGTCCCGAGGAAGCTTGCACTGGGTGGACCAAACGGTAAGGTGACTCGCTGCCAACGCTGTCCGACCACGTCGAACGTTGTGCGATCAGGACAACGGCATCCGCGCCGGTCACTGACTCATGCATGGGGCCGTCCGTGGGTACCTAGCATCGAGTCGGTAGAAGGGAACTGACTGCATGGATGGTTTGCCCTTTCTCGAATACGTTCAGGAGTACCAGAGCGACTTCATCTTCGAGACGGAGCGACATGCGATCCTGACGCTGTATGTCGTCGTGACGGCCGCGATATTAGGCACGTTGATCGCGATGCTCACCTATCGATCTTCGGCCGGATCGCAATTCGGCATCTCCGCTGCGGCTGTCGGGTTCACGATCCCGTCGCTCGCGCTGTTCGGCCTCTTGGTGCCCGTCCTCGGTTTCGGCCTGAACACGATCTTTCCGGCGCTGGTGATGTATTCGCTGCTTCCGACGATTCGCAATGGCGTCGTCGGGTTGCGCAGCGTCGATCCGGTCATGATCGACGCCGCGCGGGGTATGGGCATGAGCCGACGGCACATCCTCTTGCGCATCGAGCTTCCGCTGGCCTGGCCGGTGATCCTCGCCGGCATTCGAGTCTCGACGCAGCTCGCGGTCGGCCTGGTCGCGATCGCGGCGTTCCTGAGTGGACCCGGACTAGGCACGTTCATCTTCCACGCGTTGACCGCCATCGGTTCGGTCAACACCTTCAACGAAGCGGTCGCCGCGACGATCCTGGTCGCCCTGCTCGCCATCGTCTTCGACTTCCTCCTTCTCATCGTCCGTCGGCTCACTACTCCGAGGGGTCTCCGTGCCTGAGCAAACCGCAGCCAGCCATCTCGAGTCCGGCAAGGGCCTTCCGATCAAGCTGGTCGAGGTCACCAAGACCTATCCCGGCATGGAGACCAATGCGGTCGACGCGATCAGCTTGGATATCGAGGCCGGCGAGATCGTCGTACTCGTCGGTCCTTCCGGCTGCGGCAAGACGACGACGATGCGGATGATCAACCGACTGATCGAACCGACGTCGGGCCAGATCCTGATCGGCGACGACGACGTGCTGGGGCTCAACGAGGTCGAGTTGCGTCGCCGGATCGGTTACGTGATCCAGCAGATCGGTCTCTTCCCGCACCTGACCATCGCCGCCAACATCGCCATGGTGCCCCGGCTGCTGAAGTGGGACAGGAAGCGGATTTCCGAGCGCGTCGACGAGTTGCTGGCGCTGGTGGGACTCGAGCCGGCCGACTTCCGTGGCCGCTACCCGCGCCAGCTGTCCGGCGGCCAACAGCAGCGCATCGGCGTCGCCCGTGCGCTGGCGGCGGACCCGCCCCTCATGTTGATGGACGAGCCGTTCGGTGCGGTCGACCCCATCACTCGAGAGCGCCTGCAAAGCGAGTTCCTGGGCCTGCAAGAGCAGCTGAAGAAGACCATCGTCTTCGTCACCCACGACTTCGACGAGGCAATCCGGATGGGTGACCGGATCGCCGTACTTCGCGTCGGGTCGCACATCGCGCAGTTCGCAACGCCTGAAGAGATTTTGCAGTCGCCGGCCGACGACTTCGTGGCCGGCTTCGTCGGTGAGGCCGCCACGCTCAAGAGCCTCGCGTTGCACCGCCTGACCATGAACGATCTCGCGCCGCCGGTCGACGCGCGAGCCGGATTGCCCGAGGTCCCGCTGGGAGCCAGCCTCCGGGATGCTGTCGACGCCATGTTGGAGACCGGGCACGACGTCGTCGTCGTGACGGACGACGGCCGAAGCTGCGGGAGCGTACGCATGAGCGACGTGCTGGCCAAGGGAGGCAAGGCGGCTGCCAATGGTGCGGCTGCCCGCGCAGGCTCGGGTGAAGCCGGAGAGCTGTCGTCATGAGCACGATGGTCGATCCCAGCGTCAGTCCGCCCACCCAGATAGATGGTGGCCGGCGGCCGACGACGGGCTCGGGGCGACGCCACTTCTTCACCTGGCGCGACCTGGTGATCCCGCTCGTCGTCGCGATCGCGGTCGGTGCCGAGGTGTATTACCTCAACACGGCAAAGCTCTCGCAGATCGTCGAGTCCCAGATGACGTTCGACCGGATCTCCGACAGCACGATCGAGCACGTCAAGCTCGCCTTCGCCGTCACGGCCTTGGTCTTGGTGGCGTCGATCCCGGTCGGGATCGCGGTCACTCGGGTGCGCTTGCTCGAGCCGTTCGCGCTCCTGATAGCCAACGCCGGCCAGGCCGTGCCGAGCATCGGACTGGTGGCGATCGTCGCGCTTGTGTGGGAGATCGGCTTCTGGCCCGTTGTCATTTCGCTGACACTGTTTGCCGTTCTTCCGGTGTTGCGCAACACGATCGTCGGTCTCGACCAGATCGACCCTGACATCAAGGACGCAGCACGCGGCATGGGCATGTCGCCGGCGGGAGTCCTCTTCCGAGTCGAGCTGCCGCTCGCCGTGCCGGTGATCGCCGCCGGCGCCCGGACAGCCCTCGTCCTCGCCGTTGCGACGATCCCGATCGGCTACTTCATCGGCGCCGGCGGACTCGGCGACCAGCTCATGCAGGGCATCAAGCTGTCGCGAAACCAGCAGATGTTCGCGGCGGCGCTTTTCGTCGCCTGTTTGGCCCTGATCCTCGACTGGTTGGGGGGAATCGTTGAACGAGTCCTGACGCCGGCCGGCATCAGGTGACAGCTCAAGAGACGTCTACGCGCAGATGAGGAAGGACAAGATGATAAGAGGACGCCGTAAGCACATTGCCGCGGTCGCGGCCGCCGTGGGACTCGTGACGACAGCCATGTCGGGCTGCGGGCTCGGGGAGAAGGACGAGACGACCGATGTCGAAGCCGGATCCGTCGATCCCACCGCCCTTGAGGGTGTGACGGTGAAGGTCGGGTCGAAGGACTTCGACGAGCAGCTCATCATCGGTCAGCTCACCCTCCAGATGCTGAGCGCGGCCGGCGCCGATGTGGTTGACGAGACCAACATCCAGGGCACCAACGCCTCGCGACAGGCCCTCGTCACCGGCGCGATCGACGTCTACTGGGACTACACGGGAACTGGCTGGATCAACCACCTTGGTCACGACAACCCCATCCCGGACACCCAGAAGCTCTACGAGGCCGTGAGGGACGAAGACCTCGAGGAGAACGGCCTGGTGTGGGGCAAGTACGCGCCCATGAACAACACCTACGCGCTCGCGGTCACGAAGGAGTTCTCCGAGGAGAACGACGTCACCACGTCCTCCGACATGGCCGAGTTCGTGCAGCAAAACCCGGACGAGGCCACGGTCTGCCTCGAGAGCGAGTTCGCCGGACGACCCGACGGCTGGGACGGTTTCCAGCAGGCGTACGGCATGGAGATCCCCGACAGCAACCTCACCGAGGTCGGCACCGGCGTGGTCTACACCGAGCTAGACAAGGGCGACACCTGCAACTTCGGCGAGGTGTTCACCACCGACGGTCGGATCGCGGCGCTCGACCTGGTCCCCTTGGAGGACGACAAGTCGTTCTTCCCGATCTACGCCGTCTGCCCGATCGTCACGGAGGAGACCGACGCGGAGAACCCGGAGATCCTCGAGGTGCTGGCGCCACTGGCGGAAACTCTGACAACCGAGACGATGACCGAGCTGAACGCCCAGGTGAGTGCCGAAGGTCTGAAGCCGGAGGATGTCGCGCACGACTACCTGCAGGAGCAGGGCTTCATCGAGTAAGACCCGATGCCTCGACCTGGGGCCTCACCGCGGCGGCGACGCGATCTTCGGATCCGGCGCCGCCGCGCTGCGTTGTGGTCAGTTCGGGTCGCGCTCGCTCGATCCGGCGTTGAGGACGCCCCACGCAACCATCTGGGCGGCCAGCACGCTGGGCTGCTCCTCGTAGATGACCGCGAGGGTCCGCAGATCCTCCCGGCGGATCGACAACACCTTGCCGTTGTAGTCGCCGCGCTGCGCCTGGATCGTCGCCGCGTAGCGCAGCAGCGGGCCCGCCTCCTCGGAGTCGAGTGCGCCGAGCTTCTCCAGATCGAGGATCAGCCGCGGCGGGGGCTCGGCGGCGGCGGCGCTGGTACGGGTTCCGGGGAGCAGCTCCTCGATCGGGACGCCGTAGAAGCTGGCGAGTTCGGCAAGCTTCTGCACGGTGACGGCGCGGTCGCCGCGCTCGTACGAACCGATCACGACCGCCTTCCAGCGGCCCTTGGACTTCTGCTCGACCCCATGCAGCGACAAACCCTGCTGCTGTCGGATGGCGCGCAGGCGAGCGCCGAGCTCTTTGCCGTACTGCTTCGTCATGTCACGACTCCATCGATCGAGGCAGAAACTCCGTGTCTACCCCGCTTCATGGTCCACCCCGCTTCGCTACGCAGAGTGACCATAGTTCGCGGAGCGCCTACGGGTCAAGCCGCCCGGCGTGTCCTTTTCCGGCTCTGACCTGGTCAGGTCCCCACGAATGTGGTCCGAGTTCGGAGTAAAGCAGGCGACGGGGTCTACGCCCTCGTGCACGGTGAGGTGCCGTCGGCCGACAGCGAGGAGTCCCGCATCTACGCGATGCTCCTGCTCGTCGTCGTGTTCGTCATTACGGCGATGGCCCGCCGGATCAGTCGCGCCCTCGAGCTCACCAACTGGGTCCTCGTCGGCACAATCCTTGTCATCCTGCTCGCGCTCGACCTCGTACTCGTGCCGTTCGACATCTGGTGGGATGGCATTCGAGGCTTCGTCACGCCGGCAAGCCCCCGAAGGCATCACGGCGTCGCAACTCGGCGGGCTGGCCGGGTTCACCGCGCTCGCTTCCGGCCTCAACTGGTACGTCATGGGCCATTACCGCGACAAGGGCTACGGCATGGGCCACCGGACCGGTTACCTCTCAGACATGCGCGGGGATCGCACCGAAGTCCTGGCGAGTGGTGTGACGTTCCCGGACGACCCGAAGAACGCCGCGCTGTGGCGTCGGTGGTACCGGCTGCTCCTCATCGACATGTGGGGCGTGTTCTTCGTCGGCGCGATGCTCGGCATGCTGTTGCCGACGATCCTGATGTCCCATCCCGTCGAAACGTCCGGCCGAGTGCCGACCGAGGACAACGTGCCGACGTTCGTAGCCGATGTGCTGCGTGGTGAACAAGGCACGTTCGTCTTCTACATCGCCTTGCTCATGGGTGTGTTCATCTTGTTCTCCACCCAGCTCGGCATCTTCGAAGGCATGGTGCGGGTGACGACGGACGCGTCGCACGCGACCAGCTCTCGACTGCGCGCCCGCATCGAAGGAGACCCACGCAAGTTCTACTACCCGTTCATGATCGGCCTGCTCGTCGTGATCAGCATCGTGATCCACACCTCGCCGCCCGTGGGCCTCGTGGAGTGGTCGGCCAACATGGCCAACCTCGGCGCGTTGATCTATCCGTTCATGCTGATCTATCTCAACAGGAGGTTGCCCAAGGCGGCGCGGCCACGACCGTGGCACTACGTGATTCTGGTGTGCAACTTCCTCTTCTTCGGGTTCTTCTTCCTCAACTTCATCTCCGACTACTTCGGCGATCCGCTGGTGACGTTCTAGCTCCGAGTGGCGCACCGTTGTCGCGTTCGGCGGCTGTGGGCGACAACGGTGCGCCACTCGGCGTTGCGGTGGGCCGGCCCGTGCCGGCCGGCTGATAGCCTGCCAGTGTCAGACATCCTTTAAGAGCCGTCCTGTGAGGCGGGCAAGGAGGTCCTGGTGGCTGCAGTCCACCCTGCGATCGGTCGGGTTGCCCTCGATGAGAGCGACATCTCTCGCGCGTTGACCCGCATCTCTCACGAAATTCTCGAACGCAACCGCGGTCCGGACGACCTCGTCCTGCTCGGCATCCCGAAGCGCGGTGTGCCGCTCGCCGAGCGCCTGGCGACCCGGATCCGCGACGTCGAAGGCACCGCGGTACCGTTCGGCTCGCTCGACATCACGCCCTACCGCGACGACCTCCGGATGCGTCCGGCTCGAGCGCTCGAGCACACCGAGATCCCGACCGCGGGGGTCGACGACCGGGTCGTTGTGCTGGTCGACGACGTGCTGTTCTCGGGCCGCACGATCCGGGCCGCCCTCGACGCCCTCAACGACCTCGGCCGACCGACGGCCATCCAGCTCGCGGTCCTCGTCGATCGAGGCCACCGCGAGCTCCCGATCCGAGCCGACTTCGTCGGCAAGAACCTTCCGACCTCCGTCATCGAGCACGTACGCGTCGCCGTCACCGAGATCGACGGCCGAGACGAAGTCGTGATCGCCGACCGGACCCGAGAGGAGGAGTCCTGATGGACCGCCACCTGCTGAGCGCGGCCGACCTGAGTCGCGACGACGCCGCCCTGGTGTTGGACACCGCCGAGGAGATGCGGTCGGTGGCCGATCGACCGATCAAGAAGCTGCCCACACTACGCGGACGTACGGTCGTCAACCTGTTCTTCGAGGACTCCACGCGTACCCGCATCTCGTTCGAAGTGGCCGCGAAGCGACTGTCGGCCGACACGATCAACTTCACCGCCAAGGGCTCGAGCGTGTCGAAGGGGGAGAGCTTCAAGGACACGGCTCTGACCCTGCAGGCGATCGGCGCCGACGCGGTGGTCGTGCGACATCACGACTCGGGAGCGCCACACCGGCTGGCGCACGCGGGTTGGATCGACGGCTCGGTCGTCAACGCCGGCGACGGTACGCACGAGCATCCGACCCAGGCGCTGCTCGACGCGTTCACGATGCGGCGGCATCTCGGCGACCTCAAGGGGCGCCGGATCGTCATCGTCGGAGACGTCCTGCACAGTCGGGTGGCGCGATCGAACGCTCTGCTGCTGTCGACGCTCGGCGCCGAGGTGACGCTGGTCGGGCCGCCGACGCTGCTGCCGGTCGGGGTCGAGACTTGGCCGGTCGAGATCGGCTACGACCTCGACCAAGCCTTGGCCAAGAGCGACGCGGTGATGATGCTCCGGGTCCAGAAGGAGCGGATGAACGCGTCGTACTTCCCGAGCGCGAGGGAGTACGCCCGACGCTACGGACTCGACGCGCGACGGATGGCGCTGCTGCCGGAGCACGCGTTCGTGCTGCATCCGGGCCCGATGAATCGCGGCATGGAGATCACCGCCGACGTCGCCGACGCGGCGCGGTCCCTGATCGTGGAGCAGGTGGCCAACGGCGTCGCGATCCGGATGGCCGTGCTCTACCTGCTGCTGTCCGGCGCGCCGGCAAGTGCGCAATTGCAGGACGACGGTGATGTCGACGGTCTCGAAAACGACCACGATCCCGCAGTCGTGGGCGCGACCGAGGAGGCCGCATCGTGACCGGGGCCCACTTGATCCGCGGCGCCAAGCCGCTCGGCGGCGACGCCACCGACCTGCTGCTGCGCGACGGTCGCATCGTCGAGGTCGGACGGGGGCTGTCCGATGCCGATGCCACTGTCGTCGACGCCGACGGCTTGGTCGCCCTGCCGGGCCTGGTCGACTTGCACACGCACCTGCGCGAGCCGGGTCGTGAGGACGCCGAGACGGTCGCGACCGGCACCGCGGCGGCTGCCCTGGGTGGATTCACCGCCGTGCATGCGATGGCCAACACCGACCCGGTCGCCGACACCGCCGGCGTGGTCGAGCAGGTGTGGAACCTCGGCCGCGAGGCGGGTCACTGCGACGTACATCCGGTCGGTGCGGTGACCGTCGGCCTCCGGGGCGAACGACTGGCCGAGCTCGGCGCGATGGCCGACTCGGCGGCGCGGGTGCGCGTGTTCTCCGACGACGGCAAGTGCGTGTCCGACGCCGTCATCATGCGACGGGCGTTGGAGTACGTGAAGGCCTTCGACGGCGTCGTGGCCCAACACGCGCAAGAGCCTCGGCTCACCGAGAACGCCCAGATGAACGAGGGCGAGCTGTCCGGAGTGCTCGGCCTGTGCGGTTGGCCGGCCGTCGCCGAGGAGGCGATCATCGCCCGCGACGCGCTGCTCGCGGGCCACGTCGGGTCACGGTTGCACGTGTGCCACGTGTCGACCGCGGGATCGGTCGAGATCGTGCGGTGGGCCAAGCAGAAGGGTTGGGACATCACCGCCGAGGTGACCCCGCACCATCTGCTGCTGACCGACGAGCTGGCCGCGACCTACGACCCGATCTACAAGGTCAATCCGCCGCTACGCACCGCCGCCGACGTCGAGGCGCTGCGCGACGGGCTCGCCGACGGCACGATCGACATCGTCGCGACCGACCACGCCCCGCATCCGGTCGAGGACAAGGAATGCGAGTGGGCTGCCGCCGCCTTCGGCATGCTCGGCCTCGAGACGGCGCTGTCGATCGCACAGCACACGATGGTCGACACCGGACGGCTCGACTGGGCGGGCCTGGCCGACCGGATGGCGACCAGGCCGGCGCGGATCGGCCGGATCGAGGGCCAGGGGCGCGGCATCGCGGTCGGAGAGCCGGGCAATGTGACGCTCTACGATCCGTCGGCCACCCGCATCGTCGACCCGACCGACTCGGCGTCGCTTTCCCGCAATACCCCGTACGCCGGACGCGAGCTGCCCGGACGCGTGGTCGCGACGTTCCTCCGCGGCAGGCCGACGGTCCTCGACGGGAAGCTCGCATGAGCGGATCCATTGGCGCAATCTCGGCGCAACAGGGGGCTGCATGAGCCGGAGTTCGCCCGCTGTCCTCGTGCTCGAAGACGGCCGATGCTTTCGGGGCGAGGCATACGGCGCGATCGGCGAGACCGTCGGTGAGGCCGTGTTCGCGACCGGAATGACCGGCTACCAGGAGACGCTGACCGACCCGTCGTACCGTCGGCAGGTCGTCGTAATGACCGCCCCCCACATCGGCAACACCGGCGTCAACGACGACGACCCCGAGTCGGATCGTATCTGGGTCGCGGGCTACGTCGTGCGCGATCCGGCCCGGCGGCCAAGCAACTGGCGGTCGCAGCGTCGGCTCGACGAGGAGCTCACCGTCCAGGGCATCGTTGGCATCAGTGGCATCGACACGCGGGCGCTCACCCGACACCTTCGGGAGAGGGGCGCGATGCGGATCGGCATCTCGTCGGTATCGAGCGATGTCGACGCGCTGCTCGAGACGGTGCGCGCTGCGCCGACGATGGAGGGTGCCGACCTGACCGGCGAGGTGACGACGACCGAGCCGTACGTCGTCCCGGCCCAGGGCGAACGCCGCGGCACGGTTGCCGCCATCGACCTCGGCATCAAGGCGATGATGCCGCAACTGCTGTCGGCTCGCGGCCTCGACGTTCATGTGCTGCCGTCGACCGCGACGATCGACGATGTCGAGGCGGCCGGAGCCGATGGCGTCTTCTTCTCCAACGGACCGGGCGACCCGGCGACGGCCGACCGCGCGGTCGAGTTGCTCCGCGAGGTGCTGCGACGCGAGATCCCGTACTTCGGCATCTGCTTCGGCAACCAGTTGTTCGGCCGCGCGCTCGGTCTCGGCACGTATAAGCTTCGCTACGGCCACCGCGGCATCAACCAGCCGGTCGTCGATCGCACGACCGGCAAGGTCGAGGTCACCGCGCACAACCACGGCTTCGCCGTCGCCTGGCCGGACACCTCGGCGCGAAGTGGGGAGTACGGGCCGGTCGAGACCGAGTTCGGGCCGGCCGAGGTGACCCATGTCTGCCTCAACGACGGTGTGATCGAAGGGCTGCGACTGCTCGAGCGCCCGGCGTTCAGTGTGCAATATCACCCGGAGGCGGCGGCCGGACCGCACGACGCGTCATACCTCTTCGGCCGCTTTGTCGAGATGTTGTCAGGCGCCATCCGCCCCCCAGGACGGATGGCGCCTGACAACTCCACGGGGGAGGAGGCCTGATGCCCCGTCGTACGGACATCGAGTCGGTACTCGTTATCGGCTCGGGACCGATCGTGATCGGGCAGGCGTGCGAGTTCGACTATTCGGGCACGCAGGCGTGCCGGGTGCTCAAGGACGAGGGCCTGCGGGTCATCTTGATCAACTCCAACCCGGCGACGATCATGACCGACCCGGAGTTCGCCGACGCGACGTACGTCGAGCCGATCACACCGGAGTTCGTCGAGATGGTGATCGCCCAGGAGCGTCCTGACGCCCTGCTGGCTACGCTGGGCGGCCAGACCGCGCTGAACGCCGCGGTCGCCCTGCATGAGAACGGCGTCCTGGAACGCTACGGCGTGGAGCTCATCGGCGCCTCGATCGAGGCCATCCAGCGCGGCGAGAACCGGGAGCAGTTCAAGGCCATCGTTGAGGGACTCGAGGGCATCGCCGGCGGCCCGGCCGAGGTCGCCCGCAGCGTGGTCTGCCACACCATCGACGATGTGCTGGGCGCCGCGGACGAT
>DASQKI010000058.1:0-22752 GCA_035630615.1 Nocardioidaceae bacterium
CGCCGCGGGTGCTCGTTCGTCGCCTACGTGTGAACGACAACGTCTACTGCCGCCGGCGCGAGCTGCATCACCGCATCGGCGCCGGCATCCAGGTCGACCTGTGCTGGTCACCAGCCGACTCCTGACATCGGTCGCCGTACGTCCGCGACCAGGCGGCCTTGGCCGGATGGCCAGCTCAACCCGAGGCGCGGTAAGCCACCGGCCAAGTACGCTCGACTCCCCGAATCCAGGTCCGGGAACGCGAGTCGTCCAGCCGCAGAAGAGGGCTCATCAGACTGGATGTACGTCCGCTGACTGCGTCATGCCGTGTCCCCAACTTGTCCCCACCCACGACGCGTCCTCATGATGCTCAGACCTGTCCGTGCGCCCGGCAGCCGCAGCCTCAATACGCCAGCAGGGCGCGGGTAAGCACGCGCGTTCGAGGAGATGGCCGCGCACCGCGTCGAGTCGCAGCGAACGGTGGCAGCGTCAAGTGTGCCGAGCAGCGCAAGACCCGCCGCGAACTGTGGACGTTGGCAAGCCTTTCCCACCGCCAATCTCGTCGAAGCCAGTCGCCCGTCTGGGTCAGGATCTGAGGTGTTCCGGATGTTCACCGGTCCTGGGGTTGGGTGTCGGAGGTCGCCGCTAGGTTGCGGTCATGAATCGGATCGATCGCCTCTACGCCCTGGTTGAGGAGCTGCGGGCGGCCGGGCCGCGGGGCCGTACGGCGCGGCAGCTGGCCGCCCATTTCGAGGTCGGTGTTCGCACGATTGAGCGCGACCTGAGCGCGCTCGGTCAGGCGGGTGTGCCGCTCGCCACCAAGCAGGGGCGCACGGGCGGCTACACGCTCGACCGCTCGATGAGCCTGCCGCCGCTCAACTTCACGCCCCGTGAGGCGGCCGCCGTGGCCGTGGCGCTGAGCCGATCGGAGCACGTGCTCTTCGCGAGGGATGCCCGCAGCGCCTTGCAGAAGATCGTGGCGGCAATGCCCGAGCGGGCACTCGAGGAGGCCCGGGCGACAGCCGAGAAGGTTCGGCTCCTCGTCCAGCCCGTGCCCGACCCCGATGCCGAGATCGCCGAGATCATTTGGCGTGCGGTGCGGGACAACCAGCTGCTCCGGATCCGTTACGTCGACGTCGGCGGCGTCGAGACCGACCGCGAGATCGAGCCACAGCACGTCGTGGTCGGACCCAACGGCTCGTACCTGACCGCGTGGTGCCACCTGAGAGACGACGACCGGGTGTTCCGCATGGACCGCATCCTCGACGCCGCGCCGACGCCGTCACTGCGACCCCCGCTGCGCGTCGTCCCGGAGCCTGTCGTCGACGGTCATGTGACGAAAGTGCCCGCGGCGGCGCTTCGACCCGAGGATCTTGTGCCGAACTCCGACATAGGGCTGTCGCGAAGCCGCGAGACGGTGGGTGCAACCCGCCGCCCCGGCGGGTGATCCGAAAGCATGGAGTCTCTCATGGCCAATCCAGCTCCCGGCACCCTGGCGTGGTTCGAGGTCGCCACCAGCGATCCCGACGCCGCCCAAAAGTTCTACGGCAACCTCTTCGACTGGACCTTCGAGGCTGACGGCCCCGCGGCATCTGGAGGGATGGACTACCGCAACATCACGGCCTCGGGCGCCGACGGACCGATGGGTGGCCTCTTCGGCACCGGTGGGCAGATGCCCGACCACGCCGTGTTCTACATCCTCGTCGCCGACGTCCGGGCAACCTGCGCCGATGCCGAACAGCTCGGCGGCTCGGTCATGAGCAAACACCTCGACCCCGGCCCCGGCGCCCCGACGTTCGCCTACCTGCGCGACCCGGCAGGCAATCAGTTCGGCGTCTTCACTCCGCCGGGGGCCTGATGGCGCAACGCCCACCCGGCACGTCCCCGTCGAAGCCGTCCGGCGGGGACGACGCCCGCGCCCTCTACGACGAGCTCACTGACGATCTGCTCTACGACCCGGCCATCGGACGGGCCACCATGATGGGCTACCCCTGCGTGCGGTTCGCCGGCCAGTTCCTGGCCTCGTACGACAACAAGTCCGGCGCTCTCGTCGTCAAACTGCCTCGCGACCGGGTCACCGAACTCGTCGAGGCCGGCGACGGCGACCCGTTCGCCCCCGCCGGCAAGGTCTTCCGCGAGTGGGTGTCGATCTCGGCGGTCGACCGGACACTGTGGCGGGCCCTTCTCAACGAAGCCATCGACTTCGCCCGCCAACAGCTCGCCCAATAGGCCACGAGCGACCAGAGCGGCGTTGACGTCGTCACTGACCCAGAACTCTGGCTCTGCCTGCGACGCCGCGGCGCGGCATCTCGCTCGATCACTGCTGGGCCGTCAAATACGCCAACCGTCACTGCAGCCAAGTCCAGGGTCGCAACCGCCTTCAGCCGTGTGGCCCGCCGCTGACGTAGAGGACTTGTCCGGTGATGAAGTCGGCGTCCTCATCGGCGAAGAAAGCGACGGCGCGGGCGATGTCATGCGGCGTGCCAACTCGCCCCACCGGAACGGTACGACGGAGGGCTTCGACATGCTGGTCGAGCGTACGGCCGAGTCGCTGGGCACCCACAGCGGTCATCCCGGTGACGACCACACCTGGCCCGATCGCATTGGCGGTGATGCCGTGACCGGCTTCTTCGTGGGCCAGCGCCTTGGTGAACGCCTCGATGCCGGCCTTTGCCGCGACGTAGTTCGCCCGGCCCGCGTGGGCGAGTGCGGAGATGCTCGAGATGTTCACGATCCGGCCCCAGTGAGCGGATCGCATGCCGGCCAGGACCGCGCGGCTGAGCAGGAACGTCCCGCGCAGGTGGGTGCTGATGGCGTCGTCCCATGCCTCGAGCGGCATGTCGGCGACGTCGGAGTCTCGGGCGAAGCCGGCGTTATTGACTAAGACTTCGACGGCACCGAGCTGGTCGGAGATCTGGGCAACTGCTCGCTCGACCTGAACTTCGTCGCTGACGTCGGCAGGGACGGCGACAGCCTGGCCTCCGGCCGCGTCGAGCTCGTCGGCAAGGACGCTCGCTCCTTCTCGGTCGCGGTCGATCAGCCCAACGCGGTGGCCGAGTCGGGCCAGGTGCACCGCCGTTCCCTCTCCGATGCCACTGGCAGCACCGGTGACGATCGCCGTGCGCCCCTCTGTGGCCGTTGCGGCGACCACGAGGGCGAGCTCGTCGGCGGTCGGCGCCACCATCCACGCATCACGAACCCTGTCTGACCTGCGCGAACGAGAGATCAGAGTGGTTGTCGCCACGCCGACCCACACCTGACCCGGCCATCACCGGGCATCAACCGACTTGCCACTGGCCCAGATACGTCGGAGCCGAACTGGACCTCCCCTGCCGCTGGTGGGCTGACTACGTTCGGAGGATGGACAGCAGGGACAAGGCACAGTCTGGTGTCGAGGACTGTCGTCCCCTCCAGTGGTTGGCGATGTACTCGGCGACCCATAGCGTGCAAGCCGTGCGGGACACCGACCTCGCCCGACCCACCCCCTGCGCGGGTTGGACGGTGCGCGATCTGCTGCGGCACATGGTCGGTCACAACCGGGGATTCGCTGCCGAGCTCGAGGGGCGCACTCCCGACCCGGTGATCTGGAACGGACTCGACCTAGGGCTCGACCCCCGACCTCACTGGGGAGAATCGGCCCGCCGAGTGGTGGCCGCGTTCACCGCTCGAACCTCGCTGACCGAAAAGATTCAGATCGCCGGGTTCGGGACGGTGACGGTCGCCCAGGGGGCACGCATGCACGCCATCGACTACCTCGTCCACGCCTGGGACGTCAGCGTCGCGATCGGCCAGGCGGCGGACCTGGACGAGGGCGCGTGCCGCCGTGTGCTGAAGATCGCCGAGTCCTGGCCGACCGGCCATCCCGACATCTGGGGGCCCGGCGCACCGTTCGGGCAACCCGTCGTCGTCGATGACGACGCACCGCCCTCGCACCGGATGCTCGGACTGCTTGGACGCGCCCCGGGGTGGCCCCAGGTCCCGTGAACCGCGCCACGATGTCCGGCTGCTGCGTCCGACGCCATTTCGCTCACGAAGCACACATTCCTCGATGAAGATCTCGGAATGGGGACCAACCGGCTCGAGGGGCGAAACGGCGGGGAACCGCTTCGGCCAGATCGAGGCGGTCAGCCGCGACGGCGAGCTTGCGACGGACCTGGGAAGCCCAGCCAGGACTCGCCCGAGCGCGCCGCCCCGCGTCGCGGTGCCGCCGACAGCACGGCGACCAACGACGCCTTCGGCACCTTGCGTCCGGGAGGTGACCCGCTGAACGGTGAGGCACCGCTCCGGCGTAAGACGCCGGGTACCTCGCCGTTGCCTTGGTGTCGCCGGCTGTTCGCCGACTAGTCGCGTGAGGGACAGTTGTCGGTCGAGACCGGTGACTTGAATCGACAAGCCCACTACTCCACCGGGAGGCTTCTTGTGAACTCAACAATGTCCCGGCGCGACATGCTGCGTGCCGGCGCACTCGGCGGCCTCGGCATCGCCGTCGCCGGCAGCATCGACGCCATCGCTGCCCCAGAGGCGATGGCCCTGGCCCGCCGTAAGGCCGGCTACGGCCCCCTCGTACCCGACCCGGCCGGCATCCTTTCGCTGCCGGAGGGCTTCTCGTACAAGATCATCTCCCAGGCCGGCGACACGCTTCTCGAGAGCGGCGAGCCGTCCCCGAGCGACCCCGACGGCGCGGCCGTCTTCGAGCGCCGCGACGGCTGGGCCATGGTGCAAAACCATGAGATCGACGGGAGCGAGACGTACGTCGTACCGCCGGTCGAGGGCCTCACCTTCGACCCCGGTGCACGCGGTGGCACCACCACCACGATCGTCATGGACAATAAGGGTAACCGACTCTCGGAGTACGTCAGCATCGCCGGCACTCACACCAATTGCGCCGGCGGCCGTACTCCGTGGAACACCTGGCTCACCTGCGAGGAAACCGAGGTGCGCAAGGGAGGCGCGCTCCAGCAGGACCACGGCTGGGTCTTCGAGGTCGACGCCTTCGACCGCACGGCCAACCAGAACCCGGTGCCGCTGAAGTTCCTCGGCCGCTACGCCCACGAGGCCGTCGCGATGGACCCCAACGACGGCACGATCTACCTCACCGAAGACGCCAACGGCCCACATGGTCTCTACTATCGCTGGACTCCACCGGCCGGCTTCGAACCCGGCAAAGGCGCCGTGCGCGAGCTCGCGCTGTCCGAGGGCGGCGACACCGCGGGCAGCCTGCAGGCGATGCTCTGCACCGACGACAGCGGCAAGATCGCCGACCTGTCCGAGGCCACCGACGTCGGCACCACCTACAAGGTCACCTGGGTAGACGTGCCCGACCCGCTGGCGACCACCACCTCGGTCCGCAAGCAGTTCGCGGCCGGCGAGGTGACCGGCAGCCGCAAGCTCGAGGGCGCCTACTGGGACGACCACGGCGCCTACTTCGTCGCCAGCTTCGCCCGCGCCAGCGACGGCAGCACGAACGAGCACGACGGCCAGGTGTGGTTCCACAACCCGACCAGCAGGACGGTCCAACTCAAGAGCATCTTCGGGGTCAACCCGGACCCGGACGCCGACACCAACTACGACGGCCCGGACAACATTGCACTCGACCCCAACGGCGGCCTGATCCTGGCCGAGGACGGCGAGGGCATCCAGCACCTCGTCGGCGTCACCACCGCCGGCAAGTCCTTCGCCCTCGCCCGCAACGACGTCAGCGGCAACGAATTCGCCGGACCCACCTTCACCGAAGACGGCGGGGTCTTGTTCGCCTGCATCCAAGGCGACGGCTACACCTTCGCCATCATCGGACCATGGAAGTGACCATCGACGCGTCTTGACCGGCAGCCGCTCCGTCAGCACTGCTCCGGTCCCTTGGCCGGCCCGAACGCGGCTCAGGGACCGGAGCGGTCCATACCGTCAGGGGCCCTCGACGTAGATCAGAGCGTCACCGACCGCGCGTTCCACCGACCCGCTCGGCTGGTTGACCAGTTCGCCGTCGACTGCCATGGTCGTGGATCCGCCGCCGTCGAGGTTGACCGCATCGTACATGCCCAGGGCATGAGCGACGGCGGCCGTTTCGTCCATCGTCGTGCCGACGCTAGTGGTTCGCCGCCCGTCGATCGTGGCCAGCATGATCTTGCCGTCTCGAGTTGTCCCGGCGATGGTGCGGGGGTTGCGGTCGAAGAAGCTTCCGGAGCCGTCCGGGACGACGATCTCGCCGCCGGCGGTGAGGCGGTAACGGCCGTTCACGCCGAACAACGTAGGCCGCACGGCAACCTGGTCGCCGTCGCCGTCGACGAGCCGCAACGCCTGAGTGACGCAGCCCTGCCCCGCCACCGCGAGCAGAGCGGCGCTGTCGCGCCCGGTAGCCTGCAGCGACGTCTGCCGCGCGGTCAGCGAGGTTCCGCGGGTTGTCGACGTACGGACGACGCAACCGAGCCGGTCCAGGACCACCTCGACGCCGCGACCCGGTGGCGTGGAGATCCCGAACTCCGGCGTGAAACGTACGACATCGCCCGGAAGCGTGCACTGGGTCTGGTCCTCGAGCTCGGCACACCCGGCCGGGACCACGGGCGGATGGTTGATGAACTCCAACGGCAGCTCGGCTTCGGTTTGCCGGCTGCGCACGACACCAGACCAGTCCAGGTGACCCATCACCACCCGGTCACTCCTGGAGTCGACGACGAAGTCGACCTCGTTCCCGTCGGCGTCGGGCTCGCTGAGCAGGTTGCCGTCGAAGACGCCCAGCCCCACCGGGTCACCGGGGAACGGCTTGCTAGCGGTGAAGGTGAAGAACGATGCGTTCACGCCCGCGAGCGCGCTCGACATCTCGACGAGCGCCGTCGTCGGCTCCACCTGGCCGAGGTCGGGGCCGTACGTCGCCTGCAGATGACCGTCCGCAACGCTCGGGTCGATGGTGAGTACGTTGACCACCCAGGGTCCACGGGTCGTCGTGTTGATCTGGTCCGGCGGAGCTGGTTCGGTTCCCCGAACGATCCGGGTCAGGGTCACGCCCTCGCTGAGCGCCCGCGTGGTGCGCGTCTCCTTGAGGTCGGCATCGCCCAACGGCAGGGTCTCGGCGTCGGCGTCCGCTGGGCCTCCAGTGAGGACTGCCGCCGATGCCAGCGACGTGAGTACGAGGACGAGCGCCCACGCAGTGCGCACGGCCGTCATGCGGGGGAAGACTGTCATGCATCAGACCATCCCAGCCAGCCACAACCTCAGAACTCCGCGATGCGGCCAACCGGTGAAGTGTTGGTGACCGAATCGCCGGACGAACGGTTTTCCTCCAGGGTCGCGGAGGTCTGGGACGGACTAGTGCAGTCGGTCGGGAGTTCAGCTGCTCGCTCTACGTCCGCGCGGTCCGCGTCGAGCGGTCTGGATCAGCCCTCGGCACGGCGGACGCCACGTCTAGCCTGGGCCTTTCGGCCCTACCTGGTGGGCTCGCATTCACTGGATTGTCTGTGCTATGAGCGACTACATGCCCATCGTAGAGCCGCTCTCCCCTCGGGCCTGGTTCTGGAATTCGTCGCCAACGGGTCATGCCTGGCGCGAGGGAAGCGACCATGTCGAGTGCGGGAAGCCGATCCTCGGCGATGGTTGGATCGTCAACGCCGTGGCTTGGCCGATCGACCCGAGCCACGAGTTTGCGCCATGCCCTCGATGCATCGTCGCCCTCGAGCGACGTCGACTCTCGGCTGCGACTAGCTGAGACCTAGCTCGTTAGTTCACGTTGACGACCGGGCGCCGACAACCGGGGTTCACTAACGATGAGGACCGTGGCGGGTGGCGGCCCCCAAACCCTCGGCCGCGCAGGTCACGACCCCGGCCTTAGGTCACGCACACACGCCCGGCCGGTGCGGCGCGACAGAACACCGACTACGGTGGCGTCGCCTAAGGCTGGGCTCGGCAGTGCGGCGACTCCCAGGTCGACAGCGAAAACGGGCTTTCGACATCGCCGAGCGGTGTCAACCAGCTCTTCGGCAGGCCCGGTCATTCGAGGAGACTCGGCGTCGGTCGGGCTGGCCGGATTCGAACCGGCGACCCCTTGACCCCTAGAACTATGCGCCACGCACCACCTGCAAATACAGCAACAGCCGCAGCCGAAAACCGCCTCCGCTCCCCCAGACTTCGCACCTCTCGCCAACGTTTTGGGGACCCGGGGTCCCAATGCGGTCCCGCCGGTCCCCGGCCCCGCGGCCCCCATCTGTGGGCGACGGGAAGGACGTGGCGTCGTTTGAAGGTCGGTCGGTCCTCCCTTCGTTATGTCGGCGGAGAACCGCGAGCGACCTGGTCTCGCCTCGATAGTGTCGAGCCAGCCAGCCGTGCGGGCGCCCTGCCGGAGTCTGAGGACATGGTCGCCTGACGTCCCAGCCCCTTTCCCTCCGTCTGCCCTTTCAGCGTCCGTGGCTCTCATGCCCGGGATCCTTCAGGCCTCGCAGTTCACCGTGGTCTCGGCCGTACACGCGTCATGTCCGGCGCTGCCGTCGGCGTAGTCTGTGCCGCCTTCCCCATCGAGCCGGTCGTCGCCGTCGTCGCCGTACAGCTCGTCGTTGCCGCTGCCGGCGTAAAACAGATCCGGACCGCCACCGCCGCGGATCATGTCGTCGCCGGCGTCGCCATAGGACTCATCCCTCCCGTCGCCGCCGTACAGCTCGTCGCTGCCGTCGCCGTCCCGGAAGAAGTCGGGATCATCGCCGCCGTACAACCTGTCTACGCCGAGGCCGCCGACGAGCGTGTCGTATCCTCCGTACCCGTACAAGGCGTCGTCACCCGCCGCTCCGTCGAGCTGGTCGTGGGCCTTAGGATCACCCTTCAACACGTCGTCGGCTGGCGACCCTTGCACCGTCTCGATGTCGACAAGGCGGTCGCTACCGTGGCCGGTCGCGGTGCCGGCCGCCAGGTCGACCACGACCCCGCGGGCGGTGCGGTAGCTCACCTGGTCCCGGCTACCCCACTCGTCATAGTTGGGTCCGCCGTCGATGAGGTCTTCGCCGGGTCCGCCGTGCAAGGTGTCCCCGGTCGGGTGCTCCGGCTGGTCGGGGTCGCTGATGCCGTCCTGCCCGCCGCGCAGCCGGTCGTCGCCGGTGCCGCCGTGCAGGACGTCACCGCCGCGGCCGCTGAACAGGCGGTCGTTGCCCGGTCCGCCAAAGATCTCGTCGAAACCCGTACCGGCGCAGATCAGGTCGCTACCGGCGCGACCATCGATGATGTCCTTGCCGTCCCCGGCGACCACGACGTCTCGCTTGCGGGTGCCGACGAGATTGTCGTCGCCAGCGGTGCCGACGATCGTCGCAGGCTCGCCCTGGCACTTGGGCGGTGCAGCGGCCTGGCCTTCCGCACCGACCGCTGCCGGCACGACAAGACCGAACGGTACGAGGAGTGTGGTCGCGCCGAGTCGCGAGCCGAGGCTCTTGATAGTCATGGCTGGTTCCCTCCGTCTTGGTTGCCGCTCCCCCGGCGTCTGCGGTCGACTCGCAGTTGGTCGGTGCCTCGACGCTGCGGCACGAGTCGTCGCCGTCACCGGTCTCGACGCCTTCGCGTTGATGAGGTTGTCGCCAGCCCCCGCGGCGACATGGCTGTCTCCCAGCCGGCGTCGATCCGGCGGCCCCAATGAAGTCGGCCTTACCGTTCAGGCCAGATGGGGCGAGCCATTGGTTGCCCGTCGTCTCGCCGCGGATCGTGGCCAGCTCGGAAACGGCGAGAACGCGACCTAAGGGTCGCCGGCGACGCCGGTCACTGCACGTCCGCCACCGTCGACCAGCTGATCGACAAGTACCTCGGCTCGGCAGACACCGCCGCCGTCGCCAAGAGCGGTACCCGACATGGTGCTACGACCAGACCGCCAGCGATCAACCTTCGCCGCCGGACTCGAGTCCTCATCGATCCTCCCGATCACATGAGGTCGTCCGGTGACCGGGCCCTTGGCAGGGTTTCAGCCAAACCAGCCAGCGGCTTGCGCGAAGTGTCCCGAATCCACCTCAACCGGCCCTGGATCGCCCACACCTGCGGCATCGGCGAAGATCTTCGCAACATCGGCCGGGGGATGGCCGGCCTGTGCAGCGAACTCGAACGTGACCGCTACTGCAACGTTGAACGAGTTACGAAGGGCTGTCGGCAGGTCGTAGACCCTCGACAGCTGCGGCATCTGCATCCAACCGCTGCCGCGTGCGTCTCTCACCAGGTCGACCGTGGTTGCCCATAATGGTTTTGCGGCCGGATGGTCTGGGATTCCTTCGTCGCGTGGAGACAGCTCGTCGAGCACCTCGTCGACCGATTTCCGGCGCAGCGGCGCCAGCATGCTGAGCATCGCATTTGCGAGCAAGAAGTTGCCGTCGATCAGATCGAGGAGATCCTGATCGGTGGGCGATAGCTCGGTCCACGTTCCACCGAGGTAGGAATGCAGCAAATTGCCCGACAGTTTCAACTTTCGAGCCTGGTCGCGGGTCATGGGCACCTATGGTCGGCGTTGTCAGCCGCCACGCACAGGGCCGAACGGCCTGATAAGGGCAGGATTCCTGCGGACCGTTCGCTTAGTGTCCCGCCGCATCAGCTTCGTTGAACGGCCTGATTATCCCTTGCTCGTTCCATTGACATCGTTGGTAGGTGGAAGCGGTGCTCTCAGTGTCTCGGTGAGTCGCCGCAGGGCGTATTCGGTCACGCGTACCAGAGCCTGTTTGGTCGACTCTCGATCCCGGGCGTCGACTCCGATGATCGGGATGTCGTTGGAGATAGCGAGGGCGTTGGCGACGTCCTCGAGGCGATAGCGCTTGGCTCCGTCGAACAGGTTTACCGCCACGATGAAGGGCAAGCCCTTGGACTCGAAATAGTCCAGCGGCGAGAACGAGTCTTCGAGCCGGTTGGTGTCGACCAACAGGATCGCGCCGATGGCGCCTTGACACAGGTCGTCCCACATGAACCAGAACCGTCGCTGCCCAGGCGTACCGAACAGATAGAGGATCAGGTCGTCGGCCAAGGTCAAGCGACCGAAGTCCATCGCGACCGTCGTGGTGGACTTGGTCGTGACGGCGCTGATGTCGTCGACGCCTTCGGACTCGGTGGTCATCAAGGCCTCGGTCCGCAACGGCATGATCTCCGACACAGCGCCCACGAAGGTCGTCTTGCCGACCCCGAAGCCACCGGCGATGACGATCTTCGTCGACGCAGCCCGCCGCGAGGCGCTAGTAGGCGCGGAGTGCACTGAGGGTCCTTTCAATGAGCGCGATCCGATCGTAGATCGGTGAATCTTCGGCAAGGGTCTCCTGCACCTGGACGAAACCCTGGGACACCAGGTCGCTCAGGAGCACGCGGATCACGCCGATCGGCATCGAGGTGAACGATGCGACCTCGGCCACCGACCGGGCATCACACGTCTCGAGGACCCGACGCGCTCCCGTCGTCAGGTCCGGGTGGACGTCAAAGGGAAGCCGTCGCAGCGTCGCCTCCAACGGAAGATGAACCGTCGCTTTGGTGCGGCCGGCTGTGAGTGTGTACGGGCGGACGAATCGGGCTAAGCGTTGTCGCTCCGGCTCCGCAGGTTCGTTAGGGGCCACGACCCCTCACCTTCACACACCACCTTCGGCCTGAGCGTTGCGCGGCTGAGGGTCGACGGCCTTTCCAACGCGTTCGACTAACAGTGCCATTTCGTGGCCGACTTGACCGATGTCGGCGGCCGGCTGAGTGAGCACTGCGAGGTTCGAACCGTCGCCCACGCTCATCAGCATGAGGTAGCCGTGCTCCATCTCAACGAAAGTCTGCAGGACCGCGCCTCCGCTCAACAGATGTGCCGCACCGACGGCCAGGCTGGCCAGCCCGGACGAGACCGCGGCGAGTTGCTCGCCCCGGTCGCCCGGAATGCTGGCGCTGGCGGCCATGAGCAGACCGTCGGCAGACACCAGAATCGCGTGGGCCGCGTCTGGCATATCTTCCACGAATCGCGTGACCAGCCAGTCGAGATCACGCTCGGCAGTCGATTGACCGACCAGCCGGCCGTTGTATTCGGTCATCAGGAGTTCGCTCCCGTGGGTGATTGATCAGAGCCGGCAGCGGAGCGGCGACCACGCAACACGCCCTCAGCATGTGCCGCGAGTCGAGCCCGGATCTCCTCGGGGTCGCGCAAGGCCGTCGTAGCGGCTTTGGTCACGCCGCCGGGGACGAGTCGGTTGCCCGGTCGCCGGAGCGGAAGGCCCGCGGCGTTGACCTTGGCGTCCCCGAGCGACCTGGCGACTTGATCCGCGCGATCCCAGCCGCTCTCGACCTCGGTCGAGAGCCAGGGAGCGTCGCTATCGGCACTGAGCCAGGCCGACCGCATCGCCTGGAAGATCGGCGTGCTGGCGTCGTCCGGTGACCGGGGAGGCCCGGACGAATCAGCCGCTATCGCCGAGGCCATCTCGGTGGCCGCACTGATCCGGGCGTCGAGTCCGAGGTGATCGCGTGCAGTTGACTGGTTTCTCTGGCCAGGAAGCAAGCGGCCGAGAGTTTGCATTCCGGTGGATGGAAAGCCCGTGTCATAGGGCAGATCCCTCTCGAGTACGGCCGACGGGAGGATCACTCTGGCGGTGATGCCACCGTGGAGGTTGCCCAGCAATGACACGCTGATGCCGTGTCTCTTGGCCAGTCGGCTCACCACGAACAGACCCATCCGGCGCGCTGTGTCCGAAGTGATCTCGCCGCCGGAGTGCAGGATCTTGTTGAGTTCCAGCAGGGACTCGGAGGGGATGCCGAGACCGTTGTCTGCGATCTCGACCGCCACGCTGTCGTTGGTCGTTATGGAGTCGAGCGAAACCCTGGCGTCAGGGGGTGAGTAGGACAACGCGTTGTCGACGAGCTCAGTGAGGATGTGCACGACGTCGGCAGCAGCCGCGTCGTTGATTCGCGAGCTGTCAGCCGAGCCAACCCGAACTCGCTTGTAGTCCTGCACGGCGGCGGAGGCGGCCTCAAGCGCCGAGCTGACCGTGAGCTCGTCCGTCGACTCGACCCGCGTCGGTGGAGCGTCGGCAAGGACCAGCAGGCTCTCCGACGTACGACGCATTCGAGCCGCCAGATGGTCCAGCCGGAAGAGGCTCTCAAGCCGTCGCGAATCCTCCTCGTCCTTCTCGAGCGACTCGATGAGATCTAGCTGCTGGTTGATCAGAGCGTTGTGGCGACGCGACAAGGAGACGAACATGTTGCCGACCTGAGATCTCAGGTCGGCTTCCCGCGATGCGAGGACCACAGCTTGTCGATGGAGGTCGTCGACGGCCACCGCGACCTGGCCGATCTCAACGTCACCGGTGACGTCGAGCGGCTTGATGGGACCCGGGTCGCTACCAGATCTGATCTTGGCCACCGCGTCGGGAAGCTGCTCGTTTGCCTTGGCGAGGGCGCCCTCGCGGACCTTGCGGATCGGGTCGAGCAGGAGGCGGGAGACGACCAATGCCAGCAGAATGGCCGCAATCAGCGCGGCCAGCGTGATGGCGCCGTAAACGAACGCGCGGGTCCGGGCATCGCTGGCGGAGGCATCGAGCTCCTGGTCGATGCCGTCCAGCAGGCTCGTGATGAGCTTGTCGTAACCCGTATAGGCCTCAGCGAAGCCGAGGTCGTCTCCGCCAAGGCGGACCGCGCTCGATCGCTGGGCGTTCGCCGCCTGCAAGGACGCGATCCTCGGATCGGACTCGCCCAACGCTGTCTCTAACCGCCCGATCGCGTTGCCCTCCGCGCCCAGCTCACGGAAGAAGCCGAGCGAACCGGTCCAGCCCGTGACCTCGGCTTCGGTTGCAACCTGGCCTTCCTGCATCGCCAGCGAGAACCGGCCGTCGATTGCCTGGGACAGCTGCTCCAGCCGCGGCTCGGGATCGAGCTGGGCGCTCACGATGGTCGTGATCAGCTGGGTTACGCCGGACTGGAGCTGGGCCACCTGAGCTTCCCACGCGGCGGCGCTCAGCTGGTCTGAGCCTCCTTCAGGCAGCACCCGGCTCAGATACAGCACTACGTCGACTTGGCGGCTCTGTTCCGGCGTCAGGTCGGCGCTGTTTCGAGTCGTCTCCAGGTCATCGGCAGCGGCCTTGAGATCCTGTTGGACAGCGTTGAGTTTGGCCTGGCTCGCCGGCGAGTCAACCTGTGCGGCCACCATCGCGCGCTCCGCCGCCGCGAGGTAGGCGACGGCGGGGCGCAGCACAGTCACCTGTTTGGCGCTGGAGGATGAGTCTGCTGCCTCGATGAGGTCGCCTCGCACCAAAATCGCGCCTAGCGTGGCGGCCAGGAGCAGCGGGATCAGGAGGGCGAGCGCAACCTTACGGCGCGGCGTTGAGGCCACGCCGAGCCGCCTGGATCGCGGTGGCCGGGCTCGTCCGTGGCGGCCAGGCAGTGTCGACATCATTCCCCGTTCCGGGCAAGAGGTCATCGGCCCCTATGTCGACCTCGAGATGGTACTAGCGGCCAAACATATTTCACTTAGTTCAAAGTGCATAGCCCCCTGCGCACATAGATGTCATCCGACGGCACGCGTCCTCCGCCGCCGACCGCCCAGGGTGGCGGCGAGCACGATCAGGACGGAGATGAGGAACATCGCCGTACCGATGACGTTGATCTGCGGGGGAATGTCCCGGCGAGCCACGCCCCAGACGTACATCGGGAACGTTTGGGTCTGCCCCGCGTTGAGGTTGGTGATGATGAAATCGTCGAACGACAGCGAGAAAGCCAGCAGCGCTGCGGCCAGGATGCCCGGGAATACCAGCGGGAAGGTCACCCGCCAGAAGGTCTGCCACTCGTTGGCGTAGAGGTCCATCGCGGCCTGCTCGAGACTCGAGTCGAGGCCGCCCAGACGCGCTCTCACGGTCACGACGACGAATGAGATGCAGAACATGACGTGCGCGATCAGGATCGTGGTGAAGCCGAGGTAGCTGGCGAAGCCGCCCGCGACGAAGAATGCCAGCAACGACGAGCCCATCACGATTTCCGGCGATGCCATCGGCAGGAAGATCCCGACATTGGAAGCAGACCGGCCGCGGAAGCGATGCCGCATGAGCGCGAATGCCATCAAGGTCCCGAGGATGGTCGCGACCAGGGTGGCCAGGATGCCGATCTGCAAGCTTGTAACGACCGCGTCGCACATGCCGTACGGTGCACACGGATGCTGCCAGTTCTCGAACGTGAACCCGTTGAACTGGTAGACGATGTCGCCCGTGTCGTCGAACGACATCACGACCACGACCGCGATCGGCAGCATGGTGTAAATCAATCCGACGATACAGAGGAACATGATCAGGTGCTCGGTGATCCAGCGGCCGATCCGCACCAACGGCGCGCTCACAGCAGCTCCTCCGTGCCGGCTCGCCGAATGTAGACAATGACCATCGCGACGATCATGACCATCAGCGTGACCGACAACGCGGCCGCGAACGGATAGTCACCGGCGCCGAACAGGCCCTGAATCCGATTGCCGATCATCGTCTGCTGCGGAGTGCCGAGCAGCTCGACGTTGATGTAGTCACCGGCCGCCGGGATGAATGTCAAAAGCGTGCCCGCCACGACTCCAGGCATCGACAGCGGCCACGTCACGCGCCGGAAGCCCTTGATCGGACTCGCATAGAGGTCGCTCGCCGCCTCGATCATCCGGCGGTCGATCTTCTCGAGGCTGGCGTACAACGGCAACACCATGAACGGCAGGAAGTTGTACGTCAGACCGAGCACCACCGCGGCCGACGTGGCGAGCAGCCGGCCGTCGGGGCCAAGGATGTGCACGTCCTTCAAGAAGTCCACGACCGTGCCTTGGTCGGCGAGTATCAATTTCCACGACAGGGTCCGAATCAGGAAACTCGTGAAGAACGGTGCGATCACCAAAACCAGCATGAGGTTCTTCCACCGCCCGGCCTTGAAGGCGATGGCGTACGCCATCGGGTAGCCGATCAGCAGGGCGAAGAGAGTAGCCAGTCCGGCGTAGACGAGCGAGCGCCAGAACTCCGGCCAGTACGTCTGGAGCGCGTCGACGTAGTTGTTGAACGCCCACGTCACCTCGTACCCGGTCTCGAGCGTGCCGTTGGGGTCGTAAAGGCTAGTCGAGACCAGCGTCACCATCGGCACGACGAAGAAGATCGCGAGCCAGAGACCACCGGGTAGGAGCAGCAGGTAGCCGGTCCAGCGGCGTCGGCCGACCGCAGTCGACTGCGCAGCCTCGTCGACTCGCGCTTCGATCCGGCTCACGGCAGCTCCGACAAATCGCCCTCGACTCCTGCATGCGCGTCTTGTGCGGCGTCGAGGCAGAACGTGTGCTCCGCCCGCCACTGCAGGTCGACGACCTCGTCCACTCGGAAGACTTCCCGGGCGCCGGTGTTTTGCTCGAACACGGTGAGCTCCTGGCCCCACGGCATCCGAACGAGATACTGCGTCGAAACTCCGGTGAAGCTCACGTCACTCACAACGCCACCTGGGAGGACGTTGGATTTCGGTCCGGCGTCCGCGCCAGGCGACTCCAGGTACACCTTCTCGGGCCGGACGCCCACCCAGACGTCGCCCGTGTCCACATGGGCCCGGCCGGTCGGAACCCGCAGCTTCGCGCCGCGGACGTCGACGTTGTGCACCCCGTCCGCCGTGTCGACGATCGATCCGGCGATCAGGTTGGACTGACCGAGGAAGTTGGCCACGAACGTCGTCGCCGGATTTTCGTAAAGCTCCGCCGGGTCGCCCAACTGCTCGACGACGCCGGCATCCATCACCGCGACAGTGTCGGCCATCGTCATGGCTTCCTCCTGGTCGTGGGTGACGTGGACGAAAGTGATCCCGACCTCGAGCTGGATCCGCTTCAGCTCGATCTGCATCTGGCGCCGCAGCTTCAGGTCGAGAGCGCCGAGCGGCTCGTCGAGCAGCAACACCTGCGGCTGGTTGATGAGGGCCCGGGCCAACGCGACGCGCTGCTGCTGGCCACCGGACAGCTGCGCCGGCCGCCGCTTGCCGTACCCCGGGAGCTCCACGAGCTCCAACATCCGGTCGACCTCATGGTCGACCTTCCTGCGGCCCTGCTGTTTCGGCCCGAAGGCGACATTCTCCGCGATCGACAGGTGCGGAAAGAGCGCGTAGCTCTGGAACACGGTGTTGACCGGACGTTTGTAGGGCCGGAGCGAGGTGATCCGGCGCTCACCGAGGTAGACCTCGCCCTCGGTCGCTTTCTCGAGCCCGGCGACCATCCGCAGCGTCGTCGTCTTGCCACACCCCGAAGGCCCCAACAGCGCGAAGAACGACCCCGCCGGCACCGTGAGCTCCAGCTGGTCGACAGCGGTGAAGGCACCGAAGCGTTTCGTGACTGAGGCAAGCCGGAGATCGTCGCCCGGTCGGGTCGTGCGGTCCGAAGCCCCACGAGCCGTGGTCGTCGCCTCAGAGCTCACCGACTCAACCTCCGCTCACCTCTTGGAAGTCCCGCTCGTAGGCCCGCGACTGAGTCTCGTCGAGCGACATGAAGGCGTAGGTGCTGCTAAGCATCTTCTCGTCGGGGAAGATCAGCGGGTTGTCGACCAGGCTCGGGTCGACCTTCTCCATCGCCTCCTGAGCTCCGACCACCGGGCAGATGTAGTTGACCCAGCCGGCCAACTGCGCTGCCACCTCCGGGTCGTAGTAGTAGTTCATCAGCTTCTCGGCGTTGGTCTTATGGGTGGCCTTGTTGGGGACGATCATGTTGTCGCTCCACAGCGACAAGCCCTCGGCCGGCGGCATCCACTTGATGTTGGGGTTGGTGTACTGCGTGATGATCACGTCACCGGACCAGGCCTCGCAGGCAGCGACGTTGCCCGCCGCCAGGTCTTGCAGGTAGTTGTTGCCGTTGAACGCCCGGATCTGTCCGTCGTCGACCGCCTGCTGCAACCGTTCGAGTGCGGCGCCCCACTCGTCCTCGGTGAATTCCTCGGGGTTGGCCCCCTCGATCAGCAGCATGAACAGCATCGTGTCCCGCATCTCGGTCAGCAACGTGACCTGGCCCTTGAGATCGGGACGGCTGATCAGGTCCTCGAAGCTCTCGACCGGGTCGGTCATCTCGGCGTTGTACGCGATGCCGGTAAGTCCGCTCTGCCACGGCACGCTGTGCATGCGTCCGGGGTCCCACGCGGGGTCTTGGAGGCCCGGGGTCAAGTTGGCATCGACGTTCGGCAGGTTTGCATGGTCGAGCTCCTGGATCCAGCCGAGGCTGATCATCCGGTCGGCCATCCAGTCGGTGAGCACGAAGATGTCCCGCTCGGTGGACTCGCAGGCACCGAGCTGGTTGCGTACCTTCTCGAAGAACTCGATGTTGTCGTTGATATCGGTCGTGTAGTTGACCGTGATGCCGGTCTGCTCCTGGAAATCCTCGAGTGTCGGCAAGACGGTGACCTTCTCGCCATCGCGCTCGACCCGCTTCTGGTCCATGTAAGCCGGCCAGTTGGAGAAGTCGAGCTCCTGCTCGCTGGCCGAAAGATCCTCGCTGGTGCACGACTCTTGGGTTTGCGTCTGAGGGTCGGTCCCACAGGCGGCAAGCGCCCCACCGCCCGCGACGGCGAGGGCCGAAAGAGATGCGCCGCGTAGGAACGTGCGGCGGCTGACCGATGCCCGGACCATGGACATTAGCTCCGGGGGAAGTCCAGGTGGTGGCTGGCGACGGATCATCCGTGAACCTTTCAAAGGGGACGTAGCGGCGCGCGGAGTCAATATCCTTCGCCGGTCGAATCGTATGTTGCCGTCTCCCGAGCGCTCGGCACCCGTGGCCCGCGGAAGCGACGACCTCGGACGCATCGTGGCACGGTGTCCGGTCGCTGACAAGGGATTCCGTCGCCGTGATACACGCCTGCAACGGAAACCTAAGGCGAATCACGAATCTTGCGCAGGATCAGTCGATCGGTGCCCGATACGCTAAGTCCGTGGGCACCGTCGTGGACCAGGCGGCCAACCGCCGAAACAACGAGCGTGGCACGACCCTCGACGATGTGTCCAAGGCCATTATCGAGGAACTCCAACAGGACGGCCGGCGCTCCTACGCCGCGATCGGCAAGGCGGTCGGCCTCTCCGACGCCGCCGTGCGCCAGCGGTTCCAGCGGCTCCTCGATAGCGACGTCATGCAGATCGTCGCCGTGACGAACCCGGCCATCCCCGGCGTACTGCGTACGGAGGCATACGTCTACCTCCGGCTGCGCAAGCAGACGTACGCCACCTTGCCGAGTCCCCGGTCGGCCGCGCTCCGCTAACCCCGCTGCTGGATCGATTGGTGGGTGTGGCGTTGCCGACCGCCGAGCATGTCCAAGCAGGCACGGACACGTTCGCCCGAGCCCTTGCTGGGGACGAGCAGTTGCGCGGGGCGCTCGGTAGGGCGATCGTCTGGTTGTCGCTGGCGATGACCAACAACGCCGACACCCCAGAGGACCCGACATGACAACCCAAGTCAGGAGCCTGATCGGAGCCCTGGTTGGGCTCGGACTCATCCTGGTCGCCGGATGCAGCGACGATAGCAACAACGACAGCATCGACACGCAAGGATGGACGTCCCAAGGCGTGATCGAGACGTTCGCGGAAGGCAACGTCCCGGCCGACTACGTCGGTCCGCTGTCGGAGTACGAACCGAGCAATTCAGCCCTGAAGGACACCGACGACGCGTCCTCATTCCACGCCTCGTGGTTCGACTTCGACACCGGCAGCATCCGCCTTTACCACGGTCGCGTCTTCGTCTTCGATCACCTTGATCCCCTGCGAGAGATCGAGTCGTACTACAAGGAAGACCACGGCCACACCTGGGTCTTTACGAACGAGGCGTGCGGCATCTTGGTCCAACTCAACAGCAAGATGACGGCGTACTGGGCCAACCAGTATGAGGAGGTCGTGCAGAACATCTGCTGACTGACAGCTCCGAGGGCTCTGATTCAGATACCGCCACCTGAGCCGAGCGCACACTCGTCGATCGCGCCATCGAGTGCTGGCACCGGCTGGCGGGAGGGGCGGATAGGCTCCACCACGGTCCGACCCGAGAGTCCGCGTAGGAGATCTCATGTCCGAGAAGCTCACCGCCTTCTTCCTTCCCGAGTCGGCGTACGGTCCGACCAACCAATGCATCGGCCTGGGGGACGTGCTCCTCAAGCGCGGACACCGTGTCGTGTTCGCTTGCGAGTCGTCGTGGGCGGGCAAGCTCGCGGCGCTCGGTTTCGAGGAGCGACTCCTCGACCTTGCCGCTCCGGATCCGACGGCGACGGACGAGGACGCCGGCCAGTTCTGGACCGATTTCATCGCCGAGACCGCGCCGGAGTTCCGCAAGAGCACCACCGAGCAACTCGAGACCTTCATCAAGCCGACGTACCAGGCGCTCATCGATGGAGCCACGTACGCCGAGCCGACCCTGAGGCAGATCGTCGATGATGTCCGGCCCGATGTTCTGGTTGAGGACAACGTCGTGCTCTTTCCGGCTCTCGCGACCAGCGATGCCCCGTTCGTGCGGATCGTGTCGTGCAATCCGCTGGAAATGCCCGGGGAGGTCATCGCGCCAAGGCTGTCGGGCCTTGCCCAAGACGATCCGGCGGCGTGGCGTCCATTCCGCGAGGAATTCGAGCGTACGCACAAGGGCATGTGGGGGGCGTTCAATGCATGGGTGGTCGGGCAGGGCGCGCGACCGCTCCCCTACCTCGAGTTCATGCCGTCCGACGGCGCGGCGAACCTCTACGTCTACCCGCAGGAGGCCGACTACGTCGGCGAGCGTCAGCTTGACGACTCGTGGCACCGCCTCGACTCCAGCGTCCGGCTGACCGACGAGCAGTACGTCATCGCCGACAAGCTCGCGGATCGGCCGGACGGCTCGGGGCTGGTCTATGTTTCCCTCGGGTCGCTCGGCGGTGCCGATGTCGAGCTCATGCAGCGGCTGATCGATGCGCTCGCCGACAGCCGGCACCGGTTCATCGTCAGCATGGGCCCACAGGCGGACAAGATCAGCCTGGCCGACAACATGGCCGGCGCCGGGATGCTGCCGCAGACCAACGTGATCCCGCAGGTCGATCTCGTGATCAGTCACGGCGGCAACAACACCACGACCGAGGCGTTGCACTTCGGCAAGCCGATGGTGGTGCTGCCGCTGTTCTGGGATCAGTACGACAATGCCCAGCGCATGCACGAGCTCGGCCTCGGCATCCGGCTGAAGACCTACGAGTTCACTCCCGAGCAACTCAACGACGCGGTCGACACTCTGCTCGGCGATACCAGGCTACGCGGCCGCCTCGACCAGATCGGCGCTGACATCCGGCAACGTGACGGGCTCACGAAGGGCGCCGGCATTATCGAACAGATAGGCCTCGCCCACGTACGCGTCAAGGCGTGAGGCCGGTCCACAACTGCCCCGCGACCGCGTCGCTACCGCTTGACGGGTCTGACGACTCGGAAACGAGAGTACGCAACGTCGACGGTGTTACTGACCGGCGCGCACCTGCGGCCTGACTGCCGAGCTTGATGCGAGGCCACCCTCGATCGGCAGCGGCACCGGCGCAAAGGAGCCCAACAGGAGGCCGGAAACTTGACTCCCCGCCTGGCTCGGTCAAATGCTTTTGGGGACACACTTGACCCGTGTGCCCACACCAAACCGGCCAGTCACGTCACAGCCGACCAGGCGACCCTACCCGCCTTTGACCTGCGACGACGACAACTCAAGAGACCGAGCCAATGCCGTCGGGCTGGCGGGATTCGAACCGGCGACCCCTTGACCCCCAGAACTATGAGCTACGCACAACCTGCGAAAACAGCAACAGCAGGGGCTTAAACCGGTCTCCCCTCCCCCATGTTTCGCACCTTTTGCCGATGTCTTGGGGACACCCGGTCCCAACCTGGTCCCGCCGGTCCCCAACACCCAGCGCCGGCACAGACGATCCCTGCTTGAGGGGAATCGGCAGCAGTCATGACCGCCTAGCACCGCATCCAACTACAGAGGCGACGCTGGACGCAGGTGGCGCGTAATAGGTCCTGCCCCTGACTTGCAACGTGGCGCGGCCCGCTCGTGCAGCCGCCCAGCGAGTCGCGCTGCGGTCTCAGGTTCAGGACTAGGAGTTCGCGCGCTCCGCGACGTCCTTGTAGATGCGCAGCATCCCGCCCCAGGCGTCGGGACCCTCGAAGGTCCTCTGCATCTTGGCCGCGTCGGCGCCGTACGCCTCGAGGTCACGGTGCACGAGCTCGACGAGGGTGCGCCGGTCCTCCGTCGGCGTGAACGACACGTCGAGGTGGGTGACGAGGTCGGCGTGGTGGGCCCAGTCGGCGCCGATCTGCCAGGTGACCGTGAAGCCGCGGGGTGCGTCCCACGCCGTGACCACGCCCGTGTCGGTCTCCTCGCCGCCCTCGTGCCTGGCGTACCAACGACCACCCACGAACGGCTCGATGATGATCTCCTTGAGCGGCGTCTCACCGATGTGATGGCCCGCCGGCCACCACGAGATCATCTCGTCGGTGAACACCTCGAAGCAGCGCTGCTGGTCGAGGCCGACCGAGACGCTGACGCGCACCGGGCTGATGGTCTGCTGTTGCTGGGTCATCGGTCCTACTCCTTGTCCGTCTGGTTGTCGGCGTGCTGGTTCTCTGCGTGCTGGGCGAACGCGACCATGGCCTTCTGCCAGAACCGCTCCAGGTAGGCGCGGAGCGGGGCGAGCCCGGCCGGGTCCACCCGGTAGACCCGGCGAGTCCCTTCCTGGTGGTCCACCACGAGTCCGACCTCCTTGAGCACCTTGAGGTGCTGGGAGACGGCCGGCCGGCTGACCGGCAGCAGCGCGGCGAGCTGCCCCACCGGCTGCGGGCCCTCGAGCAGCAGGTCCAGGATCGCCTGCCGTGTGGGGTCCCCCA
>DASQKI010000059.1:0-7195 GCA_035630615.1 Nocardioidaceae bacterium
ACCGTCGCCCGAGAAACGCCACGCGCCATCGCGATCTCCACCGGTGCGCCCCGACCAGCCAACCCCGACCCCACACCGGCCCCCCGATCAGCCGCCTTGCGCTGATCCGCGAACGCCGCCGCCTCCACATTGGCCGTCGCCCGCAACATCGCGATCCCGGCCTCCAACTCAGCGATCGCCTCGATCCGCTCCTCAAGCGTCCACCACCTGCTCGCCGACTCGACATCGGCGACAAGCCCACCGACCCTCTGCTCGATCACGCGTACGAAACTAACACCCACCACCGACAACAACGACCTCTAGAACCCATACCCACAAGGAAAACCGCGAACTTCCGATGGCTCGCGTCGACGCGTCGGAATGCGCGCCGGCTTGCTCACTGTGTCGACGTTCCAACGGAGGGCGTCGTCGGGATGGATGACACGACCTGCTCGAGTCGAGATCCTAAGCCTCGTCGAGGATCTCCTGGGCGATGGCGAAGCCGCGGTTCGCGGTCGGCACGCCGCAATAGATCGCGCTTTGCAAGATGACCTCGCCGATCTCGTCGGCCGACAGACCGTTGTTCCGGGCCGCCCGGACGTGCATGGCGAACTCCTCCCAATGCCGCAGCGCCAGCAGCGCGGTCAGTGTCACGACGCTTCGAGTACGGCGGTCGAGACCGGGCCGCGTCCACACGCTGCCCCAGGCGTACTCGGTGATGAGAGCCTGAAAGTCCTCGGTCAGCGCGGTCTCGTTGGCCTCGGCCCGATCGAGATGCGCGTCGCCGAGGACCTCGCGGCGCACCCGCATGCCTTCGTCGTAGCGATCAGCCATGATGTGGCCCCTCTCCGGACACGCGAGCGAGCACCGCGTCGATCAGCGTCGTCGTGGCACCGAGGTAGTCGGCCGGGCTTCCGGGCCTGCCACGCTCGGCCAGCAGCTCGTCGGCCGCCGCCTCCGCTCGCACTCGCATCGCGGCCGGGTCGACGTCGAGGCCGGCCACCAGCTCGGAGGCTTGCGATGCCGCGACGACGGCGAGCTCGAGCAGTCGTCGAAGGGCCGGCCACTCGCTGTGCCACGCACCGTCGGGCCGTTCGTCGACGGCCTGGGCGGCGGCGACATGGAGCTGGGAGCCCAGCTGTGGGGCCTGCAGCGCCGCGCTACGGACAAGGATGCTGAGCACCGGATTGCGCTTGTGCGGCATCGTCGACGAACCGCCTCGACCGGCAACCGCACCCTCGCGCACCTCGGCGATCTCGGGTCGCGAGAGCAGCGCGACGTCGGCGGCGATGACACCGAGCGCGTCGCAGGCCGCGACCAAGGCGTCGCCGACAGCGGTGATCGGGGCTCGGTTGGTGTGCCACGGCAGACCGGGCCAAACTAGGTCGAGGTCGTCGGCGAACGCCGCCGCGGCCGCGACCGGGTCGTCGGTCAGCTCGCCGACCAACGCCAACGTGCCGGCCGCGCCGCCGCACTGCACAGGCAGTGACGCCGCGGCCCCGTCGACCCGGTCGCGAGCGTCGATTGCGCCGGACAGCCACTGCGCTGCCTTCAGACCGAAGGTTGTCGGCACCGCATGCTGGGTCAGCGTGCGACCGACCATCACCGACTCGCGATGCCGATCGGCGAGCTCGGCGAGTCGTCCGACGATCGCCGTCAGGTCGCCGCGCACCCGACCGAGCGCGTCGCGGGACAGCAGGATCAGGGCCGTGTCAAGCACGTCCTGGCTGGTCAGGCCCCGATGTACCGAGGCGGCGAGACGCTGGTCGAGCGACGACCGAATCGCGGCGACGTACGGCACGACGGGGTTGCCACTCGCCTCGGCGCCGTCGCGCAGCACGGTCGCATCGATCCGGCTGTCGGCGATCATCCGGGACACCTTGTCGACATCCTCGATCACTCCGACGGAGGCGAGAGCCTGCAGCCACGCGATCTCGACCCGCCCCATCGCGGCGACCACGGCGTCGTCGTCGGCCATGCCGGCGGCCCGATGCGCACCGGGTGACAGCAAACCGTACTCGCTCGTCATCGCGCCCGACGCCCGGGAAAGGTGACGAAGACCGTCTCCCGCGGCCCCTGCAGATGCACGTCGAAGCGCAGGCCGTCGGCGTCGGGCTCGACCAGCAGTGTCGTGCGCTCGTCGTCGGTGAGCATCGCCAGGAACGGATCAGAATCCGTCGCGGCGCCGGGCAGATAGGCGCGGGTGAAGAGCCGACCGAGCAGGCCACGGGCGAAGACCACCAGTGCGAAGAACGCCGCCGAGCCCGGTCCGGTCGGGCCGGGTGCGACGGTCGTGAAGGAGTAGCGTCCTCCGGGGTCGGTCGCGGCCCTCCCCCAGCCGGTGAACACCGTCCCGTCGCGGCGCAACGATCCCTCGACTCGCGGCACCGTGCCATCCGGGGCGGCCTGACGCAGCTCGAGAAGGGCATCGGGTACAGGCCCGCCGTCGCCGTCGTAGACGGTGCCGTGCAACCGTACGCTGTCGGCCGTCGCCGGTGGCACCAGCTCGTGGCCACGCTCGTAGGGCAGGCCGAAGCCGAAGAACGGCCCGACCGTCTGTCCCGGCGTCGGCGCGAGCGGCTCAGGCATCGTCGTCCTCCATCGGCGTCGCGCAGCTCCCCGTCAAGACAACATCCCATCGATATCCGGTCGCCCACTCATGTTGACTCACATCATGGTCGTACGTCGCGACAAGCCGGTCGCGGGCCGACTGATCGGTGATCGACTGGTAGATCGGGTCGAACGCGAACAACGGGTCACCCGGGAAGTACATCTGCGTGATCAGGCGCTGCGTGAACTCGGTGCCGAACAGCGAGAAGTGGATGTGCGCCGGCCGCCAGGCGTTGCGGTGGTTGCGCCAGGGGTACGGGCCGGGCTTGATCGTCGTGAATCGGTACCAGCCGTCCGCGTCGGTGAGGCAGCGGCCGACGCCGGTGAAGTGGGGGTCGAGCGCGGCCGGATGCTGATCGCCCATGTGGACGTAGCGCCCCGCGGCGTTGGCCTGCCAGATCTCGACGAGTTGGTGATCCACCGGCCGGCCGTCGCCGTCGAGGATCCGGCCGGTGACAACGGTCCGTTCACCGACGGGAGTGCCGCCGTCTTGGATCGTGAGGTCGGCCTCGAGTGGATCGACATCGGAGTGCCCGAACACCGGTGCGGCCAGCTCGACCTCCTCGGGATCGGCGTGCCGCGGATCCTTCGTCGGATAGCGCAGTCGCGAGCTGCGATAGGCCGTGAAACCCAGTCGCGGCTGAGGGTCGCCGGGCCGGGCTTCGGCATGAAGTCGCGTGATTTCGTCGCTTATCACCGACTGCGGTTCGAGGTCTGGAGGCATCGGGGTGGTCACAGGCCCATCGTGGGTTCGAGCACGACCATGGAGCGACGCTACGCTTTCGCTGAACGAAAGGACGCGATCGCATGGCGGGCAACGCGTCGAGCCCAGGCGTCTCGGTCGTCTCGCGCGCGCTCGCCTTGCTGTACGCCTTCGACGAGCACCATCGCGAGCTGAGCCTGACCAAACTGGCTCGCCGGGCCGACCTGCCAGTGCCGACGACCTATCGACTGGTGGGCGACCTCGTGACCGGTGGAGCGCTGCACCGTCGGCCCGACGGGCAGTACGTGGTGGGCCGGCGCCTGTGGGATCTCGGACTCCTCGCGCCCGTGCAGAGCGGGCTACGCGAGATCGCGTCGCCGTTTCTCAACGACATCCATGCCGCGACGCTCGCGACGGTACATCTGGCGATCCGCGACGGGACCCAGGTGCTCTATGTCGAACGCCTCTCGGGTCGGTCGTCCGTCCCGGTCGTGAACACCGTCGGGTCGCGGCTGCCCATGCACTCCACCGGAGTCGGCAAGGTGCTGCTGGCCCATGCACCCGACGACGTACGCGATCGCGCACTCACCGATCTGGGCCGCTTCACGCCGTACACGATCACGCAGCCGGCTCGACTGCGACGACAGCTGGCGCGGGCCCGCAGGGACGGCTATGCGACAACGGCCGAGGAGATGACGCTCGGCGCCTGCTCGATCGCGGTGCCGATCCGCGACCGATCCGGCGGGGTCGCCGCCGCGCTCGGCATCGTCGTCGCGAGCCTGCGACGAGACCGGGTCCGACTCCTCACGGCGCTGCAGGTCGCCGCCCGCGGCATCGGCCGCAGCCTGTCGTGAGTGGCGCGAAGCAGCGCGTCAGCCCCGAACCGGTCTCATGAACGTTCGCTCGTAACGGATCACGCAACCGGACTCGTCGCGGATCCGGTCGGCTGCGATGTACTCCGGATCGACCCCGAAGCCCTGGCGGAACTCCTCGTACGCAGCAAGCGAGGGGAACGAGAAGAGTGCCAGCGCCTGATCGCTCGCACCCTCCGATGGCAGGAAGTAGCCGTGATGCTCCCCGCCCCGTGCGTTGACGAGCCTGATCCACGCTCGCCCGAACCTCTCGAATGCCTCGAGCTGAGAAGGGTCGATCGTGTAGGTGACGACACAGGTGATCATCCGCTGAACCCTCCCGGCATCAGGGGGTGAACAGCTTCCATTGCCCCTCGGAGACGACCTCGACGGTGCCGTCGACCACCTTGATGGCGGTTTCGTCGTCCATCGCGTACGCCGGACCCGGGATGCCGGCGGCCCATTGTTCGGCCTCGGCCATGGAGTTGCCCGGCATGCCCTCCTGGGCCAGGTGTGGACAGATCGAGAAGTCAACGATGCCTAGCGTGGTGTCGTCACCACCGCCGGGCGGCTTCCACCCGACGAAGTCCTCCCCGATGCGGGGGGTCATCACCATGCTCCCAGCGCTCAGTCCGACCCAGACCGTCTCGCTCAGCGATGGAAGCAGGTCTGCCAGCCCGGATTCCCGGATCCAGTGGTACAGGTAGAGGGCGTCGCCGCCCGCTACGAGCAGGACGTCGGTCTGTCGGACCAGGGGCACCCAGTGTTGTTCATCGATGCTGGGCAGCGCGGTCAGCTCCAGCACGCCGACGGACTTCCAACCCAATTCGATCATCGGGCAGTTGGGTTCTTGTCCGCTGATGAACCGCCATACCCGCTCGCCTGGACCGACGTTGGGATGGCCGTACATCGCAGTGGGGATGCACAACGCGTCGGACTCGGCGATCGGCTTGCCCAGCAAGTCAACTAGTGCGTTGTCGATGCTCGGATTCTTGACGCCCGCGGATGTCAGTAGAAGTTTCAAGATGCCTGCATCCCTCCTTGGCCGGCCGTTGTCGGCGCCCCTGGTGATCCGCCCGATCGTCTCATGTCTCCGGTTGCATCCTGTGTCGGTCAGCGCGATGTCGACGGCTGCGACGGCGTGCGCGACCGTGATGTCGTTGACACTCGCCAGAGCCAACCAGCGAGAACCAGTACGACTGCGACGGCCGAGCCCACCACCACGGAGAGGTTGGTGTCTGCCCGGGAGTTGTCTGACACTTGGCCTCCCGGCACCGGCGGATAGCTCTCCCCGAACGCCGGCCGCCCGCCATCGGTGATCGCGCGGGTGCCGCCGCACAAGGAGGCGGTCAGCGTGGCACCATCCGGGGCATGAGCCGCGAAGACAGAGTTGACGAGTCCTGATGTCCGCTCCGACGTGATGCCGTGAAACCGACGCGAGCTGCCGCTTCGTGGCGTCTGGTGTTAACGCGTGTCGTCCGGTCTCGTCGGGTTCTGCTGACTTTCTGCTGACGATGCATCTGGGTCCGGCCCGTTTTTCTGGACGCTTGCCGTATCTGCCACCTGATGTGCGACACATGCTCGCCACCTGATGCGCGACGTCCGGCGAGCGGATCGCGGCAGATGAGGGCGCTTGCCGACCCGCGAGCAAGTGCGGAGTCACCAGTCGTCCACCGCTCACCGGAATCTCCTCGGACACGCCCTACGGGACGCTCGTTTGGATGTGCCGCGTCAGGCCTGCGGCGAGCTCACCGGCCGGTCACGACGGCTCGGCGAGTCGGTGACGCACCACCCTCCGGCGCAGGGTCGGAGAGGCCACCACCTCGTAACCGGAGTCGAGGAAAACTTGCAGCAACCCGACGGACGCCTCGTCCCAGATCACGGTCTTCCCGGGCGACGGCTCGGTGGGATAGCCCTCCAGGACGCGGGCGCCGACCTGCCTTCCGTACTCAACGGTGGCCGCGGCCAACTCATACATCAGCCCTTGCCGTCGGAAGCCCTTGCGTATGACGAAGCAGGTGACCGACCAGACGCCCACGAGCTCAGGGTCCAGCCGCATCCACGACTTCTTTCGGCTCCACACTCGGGGGTAGTTTTCCCGCGGCTCGACCGCGACCCAACCGGCTGGCTCGCCGTCGAGGTACCCGATCAGGCCGGACGTGGGTCCGTCGGTGCCGCAACCGGTCTGCTCCAGCAGGGCGGCGTCTCGCTGCTCCTGGGTGGTGTCGCGCCAAATCCAGCCTGGGCACTTCAGCGCCTGGCAGCGGCACTTGCGTGCGCCACCGGTGTCGAACACTGCCTCGACGTCCTCAGTCGTTGCCTCATTCGCCGGTCGCCAGGTGAACTCGGGCACACCCCGCAGCCTAGCCGGATCGGTCAGGAGGTCTAGCGACTCCAGTGGTAGAACCAAACCCCACTCATCGGCCTACAGGATCAGCCGCAACAACCGCCCGACTCTCGGCAGATCCGCTGACTGGTGAGCGTCGCCAGGTGAGCAAGGGCGGTTGGACGACCGAGAAGGAAGCCTGGCGGGAATGCCGTCGAGCGATCGAGGCTGCCGAGTCTGGCCGCTTCGTCCGTCCGTCGCGGCGGAACATCGGTGCCTTCCTGGTGGATGAGTGGTTGCCCGCAATCAAGACATCGGCGGCGGCAACGACGTGGGCGAACTGGTCGACTTACACCCGCGCGTACGTGGTGCCGGTGCTTGGCAAGGCTCGGATGCAGGGGCAACTCGACGCCCCCCGGCTCCAAGCGTTCTACGCCCACTTGCTGGCGAACGGTCGGGTGAAAACCGGATCGCGCCACGGTGATGTATCGGGCATGGTCAGCGGGCAAGTCCAGGGGCGACGAGCCCAGCGGGCAAGACCTTGCGGCGGCCTCCGGGTCGGCTCTGTCGAGCGCTCGGAAGGCACGGAGCCGGTTCCGCAACGGCTGGGTTCCGCTTGTCAAGGGTCCCGGCCTCGAACCGAAGACCGTGCGGAACGTCCACATCATGCTTCATGCCGCCCTGGCTGATGCGGTGCGCTGGCGTTACGTCGAGATCAACGTGGCG
>DASQKI010000060.1:0-21241 GCA_035630615.1 Nocardioidaceae bacterium
GCGACAACGCGCCTCGCCGACGAAAGCACGGTCGCGCGCGCCGTCGCGGCCGCGAAAGCCGCCTTCCCGAGCTGGGCCGACACGGCGCCGCAAAAGCGCGCGCGCGTGCTGTTCAAGCTGAAGCAGTTGCTCGACGAGCGCTTCGACGAGATTGCGGCACTCATCACGCGCGAGCACGGCAAAGTGCTCGCCGACGCCCGAGGCGAGCTCACGCGCGGCATCGAGATCGTCGAGTTCGCGTGCGGAATCCCGCAGTTGCTCAAAGGCCAGCACAGCGACAACGTCGGCGGCGGCATCGACAACTGGTCGCTGCGCCAGCCCGTCGGCATCTGCGCCGGCATCACGCCGTTCAACTTCCCGGCCATGGTGCCAATGTGGATGTTTCCGCTCGCGATCGCGTGCGGCAACACGTTCGTGCTGAAGCCGAGCGAGCGCGACCCGGGCGTGTCGGAGTTGGTGGCGCAGCTGTACGTCGACGCCGGGCTGCCCGACGGGGTCTTCAACGTCGTACACGGTGACAAGGTCGCCGTCGACGCGATCCTCGACCACGACGACATCGACGCGGTGTCGTTCGTCGGGTCGACTCCGATCGCGCGGTACGTGCACGACCGGGCCAGCGCCACCGGCAAGCGCGTCCAGGCCCTCGGCGGCGCCAAGAACCACGCGGTCGTCATGCCCGATGCCGATCTCGACTTCGCGGCCGACCACCTGGTGGCGGCGGGCTATGGTTCGGCCGGCCAACGCTGCATGGCGATCTCGGCAGTCGTCGCCGTCGGGCCGGCCGCCGACCCCCTGATCGAGAAGGTTGCCGCGCGTACTCGCGAGGTCCGGGTCGGCCCAGGCTCCGACCCGCAGTCGCAGATGGGCCCGGTCGTCACCGCGGCCGCCCGCGACCGAGTCGTCGGCTACATCGGCGACGGCGAGCAATCCGGTGCCGCCGTCGTCGTTGACGGGCGTGGCCTGTCCGTCGACGGGCACGACGACGGGTTCTTCGTCGGCCCGACGCTGCTCGACGAGGTCACCCCGGAGATGAACGTCTACACCGACGAGATCTTCGGGCCGGTGCTCGTCGTGCTTCGGGTGCCGACACTCGACGCCGCCCTCGAGTTGGTCAACGCCAACCCCTACGGCAACGGCACCGCGGTATTCACCAACTCGGGTGAGGTGGCGCGTCGCTTCCAGCGCGAGGTCACCGTCGGCATGATTGGCGTCAACGTGCCGATCCCGGTGCCGATGGCGTTTCATTCCTTTGGTGGATGGAAAGACTCGATGTTCGGTGACCACCACGTCCACGGTCCCGAAGGGGTGCGCTTCTACACCCGGGCCAAGGCCGTTACGACGCGCTGGCCGCACGTCAGCGAAGACACGCTCGCACAGTTCAACTTCCCCACCGCCAGGTGAGGATCCGCAACCTCAGTGAGGGAGACCTAGCACGATGAAGACCTTCAAGTGGGCGGGGGCGCTCGCCGCCACGACCCTGGTGCTCGCCGCTTGCAGTGGCACCGGCCAAGACGACGAGGGCGCGGATTCCTCCGAAGAGGCCGACCTGACGATCGCGGTCATCACCCACGGTGCGCCAGACGACGCGTTCTGGACCGTTGTCCAAAACGGCGCCGAGCGAGCGGGTGAAGACCTCAACGTCAACGTCGAGTACAACTCCAGCGACGACGTCGTACGGCAGGCTGAGCTGATCGACACCGCCGTCTCGCAAGAGGTCGACGGCATCGTCGTGTCGATGGCCGACCCGGACGGCCTGCGCGAGGCCGTCACGGGAGCGGTCGACGCCGGCGTTCCGGTCGTGACGATCAACTCCGGACTGGACGAGTCGGCAGCGTTCGGCGCCATCACGCACGTCGGTCAGAGCGAGACGCTCGCCGGGCGGGCAGCCGGTGACAAGTTCAACGAGCTCGGCGCGACCAAGCTGATCTGCGTCGTGCACGAGGCAGCGAACATCGGTCTGCAGCAGCGCTGCGACGGCGCTCGGGAAACCTTCGAGGGCGAGGTCCAGAATCTGCAGGTCGACGGTACCGACCGCGCCGCGGTCGAAGAGACCATAACGGCCGAGTTGCAGTCCGACGAGTCGGTCGACGGCGTGCTGGCGCTGAATGCCGATGTCGCGCTCGGCGGTGTCCAGGCGGTCGAGGCGGCGGGTCGTGACGTCACGGTCGGCACGTTCGACCTGTCCAGTGACCTCATCTCGGCCATCGAGGACGGCACCGTCGCCTTCGCGGTCGACCAGCAGCCGTACGTCCAGGGCTATCTCGGCGTGCAGTTCCTCTACCTCAAGAACATCAACGGCAATGACGTGGGCGGTGGGCAGCCGGTCTACTCCGGCCCGGCGTTCGTAACGCAGGAGAACGCCGCCGAGGTCGCGCAGTACGCCGAAAACGGCACGCGCTGAGGAGCGGCCCGATCATGAGTGCGACGGCCGTGGCCGCCGACGAGAGGGTCGCGCGGACCTCCTTGGTGACGACGACGCTGCGCCGCCCGGAGTTGGGTGCCCTCGTTGCGGCGTTGGCGGTGTTCATCTTCTTCGCCACCTACACCGAGCAGTTTACGAGCGAGTTGGGCGTGAGTACGTGGCTCAACAACTCGTCTCGGCTCGGCATCATGGCGGTCGCGGTCGCGCTCCTCATGATCGGCGGCGAGTTCGACCTGTCCACAGGCGTGATGACCGGGACTACCGGTCTGATCGTCGGCGTGGCAACCACCCACTACGGCCTCAACATCTGGCTCGCCGTGGTCGTCTCGCTGGCCGCGGCCTTGGTGATCGGGGCGATCAACGGCATCGTCGTGGTGCGAACGGGGTTGCCGAGCTTCATCGTGACGCTCGGGACCTACTTCGTCCTCCAGGGGCTCAATCTTGCCCTGGTCAAGGCGATCATCGGCGGTGTCTCGGTGCAGGGCATGATCGACGTGCCGCAGTACGACAGCATCCAGCCGATCTTCGGCGGCACGATCACGCTCGACGGCTACGTCCAGACGGGACTCCTGCCGGGTGCGATCTTTCTCCTGATCGGAGTGGGCGCCGGCGTGGCCGTACTGCGCCTGTTCAGCGGTTCGCCCACCATTGTCGAGATCGTGGGCGGCTGCTTGCTCGCGCTGGTCGGGCTGGTTGCAGTGGTCTATGCGGTCCTGTTGCTCACCACGCTGGCGGAGGTTCCCCACTACACGTTCGGTGCCTCGGTGCTGTGGTGGGTCGGTGTCACCGCGGTGGCGACCTGGGTGCTGCTGCGGACTCGTCCGGGCAACTGGATCTTCGCGGTCGGCGGCGCCCAGCAGAGTGCCCGCCAGGTCGGAGTCCCGGTGTTCAAGACCAAGGTCGGACTGTTCATGACCACCGCCGGCGCCGGTTGGCTCGTGGGCATGATCCTGCTCTTCGAGTCGGCGTCGGCGACCAGCGAGCGCGGCGTCGGTGACGAGTTCATTTTCATCATCTGTGCCGTCGTCGGTGGCTGTTTGCTGACTGGCGGCTACGGCTCGGCGATCGGAGCCGCGCTGGGTGCGCTCATCTACGGCATGGCCAACCAGGGCATCGTCTACGCCCAGTGGGACAACAATTGGCTGCAGACGTTCCTCGGCGCGATGTTGCTCGCCGCGGTGCTGCTGAACAACTGGGTACGGAAGCGTGCGGAGGTGGCGCGATGACCGAGACGGACGAGCCGCCGACCCAGGTCGCCGAGAAGGTCGAGCTGCCGCCGCCGGGCACGCCGGTCATCGAGGTCGACAGCGTCGGCAAGCGCTACGGCAGCGTGATCGCCCTGAGTGGCGTCACGACGTCGGTCAAGGCCGGCGAGGTGACGTGTGTGCTCGGCGACAACGGCGCCGGCAAGTCAACGTTCATCAAGATCCTCGCCGGCGCGCACGGGCACGACGAGGGCAACCTCGTCATCGACGGCGAGAGTCGGCACCTCGGAAGTCCGCGCCAGGCGTTGGCGCTCGGCATCGCGACGGTCTACCAAGACCTCGCGGTGGTGCCGTTGATGCCGGTGTGGCGCAACTTCTTCCTCGGCTCCGAGCCGACGAACGGGTTCGGCCCGCTGAAGCGGATGGACATCGATTTCATGCGCAAGACGACGAAGTCCGAGCTGGCCGCGATGGGCATCGACCTGCGCGACGTCGACCAGCCGATCGGGACCCTGTCCGGCGGTGAACGACAGTGCGTGGCAATCGCGCGGGCGGTCTACTTCGGAGCGCGGGTGCTGATCCTCGACGAGCCGACGGCGGCTCTGGGCGTCAAGCAGTCCGGCGTGGTGCTGAAATACATCGCGAAGGCGCGAGAACGGGGGCTCGCGGTCGTCTTCATCACGCACAACCCGCACCACGCCTACCCGGTGGGCGACCGCTTCATGCTGTTGCGCCGCGGCCGCAGCATGGGTGACTATCCCAAGTCCGAGATCACCCTGGACGAGCTGACCGCGATGATGGCTGGAAAGGCCGAGCTGGAGAAGCTCAGCGAGGAGCTCGAGCAGGAGCTCGGTGCCGACTCCGAGGTGGCCAAGGAGCTCAAGGCCGAGGTCGAGACGTGAGCTCGGCCCGCCACCTCGGCGTCGGTGTCGTCGGGTTCGGCTGGATGGGCCAGGTGCATGCGCGGGCGTACGCGCGGCTGCACCACCACTACCCGGACCTGCCGATGCGGTCGCGCTTGGTGGCGGTAGCCGACCCGGCCGACGACGGACGCCTCGACGACGCGGTCGCGGCCTATGGCTTCGCGACGTCGACGACGCACTGGCACGACGTCGTTGCTCGCGATGACGTCGACGCCGTGAGCGTGACGGGTCCCAACTTCATCCATCGCGAGGTCGCGGTCGCCGCCGCCGAGGCCGGGAAGCACGTGTGGGTCGAGAAGCCGGTCGGGCGCGACGCCGGCGAGACGCGAGCCGTCGCCGATGCCGTCCACGCGGCCGGAGTGCAGTCGGCAGTGGGGTTCAACTACCGCAACGCGCCGGCCGTCGAGGCGGTCCGAGCCCTGATCGACACGGGGCGACTGGGCCGGATCGAGCAGGTCGACGTCCGGATGCTCGCGGACTATTCGGCGCATCCCGATGGGGCGCTGTCGTGGCGGTTCGAGATCGCGTACGCGGGGAGCGGTGTGCTCGGCGACCTGGCCTCCCACGGCATCGACCTCGCCCGCTACGTCGTCGGCGACCTGACCGAGCTGGTGAGTGACCAGGAGACGTTCATCGCCGAGCGGCCGCGGGGGAGCGGTGCGGCGTCGCACTTCGCCCGTGCCGAGGGTGGCGAGCTGGTGCCGGTAGAAAACGAGGACTACGTCTCGGCGCTGCTGCGGTTCTCCGACGGTGCGCGAGGCACGCTGACCGCCAGTCGGGTCGCGGTCGGCGAGCAGTGCACCTACGGCATCGAGGTACACGGCGACCGGGGCGCGCTCGCCTGGGATTTCCGGCGCATGGGCGAGCTGCGGTTGTGCGTCGACCAGGACTACCAGAACGCCGCCTGGCAGACCCGGCTCGTCAACGTCGACGACGGCGAGTTACGGGCGTTTCAGCCTGGCGCGGGAATCGCCATGGGCTACGACGATCTCAAGGTGATCGAGGCGGCGCGGTTCGTACAGTCGATCGCAGAGGGCAAACCCTACGGCGCGACAATCGACGATGCGGTCGCGGCCGCGGATGCGGTGGCGGCGATGCAGGCCTCGGCCCGCGAACGGAGATGGGTGAAAGTGAGCGATAGCGAGACGAAGCTGTGACCCGACTGCGAGTCGGTGTCATCGGCGCCGGCGCGATGGGCGCCGCTCACGTGCGTACGTTGGCGACGTCGGTGTCCGGCGCCGAGGTGACCGAGGTCTACGACGTCGACGGTGATCGGGCCGCCGAGGTGGCAGCGGTCGCCGGGGCCAGGCCGGCGTCGTCGGAGGCCGCGCTGATCGAGTCGCCCGACGTCGATGCCGTGGTGATCGCGGCCCCCGACCCGCTACACGCCGAACTGACCTTGGCCTGCCTGAAGCGGGGGCTGCCCGTGCTGTGCGAGAAGCCGCTCGCGATCAGCGCCGACGAGGCGGTCCGCGTCGTCGAGGCGGAGGTGGAGGTGGGGCGGCCGCTGATCCAGGTCGGACTCATGCGGCGGTTCGACCCGGGCTATCTCGCGATGCGCCAGGTGCTCGCCGATGGCGAGATCGGCTTGCCTCGGCTGCTGCACTGCGTGCATCGCAACCCGACCGCGCACCCGACCGCGACGTCGGAGGGTATCGTGCGCAACTCGATGATCCACGAGATCGACATCGCTCGGTGGCTGCTCGACGACGAGATCGTGTCGATCGAGATCCGCACGCCGCATCGGGGCGACGGGCTGGCCGACCCGCAGCTCGCGACCCTCGAGATGGGTTCCGGCGTACTCGTGAGCGTCGAGGTGTTCGTCAACGCGGGATACGGCTACGACGTACGCGCCGAGCTGGTCGGCAACCGGGGGACCGTATCGCTGGAGCCCCCGACGCCGGTGTCGATGCGTCGCGACGGTGCCGACGGAGCCCCGGTCACGCCGGACTTCGTGGCCCGTTTCGGCGATGCTTATCGAGCCCAGCTGGCGGCGTGGGTCGACGCCACGGCGGCCGGTCGGGTCGGCGGCGCGACCGCGTGGGACGGCTACGTCGCGGGTGTGGTCGCCGACGCTGGCGCCGTCGCGCTGCGCACCGGCGACCGCATCCCGATCGAGGTGTCTCGCCCCTAGGGCGTGTCGCGTGCAGGGCGGTAGTCGGGCACGAGCTCCGAAGCGAGCTGCTCGAGGAACAGACCGACGTCGGTGACGATGCCTCGGGCCTGCGAGGAGCCCCGATCGGCGAGCTTGGTGACTGTTGCGTGATTGATGTCGACGCAGACCAGCGGAACCGACGCCGGCAGGATGTTGCCGGTCGCCACTGAATGCAGCATCGTCGCGACCATCAGGCAGTATCCGACATTGGCGAGTCGTGCGCGCATCGCTCTCTGGCCCTCGATGACGTCGGTGTAGACGTCGGGCAGCGGCCCGTCGTCGCGCACGGATCCGACGAGCACGAAGTCCTTCCCGTGCGTCACAAGGGCGTGCATGATGCCCCCGGTCAGCACGCCCTGCTTGACGGCGTCGGCGATCGAGCCGGCCTTGCGGATCGTGTTGAGCGCTCGGATGTGATGCTCGTGGCCGTGCTCGACGCCGCGCCCGCGGGCGAGGTCGACGCCGAGCGATGTGCCGTACAGCGCGGATTCGATGTCGTGGGTGGCGAGCGCGTTGCCGGCGAACAGGGTGTCGACGTATCCCGCCTCGACGAGAGCCACCATCGCGGGGGCCGCTCCGGTGTGGACGACGCCCGGGCCGCCGACCCACAGCACCTTCTGTCCGGCTGCCTTGGTTTCCCGAATGCCGTCGGCGACCTGGCGCACGAGCACTGTCTGCGGTTTCTCGCTCGAGACGACCGAGTCCATGAACCCGAATGACTCGTCGCCGGACTGTTCGGGCACCGGTACGTGGACCCGCACGCCGTGGACGCCACAGACAATCCGCATACCGGCCTGGACGTCGGACATCGGGATCGTCCGGACTCGGACGCCCTCTCCGAAGTCCTCCACGACGAGACCGCAGTCCATCTCGGGGTTGGTCACCGACACCCAGTGCCCGCCGAGCCGGACCTGCGTCATGAGGTTGGTCGTCGAATAGAACTCGTCTGGAAACACGCCGTCCTGCTCGGCGGCCGCCAGCCGCGCTTCGTGTGGATTGGTCGGGTTGACGCCCTTGGTCTGCAGCCGCATCAACAGCCGCAGCATAATCTCTTCGTCGTCGGCGGAGACGAGGATCCGGGCGTACGACGGATCGTCGCGGCCGTGACCGACGTCGAACTTCTCGATGACGAAGTCACCGCTGTATTCGCGGATGTCGTCCAGCGCTTGGGACAAGATGCCGGAGTCCATCAGATGACCAGTGATCTCGACGGTCTCGGTGACCTGCACGAGTCCTCCCTTCCACATGACGGCTAGGCGGCGTACGACGCCAGGCCGATGGTAGGGCGACTAGACGACCGCGCCGTCGTCGGGATGGTCGGGGTCGGTCGGGTCGCGGCTGATCCGGGCGATCAACACGACGATGCCACCGATGAAACCAACGACCATCGCGAGCAGGAGCAGCCGGGGGATGACCCAGCCGACCAGGGTGGCGAAGACCGCCACCGCGATGCTGCCGAGCACGCCGACCCAGGCCAGCAGCATCAGGGGTTCGAGGCGGGGGATCGGCGGCGGGGACGGCGGGACGAAGTGCCCCTCGTCCTCCCAGGTGGCTTCGGTGTTGAGCGGGTCGGTCGACGAGATGACCAAGCCTGCGCCGATCGGGATGTCCGGCTCATCGGCCTCCGGTGGCTCCCCGGGCGGCGGATGCGGGTCGGCAGGCTCGTGGACGTCCTCGGCGGCGGGCCAGGGTCGCTCCTCGTCGTCTCCGTCGGCAGGGGCGTCGGGGTCGGTGTCGTAGCCGGCGACGAGACGGGCAAATGCCGCGTCGACATCTTCGGGCCGATCATTCGACATCGCTTCGCCTCCCTTCGCGAGTCGCCGGTCCGCGCTCCCCGAGAGCCACTCCTCGGTGGCATCGTCGCACGCGGTCGACTCCTCGGGCGAGCGTGGGTGGGTGCCTCCGAGGCGTCGCCGCCGGTAGGGTCAGGGGCGCGCTGCTGGCGGCGCACAAGGAGGGTCGACGGTGCTCTACTGGCTTCTCAAGTGGATCTTTATCGGGCCGTTGCTCAAGACGGTCTTTCGGATCGAGGTCGACGGCGCCGACCATGTCCCGGCCGAAGGGCCCGCGATCTTGGCCTGCAACCACCTGTCCTACACCGACTGGCTGTTCATGCCGCTGGTGATCCCGCGACGCGTGACCTTCGTGGCCAAGGCTGAGTACTTCGAGGGCCGCGGGCTGAAGGGATGGGCGCAGCGTACGTTCTTCGGAGGCACCGGCCAGGTCCCCATCGACCGGTCCGGCGGCCGCGCGTCCGAGGGGGCCCTGAAGACGGGCCTGCGCATCCTCGGCAACGGCGACCTCTTCGGCATCTTTCCCGAGGGCACCCGGTCCCACGACGGTCGGCTCTATCGCGGTCGCACCGGGCTCGCCCGCCTGGCCCTCGAGGCCAAGGTCCCGGTCATCCCGGTCGCGGTGCTTCGGACCGACGAGATCGCGCCGCCCGGCAAGATCTTCGGCAAGCTGGTCAGACCCGTCGTCCGCTTCGGCAAGCCGCTCGACTTCAGCCGCTACGAGGGCATGGAGGGCGACCGCTACATCCTGCGGGCGATCACCGACGAGATCATGTACGAGATCATGCGGCTGTCCGAGCAGGAGTACGTCGACATCTACGCCACGCGGGCCAAGGAGGACGCGAAGCGAGCGGCCAAGGAGCCCGAGCCCGTCCAGGAAGTCGAAGGAACCGGCTGAACGGTCGGGCGTCACCAACTCGACAAATGGCGCCGGCACCCGGCGCCGGCACAGTGCCGCAGGTCGCTCAGGATACGCGCCAGCTGCTGTTGGTCCCGGTTGTACGCCGGTCGATCGACGACGCTGCGTACCTGTGCCGGATCCGTGCGCATGTCGTAGAGCTCCTTCTCGCCGGACAGGTGCTCGACGTAGAGGTAGCGCCGGGTCCGTACGCCGACCGAGTACGGCTTGTCGTCGCGCGTCGTCGAGCCCAGCTTCAGCGGGGGTCTCGACTCGGCCGCCCCCGTGATCGTCGAGCGCGGGCCGGTCTCGGTCAGCACCGGTCGTTTCCACCCGCCGCCACCGTGGCGGGCAACCCCGAGCAGTGGCTGGCCGTCGATCGACTTGCGGAGGTTGGCCCCGGCGGCATCCAGGATCGTGGGCGCGAAGTCGATGGTCAGGAACGGCGAAGGTCGATTGACCCCGTGCGGGATGCCCGGCCCCCGCATCAACAACGGTGTGCGCAGCGACGGCTCGTACGGCAGCGTCTTGCCCTGACGCATGCGGTGCTCGCCCTGGAAGTACCCGTTGTCCGAGGTGAACATGACGAGCGTGTTGCCGAGCTCGCCGGCCGCGCTGAGCGCTTTGATGGTGCGCGACACCTGGGAGTCGAGCACCCAGACCGCCTCGGCCCGCTGCCGCGCAGCCTCGCGCATTGCGGACGCTTCGCGCTTGTTGATCCGCGGCAGGTTGCGGATGAACGCTGGCTTGTCGGAGACGTCGCGTTCGCTCGGCAACCCCTCTGCCTTAGGGATCTGAGCGTTGAATCGGCCGCGGACCGAGGACGGCACGGCTGGCGTCTTGATGTGGGTGATCTTGCCGTCGTTGCGGAGGACACCCCGCGGGTCGTCGGACTCAATCGGGCGGCCGGCGTGCGGTGCGACGTAGGACGCATACAGGAAGAACGGCGCGGCCTTCGGCGCGTACCTCTTGATCAGGTCGGTGCTTTGCTGGCCGATCAGGCGGGTGGAGTATTGGCCCTGATGCGGCTTGAGCGTGCCGTTGACGTTGAGTGTCATGTCCCGGTAGCGGTACGTGTTGCCGTCCTTCGGGTTGTTCTTCGACAGCCCACCGTCGATCGAGCCGCGCCATTGGCTCCAGCCGGGCGGCACGTACCGCACCGAGGGGTTGCCGTTGGCGAGGGGCTGCCTGCCGTACCCATTGAGGTACTTGCCGAGGAACAGCGTCTTGTAGCCCGACCGCCGCAGCCAGACCGGCAGCGTGCGGTCGTCGTCGAACGACGTGAAGCCGTACGGCGGACGATGCGACCAGACATGGTGGTTGTGGGTGTACTGGCCGGTCAGGAACGACGCCCGGGCCGGGCAGCACAAGGGGTACGACGCGAACGAGTTCGTGAATCGGGCGCCCTCGCCTCCGAGCAGCCGGCGGGTTTTGGGCATCCAACGCAGGTCGCCCTTGCGCATGTCGTCGGCCATGATCATGACGATGTTGGGCCGGCCCTGTGGGGCCTCCGCGGCCGGAGCGGGGCCGGGCTGGACCGCCGAGAGGGTCACCACAGGGGCAAGTGCCCCCAGACTGATGCTGAGTCCGAGAGCGGAGACCGAATTTCGGGCGAGGCGCCGCCGAGGCGCGTGAACCATGGTCACTGTCCCCTCATAATTAGTGTTAGTGACTAGACATACATCTTTATAGCAATCGCGCGCCCAGCCCTAGACGATGGCATATCACGTTCCCACGGTGTGGGAGCAACCGCCAAATGGGCCAACGTTGTCGCTGAATCACCACTCTTCGCCCAGACCGGGTGTCCACGAAGTGGCCGGCCGCTGAGCGGCTCGGTCCCCGACATGCTTGGCTGTGGTCTGCGCAAAGGGGCGACGAAGCGACCACAACCATAGGGCAAAGGAGACATTGGTGCGCGTAGGTGTGCTCACCGGCGGCGGTGACTGCCCCGGTCTGAATGCCGTGATCCGGGCCGTTGTGCGTAAGGGCGTCTCGAAGTACGGCATGGAGTTTGTGGGATTCCGCGACGGGTGGCGAGGGCCGCTCCACAACGAGACCGTCGACCTCGGGATCGCGGAGGTGCGTGGCATCCTGCCGCGCGGCGGCACCATCCTCGGCTCGTCCCGGACCAACCCGTTCGCGATCGAGGGTGGCGTCGAGAAGATCAAGGACAACCTGGGCGCCAACGGAATCGACGCGCTGGTCGCGATCGGCGGCGAGGACACCCTCGGGGTGGCGACCAAGCTGGCCGATCTCGGCGTCGCGGTGGTCGGCGTGCCCAAGACCATCGACAACGACCTGTCCGGCACCGACTTCACCTTTGGCTTCGACACCGCGGTCAATGTCGCGATGGAGGCCATCGACCGACTGCACACGACGGCGGAGTCCCATCACCGGGTGCTCGTCGTCGAGGTGATGGGTCGGCATGCCGGGTGGATCGCGCTGCACAGTGGCCTCGCCGGTGGTGCGAACATCATCTTGATCCCGGAGCAGCCGTACGACATCGAGAAGGTGTGCGCGCAGGTCGAGAGTCGGTTCGCGACCCGGTATTCGCCGATCATCGTGGTCTCCGAGGGCGCGCTGCCGGTCGACGGCGGGGAGTCTCTGGCCAGTGCGGAGCGCGACCAGTTCGGACACGTGCGGCACGGCGGCGTCGGTGACCGGCTGGCCAAGGAGATCGAGGCGCGCACCGGCAAGGAGGCGCGGGCCGTCGTCCTCGGGCACATCCAGCGGGGCGGCACGCCGTCCGCGTTCGACCGGTGGCTCGCGACCCGGTTCGGTCTCCACGCGGTGACGGCCGTGCATGACGGCGACTTCGGCATGATGATGGCGCTGCGAGGAGCCGAGATCGTGCGCGTGCCGCTGTCCGAGGGCACCGGCGAGCTGAAGCTGGTGCGACCCGAGCTCTACTCCGAGGCGGACGTCCTCTTCGGCTGACGCCGACCGCCCATCCGTGAGTTTTGGTCCGCCCGTCCGTGAGTTTTGGCCCGCCCGTCCGTGAGTTTTGGTGCGGCCGTCCGTGAGTTCTGGCTCGAGGATCGGCAATGGGTTACGTGAAGGACAAGGCGACGGCGACGGTGACCTTCAGATCGGACGAGCCGGCTCGGATCGGAACCGCGTACGGAACTCAGCAGCGACGCTGCGGCCGGCGGCGTCGGCGTACTCCTCGGCTTGGCCTCCTCGACGACCGCCCGTTGGGTCGTTGGGCGATCGGGTCCGGATACGTGGCCGGAACTCACGGACGGGCGGACCAAAACTCACGGACGGCCGGGCCAGAACTCACGGACGGGCGGGCCAGAACTCACGGACGGGGGACGAGGGGTGGACGTCACAGTCAGCGCCGGCGGCTCGCCCGTACCCTTGTCGGGTGACGTCGATTCCGGACCTATCCGACCTGCGTGCCCTCCGACCGGCCCAGCAGCCGAGCTGGCCAGACGCGGCCGAGCGCGATGCGGTCGTCGAGCGGCTGCGTGGCCTGCCGCCGCTGGTGTTCGCCGGCGAGTGCGACGTGCTCCGCGGCAAGCTGGCCCGGGTGTCCCGAGGTGAGGCGTTTTTGCTCCAGGGCGGTGACTGCGCCGAGACGTTCGACGGCGTCAGCGCCGACAACGTACGCAACAAGCTTCAGGTGCTCCTGTCGATGGCCGTGGTCCTCACGTACGCGGCGAGCGTTCCGGTCGTCAAGGTCGGTCGGCTCGCCGGCCAGTACGCCAAGCCGCGCAGCTCCGACACCGAGACCCGCGACGGCGTGACGCTGCCGGCATACCGCGGCGACGCCGTCAATGGCTACGACTTCACGGCGCGGTCGCGCATGCACAACCCACGCCGGCTCGTCGACGTCTACAACGCGTCGGCGGCCACCCTCAACCTCACGCGCGCCTTCATCACCGGGGGCTACGCCGACCTGCGCCAGGTGCACGCGTGGAACACCGACTTCGTCCGCACCAGTCCGGTCGGCGAGCGCTACGAACGGGTCGCGGCCGAGATCGACCGGGCGCTGGCGTTCATGGACGCCTGCGGCGTCGAGCCGGAGGAGTTTCACACCGTCGACTTCTTCGCGTCGCACGAGGGTCTGATCCTCGAGTACGAGCACGCGCTGACCCGGATCGACTCGCGCAGCGGCAACCCGTACGACGTCTCCGGCCACTTCGTCTGGATCGGCGAGCGCACCCGTCAACTCGACGGCGCCCATGTCGAGCTGTTGTCGAGGGTGCGCAACCCGATCGGCGTCAAGCTCGGGCCGACGACAACGCCCGACGACGCGATCGCGCTCGCCGAGCGGCTCGATCCGGACCGCGAGCCTGGCCGGCTGACGTTCATCACGCGGATGGGCGCCGGCAAGATCCGCGACGTGCTGCCCGAGCTCGTTGAGAAGGTCACCGCCGCCGGCATCCAGGTGACCTGGGTCAGCGACCCGATGCATGGCAACACCTACGAGGCCAACGGCTACAAGACCCGTAACTTCGACGACGTCATCGACGAGGTGCACGGCTTCTTCGAGGTGCATCGGGCGCTCGGGAGCTGGCCGGGTGGGTTACACATCGAGCTGACCGGCGACGACGTCACCGAATGCGTCGGCGGGGGATCGCGGCTGTCGCCCGACGACCTGGTGAGCCGGTACGAGTCGGTCTGCGACCCGCGGCTCAATCGGGCCCAGGCGCTCGAGTTGGCGTTCCTCGTCGCGGAGATGCTGTCGGAGCGCTGAACGTCGGTCGGCGGGCCGGTCGTACGCTGGCGGCATGGAGCCTGACCAGCATGGCCGCACGCACCGGCTCGAGATGGCCGATCAGTCCCTGCGCGAGTGGGACGCCACCGTCCTCGCCGTCGATCCCGAGCAGGGGATCGTGCTCGACCGCTCGGCGTTCTACCCAGGCGGCGGCGGACAGCCGCCGGACCATGGCGTCCTGCTCTGGGGCGGCGTCCAGACCCGGATCGTCGGCGTACGCAAGGGCGACGACCTCTACCTGATCCCGGCCGAGGGCGACCCGCTGCCAGGGGTCGGCACCGTCGTACGCGGAGCGATCGAGGACGAGCGCCGTTCGATGCTCATGCGTACTCACTCGGGTCTGCATGTGCTCGCCGGGGTGGTGTTCCGCGACTTCGGCTGCCTCGTCACCGGCGGCAACATGGAGCCCGGCGTCGCCCGGATGGACTTCAATCTGCCGACCGTGCCGGAGGGCTTCAAAGCCCATGTCGAGGAGGCCGTCAACACCGAGGTGTCGGCCGACCGTGCCATCCAGGTGTCGATGATGAAGCGCGACGAGGCATTCGAGATTCCCGACATCATCCGGACCGCGACCAACCTGGTGCCGCCGGAGGTCGAGGTCGTACGCATCGTCGACATCGTCGGGCTCGACACGCAGGCCGACGCCGGCACGCACGTCGCGTCGACCCATCAGATCGGCCGGGTCGAGGTCGCCAAGGTCGAGAACAAGGGCAAGGGCTTCCGCCGGGTCCGGATCCGACTGGCCGACTGAGCCGGCTGTCACGACAGCTCCACGAACCCGCTCTCGTACGCCCGGATCACTGCCTGGGTCCGGTCGCGTACGTCGAGCTTGCTCAGAAGGCTCGCCACATGCGACTTCACCGTCTCGACGCCGAGCACCAACTCCCCAGCGATCTCGGCGTTGGACATGCCGCGGGCCATGAGCCGGAGCACCTCGCCCTCGCGCTCGGTGAGCATTGGCAAGCCCGGTCGGTCGGTCGCCGCCCGCCCGCCATGCGCGCCGATCAGCCTCCGCACCGCATCGGGAAACAGCAGCGACTCTCCCGCGTGCACGGTCCGGACCGCCGCGGTCACCTGCTCCGGCGCCGAACGCTTCAGCAAGAACCCGTAAGCCCCGGCGGCCAGCGCGTCGTAGACGTAGTCGTCGTTCTCGAACGTCGTCAGCACCAGCACCCGCGTCGACTCCGATCGCTCGACGAGCAGCCGGGTCGCGGCGATGCCGTCGACGCGGGGCATCCGGACGTCCATGCACACGACGTCGGGCCGTAACCCGCGTACCTGTGCGACCGCCTCGGCGCCGTCACCCGCCTCCCCGACGACCTCGAGGTCGGGCTCGGCCTCGATAATCGCGCGCAGGCCGGCGCGCACGAGCGACTCGTCGTCGACGAGCAGGACTCGGATGGCAGTCATCGGATCTCCTCGTCGGGCAAGGGCAGCCGCACCTGCAGTCGCCACCGATCGTCTTGGCCGCCGGCGGACATGTCGCCGCCGAGTACGTTCGCGCGTTCCCGGATGCCTCGCAGTCCGCGGCCGCCGCGACGCGATCGCCGGCCGGGCGCGATCGGGTTGGCGGCCTCGATCACGAACGTCTCGGCTCCGACGCTGAGCCGGACCTCGACCGTCGACTCGCCGTGCCGCAAGGCATTGGTCAGCGCCTCCTGAATGATGCGATACGACTCCCTCGACACCACAGCCGGCACTCGGTCGACGTCGCCGTCCACCGCCAGCCGTACCTCGAGTCCAGCCTGTCGAGTCGCGGCGACCAGTCCGTCGAGCTGATCGAGGTCGGCGATCGGTCGAGGCCCACCGACGGCGCCGGCCTCTTCGTCGCGGAGCAGGCCGAGCACCTGGTCGAGGTCGGTCAGCGCGGTCCGTGCCGCCTCCTCAACCGCCTCGAGTGCCCCGTCGACGAAGGCCGGATCGGTGTCGCGCACCTTGCGAGCCGCACCGGCTTGCACCACGACGAGGCTCAGGGCGTGGCCCACGCTGTCATGCAGCTCGCGGGCCAGCCGGGTCCGCTCGCTGAGCCGGGCGGCCCGGCGCTCCAAGGCGTGCACCCGGTCCTCCGCCGACGGGCCGAGCAGCCGCGGTGCGATCGCCGTCGCTGCCGCGCCGAGGCCGAGGCAACCGGCGAGTGAGCCCAGCAGCAGTACGAGTGCGCCGGGCAGCAGCCACCACGCCTTGTCGCCGCCCACTGCGGTGAGGATCCCGATGATGGCCAGCGGCACCGCGATCGCCAGCGCGCAGCCGACGAGGAATCCGAACGTCACGTGGACCAGGAACCAGGCCGAGGCGCGTCGCCGCTGCGGCCAGGTCGTCGCAGGTCCCGGCGGTCCGCCCGGAAAGGTGACGCCGAGCAACGACTCGACCGCGACGCCCTCGACCTGGCGGACAGCCGGCAGCAGACCGACCAGGGCCGGTGGAACGAGTGCCCCGACGACCCCGACGGCTGCCACCACCGGCTGCGAGACTCCGGCGCCCAAGAACGTACCGACGACGCCGAGATCGACGAGCGCGAAGGCGAGGGCGAGCGCCGCGCCGAGGAGCAGATGGACCTGCCGCAGATAGGTCGGCGCGCTGAACAGCGTGTGGCGCAGCGCGCGGCCGATCCGATGCATTGCGCCATCCTCGCAGGGTGGCGACCGCCGTCGGTTCCCTCTCCGGAGGGAGCGACCTCACTCGTACGCGGGGCGCGAGCGCGACGGCATCGGATCAGCGTGGGCACCGTGATCAACGCGACCGCACCTCACCGCTGGGCGACCCTGACGTCCGTCCTGGTCGGGATCATCGGCCTGCAATGGTGGTTGGTTCCGCAGACCTATCCGTTCGGACCGGGCGCCGGTGACCCGTACCCGCTAGCCGGACTGGAGGCCGGCGGGGCCGCCGCCCTGGCCGCGCTACTGGGCGTCGCCGGACTGGTCACGGCCCCGGCGCTCGGCCGTCCGCTCGGCCCGGTCGGACGGCCCGTCGCGCTGTCGGCTGCGATCGGTCAGGTCGTCGCGCTCGGGTATGTCGTCCCGGACCTCACGGCGATCGTCGACCTGCCGCACGAGCTGACCGACGGTTTCGCGAACGTCGGCACCGGGCCGCTGTACGTCCTCGGGGCCCTCGCAGCGGGAGCACTGTGGACCGTCGTCGTCGTACGCGGCGTGCGTGACAACCGTGACCGTACGCGTTCCGACGACTGACGCCGATGGAGCCCGCCGGGTCAGTGCACGACGTCGTAGACCAGCTTCTGGAGTCCGTTGTCGAAGGACTCGCTCTCGACCATCGTGAGCATCGTCTTGTCCTTGTCGGTGGCACTGAACAGCCGCTTGCCGGCACCGAGCAGTGTCGGGAAGACCAGCAGGTGGTAGCGGTCGACCAGACCGGCGTCGGCCAGGCTGCCGCCGAGCTTGGCACTGCCGTGGACGATTATCGGGCCGCCGTCGGTCTCCTTCAGGACGCCGACATCGTCGAGTGAGCGAAGGATCGCGACGTCGCCCCAGCCCGGGAGGGTCTCGGTGAGGGTGGTCGACACGACGTACTTCGGCATCGCGTTGTAGCCGGCGAAGAAGTCCATGTTGGGCCACACCGGCGCGAAGGCCTCGTAGCTGACCCGACCCAGCAGGAGAGCCGTGGCCTCCTGCTGCTCCCGGCCCTTGATCTCGTACGACTCAGGCAGGTGCCGGATGTCCTTGAAGGTCCAGCCGGTGTTGCGATAGCCCTCCTCGCCGCCGGGCGAGTCCATGACCCCGTCAAGGGACACGAATGCCGTGATGATCAGATTGCGCACCTTGCACTCCCTTCGAGACCTGTCCGGAGGCTAACGAGGCAGCTGGCGTCCGGTTGCCCTCGGCACGGTGCCCCGGGGCAGCTCGTCCGGCACTCGGAGCCCGGAGGCCGTGGCGGTGAAGCCGAGGTCGCCGCGCACCGGCAGTCGCAACTCGCTAGCTCCGAGGTCGACGGTGTACGTGGTCGCCTTCGCGTCGACTGTCACGAGCCAACTCGGCGATGCGGCGACGACGACCAACCCGAGTCGGTGCCCGGCCGGCACCGTCAGGTCGTTGGCCGTGAGCTCGACGTCGACGGTGTGGGCGCCGGCGCCATCCAATCGGGCCCAGCCGCGGGCCAGCACCTGCAGCGGCGTTTCACCGAGACGGCGAGCGACGTCGATGTAGCAGGCGTCGTCGGCGACGCTCGACTCGCCCCAGCACGATTCGGTGGCGAGGTTGCGCGCACCGTCGCCTGTCGTGAGCACGCGGGTCGCGATGCCGTAGTCGACGACCGCGACGCCGATCTGGCCGGTCTTGGCCGGGTCCGACACGCGCAGTCGGACGACCGGCGAGCCGCTGATCCGGATCTCGTGCGCCAGAGCATCGGTCGTGTAGAGCAGCCGATGGCCGTTGTCGCCCGGCGCGACGGCGGTCGCCTCGGACTGCTGTGGATCGTTGACGAAGCTCTGCGAGCCCGCTACCGGATCGCCGGCAACCAGCCGTCCGTCAGACCGTGCGCTGAAGCTCACGGTTTGTGTCGACATCGGCCAGCGGTCGCTGTCGACCCAATGGTTCGGCGACGTCTCGACCGACACCGGCGGCTCTTGGTCGATGCCGTTGGGGATGCCGTACAGCTCGTGGTCGAACCAACGGTGCAGGGTGTCGACCCAACGCGCGCGGTCGTGGTCGAACGGGTCGACGTGGCCGAGCCGGGACAGCCACATCTTGCGCTCCACGCCGTTGTCGCCAAGGACCTTCCACCAGCGCGCGAAGTTCGGCGTCTTGACATTGGTGTCTTGCAGGCCGTGGGTGATGAAGACGCTTGCCGTCACGCGCGACGCGTCCGGGATCGGCGTCGCTCGGTAGTCGCGCCGCGACCAGAATTCGGTGTACGCGCCGGTCTCGTCGCCGTCGGTCTTCGCCATCTGGTTGTTGATCTTCTGACAGTTGACGTTCTCGGTGCGCTCCTGCTCCACGAACGACGACAGCCAGGACGGATAGTCGTACGAGAACGGCAAACCCTGATAGCGGTCGTAGTCGTACCACGAGCTGATCGCCGACACCGGCACGATCGTCTCGAGGCCGCGTACGCCGGTGGCTGCGACGCCGTTGGCCAGCGTGCCGTCGTAGGACTTGCCGATCATGCCGACCTTGCCGTTGGTCCAGTCGGCCGCGACCGGCTCACCGGCGGCGTCGACCGCATCTGCCCGGCCGTTGAGCCAGTCGACGACCGCCTTAACCGAGCCGATGTCCGACTCCGCGCCCTGGTCGACGCATCCGGTCGAGCGGTTGGTGCCGGCCATGTCGACGGCGACGAACGCGTACCCGCGGGGCACGAAGTAGTTGTCGTAGAAGAGCGGAAACTTCACCGGGTTGCCGTCGGCGTCGTATTGCTTCAGCTCACTCTCGTTGCCGCGTCCGCAGCACGCGTAGTAGGGGCTGGCGTCCATGATCACCGGCACGTCGAGTGGTGTGCCGTCGGGCTCGGCCGGCCGGATGATGTCGACCCCGATCCGATCCTTGGCGCCGTCGCCGTCGAAGTCTGGGGCGAGCACCCAGGCCGATTCCCGGATGGCGTCGCCGTAGGAGAAGATCGGCGCGGTCACGCCGTCGTCGAGGGCGTACGCCCGGGCCGGCGCATCTGGGGCGGCCGCCGTCGCCGTCTGCCCGACGGTGAGGAGCGAGCCGATGACGGCGGCACTGGCGGCAAGGACAAGGGCGGCTCGGCGGCGGTCGCGCATGGCGTAGCCTTTCGCAACTCGAGGCGGGACGATGAGGTTAAGCAGATCACGTCATGCCCGGGAGCGGAAGACCGTCAGCTCGGGTTCGCCGCACAAACCCGAGATCGGTCGGTCGGATGAGGCACGATGAATGCATGAGTGACGCTACGTCGGCCGGCCCCGTCTCGATCAAGCAGGTCATCGCGGCCATCGATGCGCCCTGGCAGCCCCAGGACCTCGTTGTCGCCAACGACGCGGTGGTGCGGCTCGCCCGGCTAGAGGGCGAGTTTCCGTGGCATCACCACGACGAGGACGAGCTGTTCCTCTGCTGGGACGGGCGGTTTCGGATCGACATGGAGGGCCGCGAGTCGGTTGTCTTAGACGCCGGTGAATTGTTCGTCGTCCGGGCCGGAGTCCGGCATCGTCCGGTGGCCGACGAGCCCGCGCATGCGCTCCTACTCGAGCGTCCGGAGACCAAGCAGTACGGCAACGAGCCCGCCTAGAGCACCGACACGAGAAGGCTCACGGCCGACTCCTGACGGGCGATCGTCGCCTTGTCGAACGGCGCCGACCAGCTCAGCCCGTACTGGTCATGGCTGTTGCGGGCGTACTCATAGGCCGACGCTGCCTGCGCCCGCAAGTAGCTGCGATAGGGATGCCGGGGGAGCACGTCGTCGAGCTCGGCCAGGTTGCGCGCGAAGATCCCCTTGAACGCGGCCTGATCCTCGTTGCACGTGCCGGCTGGCTCGCAGGGCTCGGTCAGGTTGCCGGTCGGGGAGAGCTGCGGGCTCGCCGATGACCGCGTCGGCGATCCGCCGCCCCTCGATCAGGTAAGTCCGGTCACCAGTGGCGCGATAGAGCTCGGCCAGCCCGCCGAGCACGACGCCCTAGTTGTACGTCCAGGTCGTGCCGCCGTTGTTGTCGCAGCCGCCGCTTTGGGTGTTGAGGCCGTCATTGACGAGCTGGTCAGCGTTGATCATGCCGCTGTCGCGGAACCACTCCCACGCCTCGATCGCGTGGTCGAGGTACGTGCGGTCACCCCGGATCCGGTTGTGCAGTGACGCCGCGAGCTTGATGTAGAGCTCGACGCTGATGGCGTTCTTGTACGTCTGGCTCGGGATGTCCCATCAGACGCCGCCACCACACACGTCGTCCCAGTAGTCGCGGATGTATTGCTCGTCGAGTTCGGCGATGTGGAGGTACTTCGTGCGGTGCGTGATGTCGTATGCCCGGACCTTGGGGGTTGTCCAGGTGACGTGGTGGCCGGCGTGGGTGGTGGTGACGTTCCAGTCGGGGAGGTCGAGGGTGTGGTGGTCGCCGACGCCGAGGCCTTGACCGTTGCCGGCGGTGGTGGGGCCGCCGTCGGTGTGGCGGTCGATGTGGTCGATGTCGTAGATCGGGGTGCCGGAGTACGGCCGCCGGCTACA
>DASQKI010000061.1:0-47546 GCA_035630615.1 Nocardioidaceae bacterium
CAGCAGGGCGAGGTGTTCCTCGAAGGTGAGGACGGCGCGCGGTGGTCGTACCGCTACGGCCCCGACGGCGTCATCCAGGTCGGTCAGAACGGCTGGGACGGGTCGCTGGTGCCGTTCGGCGAGCCCGTGCCCGCGGCTGCCGGCGCCGGCGCACCGGGAACGGGGTTCGCGAGCCCCGAGCACGAGCAGCCGCGGAGCCGGGTCCTCGCGATGACCATGCTGCTCATCGTGGGGCTGGTGCTGATCATCGGCATCGCGATGCTCGGCGCAGGACTCGCCGGCTGACGCAGCCGGTCGACCACTCAACGCTGCGCGCGCGACCACTCAACGCAGAGGGGTCAGACGACGGAGAGCGGGAGCAGCTTCTGGCCGGTCGGGCCGATCTGGATCTCGGTGTCCATCTGGGGGCAGACGCCGCAGTCGAAGCACGGAGTCCATCGGCAGTCGTCGACCTCGATCGCGCCGTCGGGATTGATGGAGTCCTGCCAGTCCTCCCACAGCCAGTCGCGGTCGAGGCCCGAGTCGAGGTGGTCCCACGGGAGCACCTCGGCGTAGTCGCGTTCGCGGACGGTGTACCAGTCGAGATCGACCGGCGTGTCGGCGAGGACCTGGTCGGCACACTTGGCCCACCGGTCGTACGAGAAGTGCTCACTCCACCCATCGAACCGACCGCCGTCGCGCCAGACCGCCTCGATGATCCGACCGACCCGACGGTCGCCGCGGCTGAGCAGACCCTCGACGACGCCGGGCTTGCCGTCGTGGTAGCGGAAGCCGATCGCCCGGCCGTACCGCTTGTCCGACCGCAAGGCGTCGCGCAGCTTGGCCAACCGCTCGTCGGTCGTGTCGTGGTCGAGCTGCGGGGCCCACTGGAACGGCGTGTGCGGCTTCGGGATGAACCCGCCGATCGACACGGTGCAGCGGATGTCGCGCCGACCGGACACCTCGCGGCCGGTCTCGATGACCCGCTTGGCGAGCTCGGCGATCTGGAGCACGTCGTCGTCGGTCTCGGTCGGCAGGCCGCACATGAAGTAGAGCTTCACCTGGCGCCAGCCGTTGGAGTACGCCGTCGCGACCGTCCGGATCAGGTCCTCCTCGGTGACCATCTTGTTGATCACCTTGCGCAACCGCTCGCTACCGCCCTCGGGCGCGAACGTCAGCCCGGATCGTCGACCGTTGCGGCTCAACTCGTTGGCCAGCGTGATGTTGAACGCGTCGACCCGAGTCGACGGCAGCGACAGCGAGACGTTGCTGCCCTCGTAGCGATCGGCGAGCCCCTTGGCGACGTCGCCGATCTCGGAGTGGTCGGCGCTGGACAGGCTGAGCAGGCCGACCTCCTCGAAGCCGCTCTTCTCGACGCCGCCCTGGACCATGTCGCCGATCGTGGTGACGCTGCGTTCGCGCACCGGCCGGGTGATCATGCCGGCCTGGCAGAAGCGGCAGCCGCGAGTACAGCCGCGGAAGATCTCGACGGAATAGCGCTCGTGGACCGTCTCGGCCAGCGGCACCAGCGGCTTCTTCGGGTACGGCCAGGAGTCGAGGTCCATCAGAGTGTGCTTCGAGACCCGCCACGGGATGCCGGGACGGTTGGGCGCGACCCGCTGGATCCGGCCGTCGGGCAGGTAGGCGACGTCGTAGAACTTCGGCACATAGACGCCGCCCGACACGGCGAGCCGCCGGAGCAGCCCGTCGCGGCCATCGGGCGAGCCTTCGTCCTTCCACTCCCAGATGACCTCGCTGATCGCAAGCGAGACCTCCTCGCCGTCGCCGAGGACGGCCGCGTCGAGGAAGTCCGCGATCGGCTCCGGGTTGAACGCCGCGTGGCCGCCGGCCAACACGATCGGATGGCTGTCGTCGCGGTCGGCCGCCCGCAGCGGGATGCCGGCCAGGTCGAGCGCTGTCAGCAGGTTGGTGTAACCGAGCTCGGTCGCAAACGACACCCCGAGCACGTCGAACGCCGCGACCGGCCGATGCGCGTCGACCGTGAACTGCGGGATGTCTCGGTCCCGCATGACCTGCTCCATGTCGGCGAGCACCGAGTACGTGCGCTCGGCCAGGATCCAGTCGCGCTCGTTGAGAATCTCGTACAGGATCTGGACGCCCTGGTTGGGCAGGCCGACCTCGTAGGCGTCGGGATACATGAGAGCCCATCGCACCGACGCCTGGTCCCACTCCTTCGGCGTCGAGTTGAGCTCGCCGCCGACGTACTGGATCGGCTTCTGGACCGTCGGCAGCAGTGGCTCGAGTCGCTCGAACAAGCTCTCGACGGGCATGGCCTCACTCGCTAGCGATCGGGTCCGGGGTGGACGTTTCAGCCTAACGGACCGCGGACGCAGCACTGGGGGGACCCATTTTGCGGGAACACGCCGGCGCGTCTCGCAGAATCAGTCCTCTCAGTGGGAGCGTCAGCCCTTGACGTAGGACAGCTTCTCGGCGACCTTGCCGTCGCGCAGCCGCAGCACGTCGACTCCGCGTACATAGCCGGGCGACCCGTCGCCGTTGGTCCAGGAATAGCGCCATCGCAGCACGGCCCGGTCGCCGGACACGAACGACTCCTCCTCGTCGAACCGCGCGCCGGCCGTACCGCCGAACAGCTCCTCCCACACCCGGCGTACGTCGGCCTGGCCCTCGACGCGCGCACCGTCCGGCCCCGGCCCAGTCGACTCGAACACACAGTCTTCGGTCATCAGCGCCATGATCGCGTCGACGTCGCCGGACCCGAAGGCTGCGGAGAAGCGGGCCAGCGCGGCGTGGTTCGGGCCCCAGTCGGCCGAACGACCGAAGGCGGCGAGCAGATCGGCCGTCCGATCGCCCGTCGGCGCCTGGCGCGGCCCGATCGCCCCGCCGTCGCGATAGAGCTCCTCGCGCTCCCGGAACCAGGAGGCGACCTCATCGACCGCCTCCGGGTCGAGAGCGGTCGCCCCGCCGGTAGCCATCGCGAGGTCCCAGCCGTGGATCAGGTGATCGGCGGCGAGTTGGTAGAGGTACTCGCCGAGGTCGGTGTCGCCGAACGACAGCTGCACCTGAGCGTCGTCGGGTGCCTTGTCGGCGGCGTTCGCCGCGCCGGCAGCCGCCGAGCCGGTCACTCCGGTCGGGTCGGTCCCGAGCAGGTCGCCGTCGAACCGAGTTCCGACCTCCTCGATGCTCGCACCCGCCACGAGTGGCACCGTCCACAGCTCCTCGCCCACGACGTGGTTCACCAGGTCGCGCACGTTCCACTCGGCGCACGGCGTCGGCAGATCCCACTGATCCGCTCCAACGGCGGCGACCCGCTCGGCCCATTCCTCGACCGTGCGTCGATGCAGCGCTTTCGGATCCATCGCAGCCTCCCTACGCCGATTGCCCTGACCAATGCGCCCATCGTGCGCGCGTCCAAGGTGCGCCGGCACGTGCCGAACGTCCCGCTGGGGGTAGCCAAATTGCGGGAAACGCCGGGCGCATTCCGTCATTTGGCTACCGCCAGTGGATGCGTCAGCGGCGGGAGCGGTTGAGATGGGAGCGAACGATGACGCCGAGGCCATGGCGGTGATAGGTACGCAGGTGCACGTTGACCAACAGGCCGACGGCCATCAGCGCCGCGAACATCGATGTGCCGCCGTACGAAACGAACGGCAACGGCACGCCCGTGATCGGCATGATCCCGAGGCACATCCCGATGTTTTGAAACGCCTGGAAACCGAACCAGCACGCCACGCCGACCGCGACCAGGCGGCCGAACAGGTCAGGAGCGTCGCGGGCGATCCGCAAGGCCCGCCAGACCACGATCGTGAACAGCACGATGATGAGCCCGGCCCCGAACAGACCCAACTCCTCGCCGGCCACGGTGAAGACGAAGTCGGTGTGCTGCTCCGGCACGAACCCGGCCTGCGTCTGCGACCCGTCGAACAACCCCTGCCCGAACAGTCCGCCGTTGCCGACCGCGACCCGCGACTGGATCGTGTTGTAACCGGCGCCCTTCGGATCGAGCGACGGATCGGTGAACGCCCGGAACCGGTCGAGCTGATAGTCGGCCAGCACCCCGACCGCGATCGCGCCGGCCACGGCGGCGCCGCCGGCCGCGATCAGCCCGACCAGCCAGCGTTTGCCAGCGCCGGTGAGGGCGATGATCCCGAAGACCATCGCGGTCAGCACGATCAGCGTGCCGAGGTCGGGCTGGCCCAGGATCAGCACCGCCGGCAACGCCGCGATCGCGAGCGCCGGCACGAGGTCGGTGCCCGTCGACCGAGTACGGAGCCGCCCTTCGGCTCGTTCGGCGAGCACCAGCGCCATGCCGACGACGATGCCGAGCTTGGCGAACTCCGCCGGTTGCAGGGTCATCGCGCCGATGCTCAACCACGACCTCGAGCCGTTGATCGTCGTGCCGATGCCGGGGACGAAGATCAGGCCGAGCCCGACGATCGAGATCAGGTAGACGGCAGGCGCCCAGATGCGCAGCCACCGATGGTCGGTCGCGGCGACCAGCACGGCCAGGCCCGCGCCGACCACGACGTTGGTCGCCTGCTTCGCGAGGTACGCGGTGTCGTCGCCGCCGGTTAGGTCGATCTGGCTGACGGTGGCCGACCACACGAGCAGGCACCCGATCACGCACAGCGCGCCGACGCTGCCGAGCAGCCACCAGTCGACGCGCCGCCACAGCGCTGGGGTCGATGGCGTCGACACCCGGGTACGGGCCGGCGCGACGGCGGTCATCGCGTGATCATCTCGATCGACTCCGGCGGCCGGATGTTGCCGTCGGTCTCGAACCGAGGCAGATCTCGCGGCGGCCTGGCGCCGGGGATCGCGGCCCGGTCGCGGTCGACCTTGGTGCCTCTGATGCCGTACAGCGACTCCCAGATGTGTCGGACCGCGTCGCCCGACGTGCCCGACCCGGTGCCGCCTTGCTCGACCATCATGACAACGACGTAGTTGCGGTCGTAGGTCGCGAGCCATGACGTGGTCTGCTTGCCATAGACCTCGGCGGTGCCTGTCTTGGCCCGGATGTGCACCTCGTCGAGCGGGAAGCCGCCCATCTTCCACGCCATCGTGCCGATCGTCGACGTGCCGAGCAGCGCTCGGTCGATGTAGCGCAGGTTGGCCCGCGACACCGGCACCCGACCGGCGCGCCGTGGCTCGATCCGCCGGATCACGTGACCGGCCGGATCGACGATGGCCTTGCCCACTCTGGGCTCCCACAGCGTGCCGCCGTTGGCCAATGCGCCATAGCCGACGGCGAGCTGCATCGGCGACACGATCGTGTCGCCCTGGCCGATCGCGAAGTTGACCGCGTCGCCTGCGCGGTAGCGCCAGCCATCGACGCAAAACTCCCGCGCGAACACGTGCTCGTAGTCGTACTCCTGCTTCTTGCCGAGCTTGCAGTAGTAGTCCTTGTTGTCCTCCCAGTACGCGCGCTTCCACCGTCGGTCGGCGATCCGCCCGCTCGCCTCGCCCGGCAGGTCGACTCCGGTCGGGCTGCCGAAGCCGAAGTTTTTCGCGTTGCCGACGAGGACGTCACGGGCCTGGACGTCACCGGAGTCGGCGCCGGCGTCCAGCCACTTGTCGTAGCCGATTCGGTAGAAGAACGTGTCGCACGACAGCTGGAGAGCCTGCGCGAAGGTGATCGGGCCGTAGGACGCCGACTCGTAATTGTCGAAGACGCGATCACCCACGAGCAGGGAACTCGAGCAGTTGAGCCGGTCCGACCGGTGGTAGCCGTGGTCGAGCGCCCCGGCCGCGGTGAACGGCTTCCACGTCGAGCCGGGCGCGAGTTGGGCCTGGGTCGGGCGCGACAGCAGCGGTTCGCCGGAGCGCTTGTCGTAGAGCTCTGACAGCTGCCGCTGGCTGATGCCGCCGACCCAGACGTTCGGGTCGTACGTCGGATAGCTGGCGGTGGCGATGACGCTGCCGTCATGCGGGTCGAGAACAACGACCGCGCCGGACGTCGCCTCGTAGTTGCGATGCGTGACCTCGTCGCGGGTGTGGCGAGCGATATGGATCGCCTTCGCGAGTTCGCGCTCGACGACAGACTGCACCCGGGCGTCGAGGCTTGTGACGAGGGTGTCACCGGGCTGGGGCGGACGGACCGGTCCGTCGCCGATCGTGCGTCCGTGAGCGTCGACCTCGACACCCTTGGTGCCCGGCTGACCCCGCAGGTAGCGGTCGTAGGCCCTCTCGAGTCCGGACCGGCCCACGAGTGATCCGGCGTTGAGGGTCGTGTCGTCGTTGGCCTGGGCCTGCTCGTACTCGTCAGCCGTGATCGGTGTCAGGTAGCCGAGCAGGTGCGCGGCGTTGACCCCGAACGGCTCCGGATAGTCCCGGACACTCAGCTGTCGCGCCTCGATCGCCGGGAAGTCCTCGCTGCGTTCCTGGATCGCGATCGCGACGTCCTCCGCGATGTCTTCGGCGATCGGCACCGGCTGGTAGGGCGACCCGTTCCAGCATCGTGGTGCCTCCGGCGCGCCGGCCTCGCCGCACAGTCGGCTGCGGCCGAAGACATCGGCGTAGGACATGTCGAGGGTGTCGGCGACCCGATGCAGGACGGCGCTCTGATCGCTGTCGCCGAGCTTCGCGAGCTCCGTACGGTCGACCGACACGACCCACGACGCCCGGTTGGCGACGAGGGGTCGGCCCATCGCGTCGACGATCAGGCCCCGCTCCGGTTGCACGATGACATCCTCGACGGCGTTGTCCTCGGCCTGCTCGCGGTAGGTGTCGCCGCTGGCCAGCTGGATGTACCACAGCCGCACGAGCAGCGTGCCGAACAGCGCGAGGATCAGCACCTGCACCACGACGAGGCGGGGGCGCGCCGTCATGATGCCCCCCGATGCCTGGCGCCGAGGTTGCGCGTCTTGCCCGCCACAGCCGGGAGGGACGCGCAAGGTCGATGCGAAAAAGTGGGCGGGACGCGCAATCTCGGCGCGAAGGGGCGGGCGGTCATGCGGCGCGCACCCATTCGTCGGAGGAGGGCCGGAGCCGACGGCACAAGGCGATCAACAGCGGAAGCAGCAGCGGCGTGAGGGCGACGTCGTAGAGCACGGCCACCGGGATGACCTCGAGTACGCGACTCACGGTCACGCCCGGCTCGTCGAGGACCAGGCCGGACAGCGCGAAGATCGACGTACCGACGAACGATGCGGCGGCCACCGCGACGATCATGCCCACCATGCCCTGTCGGGCGTCGTCGCGCAGGAGTCCGACGAGGTAACCGACGACGACCAAGGCCAGCGCCCATCGACCCGCGACGTGGTCGGACGGCGGCGCGAGGTCGAGAGCGAGGCCACCGAGGAAGCCGACCACCGCGGCCCGTTCGGGTCCGTACGTCAGTCCGATCGCGACCACGACCAGCAACAGCAGGTCCGGGGCGACGCCGCGAATGGCGTAATCGGACAACGGACCGACCTGGAGGCCGATCGCGAGCACGACCAACGCCGCATAGACCAGCATGCGCAGCACCGGCATGTCAGCGGCCCTCCGGCGGTGCTGCCTGCTCGGTCGAGTCGTCGCTGGCCGAGGCGCCGACGACGACCGCGACCATGTCGAGCGCGGAGAAGTCGACGTAAGGCTGGACCTTCGCGACCATCGACTGGTCCCGCTGGCTCGACTCGACCGACTCGACTCGGCCGATGGGGACGCCGGCGACGTACGGCGCTCCGCCGCGCGATCCCCAGGTGACGACGATGTCGCCAGGGCCCGGCTGTACGGTCTGGTCGATCGTCGACATAGACAGCCGGCCCCCGTCGGACAGGTCACCGTCGCCGCGGAGCATGCCGAGCTCGAGGTCCGAGCCGAGTCGGCCACCGACGACCGACGAAGCGTCGACGATCAGCAACACGGTCGCCGAGCCGTGGTCAGCTCGGAGCACCCGACCGACCAGGCCCTGGTCGTTGATCACGGTCATGTCCGCCTCGACACCGTCCGAGGTGCCGGCGTCGATCGTGACCACCTGCGAGAACGACTGCGCCGGCCCCATCGCGGTCACCTGCGCGGTGACCAGGTCGAAACCGTGGTCGTCGCCGAGCTGATACAGGGCCGACAGCGCCTCGAGACGACTCCGGTCGATGTCCACCGTCTCGAGCTGCGCCCGCAGGCGCGCGTTTTCGGACTCCAGGCGCGCATTGTCGTCGCGGAGCCCGTCGACCGTCGTGATCTGGTCGGCCACCTCCTCGATTGGGTCGGCCGCCGTGTCGAGGCCGGTCTCGACGGGGCCGAACACCTCGCCGCTGGCCGATCGCAGCGGGTCGACCGGCGATTCGTCTTCGGCCGTCGCGTCAACGGCGATCACGGTCACCGCCGCCAGCGCGAGCACACCGGCGACCGTCGCGGCCCGGCGGCCGGCGCGATCGCGAGTCGGACTCCACGCTCTCACGTACGCTCCCCTCACCGACGCGGTTCGGACACGAGTACTTGCTGCAGCGCCTCGAACTCCTCGACGCACTTGCCGGCACCCATGGCGACCGAGTGCAGGGGGTCGTCGGCCACGTGTACGGGCATGCCGGTCTCGTGGCGCAGCCGCTCGTCGAGACCCCGCAACAGCGCGCCGCCCCCCGTCAGCACGACGCCCCGATCCATGATGTCGCCGGCGAGCTCGGGTGGCGTCTTGTCGAGCGTCGTACGGACGGCGTCGACGATCTGGTTGAGCGGCTCTTCGAGCGCTCGCCGTACGCCCGCACTCGTGACTGAGACGGTGCGGGGGAGCCCGGAGACGAGGTCGCGACCGCGAACGTCGGCTTCGGGCTCGTCGGGCATGGGGAACGCCGACGCGAGCTCGACCTTGATCTGCTCGGCCGTGCGCTCGCCGAGCAGCAGGGAGTGCTCCTTTTTGAACCAGGTGAGGATGGCCTGGTCGAGATCGTCACCGGCGGTCCGGATCGACAGGCTCGTGACGATGCCGCCGAGGGAGATGACCGCCACCTCGGTCGTGCCGCCGCCGACGTCGACGACCATGTTGCCGGTCGCCTCGTGCACCGGCAGGCTGGCGCCGATCGCGGCGGCCATGGGCTCCTCGACGATGTAGACCCGCCGCGCACCGGCCTGGTAGCCGGCCTCCTTGACGGCGCGCTGCTCAACCGAGGTGATGCCGCTGGGGACGCAGACGACCAGCCGCGGCTTGGCGAAGTAGCGTCGGCGATGGACCCGCTGGATGAACAGGCGCAGCATCTGTTCGGTCGACTCGAAGTCGGCGATCACACCGTCGCGCATCGGTCGGATCGCGGTGATGCTGTCGGGCGTCCGGCCGAGCATCCGCTTCGCCTCGTGACCGACGGCGACGATCTCGTGGGTCTGGGAGTTGAGCGCTACGACGGAGGGCTCGTTGAGGAGGACACCCCGCCCCCGGACGTAGACCAGGGTGTTGGCGGTGCCCAGATCGACGGCCATATCGCGGCCGATGAGGCTGTTGCCCATAGACCATCCGAGTTCGGTGCACGCTGCGCGTGGCCGAGGTGCGGCCACCGTCTCAGGCTAAGTCGGGCATGCCCGTCCATCGGGGCACGACACGCGCGGGACGGCCCCCCGCTGGCGGTAGGCAAATGACGGGCCTAGCGGGGATTCGGCCGTCATTTGGCTACCGCCAGTGGAGAGGTCAGCCGAGGTCGGGGAACCAGAGGGCGATCTCACGCTTGGCAGACTCGGGCGAATCGGACCCATGGACCAGATTGTCGCGGTTCGACAGCGACAGGTCGCCTCGAATCGACCCGGGGTACGCCTGCCGACCGTCGGTCGCCCCGTTGAGCGCGCGTACGACGTCGATCGCCGCATCGCCCTCGAGCACCATCGCGAGCATCGGCCCGGACGTCACGAAGTCGCGCAGCGGCGGATAGAAGCTCCGCTCGACGTGCTCGGCGTAGTGCTGATCGGCGAATTCGCCGTCGATCTGCCGCCACTCCATCGTGACGATCGTCAGCCCCTTCGCCTCGTAGCGGCCGACGATCTCGCCGACCAGACCGCGTCGGATCGTGTCGGGCTTCAGCAGGACGAGGGTGCGCTCCGTCATGGTCGGCAACCCTAGCGACCGCCGCCACTCACTCAGTCGGCACGGGCAGCCTTGGCCTCTTCGACCCGGCCACCGAGGACGAGCGCCAAAACCCACAAGGCGGCGAAGACGGTGCCGAGGAAGAACATCACCGGCACCCAGAACCCGAGTCCCACGGCGCCGAACTGGACGACATGGCCGAGCCAGTAGCCGTACGCGTGTCGCAGCGACGCAGCCGCGACAACGGCCAAGGCCGCCAACCCGATCCCGCCCGCGAGCGCCCACGCCACGTCGACGTCCGCGATCGCGATCAGCACCGGGATCGTCAGGAGGAGGATGACCGCCTCGAATCCGAGTACGGCGCCGCACATGCCTCGCATCAGCCTTCGTACCGCCGCCCGAGCAGCGTTCGGGCCTCGCCTGCGGTCACGACGGAGCCGATCACGAGGACGCCACCGCTGCCCAACGCCTCGCCATAGGACCCGCCCTCCTCGGCGAGGCCGGCCGCCACATCGATCGCGTCGTCGAGCCGCGACCGCACGTGCACACGATCGGGACCGAAGATGCCCTCGGCGAGCTCCCCGAGCTCCGAGGCCGGCATCGCGCGGGCCGTCGAGTTTTGACTGCACACGATATGGGCCATGACCGGCTCGAAAGCGGCGAGCATCTCTTCGACGTCCTTGTCGGCCATCGCCCCGACGACACCGATCAGCGGGCTGAACGCGAAGGCCTCCTGCACGGCCTCCATTGTCGCCTCGGCACCGGCCGGGTTGTGCGCGGCGTCGAGCAGGATCGTCGGGCTGCGTCGGATCACTTCGAGCCGCCCCGGGACGCTGACCTGGGCGATCGCCTCGCGGACGACGTCGAGGTCGAGCTCAATGCCGCCGACGAACGCCTCGACGGCAGCGACCGCTGCGGCCGCGTTGTGGGCCTGATAGGCGCCGAAAAGCGGGAGGAAGATCTCGTCGTATTCACGGGCGAGCCCGCGCAGCGTCACGAGCTGGCCGCCGATCGCTGGCTCCCGGCTCACGACACCGAACTCGACCCCCTCGCGGGCGACCGTCGCACCCACCTCGGCCGCATGGCGCAGCAGGACCTCGGCCGCTTCGACCGGCTGCTGGGCCAACACGGCGTAGGACCCGGCCTTGATGATCCCGGCCTTCTCCTCGGCGATCGCTTCGGGTCGGTCGCCGAGGTAGTGGGCGTGGTCGACCGCGATCGGGGTCACGACCGCGACCTGGGCGTCGGCGACGTTGGTGGCGTCCCACGTGCCGCCCATGCCGACCTCGACGACGGCGACATCGACCGGCGCGTCGGAGAAGGCGGCGTACGCCATGCCGGTGATGATCTCGAAGTACGACATCGGATGCGGCCCGGAGCGATCGACCACCTCGACGTACGGAGCGACGTCCTCGTAGGCGCGGACGAAGGTATCCGTACTGATCGGAGCGCCGTCGATCGAGATCCGCTCGGTCATCGACTCCAGATGTGGACTGCCGTAGCGGCCGGCGCGCAGGCCGAGGCCCCGCAGCAGCGCGTCGACGATGACGCCGGTCGACGACTTGCCGTTGGTTCCGGTGATGTGGATGACCGGGTAGGAGGTCTGGGGGTCGCCGAGCAGGTCGACCAGGGCCTTGATCCGAGCCAGGGTCGGATCCAGCCGGGTCTCGGGCCAACGGGCCAGCAGCGCCCGTTCGACGTCGGCGTACGAAGGGGCGGCGGAGTGCGGCCGGGAAGAGCTCGTCATGGCGGGCCCAGTCTAGGGATACGGTTACGCACCGTGGCGATGATCGCCGTACACTGTGGCGTCATGGTCCACGGACGGACATTTCACTCGGCTCACGTCGGCCGGTCGCCTGGCGCCGGCGGCGGCGTCAGGGCCCGAGTAGTCGTGCGCCTCTGAGCGCCGCCTCCGCCCTCTGGGCTCCTCGACCCCGGAGCTCAGCGCCGACCGACACCCCACGAAGGTGATCCACCGTGACGACATCCGAACAACCCACGCCCACCGACCTGCACCGCCGAGCCGCGATCCCCGACCGACCGGGTCTTGAGGGACTCGAGGCCAAGTGGCGCGAGATCTGGGAAGAGCGCGGCGTCTACCGCTTCGACCGCGCGGTCGCCGATCGCTCGGCCGTCTACGCGATCGACACCCCGCCGCCGACCGTGTCCGGCACGCTCCATGTCGGCAGCGTGTGCAGCTATACCCACACCGATCTGATCGCCCGGTTTCAGCGGATGCGCGGCAAGGAGGTCTTCTACCCGATGGGGTGGGACGACAACGGCCTGCCCACGGAGCGCCGGGTGCAGAACTTCTTCGGCGTCCGCTGCGACCCCGCCATGCCGTACGTCGAAGACTTCGTGCCGCCGGAGAAGCCGGACCCGAAGAACCAGGTCCCGGTGAGCCGACGCAACTTCATCGAGCTCTGCCACCGCCTCACCGAGGAGGACGAGAAGCTCTTCGAGGACGTGTGGCGGACGCTGGGCCTGTCGGTCGACTGGAGCCTGCTCTACACGACGATCGGCGACCATGCCCGCGCCACCTCCCAGCGAGCGTTTCTGCGCAACTTCGCTCGCGGCGAGGCCTACCAGGCCGAGGCGCCGACCGTCTGGGACGTCACGTTTCAGACCGCCGTCGCGCAAGCCGAGCAGGAGGCCCGGGACCATCCGGGTCATTTCCACCGAGTCGCCTTCCACCGCGACGGCGGCGACCCGATCTACATCGAAACCACGCGTCCCGAGCTGATCGCGTCATGTGTGGCGCTGATCGCGCACCCCGACGACCAGCGCTACGAGTCGCTGTTCGGGACTACGGTCCGCTCCCCCGTCTTCGGCGTCGAGATCCCCGTCCGGTCGCACCCGGCGGCCGAGCCCGACAAGGGCAGCGGCATCGCGATGTGCTGCACCTTCGGCGACGTGACCGACGTGCAGTGGTGGCGCGAGCTCGATCTGCCGATGCGTACGCTCATCAGCCGCAACGGCCGCTTCCAGCGGGAGCTGCCCGATTGGATCACGAGCGACGACGGCAAGCAGGTCTACGAGGAGCTCGCCGGCAAGACGGTCTTCTCGGCTCGCAAGGCGATGGTCGAGGCTCTCAAGGCGGCCGGCGACCTCGATGGCGAGCCCACTCCCACGCAGCGCAAGGCACTCTTTTACGAGAACGGCGACAAGCCACTCGAGATCGTGTCGTCGCGCCAGTGGTACATCAAGAACGGCGGCCGCGACCCGGAGCTGCGCGGCCAGCTGGTCGCCCGAGGTGCCGAGATCGACTGGACTCCCGATCACATGCGCCACCGCTACATCAACTGGGTCGACGGCCTCAACAGTGACTGGCTGATCAGCCGACAACGCTACTTCGGCGTGGCGTTCCCGGTCTGGTATCCGCTCGACGACAGCGGCGAGCCCGACTACTCCCAGCCGATTCTGGCCGACGAGTCGCGGCTGCCGGTCGATCCGGCGTCAGAGGCGCCCGAGGGGCACGACGAGGCGCAGCGTGGCCAGCCCGGTGGCTTCATGGCCGACCCGGACGTGATGGACACCTGGGCGACCTCGTCGCTCACTCCGCAGATCGCCGCCGGCTGGGAAGTCGATCAGAAGCTGTTCGACCAGACGTTCCCGATGGACCTGTGCACCCAGGCCCACGAGATCATCCGCACCTGGCTTTTCTCGCGAGTGGTCCGCTCTCACTTCGAGCACGGCACCACCCCGTGGTCCCATGCCATGATCTCCGGCTTCATCCTCGACCCCGACCGCAAGAAGATGAGCAAGTCGAAGGGCAACGCCACGACGCCGGCGGGGCTGTTCGACAAGTACGGCGCCGACGCGGTCCGCTGGCGAGCCGCGATGCTGCGACCGGGCCTCGACAGCCCGTTCGACGAAGCGCAGATGAAGGTCGGTCGGCGCCTCGCGATGAAGGTGCTCAACGCCAGTCGGTTCGTCCTCGGCCTCGGCGCGGTCGAATCCGACGCGTGGAAGACCTCCGAGCCGATCGACAAGGCGATGCTGCGCGCGCTGCGGCAGACCGTCGACGCGACGACAGAGGCGTTCGCCGCCTACGACTACACGACGGCGCTCGAGACGGCCGAGCGGTTCTTCTGGACGTTCTGCGACGACTATGTCGAGCTGGTCAAGGAGCGGGCGTACGGATCGCGCGGCGAGCAGGAGGCGGCGTCGGCGAAAGCGGCGCTGGCGGCCGCGTTGTCGGTCCAGCTTCGGCTGCTCGCGCCGTTCCTGCCGTTCGTCACCGAAGAGGTCTGGTCGTGGTGGCAGGAGGGCTCCATCCATCTGTCCGCCTGGCCGGTGCCCGACGACGACATCACCGCCGTGCCGCACGACCCGGACGTCCTGTTCGCGGCGGCCGAGGTCCTCGCCGGCATCCGCGGTGCGAAGTCGACCGCGAAGGTCAGCATGCGTACCGAGGTGTCGACGGTCCGGGTCAGCGGCCCCAAAACCCGGCTGGAGCTGGTCTCGCGTGCGCTGGACGACATCCGCGCCGCGGGCCGGGTCACCGGCGAGATCGAGCTCGTCGACAGCGAGCTCGACACGGGGGACCTGCTCGTCGACTCGGAGTTGGTGGCGGCCGCCTCGGCGTAATCCACAGCCGAGATCCGGTTTTGCGCGCATCTGCGTCAGCTGGCGCTGCTGTCATGACGTAGGTGTGCGCAAAACCGATGGCGACCGCCCGCTAGCGTCGGCGGCATGACTGAGCTCCGCCGCGCACTGATCGACGACGTCGTCCGCTACTTCGACACCTGGCTGGCCTTCCGGCAGCGGTACGAACGGACCCCTGGCATCCAGGCCGCCGTGCTGTACGACGACGAGGTCCTGCTGTCGTCGGCCTACGGCATGGCCGACATCGAGTCGCAGACGCCGCTGACGACACAGCACCTGTTCCGGGTCGCATCGCACTCGAAGACGTTCACCGCGACGGCCGTGCTCCAACTCGCCGAGAGTGGCACGCTGCGACTCGACGACCCGGCCGGGCAGTGGCTGCCGTTTCTCGCCGACTCCGCGCTCGGAACCGCGACGGTCCATGACCTGCTCGCACATGGCGCCGGCGTCATCCGGGACGGGCACGACGGCGACCACTGGCAGCTGTTTCGGGCGTTCCCCGACGACGCCGGCCTCCAGGCGATCGGACTCGACGAGGCCGACGTGCTCCCGATCAACGAGCGGTTCAAATACTCCAACATCGGCTACTCGCTGCTCGGCATGATCGTCGCCGCCGCGTCCGGGCAGTCCTACCACGAGTACGTCCGGGCCCGGATCGTCAAGCCGCTCGGGCTCGCCGACACCGGGCCGGAGTACGAGTCGGCGCGGGCGTCCGAGTATGCGGTGGGCTACAGCGCCCTGGCGTACGCGGACCGCCGCATCCCCATCGAGCACATCGACACCGGGTCCATGGCGGCGGCGACCGGGTTCTTCAGCACCGCGGGCGACCTCGTCCGGTACGCGGCCGCGCACTTCCACGGGGACGAGCGACTCCTGACCGACGCCTCCAAGCGGCGGATGCAGCGCACCGAGTGGAAGACGGGGCGCGACAGCGAGTACGGGCTCGGGCTCGACGTCGCAGAGTTCGGCGGCCGGCGAGTCGTCGGGCACGGCGGCGGCTATCCCGGTCACATCACCAACACCAAATGGGATCCGGTCGATCGGCTGGCGGTCTCGGTGCTCACCAACGCGATCGACGGCGCGGCCGGCGCGTACGCGGCCAACTTCTTCCGACTCATCGAGCTGGCCCACAAACCCGCGGAAGAAGACGCGCCCCCCGACGGCGTCGACCTCGACCGGTTTCGCGGGCGCTTCGCCAACCTGTGGGGCGCGACAGACGTCGCTCGTTTCGGCGACCAGCTCTACCTGCTGGACCCGACCGCCGACGACCCATCTCACGAGCCTTCGGCGCTGACGGTGGTCGACGACGACACGCTCCGGATGTCGCCGGACAACGGGTTCGCCTCGCCCGGCGAGCTGGTCCGCTATACGTTTGGCGACACCGGCGTCGAGTCGGTCCGGGCCGGAAGCGGCTCCACCGGGTACCCGTTCGATCGGTTCAGTCAGGCGGCCGACGGACGCGACCGGATCACGGTGGGCGACCCGCTGACGCCATGACGTCGGCCCGGTGGCAGGCGGACGTGACGACAGCAGGAGATCGGGTGGGCGAGCCGGAACGAGCGCTGAGAAGCGGACGACGTCGGTCGGTGTTCGTCGGCCGCGAGCGCGAGATCGCCACGATCGCCGAGGCGCTCCGGTCGCCACCGGCGGTCGTGCTCGTCGAGGGCGACGCCGGAGTCGGGAAGTCGCGGCTAGTGCAGGAGGTCGGACGCCACCTCGAGATCGACGAAGCCGCCGTGCTGCATTGCGCCAGTCCGCCGGTCGAGCCGCAGTTTCCGCTCGGTCCGGTCGTCGAGGCGTTGCAGCGCCGGAGCGTACGCGGCCTGGCGTTGAGCCCGCTCGCCGGAGCACTCCGGCAACTGCTGCCGGAGTGGGGCGACGAACTCCCGGCAGCGCCGGATCCCTTGCCCGACCCGACGGCAACGCGCTATCGGCTCTATCGCGCCGTCGCCGAGGTCATCGAGCGGCTCAAGATTGAGCTGCTGATCCTCGAGGACGGCCAATGGGCGGATCCGGCCACCCTCGAGCTGCTGTTGATGATGACCTCGTCACCGACCGCGAGGATCAACCTCGTCATCACGTGCCGGCCGCAGGAGGTGCCCGACGACTCGCTGCTGCTGCGCCTGTCGTCGCACTCGGCGCCGCATCTGTCGCAGCGGCGGGTGTCGATCGGGCCGCTGAGCGTGGACGAGGTCGGCCAGCTTGTCGCGGACATGTTCGAGACCGAAACCGTGACGTCGAGCTTCGTGGAGTTCTTGCACGATCGCACCGACGGCGTCGCCCTCGCGGTCGAGGAGAGCCTGGCGCTGTTGCGCGACCGCGGTGACATCGTGTGGCGTGGCGGTGGCTGGTCACGCCGCGCACTCGAGGAGCTCAAGGTGCCGCCGACGGTGCGAGACTCCGTGCTCGAGCGAGTGCAGCGGCTGGCACCGGAGGCCCGGCCGATCCTCCAGGCGGCGGCCGTCCTCGAGGCGCCGGCCGACGAGGCGTTGCTGGCCGACGTCGCCGAACTCGCGGCCGACGAGGTCCGAACTGGCCTCGACCGTGCGCTCGATGCCGGTCTCCTCCACGAGGTGCGACCCGGCATGGTGGCGTTTCGCCATGCCCTCACATCTCGCGCGGTCGAGGAAGCGATGCCAGCCTCGGAGCGGCGCCGTTGGCATCGGCGGGCGGCCGAGGTCCTTCGGCACACAACCCCTGAGCCAATCGCCCGCCTGAGCCGCCATTACCGGGAGGCCAACGACGTCGCCGCCTGGAGCCACTACGCCGAGGCGGCGGCGACACTCGCCCTTCAGTCCGGCGACGACCGGACGGCGGTGGAGCTCCTGCTCGACCTGCTCACCGTGCCTCATCCGCTCGATCGACGGACCCAGATCACCCGGGCGCTCGGCGACGCGGCCGCCTGGGGAGTGGCGGGGCTCGGCGACCTCGGCGGACGGGTTACCGACGCCTTGCGGTCGACCCTTGACGACGACGTCGTCGATCCGCAGAGCCGCGGCGAGCTGCGTGTCCTGCTCGGCCGGCTGCTCCTTCAGCTCGGGGAGTTCGATGAAGCCGCCGCCCAGACATCGTCCGCGATTCCCGACCTGGCCGACCGGCCGGAGCTCGCCGTCCGGGCGATGATCTCGTTGTCGTGGCCGCGTGGCTACGCCTGGACCGGTGACAAGCATCTCGACTGGCTGCGTCGTGCGAGCGAGCGGCTGCCCGACCTCCCGCCCGGACCGGAGCGCACGACTCTCGAGGTCGACCAGGCCAGCGCCCTGCTGATGTTGGGCCAGAGCGATGGCTGGGCGATGACCGAAGCACTCGTGGGACGCTCGGGATCCCTCGTCGAGCGACGCCAGTACGCACGGTGCCTGATGAACGTCGGACACGTCGCGATCGCCTGGGGTCGCGACGACCAAGCGCGGCGGGCCCTGGATCGCGCCATCGAGCTGATGCGCGAAACCGGGTACGAGCGGTTGCTCAACTCGGCGGCGCTCACCACGGCGTACCTCGACTGGCACAGCGGTCGGTGGGACGGCCTGGCCCAGCGGGTCGACGCCGCGATCGACGCGGAGGACACGCTGCCGGAGGCACGACTGGAGGCGCGCTACACCCGCGCACTGCTTCGCCTCGCGAGTGGAGACCGCCAGTCGGCTGAGGCCGAGCTGCGGACGGTGGTGGCCGAGCTGTCCAGACGCGGGATCATCGACGCCTTGCTCGCCTCCAGCGCGGCGTTGAGCCAGCTGCTGCTCCTAGACGACAACCCGACGGAGGCGCTCGAGATCAGTCGACCGGCGATCCAGACGCTCGAGGCCAAGAACATGTGGCCCTGGGACGCCTCGATCGTGTCCGCGCACGCGCAGGGACTGGTCGAGACCGGCGAGGCGGCGGAGGCGGAGGCGCTGATGAGCCGGTTCGCCGACGGCCTCGGTGATCGCGACGCGCCAGCGCCTCGGGCGGCGCTCCTCGGCTGTCGCGGCATCGTGGCAGGCAGCGCCGGAGACCTTGCCGCCGCTGTCGACCACTACGCCGCCGCGGCCGCGATCTGGTCGGCACTGCCTCGGCCGTACCAGGAGCTATTGACGCTCGAGCGTCTCGGGTCCTGGCAGGTCGCCCTCGGCGAGACCGACCAAGGCGCCGAGATCCTGACCGACGTTCAACACCGCCTGGCCGCGCTCGGAGCGAGATGGGACGCGGACCGAGTGGCCCGGCGGCTGCGCCGGCTCGGCGTCGAGGTCGCCCGGGTCTGGCGAGGCGGCCGGCGTGGCTACGGCGACCAGCTGTCACCGCGTGAGCTCGACGTCGCCCGTCTCGTCGCCCAGGGCATGACCAATCGCCAGGTCGCGACGGCACTGTTCTTGTCGCCGCGTACGGTCGATCGCCATCTCAGCGCGGTCATGCGCAAGCTCAATGTGCACTCCCGAACCGCGGTGGCTCTCGCGATCACGGAGGCCGGCCCGTCGGTCGACGATCCAAAGATTGGGTGAGATACCCAGTCGCGACGGGGGCGAGGGGACGCCACCATCGACGGTACGCAAGCCCGACCTCCGCGACGTCCGACTCACGAATGGACCAGAGCGTTGACGAACCCGACCACGCCCGCCCCACCGTCGACGCGCACACCAGCCGTCATCCGTCGTGCCCTGCTCGCCGTCGCCATCGTGGGCGCGATGGCCGCGCCGACGGCCCCATGGGAGTCGGCCGGCGCCCAGCGGGCCGGCGGCCAGGCTGCGGGCGTCGTCAGCTGGGGCTCGGCCGGCGGGCTCGAAGCCGGAATCCACCGGCTCACCCTGCTCACCGGCGATGTCGTCGCTCTGCAGGTCACGGCCGACGGGCGCCAAGCGGCCTGGGTCGAAGATCCGGTCGATCCTGAGGACTCGCCGCACATCTACGAGGCGGACGGGCAGGTGCATGTCGTACCGGCCGAGGCCGCACCGTACGTCGCGTCCGGCGTACTGGACGAGAACCTGTTCAACGTCACCCTCCTCGCCCGCGACGGCTACGACGACGCCGCGACCGAAGAGCTGCCACTGCTGGTCGAGGCCCCCGACCGGGCTGGCGCGGCCGCCATGCCGGTCGCGCCGGACGGGACCGACGAGGTACGCGAGCTGGACAGCATCAACACCGTCTCGGTCACCGCCGACAAGACCGACATCCGCTCGACGTGGACCGCGATCCGAGGCGACAGCGCGGCGGCGGTCACCAACACCGACGCCCAACTCGCCGGCGACCGACAGGTGTGGCTGAACGGCCGGGTCGAGGCCACTCTCGACGAGAGCGTCGCCCAGATCGGCGCCCCGGAAGCGTGGGCCGACGGCTACGACGGCGACGGCGTGACAGTGGCCGTCCTCGACACCGGCTACGACCCGACGCATCCCGACCTCGCCGGCCGAGTCGTCGATGCCCAAAACTTCACCGACGACGCCGATCCGACCGGTGAGGTCGCCGTCGACGACCACGGTCACGGCACCCATGTCGCCGCCACCGTCGGCGGGACCGGCGCGGCATCCGGCGGCGACCGAAAGGGAGTCGCGCCCGCGACCGACCTGATCATCGGCAAGGTGCTCGATGCCAGTGGCTCCGGGTCGACCGACCAGATCATCGCCGGCATGGAGTGGGCCGCCGAGCACGACGCGGACGTCATCAACATGAGCATCGGCACGACCGCGGCCTCCGACGGCACCGATCCGATGAGCCAAGCCGTCAACGAGCTGACGACGTCGACGGGCAGCCTGTTCGTGGTCGCCGCCGGCAACACCGGCCCCGGCAAGCAGACCGTCGGGTCGCCCGGCGCCGCCGACCTCGCGCTCACCGTCGGAGCCGTCGACAAGGACGACGAACCGGCTGCGTTCTCGTCGCGCGGGCCACGTCTGGGCGACGGCGCGATCAAGCCCGAGATCACCGCGCCCGGCGTCGACATCGTCGCCGCCCGTGCCGCCGGCACCTCCCTCGGCAATCTGCTCGACGAGCACTACACGTCCTTGAACGGCACGTCGATGGCCACGCCACACGTGGCGGGCGCCGCCGCCATCCTGGCGCAGCAGCACCCCGACTGGACCGCTGCCCAACTCAAGGCTCGCCTGATCTCCACCAGCAAGACGCTGCCTGACCAGCCCGTGACGTTCCAGGGCGGCGGCCGGGTCGACGTTGCCGCCGCCGTACGCCGATCGGTCTCGGTCGACGACGGCACGGTTTACCTCGGACGGATCACCCGCGAGGCCGATCCGGTCACCCGTGAGCTGACCTATCACAACGCGTCCGATCAGCAGATCTCGCTGCGGCTGTCCGCCGAGGTCACCGGGACGGGGTCCGACGCCAGCAAACGCCCGGCGCTGACCTTTGACCAGTCGACCCTGAAGATCCCAGCCCACGGATCCGCGAGCGTCACGGCGACGCTCCGGCCGCAGTCGACGGCGCCCGGCAGCTTCGCCGGCCAGATCGTGGCGCGACCGTCCTCCGGCGGCCCGGTGCACACGACCATGGCGTTTGCCGTCGAAGGGCCGACCCACACGCTCACGATCGACGCCCTCGACCGCAACGGACAGCCCGCCACCGGACCCGTGGACCTGTGGAGCGCCGAAACCGGTGATGAGAAGCGGGTCTTCCTGAAGGCCGGCACCGCCACGTTCGAGGTGCCCGACGGTCTCTACTCGGTGGTCGCGAGCATCGAGGGAGCCGTCTCCCGCAACACCGAGACGACGATCGCGGCCGAGCCCGAGCTGCGGATCGGCGCGGATCGGACGGTCCGGTTTGACGCACGGGAGGGCCAGCCGATCCGGGTCGTCACGCCGCGACGCAGTGACCTCGACATCTTCAACGTGCTGTGGCAGCGCTCCGTCGGCGATCATTCGGCGTCGTCGATCGTGGCACAGGGCACCGTCAGCGATCGGCTCTATGCGCTTCGCAGCTCGCAGGTCACGACCGGGGCGTTCCGGTTGGCGACCGAGTGGCAGCTGCAGCAGCCACTGCTGACGGTCGAGGCATCCGGGGCTCTCGTGACGACGTCGCAGCAGGCTTCGCAGCTCGCCTACGAGAACTCGGCCCGGCTGCCGCTGGTCGACGCCGGCGACGGGTCGCCCGACGCCTTCGCGGCCGTCGACGCCGACGGCGCGGCGGCTCTGGTCAGCCGGCAGGCCGGTTCGACGAGCCTGCTCGCCCAGGCCCAGGCGGCCGCCGCGGCCGGTGCGAAGGTGTTGCTCGCCTACAACACCGCGGTCGATCGATGGACCGACTCGGCGAGCAGCGCCTCGATCCCCGTCTACCGCCTGGAACAGTCCGACGGCGAATCCCTGCTCGACGCCATCGCCGGGTCGCAGCCGCTTGTCGACCTACACGGAGTCCGCGACTCGATCTACCAGTACGAGCTGACCTTTACTGAGGTCGACCGGGTGCCCGGCGGCCACACGTACGACGTCAGTCCGAGGTCGTTGGCCACCGTCGTGTCGGACTTCCACCAAAACTCCGACCGTCAGCGGCGGTCGGAGTCATGGATCCCCTACATCGCCGGCGTCGGCGTCGCCAACGCGATGTCGCAGCAGCGATCCGAGCCGCTGGCTCGGACCGACTACCTCAGCACCCGAGGCGTCGACTGGCAGCGGTTCGGCTCGCCGTCGGAGTTCCCGAGCTTCTACTGGACCGGCGACAACCCGACGTCCTACGAAGCCGGCGACCGCGATAGCCAGGTGTGGTGGGGGCCGCTCGTCCACCCGGCCGTGCCGCCGCCAGCGAGCGGCGCGACGTCGGCTGTCGGTGGCGTCTACCAGCCCGTGGCTCGCTATCGCGACGCGATCCGGATCAACCTGCCCCACTACTCCTACGGCGACGCCCTCGCCGGCACGATCTACGAGCAGTTCGGCGACCGGTCCCAGGTGACCCTCGAACGAGACGGCGAGGTGCTCGGGACGTCGACCTGGCCCAGAGCGCAATGGACCGTGCCCGCCGACCGTGGGTGGTACGACCTCACGCTCGACGTGACGAATGGAGCCGGCAACTGGTCCGACACGTCCGTGCGGACCTCGACGACGTGGCACTTCGCGTCCGCCCGGACCGAGGAGTCCGGCGTCGCCGTCCCGCTCGTCCAGGTTGACTACGAGTTGGCGACGAACTCCCGCAACGAGGTGCCGTCCGACGTCGCCTATCCCCTGACGCTGCGGCCGACCTACCAGCCGCAGGCCGACGGTCCGGGACGGTTCACGGCGCAGGCCGAGGTCTCGTTCGACGACGGCGCCACCTGGCAGTCGGTGCCGGTCGATCGAGTCGGCGGTCGACTGCGGGCCGAGGTGCCGGCCGCGACCGGGCCCGGCTACGTCAGCGTCCGTGTCGTCGTGGCCGACGCCGACGGCAACCAGTTGAGCCAGCGCATCGACCGCGCCTGGAAGATCGCGGCTCCCTAGTCGACTCCCCCTCCACCCCGGGGGAGAATCGGCGTCGCTCCGCCGGGCGACGCCGATTCTCCTTGCCTGCGTGTCTCGCTACCCATCCGGTCGTCACGAACGCTGCGGCAGCGCAACGTTGGGTAGATCTCTGCATCGCGATTGCAGCGGTCAGCCCGCCAGGCTGTCGCCATGGACCCACAAGGCCCTCCGGCCGACGACGCCGATCCGGCCGCCTCGACAGCCGTCCCCGAGCCCGAACGGCCCGATCCACGGCTCGAAGACGACGACCCGACGTCGTGTCGCCCCTCGCCCTGGGAACCGCTGTGAACGCTCGTGGCGGATCGGTGTCAGCGGCGGCGCCAGGCGCGGCGGCGAGGCATGCCTGACACGGGTCGCGGCGACTCGGTCTGGGCCCAGACCCGACGCCAGGCGGCCACATCGGGACCGGACGGGTCGGGCACCGCGTCGGCCGCGGCTCGCCGGCGAGCCTCCCACCAGGTCGACCGATCCTCGTCGAGCAGCGACGCGACCGCATCGCGGACCCGGGGCGCGAACTCGCGAGCCGACTCGCCTTCGGTGGGCCGTAGCGGCGGGCCGAAGCGCACGGTTACCGGCTTGCGTCCCGGGCTCGGCCAGCCCTGGCCGCGTGGCATCGCAGCGAAGGTGCCTCGATGCGCGACCGGGACGATCGGCACCTGGTGCTCGACCGCGAGCCAGGCGGCGCCCATCCGGAAGCTGCCCACCCAGCCGTCGACGGACCGGGTGCCTTCCGGGTAGACCACGAGGTTCCAGCCCTCGTTGAGGACGTCGCCGGGCGTCGAGGCGAGCGAGCCGCCCCGACGCTCGATCGGGAACGTGTTGAACACCAGGGCCGAGCCGACCGCGCGCCACCACGTGTCGAAGAAGTAGTCGGCCGCCGCTGCGACCGTCGTGATCCGACGCCACTCGTTGGGCAGCGACAGCAGGATCAGCGGAGTGTCGAGGTGCGACGCGTGGTTGGCGACGAAGAGTACCGGCGGCTTGACCCGACCCAGCATGTCCAAACCCTCGACGTGCGGCGACACCTGCGACCGAAACAGGGGACGCAGTCCCGCCTGCTGCACGACCTCGCGCACCGCCTTGGCCGGTCGCCGCCGCGACCATGCGGTCGGGAAGACGGGCGACTCCTTCGGCAGCGAATGGGGCTCGGCCGACCGGGGTACGAGCGAGCGCCGGCCCCATCGCCAACCGCGCGACACCGCCCGTACGTCGTCGACGCCGCCCTTGACGAGCCCACGCATCAGTGCACGTCCGCGATCAGATGGGGCGGGTTGCGCAGGTAGGTGATCGACGGCGAGCTCCCGACGGTGCCGGACACCATCTCGAGCGCGTCGGCCAGCGTCGATGCCGCTCGAAAGCCCATTCGGCCAACCGCTCGCCGGTCGCCACCGACCCAGACGACCTCCTCGACATGGTCCATCGCGTGGGCGGCCCAGTACCACATGTAGAACGGGTGCACCCCGTGGTAGGCGTGCGAGGTGCGATAGAGGTGCACGTACCACGGGTCGGTCGCGTAGGCCTCTTCGTGCTTGGCCTCGATCACCGCCGGGTCGGTCGACTCGGCGAGGACCTCTTCGTAGAAGTCGACGTACGACGGGTGGTGCAGCTGATTGAAGTCGGGCTTGACCGGGTGATAGAGGATCACCGCTCCGCCGCGCCGCACGACCGGCTGCCCACGGTAGGAGTTGAAGTAGTAGCCGAGCCCCATGCAGGTGGCGAGGATCGGGTTCATCACCGAGTTGACGTTGTACGGACCGAGGTAGGGCACCCCGAGCACGAGCACGTCGGACTGTCCCTGCACCTCGACCATCTGCTGCCGGTGCACGTTGGCCAGCGTCTTGGCATGCACCGCCTCGGTCTCACCGGCATGGACGCCGGTCACGCCGTAGGGCGCCCGCAGGTCGTGGAACATCTTGTGCCGCAGCTTGTCCGGCGCCAGCGCGAGTCCGCGACGGACCGCGAGCATCGACGCCTGGTCCTTGACGCCCCACTCCCACTCGCGTTTGAGCAGGAAGTCGTAGGGCTTCGGGAAGACGTCGTTGTTGAGCGTGGTCTCGATCGTGAAGATCTTGAGGTGATCGGCGAGCATCCGCCCCATCCGCCAGGCGGAGTGATGCAGGTGCGACTTCTCCATGTCCATGAACGAGTGCGAACGCACCATCGTCTTGGAGTTGTGGTGGTGGCGCAGGCTCTTGTACGACGCGAGCCCGATCGGCACGGACTTGTGCCCACCGTCCATGGCGACGAGGTTGACGTTGACGTAGATCAGCAGATCCGACTCGGCGGCCCGACGGTTGATCTCGACGTCCTCGTCCTGGTCGGTCATGCCCACATGGAGCAGATTGCCGCGATCCTCGGCGTCGTGGTTGTAGAGCAGACCCTGGGGGTGGAAGGACCGAAAGACTCGCTCCCCCACGATGTCTTTGAGCTCGGCGTTGGTCAGTCGGCGATGCAGCGCGTTGGCACTGATCAGCTCGACGTCGTCGACACCCGCGTCGGCGGCCATCGTGAGAACTGCCTCGATGATCCGCTGCCGGATGTCGGGCTTGCGCATCGGCGGCAACGGGATCGAGATGTCGTCGAATGCGATCGTGAGCCGCATGCCGGACCGCAACAGCGACGGCAGCGGGTCGGACCCCTCCGGGTGCAGCAGCGCGTGCTGGATCGCCTCGTCGACATCCGACATGGCCGGCAGCGACTCGGGTGGATATACGACCTGCGTGCCAAGCGGAAACTCCTCGAGCCGGAAGCCCTCGCCCTCGTGCACGACAAGGGGCGGGGTCCGGTCGTCGACCTCCAGTACGAACCCTGGACGACTCACCTGCTGCTCCTCGGATCGAAGGTGACTTTGACGGCGCCGAGCCGGCCGGCCGAATGCGCATGATCGAGCGCTTCGCGCCACCGGTGTAAGGGATAGGAGACGACTCCGGACGCGACATCGGCGACGCCGCCGCCGGCCGCCAGCTCCATCGCGAGATCGAAGCTGCCTCGGCCGTCGGCGGCCGGCTCTCGACTCGCCGACGCGTAGGACCCGATCACCTCGAGCTCGCGAAACCACGCTGCCGAGAGGTCCGCCACGGCCGGCATGCCCGAGAGGACGACGCGACCGCCGGCCTTGGTGGCATGCAACGCCTGCTCCACTGACTTCCGGGACCCGACCGCGTCGATGGCGATGTCGACGCCGCCGAGGAGGTAGGACCGACCGAGCTGGCCCCGCACGTGAAACGCCCGGGTCGACCGGCGTACCCCGCGCAATGCCTCGTCGGGCACCACCACGTCGGTCGCGCCGAAGTCGCGGGCGAGGTCGCGCTGGTGCGCGTGCTTGGCGACGACGGTGATGTCGCCGGCAGGGGTCAGCTCACGCAGCGCCAGTGTCGTCAAGAGCCCGACCGAACCGGCGCCGCTGACGAGCACGTGGTCGCCGCGGTTGACCCGCGCCCGTAGCGCCGTGTGCACAGCGCAGGCGAGCGGCTCGACCAGCACGGCCTGCTCGTCGGTGAGATCGTCGGGCACCGCGTGCAGCTGGCTGCGATGAGCGATGAAGACCTGGCTCCAGCCACCGCCGGTGTCGGCGCAAAATCCCGTCTGCAGGCCGGGAGCCAGGTGCCCGACGGTGATGCGGTCGCACCGATTGGTGGCGCCCGCGGAGCATGACGCGCACGGCTCGACGCCTCGGGCGGCGCAGGTCAGCACCGAGTCGAGCACGACGCGGGTGCCCGACGGAAGGTCGTCGCAGTCGTCCATCAGGTCGCCCACGACCTCGTGTCCTGGCACGAACGGCATCGAGACGAGGCCGGAGAAGTAGAGGCTCGTTCGTCCTGACAGGGCGCCGAGGTCGGACCCGCAGATGCCGGACAGTCGCACCCGAACGCGCGCCCAGCCCGGCCGGGATGCCGCGGGCTGCTCGCGGCTGACCAGGCGTAGCGGCGCGGCCGGCCCGGACAGGATGCCGGGGATTCGGCCGCCGACGGCCTTCGCCGCGACCATCCGGGGCACCGACCGGAACATCTCGAGGGCGAGGATCATGACCGGGCTCCCGTCGGCAGCAGGACCCGGGACGCCGACGCCGGACTTGCCCAGTCGACGATCGGCCACCGGTTCTTCTTCGCGTGTCGCTGCAACGTGATGTCGGGACGCACGGCGACGGGGTGACCGACCGCCTGCAGCAGCGGCAGGTCGGAGTGCGAGTCGGCATAGGCGTAGGAGCGGGTCAGGTCGATCTCGTTTTCGTCGGCCCAGTAGCGCAGCCAGGCGGCTCTCGACTCGCCGACCAGCGGCGGTGCCTGGAGGTGGCCGGTGCACACGCCCTTGTCGTCGACCGCGAGATCGGCGGCCTCGATGTGGTCGAAGAGCGGCTCCAGCGGTCTCGTCAGCGGCCGGATCGCGCCGGTGATGAGGACGGTTCGCTGCCCGACCGCTCGATGCTCGCGGACCCGGCGGACCGCCTCGGCCGACAGCCGTTCCAGCACGTGCGAGGCCAGCAGCTCGTCGGCGAGCGCGTCGAGCTCGCTGCGCCGGGCGCCTTCGTACTCGCGGTAGACCGCGCGGAGGAAGCCGCTGCGCTCGTGTCGCTCGGCGTGCAGGAGGCTCGGCAGTCGGGCGGCCATCCGGCCGAGCTCGGCCAACCGGTCGGGGGCGGCGAGCTCCTGCAGGCGCATCCAGAGGTAGGTCTCGATCACGTTCGACGACAGCAGGGTGCCGTCCATGTCGAAGACCGCGACGGCGACGTCGTCGGGCTCGATCCGGCGCGGTGTCGCCGTCGACGACCCCTTGCGCTTGCGCCGGATCTCGTCGAAGCGGCGCAGCGGAGCGGTGACGGCGGGGCAGTGCACCTCGCCGAGGTAGTGGTCCCAGTCGATGACGGACGTATCGAAGCCGAAGTCGGCTTGGTCGTCGGGGTGCAGCGACTCGTAGAGCGCCATCGTTCGGGTGTCGGAGAAGTGCAGCTCGGCCTGGGCGTACTCGCGGTAGAGGTCGATGTAGCGGCGCAGGAAGTCGAGCCGCCGGCGCTGCCGGTCGAGCTTGCGGGCGAACTCCCGTGTCCGGTCGCCGCGAGGCGCCCGGGTGACGACGTAGTCGGCGACCTTGTGCGCCCGCTCGCTGGTGACGAGGAGCCGCTCGACGGCCTGCGCGCCGGGAAAGCGCCATTCGGGCAGCCGGGCCGCGCCGCGGTCGCCGACCTCGAAGGGGTGGTTGTCGAAGTAGCGCCGCACGATGCCGTAGAGCCGGCGAAACGTCAGCGGGTTGCGAGCGCCGGACGACACGTGGAACCAGCGCGGGTCGCCGGCCGGCGGCGGCTCGGCGAGGGCGGCGACGATGGCGGCGACGACGTGGTCGACGGGGACGATGTCGACGATCGAGTCCGGTGAGGCCGGAAACTCCGGCAGCTCGCCCCGGCCGTAGGCCAGGATCAACGGCTCGGCCATCTTGAAGCCCTCGATCCAGCCCGCGTCGGGCGTCTCGAGGGCCGACTCGATGATGCTCGGCCGGACCACCGTGACCGGGTGGGATTGCGCGTACGCCTCGACCACCCGCTCACCCATGGCCTTGGTGAAGGTGTAGCAGTCGGTCCAGCCGAGGCTCCGGGCCCGTTCGGCGCCGGCTCGGATCAGCTGGTCGCGGACCCACTCCTGTCGCATCTGCTCGGCGGCACCGGCGGCCGTAAGGAGGCCGGCCCGACGGTGTTCGCGCTCGGCCTTTCCGCGCAGGTCGGACAGGACGCGGGCGGAACGGGAGCGTTCCTCGATCGTGGCCCGCTGTCCGGTGCCCCAGGCGAGCTCGGCCTCGAAATCGGCCGTGTGGTCGACCGGCCCCTCGGGGATCGCCCCGCGGCGGCGGCCGGCGACGTAGGCCGTCGAGATGTGGATGTAGTGAACGTCGCCGTCGATCTCGGCGACTCGGTCGAGCAGTGCCCGCGTCCCGACGACGTTGGTCTGAAACGCCTCGTCGACGGGAGGGTCGAACGACACGTCGCCGGCGCAGTGGACGACGGCGTCGAGATCGTTCGGCAGCTCCGGCACGGCCGAGAGGTCGCCGTCGATGACCCGGACTCGCGACTCCAACAGGGCGTCGACGCCGCCGGACTCCTCCACGATCGAGGCGAAGATCGGCTTGCCGAGGAGGGCCTTGGTCCGGTCGATGCCGTTCGCGGATCCCTTCGGCCGTACGAGCACGGTGACCGCGATGTCGGGGATCTGCGTGAGCAGCCGGTTGAGCAACGCCTCGCCGACGAACCCGGTGACGCCTGTCAGCAGCAGCTTGCGGCCGGCGAGTCGCTCGGCGAGCCGCGGTGGCGGGTCTTGGGGCGAGTCTGCCATCGGCGCTCCCATCGATGTCGACGCTGTCCTCGGTGGCCGGCGGGCCGGCGACCAACCCATCCTGCCCCACGACCCGCGCCAGGTCGCATCCGACCTCACCATGCCGACTGGGGAAGCCTGCGCCAATCGGGTTTTGGCGCAGGGGTCCCCAGTGCCAATAGGTTCGGCGCAGGGGACCCCTGCGCCACCATCGACCGGCGCACCGAGCCCGATACGGCTACCAGGCCTGCAACGACGTCTTGGTCGCGTTGTACTTCTCCATATAGGTCCCGCCCACGTCGAGCCTGCCGAGCAACTGGGCCCGCTCGTTGCCGCTGAGCGTCCACTTCTCGTACGCGCTCTCCAGCTCCGGGTTCTCCGCGATCTGGGTCTGCGGGTCGATCCCGGGCTTGAAGCCAGGCGGCAACTGGTCGGCGGGGATGTTCTGCCACATCACCTGCCGGTAGAAGTCCTGCTGCTGGTTCGCGCTGGCGTTCAGCTGGCTGCCCGTCTCGTAGTTGGCCTGCCCGATGTGGTTGTGCTTCAGGGAGTCCTGCAAGACGGTCAGCGCAGCGTCGAGCCCGCCGCCGGCGATCGGCTGGTTGAGACCCGGGATCTGTCCGAACATGCCTTTGCCGACCTTGAAGCCGAGGTCGAGCCCGTCGTTGAACTCCTTGTCGGAGAACTCCGAGTCGTGCTGGATCGCGGCCGTAGCACCGAAGTCGAGCGCACCCGTGATCGACGCCGACGCCTTAGTCACGCGGTCGAGCACCGCGTCGTACGACGACGGGTCGGCGATGGCCATCTGGCGCTGGAGGTCGATGACCGCGTACGAGCGCGACGCCGCGGTCAGGGTGCCGCAGACCTTCGGATCCTTGCCGAGATCGGAGAGGAATCGCTGCGCGTCGATGTCCTCGAAGTGGGCATCGTCGTAGAGATAGCCCTCGGTCACGCCTCCCGTGGGCTCGTTGGGCGCCATCGACAGGTGGAAGGAACCGATGTAGTTGGCGGCGATCTCGCCCAGCGCACCCCGGAGGGCCGGGTTGATCAACGTGGCGTCGGAGAACTTGTCAGCCTGATCACCGGTCTTCCCGTAGTCACCGTTCTCGTAGCCGGCGGCCTGTTCGTCGATCGACACCTCGTGGACGATCGACTCGACGATCTGGACCGACTCGCCGTTGGGGTGATCCAGGGTCGCGCTCTTGAGCGCGTCGCCGAGGGTCGTGGTGCCGGTGACATAAGGCCCGTGGCCGGCCCACGCCTTGTCGACCATCCACTCCCGGTCGGTCAGGAGCCAGTCCACGCGTGGGAGGCGGGGCGGCTCGCCGCCGGTCGAGACTCCGGTGAAGAACTCGCGGCTGGCCTCGGGGTCAGCGTCGAGGGCGCGCATCAGCCCGGTCATCGGATCCCAGCCGGCGGCATCGTCGTCCTTGAAGCCATGGGTCCAATCGAGGCGCAGTCCGTCGGCATCATGGTTCGGCTCACGTCCCACGGGAGGTGGCCGTTGTGCTCGGTGGCGAACGCCTGCTCGAAGTCGAGCATGTGGCCGCCCATCTCGTTCAGGAACTGCGGCGAGTGGTCACCATTGGCGAGCAACGGACCGAGCAGCTGGTAGCCGTAGACCTGCACGACCTCCTGGTCGGTGCCGTTGCCCATCAGGCCGATCCTGGTCTCGCATTCGGTGCGGAGCTGGTGGACCCAGTCGGCTGAGACGTACGTCGCGGCGCCGTCACCCTCCCATTCGCTCGTGGTGGGCTGACCGGACGTACCTGCGGCCAGGACCACGCCGAGGGTCTGCTGGAGCGTGGCGATGCTGTTGGCGTAGCTCCTCGAGCTGTCCTCGCCGGGGTAGCCGTCGAGGGCGTCGGCGGCCGACGTCGTGATTCGGCCGTTGAGCTCCAGCAGCCCGCGCGGGCCGATCGTGTTGAGGAACGACGTCGCGACGACCGCGTCGCCGCCATAGGCCGCCAGGACCTTGTTGAACGCGTCCATATCCGCCTGGAAGCCGTCCTTGCGCTCATCGAACGTGTCGCCGAGCGTCTGCCCTTGGTGAGCGAGCTCGGCACCGACGAGCTGCTTGGTGTGCTCGTTGAGCACCGGCAGCAACGTCGTGGCGAGCTCGGGGTGCTCCATCGCGTAGCGGGCGAGATCCTCGTCGGACTTGTCACGCAGCTCGGGCGGCAGCTCCTTCAGCGGGGTTGCCGCGAGGTTGTACGAGGGGAACGCTTCGACGGCGGCGACGCTCAGCCAGCCGGAGCTCCAGAGCGAGCGGATGTCGGCCTCGTTCGGCCCGCGATCGAGCATGCCGGCGGTGTGCGTGGCGTCGGTGTCGAGCCGCGTCCGCAACTCGAGGTAGCGCCGTGTCAGGCCAGCGAGCTGGGTCGCCAGCGCCTCGGAGACGGCCTCGGTGTGCTTGTCGGCGGCCGTCGACTGCTCGGCCGGCGTGCCGGTCATCGTCGCCGATGCGACACCGAAATCGGTGGCGGCGGCTGTCGCGTACTCCTCGTTGAGCTTCGTGACGCCGCCGTTGAAGGTCCGGACGGCCGAGCCGAACAGCCGCACGCTGCCACCGCCGAACAGCGCCGCCTGCATCACCTGGGTCATGTTCGCGCGCACCGGCTCCGGCGCGGTCGCCATCGGTCCGGCGAGCACGCCCTGGACGCTCACGCACGCCGTCGTGTGCATGGCGTCGACGCCGTTCGCCGTCGACTCGACCGTGCCGCCGGTCGCCGAGATGTCGTCGGCCGACGCCTCCACGGTCTCAGGGGCTACGTCGTAATACGGGAAGGGCCTGTCCGCATCGATGTACACGATGTCCCTTTCGCTCAGGTTAGCCACCGCGCGTCCGCGATGTGGTCCGGACCTTTCCGTCCGTCGCTACTCTTTGTATGCGGCGCCGTCTTCACAGCGGTTTCAGTTGCCTTGCACTGCCGGCTTCAGCCGGTCGACGAATCAGAGGGGACATGCCAGCGGTCACTGTGTCGCTTCTCGGGCCGTTCGAGGTCACACTCGACGGGCGGCCGGCTAGCGTGCCTCGCGGGCGACAGCGCGTCCTGCTGGCGAGCCTGGCGCTGCATCCAGCCCACGCGGTGTCGATAGAGACGCTGGTCGACCAGATGTGGGGTGACGAACCGCCGCGCAATCCGCGCAACGGGGTACAGGTTCACGTACGCCGACTCCGCGCCCTCCTCGGCGACGACGTCATCCATACCTCGGGCGGCGGCTACGCGCTCGACATCGCATCCGACGACGTCGACGCGATCCGCTTCGCCCATCTCGTCACACGGGCCGGATCCGCCGACCCGGACACAGCCCACCGGCTCCTGACCGAAGCGCTCGACCTCTGGCGTGGCGAACCGCTGACCGAGGTCGACTCACCGATGCTGGATCGCGACTTCGGCGTCGCACTCGTCGAGCGGCACCTGCTCGCGGTCGAACGTCGCTGCGACCACGACATCGCGCAGGGGCGGCCGGAGGCCTGCGTGGCCGAGCTCCGTTCGCTGACCGCCCAGCATCCCCTACGTCAGCCGCTCTGGACGCGGCTGCTCGCGGCTCTGATCGACTCCGGCCGGTCTGCTGAGGCTTTGGGCTGCTACGAGCAGATCCGAGAGCACCTGGCCGACGCGCTGGGCGCCGATCCAGGTGCCGACCTCCAGCGGCTGCATCGCCGCATCGTCGACCTCGACCGCGACGTCCTTGGCCCGTTCGGCGCCGCCCGGGCAACACCCCTCGAAGTCCCGCACCAACTGCCGCCAGACCCGGTTGGTTTCGCCGGCCGCGGCAGTGAGCTCGCGGCGCTCAACGAGCTGCTCGCGAACCATCGGACCGCTCCGGTCCAATGCAGACGGTTTGCGTCGTCCACGGAGTCGGCGGCGTGGGCAAGACCGCGCTCGCAGTCCACTGGGCACACCGGGTCGTCGACGAGTTCCCCGACGGTCAGATCTACCTCGACCTGCACGGCTACGGCCCGGACGCGGCGTTGGAGCCGTCCGGAGTGATCGCGACGGTCCTCCAGGCGACGGGTGTGCCGACGGACCACCAGCCGACGGAGTCGGCGGCCCTGACGGCGCTGCTGCGCACCCATCTTGCCGGTCGACGCATGCTGATCCTGCTCGACAACGTCCGCGACGCCGATCAGGTTCGGCCCCTACTGCCGGGCGCCGAAAGCATGGTTGTCGTGACGAGTCGCAGCCAGCTGCGTGGCCTCGTCGTCCGCGACGGCGCTCGGCAGATCGCGCTCAGCGAACTCGGCGACGACGACGCCAGCCGCCTGCTCTCCCACAGCGTCCCGCCGGCCCGTCTGGCGGCCGAGCCACAGGCCGCGCGACGCATCATCGACCTCTGCAGCGGCCTACCGCTCGCGCTTCGCATCGTCTCCGACCGCGCGAGCTGGCACCCCGAGGCCACACTGACGCAGCTGGCCGACGACATCATCGACGCCAAAGGGAGGCTCGCGGGGCTCTCGAGCGGTGACGACCCCGCGTCCGACCTTCGCGCGGTGTTCTCCTGGTCCTACGACAAGCTGCCAGTCGAGACCGCGTCGACATTTCGTCAGCTCGCTCTCTATCCGGCTATTGAGATAACTCCTGACGCTGTCGCCGCGCTGACGACGCGATCGACCCGAGAGGTCCGTCGCGAGCTCGATCGGCTCGTCTCCGTGCACCTGCTCGAGCCACGCGGACGCGGGCGCTTCCGCCTCCACGATCTGCTCCGGGAGTACGCCGCCGAGCTGGTCGCCGGCGACAGCCCGGACAGCAACGCCGCAGCGATTCGTCGCGTCGTCGACTGGTGCCTGCGCTCGGTGATCAACGCCCGCGCGGTCCTCGCCGACCCGCTGGACGGCCTCCAGGTCGATGCGGTGACCGACGTGGAGCCGATGACGTTCTCGACGACCGACGACGGCATCGCCTGGTTCGACGCCGAACGCGTGCTACTCGTGGGTGCGACCCGAGCGGCCGCCGACTACGGGCTCGACCGGCAGGGGCACCAGCTCTCCTACCTACTCCGGACGCTGTTTCACTACCGGTTGCGCGACGAGGAGTTCGTCGGCGTGGCTCTGGTCGGTGTCGCCTGCGCCCGCCGACTCGGCGACAGTCTCGCGTTGATGCGCAGCCTGCGCACGCTCGGCAACGCGTACACCTGGGTCGGTCGCACCGAGGACGCAGCGGCGCCGCTGCGGGAAGCGGTCGAGCTCGCCGAGAGCCTGGGTGACATCGCAAGGCTGGCGAGTGCGGCCGACAACGCCGCCATCAACTACGCCCGCTCCGGCGACTATCCGGCCGCCCTGCGCTACCACCGACGAGCTGTCGACACCAGCCGACGATTGGACGACCGTGCGCTGTTGGCCGGCACCTTGATGAACCTGGGCTTCACCCAGATCGTCAGCGGGGACACCGAGGACGGCATCGCATCGACGCAAGAGGCGCTGACGCTGTTCGAAGCCAAAGGTGACGAGCAGTACGCTGCGTTCTCCCACGGCAACCTGGCCGACGCCTACCAGCGCACCGACCGGCCCGATCTCGCCATCGAGCACGCCGAGCGGTCGCTGTCGGTGCTGCGGCGGTTGGGCAACCTGGACGCCAGCGCCGAGGTGCTGGTCACGCTCGGACGGGCCTACCAGGCAAAGCGTGAGTCGCGTGCGGCCGCGGCCGCATGGGCCGAAGCCGCCGAGAAGATCGGCGCCGATCACTGGCTCAGCCCGACGGTCGCCGAGTTGCTGGAGTCGTCGGCGTCTCGGGTCGGCTGATCGACGCCGAAGGGATCGGCTAGGCCGACTTGCGCGACTTCTTCACCGGCTCATGCGGCACCAGTGTCGGGTTGACGTTGTCGAGGACGACCTCCTTGGTCACCACGACCTTTGCGACGTCCTCGCGGCTCGGCACTTCGTACATCACGTTGAGGAGGACCTCTTCGATGATCGCCCGCAGGCCGCGAGCCCCGGTGCCGCGCAGCATGGCCTGGTCGGCGATCGCCTCGATCGCGTCGTCGCCGAACTCCAGCTCGACCCCGTCGAGGTCGAAGAGTCGCGCGTACTGCTTCACCAAGGCGTTGCGCGGCTGGGTCAGGATCTCGATCAGCGCGACCTTGTCGAGCGAGTCGACCGTGGCGATGACCGGGAGCCGCCCGACGAACTCGGGAATCAGGCCGAACTTGAGGAGGTCCTCCGGCATGACCTGAGCGAAGATCTGATCGCGGTCGGCGGTGGTGAGCGATGCGACCTCGGTGTTGAAGCCGAGCGTGTTTTTGCCGATCCGCTGCTCGATGATCTGCTCGAGCCCGGCGAACGCGCCGCCGACGATGAACAGCACGTTGGTGGTGTCGATCTGGATGAACTCTTGATGCGGATGCTTGCGACCGCCCTGCGGGGGGACCGAGGCGGTCGTGCCCTCGAGAATCTTGAGGAGCGCCTGCTGGACGCCCTCGCCGGAGACGTCGCGGGTGATCGACGGGTTTTCGCTCTTGCGGGCGATCTTGTCGATCTCGTCGATGTAGATGATGCCGGTCTCGGCCTTCTTGACGTCGTAGTCGGCGGCCTGGATCAGCTTGAGCAGGATGTTTTCGACGTCTTCACCGACGTAGCCGGCCTCGGTGAGCGCGGTCGCGTCGGCGATCGCGAACGGCACGTTGAGCATCCGCGCGAGCGTCTGCGCCAAATAAGTCTTGCCGCAGCCGGTCGGGCCGATCACGAGGATGTTGGACTTGGCCAGCTCTACCGACTCGTCCTTGGAGTGCCGTCCGGCGGCGAGGCCGGCCTGCACGCGCTTGTAGTGGTTGTAGACCGCGACCGACAGCGCCTTCTTGGCGTCGTCTTGACCGATGACGTAGGCGTTGAGGAAGTCGCAGATCTCACGCGGCTTGGGCAGCTCCTCGAGGCCCACCTCGGCGCCGTCGGACAGCTCTTCCTCGATGATCTCGTTGCAGAGGTCGATGCACTCGTCGCAGATGTAGACACCGGGTCCGGCGATGAGCTTCTTGACCTGCTTTTGGCTTTTGCCGCAGAACGAGCACTTGAGGAGATCTCCCCCATCACCGATGCGTGCCACCCGCCGTGTCCCTTCTCTCGAGTCGCGAGCCCTCGGGTCTCGTGTGCGCATAGCGCACCTGTGACAAGACTGAGTTGCCAAGACCGTGCATCCAAGACAACCTGCTCACCTGACCGTACCCTGGCTTCGGGTCGATGTGGGCCAGGACGCACCCACGATCAGGTACGCCGAGGGCGAACACGGTAGTCCTCACGCCGACTTGGCGATGGGGGTCTTCAGGGTGTCGAGAATCGTGTCGATGAGGCCGTAGTCGACCGCCTGCTCCGCCGTCAAGACCTTGTCCCGCTCGATGTCGCGGCTGACCTCATCGGTCGATTTGCCCGAGTTGTCGGCGATCATCTTCTCCAGGAGGGCCCGCATCCGCAGGATCTCGTTGGCCTGGATCTCGATGTCCGACGACTGTCCGTAGCTGGCCTGTTCGGTCGCGGGCTGGTGGATCAGGATCCGGCTGTTTGGCAGCGCCATCCGCTTGCCATGGGTGCCGGCGGCGAGGATCACCGCGGCGGCCGATGCGGCCTGGCCGAGGCAGACCGTCTGCACGTCCGGCTTCATGTAGCGCATCGTGTCGTAGATCGCCGACATGGCCGTGAACGAGCCGCCCGGCGAGTTGATGTAGATCTGCACGTCGCGGTCGGGGTCCATCTGCTGGAGGCACAGGAGTTGCGCCATCACGGCGTTGGCGACGTCGTCGGAGATCGGCGTGCCGAGGAAGATGATCCGCTCCTCGAAGAGCTTCGCGTAGGGGTCGATCCGGCGATAGCCGTATGACGTGCGCTCTTCCCACTGGGGAATGTAGTAGTTCATCGCCCAATCCTTACTGGTAGAAAGAGCCTCACTTGCCCTTGGCCCGGCGGCCCTGTTCGGTGACCTCGCCCGCCGTCGCGACGACGTGGTCGATGAAGCCGTACTCCAACGCCTGCTCCGCGGTGAACCATCGGTCGCGGTCGGCGTCTTCACTGATCTGGTCGACGTTTTGACCGGTGTGCCGGCTGATCAGACCGAACATGGTGTTCTTGATGTGCAGTGACTGCTCGGCCTGGATCTTGATGTCGCTCGCGGTGCCGCCGAGGCCGCCGCTGGGCTGATGCATCATGATCCGGGCGTGTGGCAGCGCGAATCGCTTGCCCGGAGCGCCGGCGCACAACAGGAACTGGCCCATCGACGCGGCCAGGCCCATCGCGACCGTGGCGACGTCGTTGGAGATGTATTGCATCGTGTCGTAGATCGCCATGCCCGCGTCGACGACACCGCCCGGCGAGTTGATGTGGAGGTAGATGTCGGCGTCGGGGTCCTCGGCATTCAACAGCAGCATCTGGGCGCAGATGGCGTTGGCGTTTTTGTCGACCACCTCGGAGCCCAGGAAGATGATCCGCTCCCGCAGCAGGCGCTGGTAGATGTGGTCGTCGAGGCCATAGGTCGGCACGTCGGCTTGCATCCGTGGCATGTTCACCTCGCAGACCTTAGCGGGACGCGGAGCCGATCCCACGCCAGGCGGCCGCTTGTTCGCTGACGGCGCACACGGACAGGCCCAGCGTCCCGCGAAGCGACAATTCGACCCTCCGTTTGCCGGACGCCGAGGCGGAGGACACGCGCATCACGCGGGATGCCAAGCCAATCAAGGCACTGGACTTACTGTTGGCATACGACATGTCGACGGTAGGGGTAGACATGGCATTTCGAATGTGGCTACGACTGAGCAAGCTCTTCGTCGCGGCATCGGCCGCGTCCGAGCGAATTTCCGCGGCCGTACGCGACCACCGCACACCACCGAAGACACCGACGCGTCCGAACCCGTAGGAGCCGCATCGGGGTTAGCTGCGCTCGACCTCAGATTTGATCCGGTCGAGCGTTGCGTGCATGCCCTCCTGCAGCTCGACGTCGTGGCTTTCGACGCCACCGAGGAAGACCTTGCCGAACAACCCCGCGAACGGCACGATGCCGGCCGGCGGCATGTCGCGACGTTCGATCAGCCGGGTGCCGCCTTCGATCGGCTCCAGCTCGTACGACCACGTGGCCCGGTTGGTGAACACCTTCCACGCGATCGCCCGACCCGGCTCGTAGCGCACGATGCGCGAGTTGGTCGGCCACAGCACCCAGCGCCGCCGGTTGAAGCCGACGAGGTGGGTTCCCTCACGCGGCGCGCCGAAGACGATGACCTTGCGGCACTCGGGGCTCCACTCCCCCATCCGCGCGATGTCGGAGACGACCGTCCACACCTGCTCCGGCGGCGCGTCGATCTCGATGTGGGCTTCGAGGACGGCGGCGGTACCGCTCACTCGTCGTCCTTGTCCGCCTCGGTGTCGGCCGTGCCCTCGTCGTCCGCCGCCTCGGCGTCGTCATCGGCTTCCTCTGAGGCGTACGTCCCGTCCGGGAGCAGCCGCTTGAGCTCGACCGGGTTGCCGGACTCGTCGACGACGTCGGCCGCCTCGACGATCAGCGCCAGCGCCTTGCCGCGTCGAACCTCACCGACGAGCTCCGGCACCTGGCCCTGCTGCATCGCCTGCTGCGCGTACTGGTCGGGCTGCATGCCGACCTGCTGTGCCCGACGCACGATCTGCTGGGTCAGCTCGCCCTCGTCGACGCCGAGCTGCTCGGCCTTGGCAACCTCGTCGAGCAGGAACCGGGCCGCGAGGGCGTCGCGAACCCGACGCTCGAGGTCGGCCTCGAACTCGTCGACCGTCTGCTCCTCAGACTCGAGGTATTGCTCCTCGGTGAGCCCGGCGTACGCCAGCTGCTGGTTGATCTGCTCGCGGCGGGCCTGCTTCTCGTCAGCAACGACCTTGTCGGGCAGCGGGATCTCGGTCATGTCGAGCAACCGCTCGAGGACCGCGTCGCGCGCCGCTCCGCCCTGTTCGACCCGCTTGGCACGCCGCAGCCGCTCGGTGAGGTCGCCGCGCAACTCGTCGACTGTGTCGAACTCGCTCGCCATCTGGGCGAAGTCGTCGTCGACCTCCGGCAGCTCCTGCTCCTTGACCGCTGTCACGACCACGGTGACGTCGACATCCTGCCCGGCGTAGTCACCGCCGACCAGCTGGCTGGTGAAGGTCTTCGACTCCTCCACGGCCATGCCCTCGAGAGCGTCGTCGAGACCGTCGAGCATCGTGCCGCTGCCGACCTGGTAGGAGTAGCCCGTCGTCTGGGCCTCATCGATCGGCTCGCCGTCCTTGGCCGCCGACAGGTCGATCGTGACGAAGTCGTCCTTGGTGGCCGACCGCTCCACATCGGTCAGCGAGCCGAACCGCTCCCGAAGCGCGTCGATCTGCTCCTCGACGTCGGCGTCGGTGACCTCGGCGTCGTCGACCTTGACCTCGAGGCCGTCATAGTCCGGCACTGTGATGTCCGGCGCCACGTCGAGCTCGACGGTGAACTCCAGCGGCTGACCGTCGCCGTACCCCGCGATGTCGACCTCGGGCTGGGACAGCGGCTCGAGCTCGTTTTCCTGGAGCGCCTGGACATAGAGGTTCGGGATCGAGTCGTTGACCGCCTGTTCGAGGACCGGCTCCCGGCCGATCCGCTGGTCGATGATCGCCGCCGGCACCCTCCCCTTGCGGAAGCCGGGGATGCTGATCTGCTGGGCGATCTTCTTGTACGCCGCGTCGAGGCTCGGCTTGAGCTCCTCGAAGGGCACCTCGACGGTGAGCTTGACCCGGGTCGGGTTCAAGGTCTCGACGGCGCTCTTCACGGTCTTGCGCTCCTGGTGGTCGGGGACGGTGGGGCATGGCACGCCGACGAAAGAGGCGTGGTCGGGGCGACAGGACTCGAACCTGCGATCTCCTGCTCCCAAAGCAGGCGCGCTAGCCACTACGCTACGCCCCGCGGCGACCGAGCGAGTCTAATGGACGACCGCCGCCAGCACCGCATCGACGGCGCTGCGCCTTCGCCGGGCCGGCATGGCATCATGACTCTGGCGTCTGCGACGTGGACGTACCTTGCGGGTGTAGCTCAATGGTAGAGCCCCAGCCTTCCAAGCTGGTGGTGCGAGTTCGATTCTCGTCACCCGCTCCATCCATGTGACGGCAGGTCAGGCCAAGGATTCCGGCCGCCTGGACCTCGCGCCGATAGTTCTGCGTGCTCATGTCGTGCCCCAAACGTGCCCCACCGAACCGGGATCAGCGTCGTCACCCTGGTCGCGTCGAGCCTTCCGGGAAGCCTGCTTCGCCTCCTTGATGATGTCGTCCAGACCCTCCGCGATCGCCTGGTCCCGCTCGTCGCGGGCGTGCTGGTAGATCAGCGCCGCCCGAGGACTGCTGTGGCCAAGTCGCTTCATCAGCTCGCGGGTAGTCGCGCCAGCTTAACCGCCCGGGCAACTCGGACCCGAGGCACAGTCAGGTCGAGGTCGCGCCGCCACAGCCCCATCAGCTCGCCATAGCGCAAGCTGGCGAATGCGGCGAGGAGCACGAGCGCCTTGTACCGGGGCGTGATCTCGTCAGCGATCGCGAAAACTTGGTCAAGCGCGGCCGGTACCCGCTCAGGCGTGTGCTCCGTCGACGCGCCCTTGATCCGGCAGGGGTTGCGTCGGACCAGACCGTCTTCGACCGCTGTCTCCATGATCGAGTGGAGCAGCCGATACGCCTTCGCCACGGTCACAGGTCCAGTGCCTGCGCCGAAACGACCAGCTCGCCAGGTACGCACCCGCGCGTAGCTGATGTCGACCAGGCCAAGCCGACCGAGGTTGGGCTTTAAGTGAAGCCGGTACAGAGACTCGTACAGCTCAGCCGTACGCGCAGAGAGATCCCTCTCGGCGATCCACTGGGATGCATACTCATCGAGCCGAACCGCACCCGCCTCTGGGTCGTACCACTCCCCTCGCCGTACCTCGCCCTCCTTGTCGGAGAGCCACGCATACGCGTCCGCCTTCGTGGCGAAGCTTCCTCCACCATCGCACCCCTCAGCAGTGCCGGCTTCCGTGCCGCTGCCCAAGGCATCCGCCCATGCAGCTGAGCGCGCATTCGGTTATAGGGAACGCTGATCAGGTTTCGGTGACGCGGTTGCTGCCTCTCAGCTGGTCAGCTTGGCGACCACCCGCGCAGTGCCGGTAGCGACTGCAGCGATGATGGCAGGGACCATGGATGTGGCGGTGGTGCGGACTGACCACAGGGGTCGAACGGCCCACCCCGGTTGGGTCGTGTTACCCGCGTGCCGTGGTGCCCGCGGGCATAGCGTGGCGGTGTGGACCAACGGCTATCGACCGGGCGCGGAACGCGCCGGGCGGTGGCCGGGCCGCAGTCGGCCAGGGTGGCCAGATCGACCGCGTACGACCGGGCCGTCGCCATAGCGAAGGCTGATCCGCCTTCGACGTGAGCTTCAGGCCGTTCGTGGCCGCGTTGGCCCTCGCATCGGCGGACTGGAGCGACGGTCATGGAACTTTCAGCAACCCAGCGGCTGGCGATGGCATGTGCGCGACGTCCGTGGCGCACGATTGGGGCTTGGGGCCTTGTTCTGCTGCTCGCGGTCGCGTCGAGCACGGTACTCCTGGGATCGGCGCTGACCCCCGAGGGCCGGATCACGACTGAGCCGGACTCGGTCAAGGGGCTCGATCTGCTCGACGACCGGTTCCCGGACCGGGACGCCGTCAGCGAGCAGGTCATCGTCATTTCCGATGGCGGCGACGTCACTGACCCGCAGGTCCGGGAGACCGTGGCCGATCTGCGCGACGAGATCGCGCAGGCGGAAGCGGTTCGGAGCGTCAGTGACCCGTACGCGAACGATGCGGAGGGGCTCATCTCCCAGCAGGGGGACGCCGTGCTGATTCCGGTGGTGATGGACGACATCGATGACGCCGAGGACGCGGGCACGGACCCGCTGGCGGGCATCGCCGACGTGATCGACGCCGTCGAAGCCGCCGATGGCCAGGAGGCGGTGTCGGCTGAGATCACCGGGACCTGGACGTTGAGCAACGACTTCCTCGAGGTGTCGCAGCAGGATCTCGAGAAGGGCGAACTGCAGTTCGGCCTGCCGGCCGCACTGATCGTGCTCCTCCTGGTCTTCGGCGCGGTTGTCGCTGCACTCCTTCCGGTCGCGATGGCACTGGTCTCGATCATCGTCGCCCTCGGGATCGCCGCGATCGTCGGGCAGGGATTCGAGCTCTCCTTCTTCATCGTCAACATGGCAGTGGCGATGGGCCTCGCGCTCGGGATCGACTACAGCCTGTTCGTGGTCTCCCGCTACCGGGAGGAGCGCCATCACGGGCTGGACAAGCTGGACGCGATCGCGGTCTCGGGGGCGACCGCCAGCAAGGCCGTCCTGTTCTCCGGGTCGTCCTTCGTGGTGGCGCTGCTGGGCATGCTGCTCGTGCCCGACACCGTGCTTCGCAGTCTGGCGTTCGGGGCCGTGCTCGTGGGCATCGTGACCGTGGCCAGTGCGTTGACCTTGCTGCCCGCGATCTTGGCGTTGCTCGGCGATCGCATCGAGCGGCTACGGATCCCCTTCCTCCCGCGCCAGCACGGTGGGGAAAGCCAGTTCTGGCGGCGGGCGGTCGGACTGGTCACTAGACGACCGGCTTGGACCGCGGGTGTGACGACTGCCGTCCTGATCGCGCTTGCCCTCCCGGTGCTGACGCTGGAGACGGGCTCGTCCGGCCTCACGTCGCTGCCCGAGGACGAAGTCAGTCAGCAGGGATTCACCGCCGTCGAGACCTACTTCCCATCTGGCGAGCGAAGCAACCCCGCTCAGGTCGTGGTCGATGCCGAGGCCAGCGCCGAGATCGACGCCGCCGCGCAACGATTGCGTGAGCTGGTAGCCGACGACAGCTCCTTCGGAGCCTCGCAGGTGTCAACCGCACCAGGAGGCGACCTCACCCTGGTCGAGATCGCGATCACCGGAGACCCGGCTACCCCCGAGGCCAGCACCGCGGTCGAGCGGCTACGAGACGACTACATCCCGACGGCGTTCGAGGGAGTCGACGCTCCCGTCTACGTCACCGGCTTCACGGCCTTCGACCTCGATTACACCGCACTCATCGACCGATGGCTCCCGATCGTGATCGCCTTCGTCCTCACGCTCAGTTTCATCCTGTTGCTTCTCGTGTTCCGCTCCATCGTGCTGCCCTTGAAGGCGGTCATCTTGAACCTGTTGTCGGTCGGCGCGGCCTACGGACTGATGGTCCTGGTGTTCCAAGAAGGCATCGGGAGCGACCTCCTCGGGCTTCAGCAGATCGACCGGGTCGAGCCATGGGTTCCGGTCTTCTTGTTCTCGGTCCTGTTCGCGCTGTCGATGGACTACCACATGTTCTTGCTGACCCGCATCCGAGAGCGCTACCTCGCCACCGGCGACACTGTCGACGCCGTCACCCACGGCGTCGGCGCGACCGGACGGATCATCACCGGCGCGGCGCTGATCATCGTGGTCGTGTTCATCGGGTTCGCCACCGGCGACCTGGTCGGCTTCCAACAGATGGGCTTCGGAGTCGGCGTCGCCCTGTTAATCGACGCCACCGTGATCCGCACGGTCCTGGTGCCCTCGACCATGGTGCTGCTCGGCAAGTGGAACTGGTACCTCCCGAGCTGGCTCGAATGGCTACCCGAACTACACGTCGAAGGCGGCGCCGAAGGCGAAGCCGAACACCAGGTCGCCGAACTGCATCCCGCATCCCACGCCCCGGGGCCGACCTCTCAGCCCTAGCAGACCAAGCACCAAGTGACGATGGGTGTCCGCTCGTGCCGAGATCCGGACGTTGCGTATGAGGCATGTCGATCCCACGTTCGTGACGCGCAGGGCAATCGAGGTGTCGACTGATCTTGCGGATACTGCGACAGTGTGGGCGTGGAATGGGCACAACTGGTGGTCCCGGTCGCCGCGAGTGTGGTGATCGGCTTCGTGTCCGGCTTGTTGAGCCACGTGTTCGCTACGGCCCGAAGCCTACGAGCCGATCTTGCATTAGACCTCGACATACTGGATCGGTTGAAGGACGACGCTCGTCCAAAGAAGATGCTTTCCCACGAGGTAACGCGTCGTATGTATTTGCTCGTGGCCTACACGAGGTTCCCGCCGCTGCTTCGATTGGACTTTTACTTGCTCGTTGGCCTCGTCGGCTCTTCCGGACTGGCAATGACCGTGGCCGTAGGCGTCGGCGACGCCACCACCGAGGCAGCATTTTGGTTCCTCGGTGTTCTCTCACTAGCGGCCGCCGGCTGCTGGTATCGCTCCTTTTCGGGCTGGGCGACCAGAGCCGTGAAGAGGCTGTCATTCATCGTGGAGAACGCCACATCCCCGGACGACATCAAGGACCTGTTAGCTGGGCTCAAACTCGCACGCTTCTTCGCAACGATCGGCGGTGCCTTCCTGGTGGGTGTTCCGCCGAATTGGGCCGTCATTCGCTTGTTCGACGACGAGCACTGGGCCGTGATCGGCAAGCCGACCCTTGACCCGCTCCACTCCGGCCTACGATCCGGCAGCTACGGCGAGCAGGGCCAGGTATGGCCGGAGGAGTACGGATCGCGGCGTGATCGGACCTTCTCACATGCCTGCTCACGCCGACGGGCCGAAAGAGCCGTGAAGATGTCGTTGCGGAGCATGGTGCCCATCGACCCTTAAGGCCGAGACCTTCCACCCTTCCAGGTTCGACGGCGCACACCGAAGATGAATTAGGAAGATGGAACTAGACAGACCCTAGAAGGGAGGCACTGTCATGCAGTGGGACCTCGGACTTCAGGGATTGGCTTTGCTCGGCGCCATTTCGCTCGGCTTCGGCGTGTTCGCAGGTTTGCTCGTAGGCAAGGGTTGGCCACGCCGGCTGTGGGCGACCGCGATCACAACCGTCGCCTGCTTCGGCGCCGGGTTGGTCACCAGCGAGGTGCTGTTCGGCTGGGCTACCGAGGAGGAGCTTCAGCCGAACATCGACGGGTTGTCACGCGACGAGGTGCTCCTGTCCAGCGTGCTCACCACCGCCATGGTTGTCCTGGTACTGCGGTACATCGCGCACCGGGCGGCGAACCCGAAATCGGCCGCTCGCAGGCACGTGATCGGCCCGCGTCACCGACGGCCCGCCAGCCACGCATGAGCCACCGCTCACGCTGTCCGGCCGGCGAGGGAGGTGAGATCGATGACAGTTGGACCCACTTCAGACGCTAGGTCAGCGCGGCCCACTCATGGGCATGCCCGCCTGGCTCGGCCGGCAGTCAGATTGGCGGAAGGCGCCGCAATCATGATCGCGATCGCGGTATTCAGCGCGGCGTATGCCATTGGCGGGGCCAGCGCTACCGAGGACAACTGGGTCGGGTTGCTCACCGCCGTGACGATATTCGCCGGATTCCTAGTGTCGCTGGCCGCGTTCGCGCTGGCAGTCGCTGCGAAGATCAGGCACGAGCAGTGGACACTGCTGTGGCTCCCGCTGTCAGTGTTCCCTGCGCTAGTGACGTTCATAGTGCTCGGGGAAGCAGTCTGGTGGGAGTAGCCGGCAACCTCCGCCCCGCCGATGAGCAGACGGCTGCTCAGCCTCTCGGAATGTCCGCACATGCAGATCAGTGCGTAGTCGTCGGAGGCGCTCATCACCACCCGGCGGGTGATGGGAGACGATTGGGAGACGGGCAGTCGTCGGGACGCGCCACAACATGAGTGAACAAGTGTCAATCCCCGCTCAGCGCAGCCGCCGGAGTCATCGCGCGCCCATGGTCAGCCACGTTCGCAGCGTGCCCAAACGTGCCCCACCACGCCGGGATCAGCGGGGACTCAGGGGCACAATCGGGGTTCAAGACGCGCAAAGCCCCTTCCTTATAAGGACAAACGTCGCGCTAACTCAGCTTCCAAGCTGGTGGTGCGAGTTCGATTCTCGTCACCCGCTCCACACCACCAACCCCAGGTCACACCGCATATCCCGGCGACCTGGGCTTCGTGGCGACGGAGCCGCATACCCATTGCGTGCCACAAACGTGCCACTCTCACGTCCCGGCAGGAGTACCGACGAGCGGTGGATCGTCGTCGACGCCCTCGTCGCGATGCGGCTTCCGAGGGGCCTTCTGAGCAACCGTGGTCAACGCAACAATCGCGAACGCGAGTCCAAGACGGTCACTGCAACGGCGGCGATCTGCCCGAGCCTGGAAGGAGCCCAGCGTTGCCACCGTCGGCCTCGCTGTCGACAATGTAGCGGGTGGGGTCGGGAGGCAGCGTGTCGGAGCCGATGGGCAAGCTCTTCCGGTTCGGCGTGCTCGGATCCGACGGCTCAGTACCTGTCGAGAGGTGGCACGAGCTCGCCAGGCGGATCGAAGGCGACGGGTTCTCCACACTGCTGGTCGGTGACCACTTCCTCACCGAGTTGTCCTGCACCGCTCGCCTCGCCTCGGCGGCCGCCGTCACCGACACCTTGCGGTTGGGCAGCTACGTGTACTCCAACGACTTTCGGCATCCTGCCCTGCTGGCCAAGGAGCCTGCCGAGCTCGACGTGCTCTCCGGCGGGCGCTTCGAGCTGGGCATCGGCGCGGGCTGGTTGAACGACGAGTACGAGGTCGTGGGCATCACCTTCGACGCCGGGCCGGTCCGCGTCTCCCGGTTCCAGGAATCCGTCCAGCTGGTCCGGCGCCTGCTGGCGGGCGAGACCGTCACCCATCACGGCGCCCACTACGACATCGAGGGCTACCAGCTGCCGACCGCGCCACTGCAGCGGCCGGTGCCGTTGCTGCTCGGCGGCGGAGGTTCACGGATGACCCGGTTCGCCGGCCGGCACGCCGACATCGTGGGCTTCAACCCGAAGGCACTCCCGGAGGGTGGCCTGGACCCCGACGAGTTTGGCGAGGCCGCGTTCGAGGAGAGGCTCCGCCTCCTCGACGAGGTCGTAGGACGTACAACTGCCGGGCCCGAGCGCGGGATCCTGCTGTTCCACGTGGCCCGGCGACTCGACGATCTGCCCTCAGACGGCTGGGCCGACCTCGACGTGCTCGAGAACTCTCCGTACACGTTGATCGGTCGCCCACAGGACATGGTCGAAACGCTGATGGCACGGCGCGATCGGTGGGGCCTGAGCTACTACGTTTGCTTCGAGGAGGACGCCGAAATCCTGGCGCCGGTCGTTTACGAGCTTGCCGGCCGGTAGCGGCGGCGAAGTCTGTAAAGCATCAGTTGAGACATATCTGGGCGGTTTCAAGCGGTGTGCGCAAGGAGTTCGGCGAGCTTTTCGGATGGTTTTCATGAATCCGAGCGTCTTGCGGGGCCGGTTGTTGAGGCTTCGGGCGATGCGGGCGAGGTCGGCGGCGGTGTGGACGGATAGGTCGGTGCCTTTGGGCAGGTATTGGCGCAGCAGCCCGTTGGTGTTCTCGTTGGAGCCGCG
>DASQKI010000062.1:0-55964 GCA_035630615.1 Nocardioidaceae bacterium
GGCGATCACCGAGGAGCCGGGGACGCCGGGAGCCGGGCTGGGACTGAACCAGCCGGCCCGGCTCGGGTCCACCGGCACCTCCATGACGCCCTCGTCGTCCAGCTCGAGGTACTCCAGGCGGGTTGCGACGTCGATGCTCGGAATCGAGAGTCGAAGCGGGCGCGAGTACGGGAGCCCGAGGTCGGCAGTGGCCGCCGGACTGGCCGGGCGGTCTCGAGGCTCGCCGACGCCTAGGGACACTTCGTGGGGGGCACGCGATGTTGGAGGCGTTGGCTGTTGGCCGCCGTGGAGGGCCGCTCCCACCGCGGCCACCCCGGTCGCCGCGAGGGCCGCGCCGGCGAGCGCCGCGACCAAGCGCACCCGTGGACGACCCTCGCCGGTGGGGGGTTTGGCCATCCGGTCAGCCTGGTTGGCCGAGGCGGCGCCGGAGCCAGAACATCACCGCGGAGCCCACCAGCGCGACACCACCCACCGCGAGCAGCGGAGCATTGTCGCCCCCGTTGGTCGTGCCACCACCGGTGTCGACGGAGCCGAACGGGACGACCTCACCACACGTGGCGGGGTTCATGCCTTCCTCAGGGACACCGGCGACGCAGAGCGACTTGGCGAACACCGACTCACCGAGCGCCTTCACGTCGTATTTGTCGTTGCCGTTCGCATCGAGTCCGTGCTGCACGATGTGCAGATGCTCGATGTGCTCGACGATCGAGTCCTGAATCTGATCGGCCGGGATGGTCCGTTCGTAGGACAGCTCCCCGTTGGCGTCGGCGACCGGGAATCGATCGAGGTCTAGCACGCTTTTGGCGCTGGTGTCACCCCTTGTGGTGAGGGCCATCCCTGACAACTCGGGGACCTTTGACACTTGACTGGTGCACGGTCGCAGGTGGGTGTGTGGCCGTCACGGCGCGATGCTGTCGGGCTCTCCGGCGGGTAGGGGCAGGCTGGGCTCGGTCTCGTCCGTCGGTACGACCGGGGCGGTCGATGGGAGGAAGCGGACGACGAGTCCGGCCATGACGGCGGCGACGACGGCGGCGACCAGCAGACTGGTGCCCATGGCTTGGGTGAAGGCGTCGCCCGCGGTGGCGAGCAGACCCGAGGCGGCGTCCGACGGGAGATCGGACGCGATCGCGTTAGCGGCGCCGATCGAGCCTTCGGCCGCCGTCGCCGCCTCCGGAGGCAGCGTGCCGAGCGTTCCCTCGACGTCGTTGGAGTACAAGGAGTTGATCAACGAGCCGATGACAGCCACGCCGAGGGCGCCGGAGACCATCCGGGCGACGGTGTTGGTGGCCGAGGCGACGCCGGACTTGGCAGCGGGGACCGCGCCGATGACGGCATCGGTGGCCGGGGCCATGATCCAGCCCATCGCGAGGGCGAGGCCGAAGAACCAGGGGAGCAACACGAGGGCGCCGGTGTCTGCGTCCCAGAATGTGGTGAGCGCCAGCAGGATCGCGAGCACAATCAGGCCGGTGGCGACGACACGGGCGATACCAAGCCGTGCCGCGGCCTTGTTCGAGGAGCCTGCTCCGATCATCAATCCGAGGGCTACGGGTGACATCACCGCCCCAGCCGCGATGGCGCTGTAGCCGTGGGCGAACTGTAAGTACTGGGTCAGCGCGAAAATGCTGCCGAACAGCGCGAAGAACGCCACGCTGACGGCGGCGGTGCCGACGCTGAAGTGGGCACTGCGGAAGAACTCGAGGTCGAGCATGGGGTCGGCGGTGTGCAGTTCCCACCAGAAGAACCCGGCGAGCAGCGCGATGGTCGCCGCGAACGAACCGAGCACCAGGCCACTCAACCAACCCTTCTCGGGAGCCTCGATGATCGCGTACACGAGCAGGCTGAATCCCACGGTGGAAAGCACTGCGCCAAGGAGGTCGAACGAGCCGGGCTTCGGGTCGCGGCTTTCGGGCACGAGCCCGATGCCGAGCACGAGCGCCACGGCCGCGAACGGCACGTTGACCAGGAAGACCGACCACCAGTCGAACCACTCCAACAGCAGGCCACCGGCCAGCGGCCCGAGCCCGATCCCGACCGCGGCCAGCGCAGCCCAGATCCCGATCGCCTTGCGCCGCTCCGCGCCGGAGAACAGGTTGGCGATGATCGACAGCGTGGCCGGCATGATGAGCGCCGCGCCGACTCCCATCGCGGCACGGACCGCGATCACCTGGTTGGCCGAGTCGGCTACCAAGGCGGCAAGACTCGCCAGGCCGAAGATCGACACGCCGAGCTGGAGCGCCAGCTTGCGCCCGAAGCGATCGCCGAGCGTGCCGAACACCAACAACAGGCCGGCGAAGACCAGCAGGTACGAGTCGACCATCCACTGGAGCTTCGACGCCGACGCATCGAACTCCTCCTGCAAGGTCGGCAGCGCCACGTTGAGGATGGTGTTGTCCAACCCGATGATCACCAGGCTCAGCGACAACACGCCCAATGTCTTCCAGCGCCGGGCATACGACTCGGGATCGATCATGCGGCTGCTCTCCAATCAGACACGGATCGCTGACGGAGATTCAGCTAACAGCTCAGGACCGACGTCTGTAGGGCGAAGCCCCCAGCCACCGAAGCGAGGCGAATTGACTACTTACAGACCGTAGGCGTCACTCGTGAGGTTGACAGGGGCCAAAAGTCCCCCCGGGGCCGGGCCGCCGGTTATAGGAGGTAGCTCACTGATCGGTGACAAGTCCGGGGGTAGTGGCTCTGGGCTGGCGCGTCGGGATGCTCCGGGTGAGGAACATCGCGACCAGTGCGAGGACTGCCAGTGTGGCGAGGGAGACCCTGAGGGCGTGGATGCGCGCCTCTTCGTTCTCTGTGATGACAGCGTCAGCGGTCTCCTCATCGACTCCGGCGTCTGACAGCGCTGAGTCGAGTTGGTCGTCGGAGATGAACGGCACACTGCCACCCAGCTCGACGACGGCCTGCGACGAGACACTCTCATCGATCGCTGGGTTTTCCTGGATGCCGGTCAGGAACGACGTCGTCAGGCCCGAGATCAGTACGGCGCCCGCGAGCGCGGTGCCGATCGCGGAGCCGACGAAGGTCACGGTGTTTTGGAGGCCGCCCACGTCGGCGGCCTGCTCGTCCGAAACGGCGGAGACCGTGACGCTACCCAGCTGCGAGGCGAGCCCTCCGAGGCCAAGCCCTGCGAGCAGCAGCGGGACGGTCACGATCTCGGCCCCTACTCCGACTTCGAGAGCGGCCATCAGGCTCAGGATTCCGAGGAACAGGCACAGGAAGCTCAGCCGTACCACACGCTGCGGAGACGCGTCGGGCCATGCCTTGGGCACACCCACCGCGGCCAAGAGAAGGGTTATCGACAGCGGAACGATCCGGAGGCCAGTGTCGATCGCCGACAGACCGAGGGAGACAGACAGGAACAATGGCACCGCGAAAAAGACGCCTGACATCAGCAAGTACTGAAAGAAGAACGAAATCAGCCCTCCGCGAAGCAGCCGGTTTTCGAACAGCGCTGGGTTGATCAGCACCGGCTCGCCGCGCTGCGTGCGCCGCTGTTCCCAGCTCAGGAATCCCAGCAACACAAGACCCCCGACGATGACGAGCCAGATCACCGGCGAGAGTCCGAACCACGAGGGGGCCGACGGCTTCCGTGTGACGAAGCCCCATTCCCCCGCGCGCAGGATGCCGTAGACGATGAGCCCGAGACCGAGGGCCGACAGGACCGTACCCGTCAGATCCATGCGGACGCCGGTCTCCGGTGGCACGTCGGCCACCCGTCTCGCCAGAAGCAGGATGCCGACGACGATGAGCACCTCACCGGCGAACACCAACCGCCACGAGGCGTACGTCGTCGCCAACCCTCCGATGAGGGGTCCGACCGCCACGGCAATGGCACCGGCGGCGGCGACGAGCCCGTAGGCACGCGGGCGGTCGGCCCTGCCGAAGTTCGACGCGACGAGAGCGACGATCGCGGGCATGATGAGGGCGGCGCCGATGCCCTCCAGCAGCGACCAGCCGATCAGGAGCACGGTCAGGTTCGGTGCGATCGACGTCGTGAACGACCCCGCGCCGTAGATGACGCATCCCAGGGCGAACGCACGCTTGCGGCCGATGATCGCTCCAACCTTTCCACCGGTGATCATCAGGCACGCCATCACGAGCATGTACAGCGTGATCGCGGTCTGAATGCCGGTGACCGTGGTGTCGAGGTCGTCGGCCACCGTCGCGATCGCCACGTTCATCACCGAGCTGTCGAGCGCCATGAGGAACTGGCCCGACGAGAGCGTGAAAAGGATGAGCCCCGAGGCTGCCGCTGCAGTAGATGGTGCCGGGACCGACTGGTTGACACCCATAGGTCACGTCTCCTCTTCGGTGGGCAAGAACCAGTGTGCTTCTCGACGCCCCGCGCGCGTCACGGTCTTTAGACCTCAGCAAGTACGATCGCGGTAACGGCGGGCACGGGATCGGCGACGTAAGCGCGGACCGCCAAATGGAACCATCAGGAGAAGCTAAGTCAGGACGATTCAGCGGTTCGGCCGTGATCGACCGCCCGATCGGCGAGGTCTTCGAGTTTCTGGCTGAGGGAACGAACGATCCGCTGTTCAGTCCGCGAGTGCTCTCGATCCACAAGGAGTCGGCTGGTCCAACGGGCGTCGGGACGGTGTTCGTCAGTCGAGTCAAGGACGCGGGCATGAAGACCGACCGGCGATTCGAGCTGACCGAATTTGAGCCGACGACGACGATCCGCTGGGCCGAGCGGTCGAAGAATCTGGTGACAGCCACTGAGGGTGGATACGACTTGGAAGACCTGGGCAACTCGCAGACGAGAGTCACCGTCTTCAACTCCTTGGCCGGTCACGGCGTCGGCAAACTGATCGTTGGGTTTGCGGTGAAGGCTGCGGGGAAGGACGCCGATGCGTTCGCGCATCGCATCAAAGCTGCCGTAGAAGCAAGCTAGGGCGGTCAACGCTTCGCGACCTGCCCTTAGCCGGCCATGATCATGCGTCGTCGATCCAGTCCAGGATGTGCCGGCTTAGGCAGCGGGACCGCACCATGCGTACGGGCCCATCGGTGGATGGGAGCGTATAGCGGTCGATGACCTCGGCCACTGTGTCGCAGTCGGCCTCGGGACACGTGACCCACGGCCGCCGGGCCTCCTGCTGTAGCGCTGCCTGGTGCTCCCGCCCAAGCAGTCTCGTGTCGTGGTGCCCCGGGACGTGGCCAGGGGCTGCCGGTTCTTGCCAATTCCTCATGTCGTGCTCCGTTCTCGTCAGTGGGTCTACGACTCCAACCTCGGGGGATCGGGTGGAGCGCGACATCGGTAGGTCACCTCAGATCTCCCGCGCCGGCCCTTATTTGCCGACGAGCTGCCACTGATTGGCGCCCGCCAGGCCGGAAGATTGCGTGGCGTGCCGTAGATTCCTTCGACGTGAGAGTGGCGGAGCGTTCGGATCTGCGGCGGGTGGTCGCGACGCGCTACACCTTGCCGCTGCGGGAGGGTGGGTCGCTGCCGGGGCTTGTCGAGGCCGACGACCTCGGGATGTACGTCGTGAAGTTTCGGGGAGCCGGGCAGGGTCCGAAGGCTCTGGTCGCCGAGGTCATCGCTGGTGCCGTCGCGCGGGCGGTCGGACTGCGCGTTCCCGAGCATGTGCTCATCGACGTCGACGGCGAGCTGGCTCGTGCCGAGCCGGACTTTGAGGTGCAGGCGCTGTTGAACGCGAGTGCCGGCATCAACCTCGGTGTCGACTACCTTCCGGGTGCCTTGGATGTGAGCCCGTCGGTCGACGATGTGACTTCCGAGGAGGCGGCGGACGTCCTGTGGTTCGACGCCCTGGTGCAAAACGTCGACCGATCGTGGCGCAATCCGAACCTGCTGCTGTGGCATCGGCAAATGTGGCTCATCGACCACGGCGCCGCGCTGTACTTCGCGCACAACTGGGCGAGTCGAGACAACGCGCCGACCAAGCCGTACGCGCAGGCTGGTGAGCACGTACTGATCCGGCGCGCCGGCTCGGTGCTCGATGCCGACCAGCGGCTCGCCTCCTTGGTGACCGAGGAGGTGCTAGCCGCGGCCGCTGCGGCCGTACCGGACCCGTGGCTCGCCAGCGAACCCGGCTTTGCCGACGCTGAGGAGGTTCGCACCGCGTATGTCACCGTGCTTGCCAACCGGCTCGTGCGGCGCGACGCCTGGCTCCCCGAGGTGGAGGACGCCCGTGCACGCGTTTGAGTGGTCGCTGGTGCGGGTCGTGCCACGGGTCGAACGCGGCGAGTTCGTCAATGCCGGCGCGATCGTCTACTGCCACGCCCTCGATTTCCTGCACGCCGCGGTCGAGCTGGACGAGGACCGGCTCCGCGCGCTCTTCCCTGACAGCGACCTTGACCTGATACGCCGGCACCTGGCCGCCGTCGGCGATCTGTGCGGCGGCAGCGGGGAGATGCCGGGCACTGTCGCCCGCTCCCTAGGCGAGCGGTTCCGATGGCTGACGGCGCCACGGTCGACCATCATCCAGACCTCGCCCATCCACACCGGGTTGACCGACGACCCGGCCGCCGAGTTGGAGCGACTGCTGGAGGTCATGGTCCGCTAGCCGATTGGTGAAGGGCGTCGCTCGCCCGACCGGGCTAGCTCCACTCGACCGTTGCGAGCACCGACTCGATCAGCGCCTGACGCTCGTCCTCGGGAATGCCTTTCAGGTCGAACCTGACATAGAGCATGTCGCCGTCGAGGACCGTGCCGTACTCCTCCAGGCGAGGGGGCTGGCCCTTGCCGACCAAGTGGTAGGCGAGCTCGCCCTCAACCAGAACTGGCGGACGGATCGAACCCGGCGGGAACGGCGAGTGTTTGAGGGCGACGCGGGACATCCTCGTGAGCTCGACGTCGGGGTCGAGGGATGGGAAGCTGCTCACGGAGATCACTGCCCAGCCATGTGGATTGGAGCCGTCCACGAGGAAGCTCTCCGAGTGGTCGATCGTCCAGCCCTCCGGCAACCGGATGCTTATCCCGCCCGTATCCGGCGCCAGTGCCGGCCCGGTGGCGGGCTGGATCGAAGGAGCATCGGTTGGCCCGGACTCGGTAGGGCTGGTCGAGGACGTGACCTCCTGCGCTTGCATTGAGCCGGACGGATCGTCGGCGTCGGAACAGGCTGCCAAGAGCAGGCTGGCGCCGAGGGACCCCACGGTGACCCGGACCGCAAGGGCTCCCGAGGTCCGGCGTCGGAGGTGGGCCATGAGGCTCCCGTCATCGTGGTCCGACCGTCGTCCGGCCGACCATATCCGACAGCCGGGTCGAGACCGATCAGGGTAGAAGGTAACCAATGTGGACCATAGGGTGGCCGGCACAGCACTCCAGAGGATGACGCGATGAGCACGAGGTTCAGCGGACGTACGCCGATCGTGACCGAAGGCGGCTGATGCCGGTGCCGGGTCAGCGCGTGGTCGTCACCGGCGCCGGGCACGGCATCGGGCGGGCGATCGCGGCTCGGCTCGCTGCCGAGGGCGCTCGGGTCGTCGTCGGCGATCTCGATGCTCCTGCGGCGACCCGGGTAGCCGCGGAGATCGACGGACACGCCGTACCCGGTGACGCGGCCACCGAGTCGGGCGTGACCGCCTTGGTCGAGGCGGCCCGTGTGCACCTGGGCGGCATCGACATCTGGTTCGCCAACGCGGGCATCGACGGCGGCCAGGGGTTGGACGCTCCTGAGGAGGACTGGACCGCCGCCCTCGACGTCAATCTGATGGCGCACGTCCGCGCCGCGCGGCTGCTCGTGCCCGAGTGGACCGAACGAGGCTCCGGCCGGTTCGTGGTCACCCCCTCCGCGGCAGGCCTGCTGACGATGCTCGGGAGCCCGACGTACTCGGTCAGCAAGCATGCCGCAGTCGCTTTCGCCGAGTGGCTGTCCGCGACTTATCAGCATCGCGGGGTCGTCGTCCAGGCGATCTGCCCGCAGGGCGTGCGCACCCGGATGCTGGACAAGGCCGGCCCGTTGCAGGAGTTGCTCAGTCACGACACAGCGCTCGCTCCGGAGGACGTCGCTGAGACGATGTGGCAGGCCATGCAAGACGACCGCTTCCTGGTGCTGCCGCATCCGGAGGTCGGCGACTACTACCGCAGCCGCGCCACGCAGACCGATCGCTGGCTCGCTGGCATGAACAAGCTGCAGTGCCGGCTCGAGGAGAAGGGAGCGCTGTCGTGACCCACTTCGTATGGGACGACCACGACCCCCCGGGCCTCGATCTTCCTCGGCTCACCGACTGGTTCACCACCTCGGTGCCCGGAGCGAACGGGAGTCTGCGTGCCCAGCTCGTGCCTGGTGGCAAGTCGAACCTCACGTACGAGGTGACCGATGGGGTGTCGACCTGGATCGTGCGGCGGCCGCCATTGGGACACGTGCTCGCGACCGCCCACGACATGCCGCGGGAGTACCGCGTGATATCGGCGCTGCAGGACACCGCGGTTCCGGTGCCGAGGACCTATGCCTTGTGCGAGGAAACCGCGGTGCTGGGCGCGCCGTTCTATGTGATGGAAATGGTCATCGGGACGCCGTACCGGCACGCCGCCGAGCTCGAGCCGCTCGGCCCGGAGCGTACCCGGGTGATCTCGACCGGCCTGGTGGAGACCTTGGCCACCCTCCACGAGGTCGACCCAATCGCCGTCGGGCTAGGTGACTTCGGCCGGCCCGAGGGGTTCCTGACCCGTCAGGTCGCACGGTGGAAGAAGCAGCTGGACGCGTCCTACTGTCGTGACCTGCCGGTCGCCGACGAGCTGCATGCCCGCCTCGCCGCCGACGTGCCCGGACAGTCGGCCCCCGGCATCGTCCACGGCGACTACCGCCTCGACAACGTCCTCACCGACCACCAAGACCGGCCGGCCGCGGTCATCGACTGGGAGATGGCGACCGTCGGCGACCCGCTCACCGACCTGGCACTGCTCGTGTTCTACCAACGGCTCGGCTCACAGCTCGGCAGCGTGGTGGCCGACGCCGCGTCGGCACCCGGCTTCCTCACAGAGGACGAGATCGTCGAGTCGTACGCCGCGCGCAGTGGCCGCGACCTGTCCTCCTTCGGGTTCTATCTCGGGCTCGCGGCGTTCAAGCTGGCCGCGATTCTCGAGGGCATCCACTACCGCCATCTGCACGGCCAGACCGTCGGCCCGGGCTTCGAGCACGTCGGCGACGCCATCCATCCCCTGCTCAACGCCGGCCTCACCGCGATGAAGGAGCACCACTGATGGACTTCGGCTTCGACGCCAGGACGGAGGAGTTGCGCGCCGTCCTCCTGGACTTCATGGATCGGGAGGTCTATCCGGCCGAGGGCGTTTTCGGCGAGCAGATCGGTCAGCTCGACAACAGGTGGGCCTGGGACTCGGTGCCCGTCATCGCAGAGCTGCGTGCCGAGGCCCGCCGTCGCGGGCTGTGGAATCTGTTCCTACCCGGCGAGCGCGGTGCCGGGATGACCAATCTGCAGTACGCCCCGCTCGCCGAGATCACCGGACGCAGCGGGCACCTCGCCCCGGCGGCCCTGAACTGCTCCGCCCCTGACACCGGAAACATGGAGGTGCTGGCGACGTTCGGCACCGATGCGCAGAAGAAGGAGTGGCTGGAGCCGCTGCTCGACGGTGAGATCCGCTCGTCGTTCGCGATGACCGAGCCCGAGGTGGCGTCCTCCGACGCCACCAACATCTCGACCCAGATCCAACGCGACGGCGACGGTTACGTCGTCAACGGCCGCAAGTGGTGGATCACCGGCGCCATGAACCCCAACGCGAGGATCTTCATCGTGATGGGCAAGACAGACCCCGACGCCGAGCGGCATCGGCAGCAGAGCATGATCCTCGTCCCGCGGGACACGCCCGGCGTGGAGATCAGGCGCGGCATGGAGGTGTTGGGCTACGACGACCACGACCACGGCGGCCACGCAGAGCTGGAGTTCCACGACGTCCGAGTACCCGCGGAGAACCTCATCGGCGGCGAGGGTGACGGCTTCGCGATCGCGCAGGCGCGGCTCGGCCCGGGCCGGATCCACCACTGCATGCGCTCGATCGGTGTCGCCGAACGGGCCGTCGAGCTGATGTGCGACCGCGCCGATCAGCGGGTCGCCTTCGGCAAGCCGATCTCCGAACAGGGTGTCGTCCGGGACTGGATCGCCGAGTCCCGAGTCCGGCTCGAGCAGTTACGGCTGCTCGTACTCAAGACCGCCTGGCTGATGGACACCGTCGGTAACAAGGGGGCGCACACCGAGATTCAGGCGATCAAGATTGCTACCCCCGCGACCGTTCAGTGGATCCTCGACAAGGCCATCCAGGTGCACGGAGCCGGCGGACTGTCGCAGGATTTCCCGCTCGCCCGCGCGTATGCCGGCATCCGCTCGCTCCGGTTCGCCGACGGACCCGACGAGGTCCACAAGAACGCCCTCGCCCGCAACGAACTCCGCCGCCAGGCCGCCGCGAGGGCGCCTGGATGACCCGCGTGCACTGGGCGCGTTCACTCGTCGGCGGCCATCAGCGCCAGGCTGAACAGCAGGCGGTCCCGGGCGTCGGAGAGGTCGCGGCCGGTGAGCGTGGCGATCTGCCGCATCCGGTAGATCACCGTGTTCCGATGGCAGAAAACCTCTTTGGCGGCATGGGTCGGCGACCCGTTGTGCGCGACCAGCGCGCTCAGCGTCGCCAGCAGTACCTCCGCCTGGTGCGGCGGCTGCTCAAGGGACACGCCTCGGTTCGCGGCCATCTCGGCTGAGCGCTCGGCGCATGTGCCCAGGCGATGGCCGCGGCGGGCCGCATCTGACGACCCGCCGCGGAGCTACCTCGTCGCCACGTCAGTGATGGTGCGCGTGGGCCATGGTCTGCGAGTAGTCGCAGGTGACGTTCGGGTTGAGCTCGGCGTAGAGGCCGTGCGGGTTGTTCCGCCACAGCCACACGTGCAGGCCCCAGACACCCGCCGTCCCGACCTCGGGATGCCACACCAGCTTGTGGCCGCCGAACATCTCCGGTGCCGGCGCGGTTCCCGGCAGGTCACGGGCCGGGATGATGTACTCCACGGCGTTCAGCCGCATGGTCCCGTCGGCTCGCTTCTCGTACACGAGCAGCTCCGGCTGGGTCGGGTCGAGTGCGCCGCCGTCGGTCAGGTACTCGACGCTGAAGTAGTGGTGGCCCATGGTGCCGGGCCCCTCGCCCATGTAGCCGTCTGGGTAGTCCATGCACATGGGCTGTTCTGACCAGCCGTCGTCGAGGGCGGTTTGCACGTCGTGGTACGGCGCCGTGGTCCGGGCGAGCTGGAGGAGCTGGTAGATCTCTTCGAAGTTCGGCCGGGCTGCCTGGGACATCGACGCCGACGGGTCCCGATCGCTCGCGCTGATGTTCCAGCCGACATCGGCGTTCGCGGCCGAGGCGAACAAGGCGGCCGCCATCGCCGCGATCGCCGCTCCGCCGGCGAGGATCTTTCGCATTCTGCGCGAAGGATTCGGTTGCATAGCTGTCCTTCCGTCGTCCGGGTTTACACGCGCTCTCGACGGTAGGAACGGCTTGGTGGCGACGACAGGGCCGCGTCGACGCCGATCGGGCTGGGCCAATCTCGGTCCGGTCACGTCACGGCTGCGACGTGGTTGCGATGGCCCGACGCAAGCGTCGAAGCCCCTCGTCGACGGCGGACAGCGGGATGCCGCCGAAGCCGAGAGCTAGCCCCGGCCGCGTCGCGGACCCGTGAGCGAACGACGCCAAACCCTCGACGGCGACGCCGAGGTCACCGGCCCGACGCTGCCACTCCTCGACCTCCTCCGCGGAGGCATCGTTCGCCCATGCGGCCAGATGCAACCCGGCCACGGTAGGGATCGGTCGCAGCCACGGCTGGAAGTCGGCCACGAGTCCGGCGACGATTCGGTCGCGACGGGCCTGATAGTCCCGACGTGCGCCGCGGATGTGCCGCGCCAGGTGCCCACCATCGATGAACGCAGCCAGCGCGAGCTGCTCCGGCAGCGGATTGTGCCAGTCGTTGACAAACTTCGCGCGCCGGAACACCGACTCCAGTCCCCGTGGAACGACGCAGTACCCCAACCGCAGCGCGGGCAACATCGACTTCGAGAACGACCCGACGTAGACGACTCGTTCGTCGGTATCGAGCGCTTGCAGTGGATCGACCGGGCGGCCGGCGTACCGAAAGTCCGCGTCGTAGTCGTCCTCCAGGATCGCGGCGTCGGCCCGCTGCGCCCAGGCCAGCAGGGCGAGCCGACGCGGCAACGACATCGCTACACCGAGTGGGAACTGGTGCGCCGGACTCACATAGACGACCCTCGCCCGCTCCGGCAGCGCGCCGACGACGATCCCTTCGGCGTCGACCGGCACGTCGACGACCGTGGCGCGGGCGGCCTCGAACACGCGCCGGACCGGTCGATAGCCCGGGTCCTCCATCGCGACGACGTCGCCAGGCTCGACCAGAACCTGGCCGACGAGGGTCGTCGCTTGCTGGACGCCGCTGGTGACGAGAACCTGCCCCGGGTCGACCCGGACGCCTCGCGAGACGGCCAGGTGGCGGGCGATGGCCGACCGCAGATCGGGATGTCCGGCCGCGTCGGCGTAGGCACCGCCGATCCGAGACTGCCGGAAGGCGCCCGTGACCAAGCGGCGCCAGGTCGCATAGGGGAACCGACTCGAGTCGGGGATGCCCAGACGGAAGTCGTAGGCAGGTTGCCGGGCCGAGAAGTCGGGGACCTCGATGGACAGATGCCGCCAGGTCGGCGCCACGCGTAGCGGCGAGGCCGCCCGGGGACGGGTGCGCGACTCGAACCGCGCGGCGTCGCTCACGAACGTCCCGCTGCCCGCCCGGCCAGCCAGGAAGCCCTCGCCGGTCAGGTGGTCGAAGGCTGCGCTGACGGTGTTGCGCGAGACGCCGAGCGCGTCGGCGAGCGCCCGAGTCGACGGGAGCCGCTCACCCGGACGAAGCCGGCCCGCCATGATCGCGTCGCGAATCTGGTCGTAGATCTGCCGTGACAGCGGCCCGCCCGCCTCGTCCAAAAAGAGGTGGAGGTCCACCCGCCGGAGTCTAGGCCTCGGGCGTGCCGCAGGAGACCGCCGTCCGCTCCTGGTCAAACGTTCTCTATCCTGGGCGACGATGGAGGAGAACGAGGCTCGCCGCGTCGTCGATGCCCTGCGGGAGCGGGGCACCGAGGCCAAGATGGCGCGGGTCGGCGTCCATCAGTTCGGTGTCAGTGTCCGGCTGCCCGACGGCCGCGAGGCGGTCTGGGATTCCGACGGCACGGCAACGCTGGAAGCGCAGGTGATGCGCAACGGCGTGCTGGTCGGGTTCGTTCCCGTGATCGAGGGCTCCGAGGACTACACCGAGGACCAGATCGTCGACGCGATCGTGCGCACCGACTACGACAAGCCGATCGCGACGCAGCGCGCCACGGCTCCGCCACCCGAACCGGCCCTGCCCATCGAGGGTGGGCTCTACCGCCGCTTCAGGGACTGGTTCCGCTACCGCTGAGGACTTAGCCGGCGGTTGAGGGTGTGACGAGTGTGCCTGCCGGGGCTGGTCGGAGGGTCATTTCGGTCTTGGCATCATGGCGTCTATGCGAGCCCGCCGAGCCGGCCTTTCGGCTGCGACCATCCTCGTGATCGCCGCCGGGGGCTGTGGCGACGTCGACGAGCCAGCCTCGACACCTAACCACGACTACGTCACGCTGCCGGGTCGAACACCGCCCGTCATCGACGTGACCGCCTATCACGGCGCGGCGGGAAACTACGCGCTGGCCGATGGTGCGCCGTTCTTCTTGGCGCCGAAGGATGGTGACGGGATGACGGGGCCGATGATCGTCGACAGCGCGGGCGAGCCGGTGTGGATCGGCCCGGAGGTGCGAGGCTACGACCTGCGGGTCCAGAGCTACCGCGGCAAGCCGGTGCTCACCTGGTGGCGTCAGGTGGACGCCCCTCGCGAAGGCGAGGTGGTGATCATGGACCGGTCCTATCGACCTATCGCCACGGTCACTACCCGGGGCGTGCCCGCCGATCCTCATGAGACGACACTGACGCCGCGCGGGACCGCGCTGCTCATCGGCTACCGCACCGTCAAGCGCGACCTGAGTGACCTCGGCGGTCCCCGCCATGGCTGGGTGAGGAACGACCTGGTGCAGGAGGTCGACATCGCCACCGGCCGAGTGCTGTTCGAGTGGAGCGCGCTGGAACATGTTCCGTTGACCGACAGCCGGGTCCCGCTGCCCGCGGATGAGTACGGCGCCGGGACGAGAGGCGATCCCTGGGACTACGCCCATGTCAACTCGGTCACCGAGGACGGCGACTCGCTACTCATCTCGGCCCGCAACACCTGCGCGATCTATCGGGTCGACCGCACAACCGGCGATGTGGACTGGACGTTGGGCGGCCGGTCGAACGACTTCCGATTCGTCGGCGGTGCTCGATTCGCCTGGCAGCACGACGCGCAGCGGCAGCCCGACGGCACGATCACCCTCTTTGACAACCACGGCACCTATGAGCACGGCGGCGAGTCGCGCGGTCTGCGGCTGAGGGCGGACGCGTCGAACCGAACGGCAACGACGGTCAGGGAGTACCGCCTGCCGGGAGGACGGCTGGCCGCCACGCAGGGAAACATGCAGGTTCGGGCCGACGGGCATGTCGTCATCGGATGGGGCTCTAGCCCTGACTACTCAGAGTTCACCCCCGACGGTCGACTCCTGCTGGACGCCGATTTCGACAGCGGTGAGAGCTACCGGGTGTACCGGATGCCGTGGGTCGGTGTGCCGACGACGCGACCGACGCTCGAGGTGCTGGATGGCACGGCCTTCGTCAGCTGGAACGGCGCCACGGAGGTCGCATCCTGGCGGTTCCTGGCCGGCTCCGACGCCGACGACGCCTCTGTCGTCGCGAAGGTTCCGCGGGACGGGTTCGAGACCTCCGTCGACGTGCCGGACCAGCCGTACGTCGCAGCGCAGGCCATCGACGCCGATGGCACCCTTCTCGGCACCGCAGAGGTCGGCCACTAGACCGACAACCATCGCCGACGGACCGATATCGGAAGCTGGTCGGCGCCTTGCTGGCATGAGATGTCGGCGTGGGAGGCGCAGTGCGTTCGAACACACGTGCTAACGTCGCGGGATGGACGACGAACACGTGCAGTTTCGCGCCGGCAGCGATCCCTTCGGGCAGGTGCAGTGGGTGGCCGGCTTGGTTACCGAGCGGGAGGACCGCAGTGACGGGCTCTGGCTCAAGGTGCTGCCGGTGTACTCGGAGTCGGACGAAGACGCCCGATGGGTGCGTCAGGCAGATGTCCGAGGTTCGGTCGGCGCCTGACCGTCGTTCTCCGGCCAATCTGGACATCCTGGCGCGCGTACGGCGGGGATTCGTGAGAGCCTTTACGCCGTAGGCGTGTACTCGGACCGCGTACCACGAGCGGCCCCGTCGGGTGCGGCTACATCCGACGGGGCCTCGGACCCCACCTACGCGGAGGTAGGACCCGTGACAGCATCGTGCCGCCCCAAATCGTCACCGTGGACCCTAGGTCTCGAGCCGACCTGGTGGTGAACCCGGTCTTCGCCGCCCGGGTGCGGCCGGGTCGGATAGACATCGTGCGGGACGGCACGACCAGGGTCGATTCGTTTGCCGTGACGCCGGGGGTCCGCCTTCGAGACGTGTTCGCCAAGAACGGGTGGCGGCCAACGGGTCGCATCTTGCGCAGCGGCGGGCACGAGGACCTCATCGTCGAGCCGATCAAGCAGACCCGGACTTGAGGCGCGAGGGCGGCGTCGTGTCGTAGCCTCGCGAGGTGAGATTGACCGTCTTGGGTGGCAGCGGCGCGTTTCCGCAGCCGGGCGTCGGATGTAGTGGCTATCTGATCGAGGCGGGGGGCTATCGGCTGCTGGTCGATCCGGGGTACGCGACCGTCGGGGAGCTGATGCGGTGGATGCCGGCCGAGGCGGTGGACGCCGTGTACGTGTCGCACGCGCATCCGGATCACTGCGCTGACCTGAATCCGTTGCTCCGTGCGCGGGCGTTGCGCGACGACCCGCCCGACCCGCTGCCGGTCTACTCTCCGCCCAGCGCCCTCGACGCCGTGCTGGCGTTGGATCGACCCGGGATGCTGGGGGAGGCGTACGAGATGCGGGAGTTTGCCATCGGCGACTCGCTGCGGATCGGCCCGCTCCGGATCGAAACCCGGGAGCTGCCGCACTTCGTGCCGAACGCGGCCGTACGTATCACCGGCGACCGCGGACAGTCCATGGTCTACACCGGCGACGGCGGCCCATCACGGGCGCTGGTCGATCTCGCTGCCGGCGCCGACCTGCTGGTGGCCGAGGCGACCTACCTCCAGCCCACGCCGGACGATCCGCTGTTGTGCGACGCGACTACGGCGGCGCAGCAGGCGACCGCTGCGGATGTCGGTCGTCTTGTGCTGACGCACCTGTGGCCCGGTGACGATCCTGACGTCGCCGTGCAGGCGGCGGCCGAATACAGCGGCCCTCTCGACGTCGCCCAGCCCGGTTTGGTGATCGAGCTCGGTCGACTCGATACCCTGCCGCGGTGACCCGTACTCCCACGGTCGCCGAGGTGCAGGCTGTACTCGAGGCGACCTACGACCCGCGTCGGGCCGAAGAGTGGGACGCCGTCGGCCTCGTCGCCGGTGACCCGAACGCCACGGTGCACAAGATCCTCCTCGCCGTGGATCCGACCGACGCGGTGATCGAAGAGGCGGTCGCCACCGACGTCGATCTCCTCGTCACCCACCACCCGCTGCTGTTGCGCCCGGTCAACTCGGTCGCGGCGACGACACCGAAGGGCCGGGCGGTCCACAAGCTCATCGTCAACAAGGTCGCGTTGCTCACCGCGCACACCAATGCCGACGCTCCGCCCGGCGGGGTCTCCGAGGCGATGGCTCATGCCCTCGGGATCGAGGACCCGAAGCCGATCGCGGCCCAGCCGGCCGACCCGACGGACAAGCTCGTCACGTTCGTCCCGCGAGCCGACGCGGCACGGGTCATCGACGCCCTCGCGGCCGCGGGTGCCGGCGACATCGGGGCCTATGAGCGCTGTGCGTACACCTCTGACGGCACCGGCACATTCCGACCGACGACGGGGGCCGACCCCGCCATCGGTGAGGTCGGGACGATCGAGGAGGTGTCGGAGACGCGGGTCGAGATGGTCGTGCCCCGAGCCCGTCGGTCCGCCGTCGTCGAGGCGCTGCGTGCGGCGCACCCGTACGAGGAGGCGGCGTTCGACGTCTACGAGCTGGCGGCAGGGCCGAGCGACAGCGGCAGCGGCCGGATCGGTCGGCTCACCGAGCCCACGACGTTGCGGGCCTTCGCCGACGCCGTGGTCGCGGCGCTGCCGACGACCCACAGCGTCGCTCGAGTAGCCGGCGACCCGGACCAGCCGATCCACACAGTGGCCCTCTGCGGCGGATCCGGTGACTTCCTGCTCGATCAGGTGCGCGCGTCCGATGCCGACGTCTATGTCACGTCCGACCTGCGGCACCATCCGGCATCGGAGCTGTCCGAGCATGGCGCGCCGGCCCTGATCGATGTGCCGCATTGGGCGGCCGAATGGACCTGGCTTCCGGTCGTCGAGCGCCTTCTCACTGCCGCTCTGGCGGCTGAGGCCATTACGGTGGAGACTCGCGTGTCGACGATCGTCACCGACCCGTGGACCACCCACGTCCCGATGAGCCGAGGAGCCCCCCGCTGAAAGCCGACCTGAGCGCCGTGCGGACGCTGCTCGATGTGCAGACCGTCGACAGTTCGCTCCAGCAGCTCGCCCATCGCAAGAAAAACCTGCCACAGCACGCCGAGCTGGCCGAAGTCACCAAGCGCAGGTCCGCCCTCGACAGTCGCCTGGTCGAGCTGGACACCCAGATCGCCGATCTCACCCGAGAGCAGAAGAAGGCCGATGTCGATGTCGAACAGGTGAAGTCGCGTCGGGTTCGCGATCAGCAGCGCCTCGACACCGGGCAGGTGTCGTCGCCGCGAGAGCTGGAGCAGCTGCAGAGTGAGATCGTCGCTCTCGACCGACGGATCGGCGTCCTCGAAGACGCCGAGCTGGAGATCATGGAGCAGCTCGAGACCTTCCAAGGCGAGCTGACCGAGGTGGCGTCCGAGCTGGAGGACCTGAACGGCAAGGCGACGCAGATCGAGTCGGCGCGTGACGAGGCGGTCGGCGAGCTCGACCGCGAGGCGGCCGATGCGACCGCCGAACGAACGAGGCTTGCCGCCGACGTACCGGAGCAGCTGCTGGCCGTCTACGAACGGATGCGGGCGCAGCTGGGCGGCGTCGGCGCAGCGGCATTGCGGCGTCGGCGGTGCGAGGGCTGTCGCCTGGAGCTCACCGAGGCCGACTTCGCGGCGATCCGATCCGCGCCCGATGACGAGGTGCTGCGTTGCCCCGAGTGCAACCGGATTCTCGTCCGTACGCCCGATTCGGGGTTGTGATGGCTCCGAGTCGGGTGATCATCGAGGCCGACGGCGGCGCGCGGGGCAACCCGGGTCCGGCGGCCTATGGAGCACTGATCCGCGACGCCGATACCGGCGAGGTCATCGCCGAGCGGGCCGAGCACATCGGCGTCGCGACCAACAACGTCGCCGAATATCGCGGGCTCATCGCCGGGCTGGAGCTCGTCCGCGAGCACACCCCGGACGCCGGTGTCGAGGCAAGGATGGACTCCAAGCTCGTCGTCGAGCAGATGGCCGGACGGTGGAAGATCAAAAACGCCGGACTCCGGCCGTTGGCGTTGCAGGCTCGCGCGATGGCGCCGGTCGACGTCACCTGGACGTGGGTGCCGCGGGCAGAGAACGGCGCCGCCGACGCCTTGGTCAATCGCTGTCTCGACGACGGTCCGGGGTCGCGCATCGATACGGCCGGCTCGGGCACCCAGACGGAGCCGGCGCCTCCGACCCCGGTCGTGCAACCGCTCGTGGGCTGGCGCCCGCCGGCAGCGGGCACGCCGACGGCCCTGATCCTGCTGCGACACGGCGTCACCGCCCACACCGTCGGCAAGATGTTCAGCGGTTCCAGTGGCGCCGACCCGAAGCTCAACGCCGAGGGCAAGGCGCAGGCAACGCGGGCGGCCGACTGGCTGCGGCGCTGGCGCTCGCTCGCCACCGACGCGCAGCTCAACGACACGATCGCCGCGGTGCACTCGTCCCCCCTGCGGCGCTGCCGCGAGACGGCCGAGATCGTCGGCAAGCGGCTCGGCATCAGCATCGGCGTCGACGACGATCTGGTCGAGACCGACTTCGGCGAGTGGGACGGACGTACCTACCCCGAGGTCCAGGAGCGCTGGCCGGACGAGTTCACCGCCTGGATCGGCTCGACCGCCGTCGCGCCGCCGGGCGGTGAGCCCATCGACCGCGTCGCCGAGCGAGCTGGCGGAGCCCTACATCGGCTCATCGACAAATACCCGGGCCAGACCGTGGTCGTGGTCAGCCATGTGACGCCGATGAAGATGATCCTCCGCGAAACCCTCCAGGCGCCGATGGACGTCATTCACCACCTGCATGTCGCGCCGGCGTCGCTGTCGATCGTCGCCTGGTGGCCCGACGGCGTGTCGGCGGTCAAGCTCTTCTCGTACACGCCGATCTGAGTCGGCGACCACCGAGGCAACCTCGCCTGGGAGCTCGCCGTATTACTGGGCGAGGGTCGACCGGACGGAGCTGAGCTGGGTGTCGCGACGAAGCAAGTCCGACGAGGAGTACGTCATCTACGTCGCGTCCCGGAGACGACACTTGCTGGCCACGGCGTACTTGCTCGCCGGTGACTGGCATCGCGCCGAAGACCTCGTGCAGACCACCCTGACCAAGCTCTATCAGGCGTGGCCACGGGTGCAACGCAAGGGCGACGAGGACGCCTACGTGCGGACGATTCTGGTCCGCGTCGGGATCGATGCCCGGCGGCGCTTGTGGAATCGCGAGCGAACCGTCGACGAGATGCCCGAGGTACCCGCAGTTGACCGGGGCGGCTACGAGCAGCGCGACGAGTTGGTGCGAGCACTGGCAACCCTGCCGCCGAGGCAGCGCGCGACAGTCGTGCTGCGCTATTGGCTCGATCTTTCGGTGGAAGACACCGCGTCCGAGCTCGGTGTGAGCGCCGGCACGGTCAAGTCGCAGACGGCCAAGGCGCTGGAGCACCTCCGGACCCACCTGGCCCTAGACGAAACGACGAGGGGATGACGTCATGTCCGATCTGGATCTCAAGAGCCGACTCGAGTCGGCCGTTCGCCCGGCCTACGCAGCGTCCGTCGACGCCGAGGCCGACCTGGCGCGAGGTCGACGGGGCCGCCGGCGCCGGCGAGCGGGTCAGCTCGCGGCCGGCACGAGTGTGTGCGCGGTCGCCGGAGCCGCCGCGGTCGCTGGTCTTCCGGCCCTCGGCGGTGGGGGAGACGCCGACCCGTCCGGCGACGGCTCGGTGACGGTCGCGACCGCCGACCCCGAAGGGCGACAGCTCACTCTTGACGCGTCCGACTACAAGAGCGCGGTGCGCGACCATCTCGGCTTGGAGCTCGACGAACCATATACGTCGTTCGGCGAGGACGAGCCGATCCGCTTCTCCGCCCTCATCCTCAACGACGACCGCGCCTCGCTCGCGGTGTTGCGGATTAGCGACGACGTACGCGAGGGGAGCGAGCCGGTGCCGGCGCTCTGTGCCGACGACCCGGCGTACGACACGTGCGACCGGCGCGACCTCCCCGACGGCACCGAGGTCGTCGTCGGCCGCGGAGATGACGACCTGCTCGCCGTCACGTGGGGTCGCGGCGGTGACCTGGTGGAAGTCGCCGCACACTTGGCGGCCGGCGGCGACCACGATGTGACGCTCGATCAGCTGGTCGACCTGGTGACGGACGATCGGTTCTACATCAACTCCGGCCGCGGTTTCGTCGTAGGCCAGATCGACTAGCCCGCACGGCGCAGCGTCTGGCCGGCTAGGCTGACAGGTGGACGAGCCGGCCGGGCGGCCGCGTCGGACGGTGCGAACCGTTCGCCGAGGAAGGTCCGGACTCCACAGAGCGGGGTGGTGGGTAACACCCACCCGAGGCGACTCGCGGGATAGTGCCACAGAGACAGACCGCCAACGGCCCGACGGCTCGAACCACGTGTTCGGCCGGCGGGTGCGGGCAAGGGTGAAACGGTGGTGTAAGAGACCACCAGCGCACCGGGCAACCGGAGCGGCTGGGTAAACCCCATCCGGAGCAAGGTCAAGAAGGCACGGCCACGCCGTGCCGCGCGGATGCCTGAGGGCTGCTCGCCCGAGTCCGCGGGTAGGCCGCATGAGGGCATCGGCAACGATGCCCCGGAGATGGATGGCCGCCGGGCGCGTCAAGCGCCCACAGAATCCGGCCTACAGGCCGGCTCGTCCGCTACACCATGGGGTTGTCGCAGTGGCGTGATGAGGGACCCAACTCGGGCACGACGAATCTGGACCGAACGCCGCGATGTGTCCCATATACCTCAGATGCTTGCTCAAATCGCCAGGGACGTGACGAAATACGCGGGCCGCCACGATCTGCTCGCGATTCCACCGTCGGTCGGTATTTGCCGGCGCGCCGGCGCCTCCTGACCACGGGGCCCACTGACGCATGTCTCGACTCCGGAGGCCGAATCCATGAGCAAGCCCGCCATCCTGACAGTCGACGACGACCCCAGGGTGTCGGCCGCGATCTCACGGGATCTGCAATCGCGCTACGGCGCCGAATATCGCGTCGTACGGGCGACGTCGGGTGACGAGGCCCTCGGGGTGCTGACCAAGCTCGCCTTGCGCAGCCAGCCGGTGGCCATGATCGCCTCCGACCAGCGAATGCCGGCGATGACCGGGATCGAGATGCTGGAGCGAGCACGTACCATCGCCCCCGGCGCGAAGCAGCTGCTGCTCACGGCGTACGCCGACACCGGTGTGGCCATCAAGGCGATCAACGACATCGGGCTCGATCACTATCTCCTCAAGCCGTGGGACCCTCCGGACGAGCGGCTCTATCCGGTCATCGACGACCTGCTCGGCGACTGGCGGCGGGCCAATCCCGAGGTCACGACCGACCTGCGGGTCGTCGGACACCGATGGTCCGACCGAAGCCACGAGATCAAGACGTTCTTGGCCCGCAATCACGTGCCGTATCGGTGGTACGACGTCGAGCGCAACCCCGAGTCGCAGCAACTGATGGAGCTCGCCCAGGCGACGGCGGCCGAGCTCCCGTTGGTGCTCGTGCCCGAAGGCGAGACGCTTCGCGCACCGTCGACGCCGGATCTCGCCGACTCGCTCGGCATTTCGACGAGGGCCGAACAACCGCTCTATGACGTGTGCATCGTGGGTGGCGGCCCGGCCGGCCTGGCCGCCGCCGTCTACGCCGCGTCGGAGGGCCTCAGCACCGTCATCGTCGAGCGCGAGGCACCCGGTGGCCAGGCGGGTCAGAGTGCGAGGATCGAAAACTACCTGGGCTTCCCGAACGGACTAAGCGGCAGCGATCTCGCGCAACGTGCCGTCGCCCAGGCGGCTCGCTTCGGTGCCGAGACAGTGCTCGCCCGCGACGTCGTCGGCCTGCAGACCCGCGGCCCTGTGCATGCCGTCGTCCTCGAGGGCGCCGGCGACATCGAGGCCCGGTCGATCATCGTCGCGACGGGCGTGTCCTACCGCCAGCTCGGAGCCGACGGGATCGACGATTTCACCGGACGGGGCATCTACTACGGCGCGAACGCGAGTGACGCGACCCAGTGTCAGGGTGACGATGTCTACATCGTCGGCGCCGCCAACTCCGCCGGCCAGGCCGCGCTCAACCTGGCGAGATTCGCCAAGCGGGTCGTGCTCGTCGTGCGAGCTCCGACGCTCAAGGATCGGATGTCTCGCTACCTGGTGGACCGGATCGAGCACAACTCCACGATCGAGGTGCGTTATAGCAGCGAGGTCGTCGGCTGCGCGGGCGACGGGCATCTCGAGAGGCTCACCATCGTCGACCGCGCATCGGACACTCGCGAAGACGTGCCCGCGAGCTGGCTCTTCGTGTTCATCGGCGCCTCGCCGCGGACCGACTGGCTCGGCCCCGACATCGCCCGCGACGACAAGGGATTCGTCGTCACCGGTCAAGACCTGCAACACCCGGCGTACGAAGAGCAGTGGCGACTGACTCGGCCGCCGTTCGCCCTCGAAACGAGCCGACCCGGAGTCTTCGCGGCCGGCGACGTTCGGCTCGACTCGATGAAGCGGGTCGCGTCGGCCGTTGGCGAGGGTGCGATGTCGGTCCACCTCGTGCACCGCTATCTGGCGACGATCTGATGCGGGCCGACGACGTACGGGGGCTGGCTCTCTTCGACGGGCTGACCGACGGCCAGCTCGCCGATGTGGTGGCGGCCGGCGACGAGGTGCCGGTCGAGCCCGGCGTCGAACTGTGGGTCGAAGGCGAGCAGGCCGACTTCTGGTGGGTGCTCCTCGACGGCGCGATCGAACTCGTACGCCACGTCGGCCACGAGCAAAACGTGGTCGGCCGGATGGATCTCCCCGGTCGCTGGGCCGGCGGCTTCCGGGCGTGGGACTCGAGTGGCGTCTATCTCGCGACCGGACGGGGCGTGGCGACCGGGCGCGTGCTGCGGGTGCCCTCTGAGGCGCTACGGGCGTTGACCGACACATGGTTTCCGTTCGGCGGTCACCTCATCGAGGGGTTGTACGGGACGGCTCGCACCATCGAGGCAACCGTGCGGCAGCGCGAGTCGCTCGTCGCGCTCGGCACTCTCTCCGCGGGACTCGCGCACGAGATCAACAATCCGGCGGCCGCTGCCACGCGGGCCGTCGACGCACTCGATGAGACGTGCGGGACACTGCTGTCGTCGATCACCCGGCTGGCAAACGACGAGATCTCGGCCGAGCAGCTCAGCGCGCTCGACACCCTGCGTCGGGAGATCGAGCCGCGTGTCACGATCGTCGATCCGCTGGATCGGGCCGACGTGGAGGAGGCCCTGTCGACCTGGCTGGCCCGCCACGGCGTCGAGCGAGGCTGGGTCATCGCGCCAACCCTCGCCGCCGCCGGCGTCGACGTCGCATGGTGCGAACGGGCCGTCGCGGTGCTCGACGACTCGGCTCTGGAACCCGGTCTGGAATGGGTGGCGAGCACCCTGGATGCGGCGACGCTTCTCTCTGAGGTGAAGGAGTCGACTCGACACATCTCCGAGCTCGTCGCGGCCATGAAGTCGTACTCCCAGATGGACCGGGCGTCGGTGCAGCGCTTCGAGGTCACTGAGGGCCTCGAGAGCTCGCTGGTGATGCTCGGGCACAAGCTTCGCGACGGCGTGGAGGTCGTCCGCGACTACGGCACCGACGTCCCGCCGATCGAGGCGTACGCCGGCGAGCTCAACCAGGTGTGGACGAATCTCATGGACAACGCGATCGACGCGATGGACGGCGTCGGCACGCTGCGGCTGGTGACCCGCGCCGACGACGGTGTGGTGGTCGTCGAGATCGGCGACACCGGGCACGGCATGGAGCCGGTGGTGGTGGCGCGGGCGTTCGAGGCGTTTTTCACCACCAAGGACGTCGGCAAGGGCACCGGGCTCGGGCTCGACATCGCCCGGCGCATCGTGGTGAATCGTCACGACGGGTCGATCGACATCGACTCGCGGCCGGGCGAGACCGTCGTGCGGGTCCGCCTTCCGCTGCGGGTGCCCGAACCCTGACCCCCGTCCTCGGCGAGTGGCGCACGGTTGCCGCGCCACGGCGCCGAATTCGACGACCGTGCGCCACTCGGCGACGGACCTAGGTCGCGAGGGATGCCGCCAGCGTTGGAGTGAGCGGGGCGTCGGGCAGCAGCACGGCGTTGACGATGTGGTACGCGTCGGGCTTGCCGCTCCACGTGCGCGACGACACCCGAAGGTCGTCGCCGAGCTCGTGATGCCAGCTGCCGGTCGACCGGTCGACGAAGTGCTCATCGATCGCCGACCACCACGCGTCATGCTCGGCGCCAACCGCTCCCGACGTACGCCGGGCCAGCGCGTCGGCGGCTGCGACCGCCTCGGCGATCACCCATTGGAAGCGCTCGCGAACGACCGGTCTGCCGGCCCAGTTCGTCGTGTAGACCAGCGTCCCGTCACCGGCGTCGCCGTCGGCCGTCGCCCTGGCGAAGAGCGCAGTCGCCGCCTCGAGCATCCAGGCCGGCGGATCGTCGAGGGTCGCCTCGACGGCGAGGACCAGTCGAGCCCATTCGAAGCCGTGGCCGGGAGTCGCGCCGTACGGTCGGAACGGGTCGGCCGGCGCGGCGGCGTTGTAGTCGAGGTCGACTCGCCAGTCGGTGTCGAAGTGCTCCGGGATCCGCCAGTCGTTGGCCCGTGCCTCCCGGTCGATCAGGCGCTCGCAGATCGACAGCGCCCGATGCTGCCAGATCCGGTCGCCGGTCGCGTCGGCGGCCGTCAGGTAGGCCTCGACGGTGTGCATGTTGCTGTTGGCGCCTCGGTACGGCTCGGTCTCGGTCCAGTCGGCGTTCCACGACTCGCGACAGCGGCCGGCGGCGCCGTCCCAGAAGTAGCGCTGGTGGATGTCGAGCGCGGCGCCGAGGAGCCGGGTCGCGCCGTCGACTCCGGCGATCCGGGCGGTCGAGGCAGCGAGCACCACGAACGCGTGCTCGTAGCAGCCCTTCGTCGTTGCCGTAGGGGTGCCGTCGGGCCGGACCTTCTGGAACCAGCCGCCGTGCTCAGGGTCGGCGAAGAGCTGGTCGAGCGCGCGTACGCCGTGCTCGGCGAGTGGGTGCACGCGACCCTCGAGGAGGGAGGCGATCGAGAAGACGTAGGCCATCCGGGCGTTGATCCACAGCTCGAGGTCCCGCGACGCGTCGACCCGCCCGGAGCCGTCGAGCCAGCCGAAACCGCCGCTCGGCAGCACCGAGGCCTCGGCGAACCGCAGCGTGGCCGCGCACTGGTCGCGTCGCCAGCCGCGTCCACCCGGTGCCAGGTCGGAGGTCATCGGGCTCCTGTCTCAAACAGTTCCGGTACGAGTCCGCGAGCGGATTGGCGGGCCGGTGCCACCACACCCGGGGGTATCGAAGCGTACGGCCAACGCGCCCGCAGCCCGACATCACACCAATCGCCAATCTTGACCAGAAACTTGTCCAGTGCGGGGTTGCCGTAGCCGTCGCGCTGGAGCGGATCGACGTGGCGGTCGAACCACTCGGCCAGGCGTCTCTCGAGCTCGGCCGCCGCGCTTGGGTGGGCGAGCGCCGCGGACGGTAGTCAGATATCAGATATCTGTCAGACACGACGATCTCGCTATGCTTGGGCCGATCGGAGGCGTCCGAAATCGTGACGCAAACTCCACCCGCGGACGCGTGCGGTCGGCCAGGATGGGCGTCGGAGGTGGAGTCGAGCCATCACGCGGCTGCCGGCCGACGATGGCTCGCACGTGGTGCTTTACCACGAGGGTCGAGACGGTGCCCCGCCGCGGTGACCTGTACGACCGCGACGCGCAGCACCGTCTCGACTCGGCTCTCAGGGCAGCGTCAGGATCTCGGCACCCGAGTCGGTGACGAGGATCGTGTGCTCGAACTGCGCACACCGCGACTTGTCCTTCGTCGTCACTGTCCAGTTGTCCGGCCACATGTCCCACTCGTGGGTGCCGAGCGTCAGCATCGGCTCGACGGTAAACGTCATGCCCGCCTCGATCAGCGTGTCGAAATGCGGGGTGTCGAAGTGCGGGATGATCAAACCCGAGTGGAACCACTCGCCGATGCCGTGGCCGGTGAATTCGCGGACCACGCCGTAGCCGAAGCGCTTCGCGTAGGACTCGATGACCCGGCCGACGATGTTGACCCGTCGGCCCGGCCGGACTGCCTTGATGCCTCGCGTCGTGGCTTCGCGGGTGCGCTCGACCAGCAGCCGGCTCGCCTCGTCGACATCGCCGACGAGGTACGTCTTGTTGGTGTCACCGTGGACGCCGTCGATGTAGCCGGTGATGTCGATGTTGACGATGTCGCCGTCCTGCAGTGGCCGCGCGTCGGGGATTCCGTGGCAAATCACCTCGTTGACGCTCGTGCACAGCGACTTCGGAAAGCCCTTGTAGCCCAGCGTCGACGGGTAGGCGCCATGGTCGATCAGGAACTCGTGGCCGACCCGGTCGAGCTCGTCGGTTGTGACGCCGGGGGCGATGGCGGCTTCGACCGCGTCGAGGGCCTGGGCCGCGATCTGTCCGGCGATCCGCATCCGCTTGATCGTGTCGTCGGCCTTGACCTCGGAGCCGGTGAACGGCGCCGGTTGGGGCCTGTCGACGTACTCCGGGCGCACGATCGACTCCGGCACCGGCCGGCGCGGCGAGATGGCGGCGGGCGCGAGAGCAGTCACACGGGCGATTCTAGAGGGGGAGCGGCGAGCGGTGGCGATCGGTCGTACCGTGTTCGAGGACACACCGTGGAGGTGCCTGCTACGTGAACCTCATCGCAGCCGAGCACATCGGTACCGAGCGGCTCGACCTGCTCCCGCTGCGGGTCGACCACGCCGAAGAGATGGCCGCGGTGCTGTCCGATCCGGCCCTGCACTCCTTCATCGGCGGCTCGCCGGACACTGCGGAGGCAATGCGAGTGCGCTACCAACGCCTGGCCGCAGGCTCGCCCGACCCTTCCGTCACCTGGTGCAACTGGGTGATCCAGCTCCGCGGCGAAGGCAGCCTGACGGGCACGCTCCAAGCCACGATCAGTCCCGCGGGCCCCGAGCCTGCCGCCGAAATCGCCTGGGTGGTCGGATCGCCATGGCAGGGGAGGGGCATCGCCACCGAAGCCGCCCGGGGGCTCGTCGACTGGCTCAGCCAGCAGCCCGTGCAGACCGTTATCGCCCACATTCACCCCGATCACCTGGCGTCCGGCGCCGTCGCCTCGGCCTGCGGGCTCACGCCCACCGACCAGTGGCACGACGGCGAGATCCGATGGGTCCGGAGCGTCAGCGACTCGGTCAGGTGAACCCGTTGGCGCGCAGGGTGGCCACGGCCGACACCGTCGCGTAGCCGCGCCAATCGAGACTCGCCGCCGGTGAGTAGGCCCCGAAGTCGACGACCCACCCGCCGTCGGGCTGCTGGCCTTCGGCAAGCCGCTGGAGGTCGGCGTCCACCGCGGCTGCCGTGAACAGCCGTCGCGCCTGCCGATCTGGCATCGGCGCGAAGTCCAGCGGCCGCATGGATTCGCCTTCGCTCCCACCCGCGACCGGCACGACTCCGGTCTCCGGGATGTGCCGGCCGAGCTTGTCGAGCAGGGCGCCGACCTCCTCGTGTCGGTCGTGCACGGCATCGAGCATTTGGACCGCGAACGCGAGCTCGATCGCGTGCATGGGTCCCTCCCAGTCGCTGACGGCTCGGAGGCAGTACGCCGTGGCCCCCGACAGCCACGGATGCGCGGCGACCGCGGGGTCGTGCTCCGCGACCAGGTGAGCCTTCGCGGCGACGATGGCGGTGATCTGAAGGGACGAGGGGTACGGCTCGGCGTTGGCCCAGTGCGGGGCGCTGCCGGTCCGATCGGTTAGGGGGAGGGCGAAGGGCAGACCGCCATCGGGCAGCGTCACGCTCTGAAGCCAGTCGCACAGGGCGGCGGCGTCGGGAGATGTCCGTGGTGCGACGTCCGCGAACGCCTCGAAGGCATGTAGCGCCGAGCTCGGTTGGCTCTCCGGCGAGCGCAGGTCCGGCTCGAGGCCCCACCCGTACCCGCCGTCGGAGTTTCGGTAGCCGCCGAGGGCGTGCAAGGCGGCGTCGGCGGAGCCCTCGCCGATGAGTAGGTTGAACCGATGCCGGTCGAGAAGGCGGGCGTGGGCGGTCATGAAGCTGCGCGCTGCGACGAGATCGACTGCCATGGCCCGACGCTATGCGCAGGCCCGCCGCGCCGTCTTGAACATTTCAGCCGTCCGGGCGAGTGATGCAGGTCCTAATCCACTCGCCGCGCCGGCTGGCAGGATCGGCGCATGACATTGCCCGCGGACGTCGTTGTCGGAGTGATCGGCGGGACCGGTCCGCAGGGCAAGGGCCTCGCTGCCCACTGGTCGACCGCCGGGATCCGGGTCGCGATCGGCTCCCGCGATGCGGATCGGGCCGCCGCCGTCGCGGCCGAGCTCGGCGGATCGGTGACCGGCGATGCCAACGACGCTGTTGCCGCCGCTGCGGATCTGATCGTCGTCACCGTGCCGTGGGGCGGACACGCTGACACGGTCCTGGCCCTCGCACCCCACGCGGCCGGCAAGATCGTCGTCGACTGCGTGAACCCGCTCGGATTCGACAAGCGCGGGCCCTATCCGCTGCAGGTCCCCGAAGGCAGCGCGGCCGAGCAGGCACAGGCCTTGCTGCCGGACGCCACCGTCATCGGGGCGTTTCACCACGTGTCGGCCGTCCTGTTGGCCGATCCCGAAGTGGCGAGCTTCGACCTCGACGTGCTGGTGCTCGGTGAGGTACGAGAGGCCGTCGACACCGTGATCGGGCTGGTCGAGGCCATCCCCGGCATGCGGGGCATCTACGCCGGACGGCTCCGCAACGCCGGCCAGGTCGAGGCGCTGACCGCCAACCTGATCGCGATCAACCGCCGCTACAAGGCGCACGCTGGGATCCGCATCACCGACGTCTGAGCCGATGCTGTCGGGGGCGGGTGCGATCGTCGAGGGCGAAGGTGATCGTCGCCAGGAGGTGATCGATGCAGGTGATGAACGTGCGATGGATCGGCATCGGGACCACCTCGTACTTCCGCGGTCCGGACGGCAACCTCTACGAGCTCGGCGAGCGACGCGGTGTCTGACGCCCCGGCGGCCCTGCCGATTCGAGTCGTGTCGCTGGTGCCGTCGCTCACCGAGGCGATCGCCGAGACCTGCCCGGGTGCCCTGGTGGGGGCGACCGACTGGTGCACCCACCCGGCCGATCTCGACGTTACCCGACTGCGCGGCACCAAAAATCCCGATCTCGAGGGCGTGCGCGCTCTCCGACCCGACCTGGTCGTCGTCAACCGCGAGGAAAACCGGGCCGACGACATCGACGCGCTGCGCGCCGGGGGCCTCGAGGTCTGGATCACCGACCCCGAGACGGTGCCGCAGGCGCTCGACCAACTCCGGTCGTTGCTGGCCCGACTCGGCGCGCGCCGAGTGCCATGGCTCGACGCGGCCGAGACGGCGTGGCGCGCGCCGTGGACCGGCCACCGCCGGACCGCGTTGGTGCCGATCTGGCGCCGCCCCTGGATGGCGCTCGGGCGCGACACGTTCGCCGGCGACCTCCTGGCCCGACTCGGGGTCGACCACTGCTTCGCCTCGCATGCGGAGCGCTATCCGCGATTCGACGTAGCCGCCGTGCCGCCAGTCGAGCTGGTTCTGCTGCCCGACGAGCCCTATCGGTTCACCGCCGACGACGGTCCGCAGGCGTTTCCCGAGCTTCGGTGTGCGCTCGTGTCGGGTCGGCATTTGACCTGGTACGGTCCGTCGCTTGCCGAGGCGAGAGAGGTGCTCTTGCGCCAGCTGGCAGGATCGACAGCATGAGCAGTGTGGACCTGTTGACCGATTCCTTCGGCCGCGTTCGCGAGATCGTGCGGGGGGTGGTCGAAGGGCTGACGGCCGACGACCTCGCGTACCGGCTGGACTCCGAGGCAAACTCGATCGGCTGGCTCGTGTGGCACCTGACCCGTGTGCAGGACGACCACATCGCCGACGCCGCGGGGTCCGATCAGGTGTGGCTCGTCGATGGCTGGCAGCAGCGGTTCGACTTGCCCCTCGATCCGCTGGCGACCGGCTACGGCCATGGATCGTCCGACGTCGCCGCCGTCCGCGTTGAGTCGCCGGACCTGTTGATCGGCTATCACGACGCCGTCTGGGAGCGCACCGTCGACTACGTCCGCGGGCTCGCCGACGACGACTTCGCCCGGGTCGTCGACGAAGCGTGGGACCCTCCGGTGACACTCGGCGTCCGGCTGGTCAGCGTGCTGTCCGACGGTCTGCAGCATGCCGGTCAGGCGGCGTTCGTCCGCGGGGTGCTCGAGCGCCGCTAGGGTCGGCGGGTGCCTCGACTTCAGCTCCGCCGGTCCGGGCCGTGGATCGGGTACGGCGGGCTGGCGTGTCTGTTGTGGCTCGCCATCGCCAGTGTGCTATTTGCCTCCTGGTGGGGCGTCGTGCTGCTCCTAGCGATCTGGGTCGCGGCCGTCTTGCTCGCGGTCGGCTGGACCCGACCCCACCCAGCATGGGTCGCCTTCGCGCCGCTGCTCGGCCTCGCCGCGTGGGCCGCCGTCGTCGCGGCCGGAGTCGCCTGGTGGGACTGGGGCTGACGGCGTCGGGTTTTGGCCCGGGGTGGCCCCGGTATAGACCTATTGGTCCGGGGCCACCCCGGACCAACTCAGTGGAAGGTGTGCTCCTCGCCGGGGAAGGTGCCGTCGGCGACCTCGGTCGCGTACGTTTCGGCGGCGCGACGCAGCTCGCCATGCAGGTCGGCGTACCGCTTGACGAAGCGCGGGGTGCGCCCGGTCCGCAGGCCCGCCATGTCCTGCCATACGAGCACCTGGGCGTCGCAGTCGCGGCCGGCGCCGATGCCGATGGTCGGGATCGCGAGTCGCTTGGTGATGTCGGCCGCGACCTCACCCGGCACCATCTCCATGACGAGTGCGAACGCTCCGGCCGCCTCCAGAGCCTCGGCCGCCTCGATCAGGTTGTCTCCGGTGTCGCCACGGCCCTGCACCCGATAGCCACCGAGGTTGTGCTCCGACTGCGGGGTGAACCCGATGTGCGCCATCACGGGGATGCCGGCGTCGGTCAGCGTCTGCACCTGCGGCACCACGGGAGGTCCGCCCTCGAGCTTGACCGCATGCGCGTTGGACTCCTTCATGAACCGAACGGCCGTGTGGAAGGCCTGCTCCGGGCTCGCCTGGTAGGACCCGAACGGCATGTCTGCGACCACCAGCGCCCGCCGCACCGATCGCGTGACGGCCCGCACCAACGGGATCAGCTCGTCGACCGTGACCGGCAGTGACGTCTCGTTGCCGAACACGTTGTTGGAGGCCGAGTCACCGACGAGGAGTACGGGGATGCCCGCCTCGTCGAACGTCTCCGCGGCGTACTGCTCGTATGCTGTCAGCATCGCCCATTTCTCGCCGCGCTCTTTCATCTGGCGCAGGTGGTGGATCCGAATGCGTTTGATGGCGGCGGACCCGGCGTCGGTGCCCGGAGGTCCGGAGCCGTAGGGTGCCTGCTCTTCGCTCATCGCATGACGTCCTTGTCGCTCTCGAGGCTCCCTGGTGGAGTCCCCGGATGTCCTCAGATTCGCACGCGGAGCCGGCCTGTGGCAGTCCCCGCGGGTGTCTCCTCCGTCACGCTTCCGCCGATCCGTGAGTTCTGACCCGGCCGTCCGTGAGTTCTGACCTGAGCGCGTGGACCAAACCCGCGGATGAGCGGGTTGAAACTCACGGATGAGCGGGTTGAAACTCACGGATGGTCAGAGGTGTTCGCGCCAGGCGGTGGTTATCGGCAGCCGGCGGTCGCGACCGAAGTTGCGGACCGAGATCTTCGGCCCTGGGGGATATTGCCGCCGCTTGTATTCGGCGCGATCGACCATACGAATCACCCGCTCGACCAGCTCCGGCTCGAAGCCCGCTTCGACCAGGTCGGCCGATCCTCGATCGTGCTCCACGTACGCATCGAGCATGTCGTCGAGAAGGGCGTACGGCGGCAGCGAGTCGGTGTCCATCTGGCCTGGAGCGAGCTCGGCCGACGGCGGCTTCTCGATCGTGTTCTCGGGGATCGGCGGCGTCTCACCGCGTCGTTTCGCGTCGATGTTGCGCCACCGGGCGAGCTCCCACACCATCGTCTTCGGCACGTCCTTGATCGGGGCGAACCCGCCGACGGCGTCGCCATAGATCGTCGAATACCCGGTGGCGAGCTCCGACTTGTTGCCGCAGGCCAGGACGAGATGGCCGTGCTGGTTGGACAGCGCCATCCAGATCACGGCACGGATCCGAGCCTGCAGGTTTTCGGCGGCCAAGCCGTCGATGTCGATCGCCGCGTCGAAGGCATCGACCATCGGCGCGATCGGCACGGTCTGGAGGTTGAGGCCGGTGCGGCGGGCCAGTTCGGCGGCGTCGTCCTTCGAGTGCTGGGTCGAATAGACCGACGGGTTCGACACACCGTAGACGTTGGCCGCCCCGATCGCGTCGCACGCGATGGCGCCGGTCAGGGTGGAGTCGATGCCGCCGGACATGCCGAGCAGCACTGAGCGGAAGCCGTTCTTGTGTACGTAGTCGCGCAAGCCGAGCGTGATCGCGTGATAGACCTCCGCGAGGTCGTCCAGCCGGTCGGCGTCGTCGGTCCGTCGCGGCTCGTATGCGGGGACCGGCTCGCGCGACAGCACGGTCCGTCGGACGCCGAGCCCGGCGAACCGGGATTGCGTGTCGGGCATCGCCTCGGTCGCCGCCGGCAGGTCGAGGTCGACGACCAGGAGACTCTCCTCGAACTGCGGCGCCCGTGCCAGCTGATCTCCGGACGGGTCGACCACTAGCGAGTCGCCGTCGAACACCAACTCGTCTTGGCCGCCGACCAGGTTGACGTACGCCAGCGCCGCCTCGGCCTCGCGGGCCCGCCGGGCGCAGAGCTCGAGGCGGATGTCGTCCTTGGCCCGCTCGTACGGCGATCCGTTGGATACGACGAGCAGCCCGGCCTCGGCGGCCCGTACGGCGGCTGTCGGGCCGTCGCGCCACAGGTCCTCGCAGATCGCGATCGCGACGTCGACTCCGCGCACCTGAATCACGTTGATCGTGTCACCGGCCACGAAGTTGCGGATCTCGTCGCCGACGCCGTAGTTCCACAGATGGATCTTGGCCTGACGTACGACGATCCGCCCCCCGTGCATGACGGCGACGGAGTCTTGCGGGGCGTTCTTGGGGATGCCGGCGCCTTGGGGGATGCCGGGCGCTTGGTCGAGAAAGCCGACGATCGCGACCAGCTCGCCGAGGCCATCGTCGGCGAGGCGGGCGGCGACCGCGTCGGCCGCCGCTCGGGACGCCTCGATGATCGATGCGCGCATGGCCAGGTCTTCGATCGGGTAACCGGTCAGCGCCATCTCGGGAAACACGACGAGATGGGCGTCTTGTTCGGCGGCCGCGTGGCACTGGGCGACGATCCGGTCGGCGTTGCCGGCGAGATCGCCGACGCACACGTTGACCTGGGCCAAGGCGATACGCAGCTGAGGCACGCATCGAGCCTATCCGGGCCGGAAGGGGAGGCGTGCGAGTCCGGTTAACCTCCGTGTAACACGGGGCCTGCGACACTGCTCACATGGGTAAGCAAGAGGACTTCGTGCTCCGAGCCCTCGAAGAGCGGGACGTCCGGTTCGTACGCCTGTGGTTTACCGACGTGCTCGGCTTCCTGAAGTCGGTCGCGGTGGCCCCGGCCGAGCTGGAGGCGGCGTTCGAGGAGGGCATCGGCTTCGACGGATCGGCGATCGAGGGGTTCGCCCGGGTCTATGAGGCCGACATGCTCGCCAAGCCCGATCCGTCGACCTTCCAGATCCTGCCGTGGCGGGGCGAGGTGCCGGCGACCGCGCGGATGTTTTGCGACATCTTGATGCCCGACGGGTCCGCGTCCTACGCCGACCCGCGCAACGTGCTCAAGCGCACGCTGGCCAAGGCGGCCGATCTCGGGTTCACGTTCTATACCCATCCGGAGATCGAGTTCTTCCTCTTCAAGCACAGCTACGAGCCCGGCGTCCCGCCGGAGCCGGCCGACGTCTCCGGCTACTTCGACCACACCGCGCACGGCGGGCAGGACTTCCGGCGCGAGGTCATCACGATGCTCGAGGCGATGGGCATCTCGGTCGAGTTCAGCCACCACGAGGGAGCGCCCGGCCAGCAGGAGATCGACCTGCGGTATGCCGACGCGCTGTCGACCGCAGACAACATCATGACCTTCCGGGTCGTCGTACGCGAGGTCGCGCTGATGCAGGGCATCCACGCGTCGTTCATGCCGAAGCCGTTCGCCGAATACCCCGGCTCTGGCATGCACACCCACATGTCGCTGTTCGAGGGCGACCGCAATGCCTTCTTCGAGGCCGGCGCCGAATACCAACTGTCCCGGGTCGGTCGGTCGTTCATCGCCGGCCTGCTCGAGCACGCCGCCGAGATCACTGCGGTGACGAACCAGTGGGTCAACTCCTACAAGCGACTGTGGGGCGGCGTCGGGGGAGAGGCCGGCAAGGGTGGCGAGGCGCCGGCGTACATCTGTTGGGGCCACAACAACCGCTCAGCGCTGATCCGGGTGCCGATGTACAAGCCGCACAAGGGCCCGTCGACCCGGGTCGAGCTGCGCTCCATCGACTCGGCGTGCAACCCGTACCTCGCTTACTCGCTGATGCTCGCGGCCGGGCTGCGCGGGATCGAGAAGGGCTACGAGTTGCCCCGTGAGGCCGAGGACGACGTGTGGTCGCTGACCGAAAACGAGCGGCGCGCGATGGGCATGGACCCGCTGCCGCACAGCCTCGACGAGGCGATCGGCCTGATGGAGACCAGCGAGTTCGTCGCCGAGACTCTGGGCGAGCACGTCTTCGACTTCTTCTTGCGCAACAAGCGTCAGGAGTGGGCCGAGTATCGTCGCCAGGTCACCCCGCACGAGCTCGATCACCTATTACCTGTGCTGTGAGCCATGACCGCGTATTGGATCAACACGTTTCGCGAGATCCGCGACCCGGCGAAGGTCGCGGCTTACGTCGAGCTGGCCGGCCCTGCGATGCTGGACAACGGTGGGCGCTTCCTGGCCCGCGGCATGCCGGCGGCGTCGTTCGAGTCGGGTGTGCTGGAGCGGACGACCCTGATCGAGTTCGCGAGCGTCGCGCAGGCGGTCGCAGCGTACGAGAGCCCGGGCTATCAGCGTGCTCTCGAGGCGCTCGGCGATGGCGCCGATCGTGACATCCGGATCATCGAAGCCGCCCCGTAGTCACCAGCGCTCGACGAGGTGGTCGCGGCCCGGCGGCGGATCGTAGGGCTCCGGCCAGAAGTCGGTGACCTTGGCGATCAGTCCGCCGTCGGTGAGCTCGAACCAGATGCAGGCGTCCTGATAGTCGTCGCCCACGTTGGTGTCGAGCCAGGCCGCGGCGACGCGCGTGTCGGCGACGATGCGCCGGACTCGCAGGTGCCAGTCGCCGGGATAGGCCTGGTTGAACCGCAACAGCCCTTGCTTGCCGCGGATCCGCTCGCGAGTCTGCGGCATCTCGTAGACGAGGTCGTCGGCCAGCAGTGCCCCGAAGCCCTCCTAATCGCGAGCCTCGGCCCGCTCGAAGTAGGCCCGCACGATCGCCCGTGTCTTCGCGGATTCGTCCATGCCCCGACGGTAGATCGTCGCCCCGACAGTCGCCGCGTGCCGTAGCCTTCGGCCCGTGGACGAGCCGGTGGAGTACGTGGTGAAGACCAAGGCGTGGCCTGCCTACCTCATCATCGGATCGTTGATCGTCATGATCCCGCTCTACGGCGCCTTGGTGTGGCTTCTCGTTCCCGACGAGGGCGGATGGTTGTGGATCGCGACGATCGGCGTCCTCCTCTGCAGCATCTTCCAGGTCGGCGCGTTGGGTTGGGCCGTGTGGCGCGTCCTCCGGCTGGTCGCGCATCCGCTGCGAATCACCGCAGCCGGCATGCGCCTGTGGTTGCTGCCGACCGCGACGTACGTCGACCTGCCGTGGGAGCGAGTCGTCGCGGTCCACGTCGCAACCAAGGGCCGGGGTCGCGGCATCTTCGTGTACGTGTGGGAGCCGGAGGCGTTCGCTGCCGGCGATCCGACTCACGCGCGGAGGATGCGTCGCGAGATGCGTCGGTTCTTCGGCACGCCGATCGTCTACCCCGTCTCATCGCGGCGCGCGCGCCTCGTGGAGATCGACGGCGCGCTGCGGCGTTACAGCGGGGGCCGGATCGGCTTGGTCGACGGCGTGCCGGTCGGGTCCGGGTGAGGTGACATGGCCGACGGATCGTCGCGAGTGAGATCGCCGCATGCCCGACTGACGCGGATGGGCTACCGGCAGGCCGAGGCGTCGTGGTCGCACCTACAGCAGCTCGCGGCCGGTGACGACGTGCCGGATATCGTGGTCGAGGCGTTCGCCGCGGCGCCGGACCCCGATCTCGCCGTCGCATCGCTCGCCGGGATCGCGGAGGCGGCAGACGACGACCTCCTCGCGGCCGTCATCGCCGACTCCGACTTGCGCGCCCGCCTCGCGGCCGTACTCGGTACGAGCGACGCACTCGGTGCCTTCGTCGCCCGCCATCCGGAGGTCATCGCCGACATCGCCGACCCTGCCCTGGCCGGAGCAACCGAATCCGCCGCCGACACCCGCGCCGAACTGATCCGCGCGGTCGACGCCGACCCGGACGCGGCGACTCCGACCGCCGGGCTGGGGCCGGACGCAGCCACCGATGCCCTTCGGGTGGCCTATCACCGACGCCTGCTCCGACTGGCGGCACGTGACCTGACGCAACAGTGGACGGTCGACCGATCCGGCGCGGCGCTCGCGGACCTCGCCGCAGCCACCCTCGAGGCAGCACTGGCGATCGCCCGCCGCGCCGTCGGCGATTCGGCCGGCGACTGCCGCCTGGCCGTCATCGGACTCGGCAAGGCCGGCGGGCGGGAGCTCAACTACGTCAGCGACGTCGACGTCGTGTTCGTCCACGACTCGGTCGACGGGGTCAGCGATGACGCCGCGTTGCGGGCCGCGACCCAGCTGGCATCGCAGCTGATGCGGATCTGCTCGACACACACCGGCGAGGGCACGATCTGGCAGGTCGACGCCGGCCTGCGGCCCGAAGGACGCTCCGGACCGCTGGTACGCACCCTCGCCAGCCATCTCGCGTACTACGACAAGTGGGCGAAGACCTGGGAGTTTCAGGCGCTGCTCAAGGCGCGTCCGATGGCCGGCGACCGCGACCTCGGCGATGCCTATGCCAACGCCGTCGACACGCTGGTCTGGCAGGCGGCCGAGCGTGACAGGTTCGTGGCCGACGTGCAGGCGATGCGGCGTCGCGTCATCGACCACATTCCGGCCGAGGAGATGGACCGCCAGCTCAAGCTCGGTCCCGGCGGGCTGCGCGACGTGGAGTTCGCCGTCCAGCTGCTGCAACTGGTGCACGGCCGGGCCGACGAGTCGCTGCGCAGCCCGACGACGCTGGAGGCGTTGGAGGCGCTTACTGCGGGTGGCTACGTCGGCCGGGACGACGGGGCCGCGCTGGCCGAGGCCTATCGGTTCCTGCGCTCCCTCGAACATCGCATCCAGCTGCATCACCTGCGCCGGACCCACACCGTGCCGGTCGACGAGGACGACCTTCGCCGACTCGGCCGGGCCCTCGGGTTCCATGGCGACCCGGTCGCTGAGCTCACCAAGGAATGGCGGCGACAGGCGCGCGAGGTCCGCCGGCTACACGAGAAGCTGTTCTACCGACCCCTGTTGAGCGCGGTCGCGGCCCTCCCGGGCGAGGGGTTGCGGCTGACGCCCGAGGCGGCACGGGAGCGACTCGTCGCGCTCGGCTACGCCGACCCGCGCGGCGCGCTCGACCACATCGAGGCCCTGACGTCGGGAGTCGCGCGCCGCGCCGCGATCCAACGCCAGCTGCTCCCCGCGATGCTGGCCTGGTTCGCCGAAGGGCCGGACCCCGACGCCGGACTGCTGGCGTTTCGCCGAGTCAGCGAGACGCTCGGCTCGACCCACTGGTTCCTTCGGCAGCTGCGCGACGAGAGCGAGGCGGCCGAGCAGTTGGCTCGGGTGCTTGCCGCCAGTCGCTACGCCGCCGGCATGATCCAAAACGCTCCGGACGTCGTCGCCATGTTCGGTCACGCCGACGACCTCGCGCCTCGGTCCCGGGATCGGTTGCTGACCGAGATGACCGCGGCCGCGCAGCGCTACCCCGACTCGGGGGCCGCGATCCATGCAGTCCGCGCGATGCGCCGCCGCGAGCTGTGTCGGATCGCGATCGCCGACACCCTCGGGTTCCTCGACGTCGAGGCGGCGGGCGCGGCGTTGACCGATGTGACTGTCGCGACGCTGTCCGGTGCGCTGGCCGCCGCGACCGCCGCCGTGGAGTCGGAGCTCGGCCGGCCCCTGCCGACGCGCATGGCGCTGGTCACGATGGGTCGGCTCGGCGGACACGAGATGGGTTACGGCTCCGACGCCGATGTGATGTTCGTCCACGTGCCGCGATCTGGGGAGCAGGAGAAGGTCGCGACCGATGCGGCCCACGCCGTCGCCCAGGAGATGCGGCGGATGCTTGCCGCCCCGGGCGATGACCCTCCGCTCGACGTCGACGCGGGGCTGCGTCCCGAGGGCAAGCAGGGGCCGCTGGTCCGGACACTGGCGTCCTATTCCGCCTACTACGAACGGTGGTCGCACGTCTGGGAGGCGCAGGCTCTGCTGCGAGCCGATCCGGTCGTCGGCGATCCCGAGTTGGGCCAACGGTTCGCGGCGATGATCGACCCGATCCGATGGCCGTCGGGCGGGCTGACCGGGGCCGATGTGACCGAGATCCGACGCATCAAGGCCCGGGTCGACTCCGAACGGCTGCCGCGGGGAGCCGATCCGGCGCTGCATCTCAAGCTCGGTCGGGGCGGCCTTGCCGATGTCGAGTGGACGATCCAACTGCTCCAGATGCAGCACGCCCACGACGTCGAGGAGCTCCGGACGACCCGGACGATGCAGGCGCTGTCGGCGGCCCGAGAGGCCGGGCTGATCGACGCCGAGGATGCGCATATCCTGGCCGAGGCCTGGCGGATGGCGAGCGACGTCCGCAATGCGGTCATGCTCGTCCGGGGGCGGCCGGCGGACGCGATGCCGGCGGCGATGCGAGACCGGGCGGGAGTCGCGTACCTGCTCGGTTATTGGCCCGACGGCGAGCGGATGGTCGACGACTACCGGCGGGTGACCCGACGCGCCCGTGGTGTGGTGGAGCGCATCTTCTGGGGTTGACCCGGATACACCCCCGGCGCCTTGCTGCCGGACGAATCTGGCACGATCACGTCAATGCTGTTGCGCCCGCCCTACCGCCTGATCGCCGTCGTCGTCGGCATGGTCGCCCTTGCCTTGATCGTCGTGGGCTGGACGTTTTTGAGGACGGACGCCGAGGACGCACCCGCCGAGCCGCCCCAGGAGTGGGAGTACGTCACCGCGCCGGATGTGATGCCGCCGGTTATCGACGTGTCGAGGTACGACGTGCCCGGCGCGCAGCCCGAGACCGACGACGAGGGCTTGATCTTCCTCGGCCCGAAGGACGGCGACTCGATGACCGGTCCGCTGATCGTCAACGCCGACGGCGCGCCGGTCTGGATCGGCCCGGAGGAGCGGGCCTACGACGTCCGGGTGCAGCATTACCAAGGCGAGCCAGTGCTGACGTACTGGCGCGGCGAGACCGTCCTGCCTTACTACGGCGTCGGCGAGTTCGTCTTGTTGAACCAGCACTATGAGGAGGTCGCGACGGTCTCGACGCACGGCCTGCCACAGCGCGCCGACTATCACGAGATGACGCTGACCGACGACGGCACGGCGCTGATGATCGGCCATCGGCTCGTGCGCCGAGATCTCTCGGCAAAGGGCGGGGCACGCCGAGGCTGGGTCGCCGACGGCATCGTCCAGGAGGTCGACGTCGCGACCGGCAAGGTGCTCTTCGAGTGGCACACGCTCGGGCACATCCCGATCAATCAGTCGATGACCGGCCTCAGGGCCTACGGCAGTGGAACGCGCGGCGACCCGTACGACTACGCCCACGTCAACTCGGTGACCGAGGACGGCGACGACGCATTCTTGATCTCGGCACGCAACACCAGTGCGGTCTATCGCGTCGACCGTAAGACTGGTGACATCGACTGGACCCTCGGCGGCAAAGCCAGCGATTTCGCGATGGCCCCCGAGGTCAGGTTCTACTGGCAGCACGATGCGCAGCGCCAGGACGACGGCACGATCACGCTCTTCGACAACGAGGGCGCTCCGCCCAAGGCAAAGCGGTCCCGCGGGCTGCGGCTCGCGCTGGACCTGAAGACGCACACCGCTCGGGTCGTGACCGAGTATCTGCCGCCGGACGACCGGCTGGCGGGCAGCCAGGGCAACCTCCAGGTGATGCCCAATGGACACGTCTTCGTCGGGTGGGGGTCGCAGCACTACTACTCCGAGTACACCGCCGACGGTGACCTGCTGCTCGACGCCGATTTCGGCACCGGCGAGAGCTACCGCAGCTATCGCTTCCCCTGGGTCGGCCGACCGAGCGACCCGCCGGTTCTCACGGTCGCCGACGGGACCGCCTACGTCAGCTGGAACGGCGCGACCGAAGTGACGTCGTGGCGCTTCCTCGCCGGTGACGATGCTCACAGCGCACGCAATGTCGGGACCGTCCGTCGGGAAGGCTTCGAGACGTCCGCCGAGATCCCAAACGCCCCGTATGTGGCCGTGCAGGCGCTCGACGCCGACGGCAAGGTTTTGGCCACCGTCGAGCGCTGACTAGCACGATCTGGCACCATCATGTCGATGAAACTGCGCCCGCCGTTCCGTTTGATTGCCCTCGTCACCGGCATTGTCGCCCTGTCCTTGATCGTCGTGGGCTGGACGTTCTTGCGCGAAGACTCCGACGACGCGCCGGCCGAGACAGTCGAGGGGTGGACGTACGTCACCGCGCCGGGCGTCCCTCCGGTCATCGACGTGTCGCGATACGAGGCGGCCGGTGAGCAGCTCGAGTCCGACGACGGGGGCTACATCTTCCTCGCGCCGAAGGATGGCGAGTCGATGACGGGCCTGCTGATCGTCGACGGGGCAGGAGCCCCCGTCTGGATCGGTGCGGACGAGCGGACGTACGACTTTCGGGTGCAACGGTACGAGGGCGAGCCGGTGCTGACGTACTGGCGGGGGGACAGGGTCCAGCGGTTCTTGGGCGCCGGCGACTTCGTGCTCTTGGACCAGCACTACGAAGAGATCGCGACGATCACGACGCACGGCATTCCGGGCGCCGACTACCACGACATGACGCTGACCGACGAGGGCACGGCGCTGCTGATCGGCCACCGGCTCGTGCAGCGAGACCTGACCGCCATCGGCGGGGCTCCAAACGCGTGGGTGTCGGACGGGATCGTCCAGGAGGTCGATGTCGCGACCGGCAAGGTGGTGTTCCAGTGGGACTCGCTGAAGCACATTCCGGTCGGTCAGACGCAGATCGCCGTCGACCGATTCGGCCGCGGAATGAGCCGAGCCAAACCGATCGACTACACCCACCTCAACTCGGTGACCGAGGACGGTGACGGTCACCTCCTGATCTCGGCCCGTAACACCAGTGCGGTCTATCGCGTCGACCGCAAGACCGGCGAGGTCGACTGGACCCTCGGCGGCAAGGCCACTGACTTCCGGATGCTCGGCAGGTCGAGGTTCTTCTGGCAGCACGACGCGCAGCGCCAGAACGACAGCACGATCACGCTGTTCGACAACGAGGCGCACCCGGACATGGCGAAGCACTCACGCGGGCTGCGGCTCGCGCTGGACAGGAAGGCGCACATCGCTCGGGTCGTGACCGAGTACCTGCCGCCCGACGACCGGCTGTCCGGCAGCCAGGGCAACCTCCAGGTGATGCCGAACGGCCACGTGTTCGTTGGGTGGGGCTCGCAGCACTACTACTCCGAATACACCGCCGACGGAGACCTGCTGCTCGACGCCGATTTCGGCACCGGCGAGAGCTACCGCGCCTATCGCTTCCCCTGGGTCGGCCGACCGAGTGACCCGCCGACCCTCGTCGTCGACGGCAGCACGGCCTATGTCAGCTGGAACGGCGCGACCGAGGTGGCGTCGTGGCGTTTCCTCGCAGGCGATGATGCCGACAGTGCGCGCAATGTCGGGACCGTCCGTCGGGGAGGCTTCGAGACGTCTGCGGAGATCCCGAACGCCCCGTATGTCGCTGTGCAGGCGCTCGACGCCGACGGCAATGTCTTGGCGACCGTCGAGCGCTGACCGACCACGATCTGATGCGATGACTCACCCGCGAGGCGCCTTCCGCGCCGGCGCTCTGGGGTTGGCTGTGCTGGCCCTCGCGGTGCTCGGAGCCGATCACCGGGCCACATCGGTGGCGACCTCGGAGCCGGACGTTGTCGACGGCCAGGTGTTTGTCAGCCGCCCGGATCTCAGTCCGCCGCCGATCGACGTCACGGCCCATGCCTCCGCCGAGACGGCGTTTCCGACCGGCGACGGCGACCTGGTGTTCTTGGGACCGAAGGACGGAGGCGCTATGACCGGCCCGCTCATCGTCGACGCTCGCGGCGAGCCGGTATGGGTGTTTCCGCTGGACCCGACCCGGGCCTACGACGTGCGAGTGCAGGACTATGCCGGCAAGCCGGTCCTGACCTGGTGGGACGGGCTCAACCTCGGCGTCGGCTACGGCTACGGGCACTACGTGCTGATGGACCAGACCTACCGCATCATCGCCACGGTCGCGACCCGCGGATCACTGGCCGACCACCACGGCATGACACTGACCGACGACGGCACGGCGCTGCTGATCACGTACCGGAAGATCCCGTACGACCTGTCGGCCGTCGGTGGGCCAGAGGACGGTTACCTCGTCAACAGCCTGGCCCAAGAGGTCGACGTCGCGACCGGCAAGGTCGTGTTCGAGTGGAGCGCCCTCGACCATGTCCCCATCACCGACACCAGGGTCCGGGTCGGGCCGGACGCGGCGATCGACGGCTCCGAGGTGCTGCCGCTCGACTACTTCCACCTGAACTCGGTGACCGAGGACGGGGACGGTCACCTGCTGCTCTCGGCCCGCAACACCCAGGCGGTCTATCGGATCGACCGGGAGACCGGCGACGTCGACTGGACACTCGGAGGATCGAGCAGCGACTTCACGATGCTCGGCGACGCGAGATTTGCCTGGCAGCACGACGCCGAGCGACGGGCCGACGGCACGATCACGCTGTTCGACAACGAGGCCGGACCGAAGGTGGGCGACGAGTCGCGTGGCTTGCGACTGGCGGTCGATCCCAAGGCGCACACGGCGCGGGTCGTGACCGAATACCTGCCGCCCGACGGCCGACTGAGCAGTAGCCAGGGCAACCTGCAGGTGCGACCCAACGGACACGTGTTCGTCGGGTGGGGCGGGTTGCCGTACTACTCCGAATACACCGCCGACGGCCGGTTGCTCTTCGACGCCCATGTCCTCGGCGGTGCGAGCTATCGCGCCTACCGGCTGCCCTGGGTCGGCAAGCCGTTCACCGACCCGGCGCTGACCGTTGACGACGGCGTCGCCTACGTCAGTTGGAACGGCGCCACCGAGGTCGACCGCTGGCGGTTCCTCGCCGGTGACGACAAGGCGAGCGCCGAAGAGATCGTGACGGCGCCGCGGACCGGGTTCGAGACGTCAGCGCCGGTGCCCGACACGCCTTATCTCGCCGTCCAGGCACTCGACGTCGCGGGCCACGTGTTGGCTACTGAGGAGCGCTAGCCCGCGACGAGAGCGGGCATGGAGCTGGCGCGAACCACAAGGTCTTGGCTGCCCTCGGGTCGTCGCTGGGTCGACCGTAGAGGAACAAATCCGGAGCGTTGTCGCGCCGTCCGGCTGGATAATGAGCGCCATGGCATCCGAGAGGCCACATCTCGAGGAAGAGACGCTACGCATCGCGCGGGAGTGGCTCGCCGGCTGGCGGCCGGGCGAGGCCGAAGTCAGCGACGTTCGGCTCGAAGGCGAGCATCCCGACACCGACCTGATCGTGCTGTTCACCGACAAGTCTCGGCCAGGCTGCCAGTTCGGCTTCCGAATGCCGCTGTCAGCGACGTCGCTGTACGAAGACGGGTCGATCGATGACCCCGAGTCGGCGGTGGGCGTCGCCATGGCCAACCTTGACGAGGACATCGGGGCGGTGGGCTATGGGTTGCCGTCCAACTGCCGTCCCGGCGAGGTGGTCTGGCTGGGTCGGCGCCGCATTGAGCAAGAACTAGAACTCGCGATCGGACCCGTGCTGGACGACTACGCCGGACGGCTCGAGGGCAACGAGATTCGGCTGAGGGACGAACTTGTGGAGGCCACTAGCCGGATAGCCGAACAGCACCTAGGCGAGTGGCAAAAGCGGTGGTCCGATGCATTGAGAGCGGCGAGCCCTCAGCGGCAGAAGGACGGGCCCGCCACGCCGCTAGATCGGTGACCGACTGTCATCGCTGTGAGGCGAGCCGACGCCGCGATGTAGAGGAGCGATCTACTCCAATCGGGCACCGCCAGCTCGAAAAGTTGGTGTTCACCGCCTCCGAAAGGGTGCCCATACCGGCACAATGGCCCACCAGACGTTCAGGCGATCAGGCTATCGAGTGGTTCGACATTACGGAGTGCGCATGCAACGACAGGGCAGGGGTTGCCCCGCCGCGGTCATGACCTGCCAGGTCCTCGCGACCACGGATTCGTGACCGAGACGGTCGGCGCGGTCGTCGCGCTGCTCGACGCTTTCGGCCCGTTCGGGCTCGGACCTCGGGAGGCGACGTTCCCAGACGCCACCCCAGACGACTGGCGGCGTGCTGCGGCGATCGACCCGTCGGCCGTCGGGCCGGACAACCGATGGGACCTGGCGTTTCGCTGCTTCGCGATCGGGCGGCCCGACGGCGCAGTCACGTTGGTCGACGCCGGGATCGGTCCGGAGGGCGGTCTGGCATCGGCATGGGCGCCGGTGCCCGGTCGGCTTCCCGCGGCACTGGTCGAGGCGGGTATCGACGGTGACGCCGTCGACACCGTCATCCTGACCCACCTCCACGAGGACCATGTCGGTTGGTCGGTGCGCCCCGACGGCGAGCCGATGTTTCCGAACGCGCGCTACGTCGTGCAGCGCAACGAGGTACGGGATCTCGAGGAGCGGCGAGTCGAGTCGGTCCTGGCCGCCGTCGTACGGCCGCTGCGACAAGCCGGGCAGTTGGGCGAGATCGTGAGCCGTCGGGTGCTCGTGTCCGGCGCGCCGCGAGTTACGGTCTGGCCGACGCCCGGTCATACGCTCGGTCACCAGTCGGTGCTTGTCGAGGGTGGCCCGCGCGACGTCGTCATCAGCGGGGACGTCCTCGTACACGCGGTGCAGCTGGCACGTCCGGAGGTGGGGTACGCGTACGAGCGAGATTCGGCGCTGGCGAGTCGGACCCGACGTACGCTGCTCGCCGATCTCGAGCGTCGCGACGGCGTACTCGCGACGGCGCATCTGACCCGGCCCTTCGTGACGCGCGATGGTGCGGTGGTGGAGCAGGCCGGACGGTTCGCGTCCTACGAGCCGTCGCGATCGGGGGCGCGGCGCACCGACGTCGTCACCCGGCCGGCTGAGCCGTCAGACGTCGCGGCCTGCGTCCAGCTCGCGATGGAGCGCGACGGCGGCGACCTCGCGGCGTGGCGGTCGCGGTTCGAGAGTTACCTGGTCGGCGACGATCGGGCGTTGTTCGTGGCGGAGGTCGATGGTGAGTTCGCCGGCTACGGGCGCTTGGAGCGACTCGAGCCGGAGGCCGAGGGTGACACGCCGGCGGCGCCGCCCGGTTGGTATCTCGTGGGCGTCGTGGTGCCACCGCGCTGGCAGCGTCGCGGAGTCGGCACCGCACTGACCCGGGCTCGGCTCACCTGGGCGTGGGAACGGGCCGACGAGGTTTGGTATTTCGTCAACGCCCGCAACCGGGCGTCGATCGATCTGCATCGAGAGTTTGGCTTCGTCGAGGTGACGCGCGACTTCGCGATCCCGGGCGTGCAGTTCGACGACGGCCACGGCACCGGCGTCCTGCTGCGATGCCGACGCGGGAGTTAGTACAGCCAGCGCTTGCGGCGTTTCTTGGCCTTCTTCTCCTCGCGCTTGGCGCGCCTGATGGTGGCCCGCTCCTGGTGGGTGTACCACACTGACATCAGGGCGATGAGTATCGCGAAGATCGCGACCGCGAGAGCGGCGCCTTCCACCGTCGTCCTCCCTCATTCAGACCCCTCGCGATTCAACGCCGGTCGGTGCCGCGAAGGAAGGGGGCGAACGGCCCGGCCGGATGGGTCCTCCGGCCCCGGCAAACGGTTAGGCCGCCTGGAAGGACCGCTTCGCCAGCCCTATGGCGAATCCGTCGACCGCCGTCTCGACCGGCGCGGACGAGTCGGTCGCGGCGCCGAGCGTGACGAACAGGGGAGTGAAGTGTTCGACGGTGGGATGGGCGTATGGCATGCCTGGCGCCCGGGTACGGAACGCGGCGAGCTCGTCGACGTCGCCCCGACCCAGTGCGTCGGATGCCCAGTGGTCGAAGTCGGACGACCAGTCGGGCACCTGGTCGGGCCTGCTCCAGTCGAGGTAAGGCAGGCCGTGGGTCATGAATCCCGAGCCGATGACGAGCACGCCGGCATCGCGAAGGTCCCGAAGGCGCTCACCCAGCGCCAGCAGCCGACCCGCGTCGTGCGTCGGCATGCTGAGCTGGAGGACGGGGATGTTTGCCTCGGGATACATGATCTTCAGCGGGACCCAGGCGCCGTGGTCGATCCCGCGGTCGCGATGCTCGTGGACCTGCTCGGCGTCCGGCAGCAGGCCGACGACCTGGCGAGCCAGCTCGGTCGCGGGCGGCGTGTCGTAGCGCATCGCGAAGTACATCGGGTCGAATCCGCTGAAGTCGTAGACGAGCTCGGTCGGCTGCGTACTGCTGATGCTCAGCGGCGCAGACTCCCAGTGCGCCGACACGATCAGGATCGCCGTCGGGCGCGGGAGCGCGCGGGCCCAGCCGTGCAGCTCGTTCATCCAGTCGGTCATCTCGAACAGCATCGGCGCGCCGTGGCTGAGGTACAGGCTGGGCAGCGGCCCGTCGTCGGGCGTCCACAGCCGGTGCGGCTCGGTCCGCTCGACGGCGGCGACGCGGAGCAGGTGCGCAGTGAACGGGTGCCCGGCCGGGATGCGGGCGTCAGCGGTGGCTGTCGTGGACACGGTGCCTCCGGTCATGCTGCGACTCCGAAGCCGCCCGTCCACGGTACCTGCTCGCTCGCCGCCAGCGTGATCTGAACGAATCCGATCGCTTCCAGCTCGCGAGCGCGACGCAGGTCACCGGCGTCGAGTGCGCGCAGGCCGCTCGCGCTGATCACGTCGGCGAGTCTGGCCTTCGCGTCGGCGTCGTCCCCAGCGACGAGGACGGTGGTGGGGAGCGGGCCGACCTCACCGGCGGCCAGCGTGGCGGCGAAGGTGGTGTTGAACGCCTTGAGCACCTGCGACCGTGGCAGCGCGGCCGCGATCTCGGCGGTGGCCGAGCCGTCGGCGGGGACGGTGAGAGCGTCGAAGGTCTCGAAGTTCAGCGGGTTCGTGACGTCGACGACGACCTTGCCGGCGAGCGTGTCGCCTCGCTGCTCCAGCACATCCACGACAGCCGGGTAGGGCACGGCAAGCACGACGATGTCGCCGGTGGCCGGCTTGTCGACGTCGTCGCGGCCGAGCAACTCGACGGTGTTGCCGCCCTTGGTGACGACGTTCGAGATGGCCTGGGCCATGGTTCCGGTGCCGATGATGCTGACGTGTGTCATGAGAACTCCTGGCAGTTAGTTGTCGCTTCAACTATTACTCTAGCGCATTTAGTTGTCGCGTCAAGTGATTCGGTACGATGGGTTCATGGACACGCGTTGGTTGAGCGACGAAGAGCTCGCGGCCTGGGTACGCCTGGTCGCCGTGGTGGAGCTGCTACCAGGCGTCCTGGACTCGCAGCTGCGACGCGACGCGGGCCTGACGCACTTCGAGTACTTCGTCCTCGCCATGCTGTCGGACGCGCCGGACCGTACGCTGCGCATGACTTCGCTCGCCTCGCGTACCAACGCGACCCTGCCGCGTCTGTCGCATGTCGTGCGCCGGCTCGAAGACAGGGGCATGGTGCAACGCTTTCCGTGCCCGTCGGATGGTCGGGCCACCAACGCCCAGCTGACCGACACCGGATGGGAAAAGATCGTCGCCAGTGCGCCGGGACATGTCGGCACCGTCCGCGAGCACGTGATCGACGCGTTGACGCCGAAGCAGATCGAGCAGCTGGCCGAGATCACCGACGTGATCCTGGGCCGACTCGACCCGGACGGGGCGATGGCCGCGACGTACCGACAGGAGCGGCAGCGTCAGGTGCCGTAGGGGTGCATCTCCCAGACCTGCGCGACCGCGCCGTCGGGGCGCTCCTCGACCTGGTCGGTCGACTCCGCTCGGCCGAACAAGAACCCGAGACTGCGCAGGCGATCCTCCGGCGACTCGGTTCTGGTGTCGAGCCAGCGTCCGTCGAGCTGCGCCGGCAGGAAGTCGTCGGGGGCGTCGGCCGCTGGGCGGAGCACGATGTAGTCGGGCACGGCGTCGAGTCCTCTCGTCTTCGGGGCGCTGGAGTCGAGCGTAGACGGTGACCCCGCCTATTCGGTGAAGCTGGTACCGTCCACGATGCCCGCCGCTCGGCGAGACAGATCGGTCTTTCGCATCTTCTCGTACGTCTTGCGTTTGTCGATCCAGCCGTTCAGTACGTCCTGGACGTTCTGCATCGTGTCGGCGGCGAACTGGACGGGGTTGGTGTGATCGGGTGCGCCCTTGCCGGTATGGGCGGCGGTGAGCGCGACGAAGGACACGTCGGCGGTGACCGCCACCAGCCTCGCGAAGCGCGGATAGTCGGGCCGCGCGCGTCGGGACAATACCCGCAGATCGGCCGTGAAGTCCCAGGTCACCACGGGATTCAGGGCGTCTTCCTCGAACGCCCGCGCGAACATCGCTCGAGCCCTCTCGACGAGCCGAATGCATTCGTCGGTCAGAAACTCTCGGCGCGATCGGCGGCGTTCATGACGCAAGACAGCGGCGAGGACGATCAGCGTGACCAGGCCAGCGACGACTGCGCCGCCGATGCCTTCCAACGCGACGTCCCACCACCACTCGGGTTCGTCGAGTCGGCCCACAGGCCAAAATCTATCGGCTAACGCGGCACGGGTCATCGGCCCTGAGCCAAGCATCTCCTCAAGTCTTCGCCCCCCTTCGCGCCGACATTGTGTGTCTCAAGAGGACAACTACACCTACGACATCAGGCCGGAATCCCGGCGAGCTGATAGCGATGGACGCTGATGTCGCGTTCGTGGTCGGCTAATGAGCGCGGACAGCTGGTGCCTGAGCCCTGATCCTGGGAGCCTGAAGCTCGGGAGGATGTGGGAGTAGTCCGGAATAGCTCGGCAGTCGCGCGTCGCCACTGCAGATGTTTTCGTGGACGTTCTGCAGAGCCTGTGCCACGGGCGTATCGAGGTCACTGACGCGCTCTGGAGACTCGTCGTCCGCAGTCGCCGAGACGACGATCTGGCCGAAGCGTCCGATGTCTTCGGAGCAGTCCATGCGCAGTCGTGTCACCAGGTCGTGTGAGCCGTTTGCAAGGACGGCGACTGGGGGACCGGGCGCGCTGTCCCACGTGTCACCGACAACGCGTAGACCCGCCACGCTCAGCTCGAGGCCGAGGAGCGTGACGCGGTCGTCGGCGTCGAGGTTGTAGATGGTCAGCGTCGCCATCGCCTGCTCGTGATAGCGGTAGTCCAGCGAGAGGTTCGCGGCCAAGTGGATGTCTGGTTGGCTTTCGCTCCCACCGGAGCGGTTCTGCCACAGGTGGGTCCCGAAGGCGCCGATGCCGATGCCGAGCACCAGCGCGATCGCAACGGCTTCGCGTTGCGGCCAACGTCGAGACAGCCGTTCACGCAGCCGGGGTCCTTGGGGCCCACCTACAAGAACCTCGTCGGCCTGCTCCTGGCCCATAGGTGCCAGAGTAGCGTCGGGGACACTCGCCGAACGGTCGTCACCAAGCCTGGATGGGCCGCTCGATGCCACGCCCGGCTAGGGGTGGCGATCTCGCCTGCGTGTCTTGAGCCACCAGTAGGTGATGGCCGCGGCGGCGACGGCCAGCGGGCATCCAACCAAGATCTCTGGCCACGATCCCTGCGCTACGAGTGCTGACACCCAGAGAGTCGCCACACCCCCGAGGAAGGCTCTGCCTGCTTCGCTGTTCGGGTCGATCGGCCCTTACCGGCCCTGATTCGCATCAGCGCGAGGATGAGGCGTACCTGTGGCCGTCCAGCGAGCACGAGGTAGGCGAAGTACGGCAGGCCTTCTCGCTGTGTTACGACTGCACCCTCATTGCGGGCACGGCCCGAACGAGCAGCGAATCCAGCGCCGTCGAATGGAGGCGTCCGGCGGGCAACTAGGGTCGTCGCATGCCCGATTTCACCTGGCTCCCGGCCAACCAAGCAGCAACCGAGGACGTCGAGGCGGTGTTCGCCACAGGTGGCGCCCGCAAGAGTCGTTGCCAAGCGCTGAAGGTGCCCGGCTGGATCTGGCGCGACACCACCCAGGAGCAGAGGGACGCCGCGCTGCTGGAGCAAACCGCCTGCGGCACCGCCAACGGACCGACGTCTGGGCTGATCGGGTACGTCGACGGCGAGGCGGCCGGCTGGGTCGCTGTCGAGCCGCGGGAAAACTACCCCAGGCTGTGGAGCCGGAAACAGGCGTGGATGCGGATGGACCCCGAGCTCGAGGGCGTCTGGTCAGTCACCTGTTTCGTCGTGCGCAAGGGCCGGCGCCAGTCGGGGCTGACCTACGAGCTCGCCACCGCCACCGTCGAGTACGGCGAGCAGGTCGGCGCCCGCGTCCTGGAGGGGTATCCGATCGAGCCGCCCCCGGGCAAGTCCGTGATCTGGGACGAGGCCTCGGTCGGGCTGGTGCAGGTCTTCCTCGATGCCGGTTACGAGGTGGTGGCCTCGCCCACCCTGCGGCGGCGTGTGGTGCGGCGACGACTGGGCAACCACTCAAGACCGTCGCCAAGCAAGGCACCATTCAGTTGAGGCACTGCGGGGCGCCTACGGCGTCACTGCGTGATCGAGCACGCTCGACCCTTGACACGCTCCGCTTCGGCCTACGATCGGCAGCTACGGGGTGCAGGGCCAGGTATGGCCGGCGCAGCACGATTCGGGACCTTCGGCCTCTCGTTGAGCCTGGCCGCCGACGCCTACGGTTCAGGCATGACCGCCACTGGTTCCAGCGAGACATATCCGGGGAGCAGGCATCGATTCTGGCGCCGCGTCGGCGGTGTGATCGCCGCAGTTGCGATTAGCGCCGGCGTAGTCGGCGCGAGCGCGGCGACGCCCGAACCGCAGTCCGAGGGCAACAGCTGAATCCGCGTCGCCCCCGCGCACAAGCCCGTTATCGCGCGAAGCCTTTGCGACGACGATAGCGAGGCCGCACAACGCACAGTGACACAGACCGTCCTGCGCAACCGGGGAGACCGGCCAGGCGTCAAGGTGATCTTCAGCATCGAGCATGCCAGGCCGTCGAGTCTGTGGGACTACGAAGTGAGCGTGACCTCCAGTACGGGCAGCTCGGGTAATGAGGTCGTCGCCGTCGGCTCGATCCGCGCCGATAGCAGCGGCCAGTGGTCCATCACGGTCTTGAACCGGCGCGAGGGACGCTATTACGCCGAGAGCGGGATTCCGAATCGCTCGGGCAGCCAGTACTGCTCCATGGGCGTGACTGGCGCACCCTGACAGCCACACCGGAAACAAGTGAAAGCTGGATTGCAGCATCAGCAAATCGTCAGCAGCTGTCCTAGATTCGAGGATCGTCCAACCACAACTATCGGCACGGTCATCCGGGGCCAGCAGGTGGGTAGGTCAATACCCGACACTCACAGTCAGCAGGGGACGGCGTTCACACCGAGGTGGTCACCGGTTCGAACCCGGATCGCCCACCGTGCGTATGCGATTCAGCGCTCAGCCTCCACGTGAGCCCGGCATGGTCAGAACGAATAGCCAAGCACAAACTTGCCGGTCGTCGCGTTGATCATGGTTACCGATCGAAGCCAGCCTGGCCGCGGTTTGTCTGACGTGGGCTCCCCACGGAGCGTGCCGCTGATCTCAATCTCTGCGAAGTCCTCGACGAAGGTCACGCTGGCGATGATCCAAACCTGGTGCCAGTCCACCAGCCTGTCCCGGCGAACCATGCCTACATCCCACAACCCGAGGCTGTAGTCGCCTGAACCATCGATGCGACGAAGAGCCTCGGCCGTGGTAAATGCCGGTGGCCGCGGACCGGTGTAGCGCCGAAACTCCTGCGCGCTTCCGTGCCGCCGTACGACCCTCATGGTGACCGGATCGGGCCTCGGAGGTATCGAAACCGTCGCGGTCGGCGTCGGGGAAGGATGGGTCGACCTACTCGACTCGCTCGACACAGGTAGCGCCGGAACGACTTCGGTGTCGTCGTCTCGTCCGACCACAATGATGCCGACGACGACGCCGGCGACAGCGACGACCACGCCAGCCCATCGGAAGGACCGAAGCCGGATCCACCTCATGATCTGCATTCTCGGCGGTCAGCGTGTCGTCTGGATCACGATCTGGCTCCGCCTGGCGCACGGTCCACACCCGCGACCACTCTCGGCTCCGAACTACGTGGCGAGACGGCCAGCTCCCAGCAGGGCATCCAACAGCGCCCGTCAGCGCAGTCCTAGGGCCATCCGCCTTCGGCGTCCCACTAGCCGCGATCGGAATACTGCTGCAATGGATCCGCAGTGGGGGTAGGCAGAGGCCGGTGCCGGGCCAACTGCCGGTCTACCGGGTCGCACGACGGCGCACACTCATGCACTCGCACAGCCTCTAAGCAGGCTTAGGATGGCTCCTGGCCGCACGGCAGACCCCTGATAAGGAAGAGGTCCCTGGTTCAAGTCCAGGTGGCCCACCCAACGTCAGCGGCGCGTCGGCGGTGACGGCCGTGCAAGGCTCCCACAGCAGAGCAGTTTGGCTCTAGGCTGGATGTCGTGGCATCAGTCGATCCTGACCACTCAGAACTGTTGGCGATTCAGCGCTGGCAGCGGGAGTCGGCTGACCACGCCCGCCAGGCCGCCCGGGTGCGGGCCGAGACCGCGGCCGAGCTGCGAAGAAGCGCCGCAGAAGTGCGGGAGACCGCAGCCAAGCTACGCGGACAGGCGGTGGAGCTTCGAGCCCAAAGCGCCAAGCAGCGAGAAGCTACAGGCGAGTGGCGTCGAACCGCGCACGAACAACGAGTGCTCGCCGATAAGCGCGACCGCATTGCGGACCAGCGTGACCTGGACGCCGATCAGCGCGAGGTCACCGCCGATCAGCGGGACCGAATCGCGGACCAGCGCGACCGGGATGCCGACCAGCGCCAGGTCACCGCCGATGTGCGCGACCGGATCGCGGACCAGCGCGACCGATGAGCGGCGCAGGACCCACGCGGGTTCCGCACCGACCGACGCGTGGACTAGATGCCTGCGTCAGCGGAGAGTTAGCAGCAGTCCTGCCATCCAGCATCGCCCGGCCGCGACAGTTGACACCTGGTCCAGCGTGGATCAGGCGCTCGCGGCAATGTTCGACAACCGACCACAACCCGGGGCGGCCATGGCACGGAGGGGTGCACCCCGGAGCCCGGGTGCACACCACGTGCACATGCCGATGCAAAGCGGCGGCCAACGCTGAACAACGCCGCGTAGACATTTGCCCAGGTCAGCTGCCGTTTCACTCGACGGTCAGCGGGGGAGTTGGCCCCGTGTCTCAGATGTCGAAGTACAACTCGAACTCGTGCGGGTGTGGACGCTGCGCGATCGGGGTGATCTCGTGGGTGCGCTTGTAGTCGATCCAGGTCTCGATGAGGTCCGGCGTGAAGACGTCGCCCGCCAGCAGGAACTCGTGGTCGTCCTCGAGCGTGTCGAGCACCTCGGGCAGTGACGTCGGGACCTGCGGGACGGCAGCGTGCTCGTCCGGCGGCAGCTCGTAGAGGTCCTTGTCGATCGGCTCCGGCGGCTCGAGCTTGTTGCGGATGCCGTCGATGCCGGCCATCAGCATTGCCGAGAACGCGAGGTACGGGTTGCACGACGGGTCCGGCACGCGGAACTCGACGCGCTTCGCCTTCGGGTTCGAGCCCGTGATCGGGATGCGGACACAGGCCGAGCGGTTGCGCTGTGAGTAGACCAGGTTGACCGGCGCCTCGAAGCCCGGCACCAGACGGTGGTAGGAGTTGACCGTCGGGTTCGTGAACGCGAGCAGGCTGGGCGCGTGCTTGAGCAGGCCTCCGATGTACCAACGGGCGGTGTCCGACAGGCCGGCGTACCCGAGCTCGTCGTAGAACAGCGGTGCGCCGTCCTTCCAGATGCTCTGGTGGCAGTGCATGCCGGAGCCGTTGTCGTTGAAGATCGGCTTCGGCATGAACGTCACCGTGCGGCCGGCGACATGCGCGGTGTTCTTGAGGATGTACTTGTACTTCATCAGGTTGTCGGCCTGCTTGAGCAGAGTGTCGAACCGGATGTCGATCTCACCCTGACCGGCGGTGCCGACCTCGTGGTGCTGCATCTCGACCGGGATGCCGGCGTCGATGAGGTTCTTGACCATCTCCGAGCGCAGGTCGGTGAGGTGGTCCATCGGCGGCACCGGGAAGTAGCCCTGCTTGTAGCGCGGCTTGTAGCCGAGGTTTCCGCCCTCTTCCTCACGACCGGTGTTCCACGCCGCCTCGACCGAGTCGAGGAAGTAGAAGCCGGCTCGCTCGCTGGTATCGAACCGTACGTCGTCGAAGACGTAGAACTCCGCCTCCGGCCCGAAGTAGGCCGTGTCACCGATGTTGGAGCTCTTGAGGTACGCCTCGGCCTTGCGCGCGATGTTGCGTGGGTCGCGACTGTAGCCCTCGCCGGTGAGCGGGTCGTGGACGAAGAAGTTGATCACCAGGGTCTTGTGCTGCCGGAACGGATCGACCATCGCCGATGCCGGGTCGGGGAGCAGCAGCATGTCGGACTCGTGGATCTCCTGGAAGCCACGGATCGACGATCCGTCGAACATCAGTCCGTCGGTGAAGACGTCGCCGCTGAAATTGGACACCGGAATGGTGAAGTGCTGCATGATGCCCGGTAGGTCACAGAACCGGACGTCGACGAACTCGACGCCTTCGTCCTCGATGAATTTGAGCAGATCGTCGGCGTTACCGAACATCCATCCTCCAGGTGTGGCACAACGGGCGAGCGTCTGGCGGCATACGGGCGCCAGGAGCAACGCTGATCCTGTCGCGAACCTAGGCGGGTGCCATTTCTGGTCAGTGACCGCCTTGTTTCACGCATGTTACGTAGCTGGACGGCCGGCCGCGACCGTCGC
>DASQKI010000063.1:0-16794 GCA_035630615.1 Nocardioidaceae bacterium
ATCCGAATCTGACGCTGCCGGACGTGATGGCGGTCAGCCGGCATCAGAAGGTCGCCTCGCTGGACCCGTATCTGCGGCCGGAGGTGGACGAGATCTTCGACCGGCTGCAGCGGCACTACTCCGAGCCCAGACCGGCACGAACGTTGACGCCCGGCTATGACGCCGACGACTTCCGGACGGTGTTCGGTGACTAGCGCCCGTCGACACACCAAGCAGCGATCACTCACCCCGGACACCGAAGCCCGCCCGCGACGTTCTCCGACAGATACCGGGCCATCCAACGATGCACCGACGACCGCGACACCCCAGCCGCCGCCGCGACCTCCGTGACCGACGCACCCGCAAGAACCGCACGCACCGCATCCAACCGTTGCTCCACTACTGACAACACAACAAGCGCCAATCCCGGCCTCCCTGCCTACCGACGTCCCACGGAGACGCCGGAACACAGAGTGGCCAAGCCGACCACTGTCGCGCATCAGGTGGCGGAAACCTGTCGCACATCACCCGACGCAGGACATGCGCAGGGCAGACACAATTGCCGGACATAGCTCTTAGTTGTCGAGTCCGGCTCGCTCCACGAATCGTGGCCTGACCTGCGGAAACTTCCCGCCGGGAGGCTGACGCTGCGCTGAACTCGCCCGATAACCTTGCGCACAGCGCTCGGCGCTGTCCTGCTGTCCTGCGGTTTCGCCGGTTGGCACAGCGTTCAACCCGCGTGCACCCGGGATGCCGGGCGAGCCAGGAATCTTTGAACGCCACGATGACGGGACCACTCCGAACGGCCCGGACAGCTGCGAGGTCCAGGCCTTGAGGTCTGAGCGGCCAAGGCGGGTCATTGCCGGAGGCTGTCGGAGGACGTGCTCAGCAGGTCAGGCCGTTCTTGGGTACGGTGCCGTCGGCGAGGTAGGCGTCGAGCGCGTGGTCGATGCAGTCGTTGCCCATGTGGTAGCCGGTGTGCCCGTCGCCGTCGCGGCTGACGAGGACGCCGGACCGGAGCGTGTCGGCTAGGGCTTCGGCGCCGGCGTACGGTGTCGCCGGGTCACGGGTGGTGCCGACGACGACGATCGGCGCGGCGCCCGCGGCGTCGATGTCCGGCGGCGGCTGCTCCGGCCGGATAGGCCACGCCCAGCAGCCGAGCATCGACCAGGCGAAGATCCGGCCGAACACCGGCGACGCCTGCTCGTATCGCGGCACGGACCGCCGAATCTGTTGAGGGGTGAGGTGCGCTGGATCGTCGAGGCACCTGACCGCGTAGCTCACCTGGATCATGTTGTCGTGATAGTGGCCGTTTTCGCGGCGAAGATAGGCATCGACCAAGCCTGAGCAGCACGGAGCCGTCGCCTTGGGCGGCCGCGGTCAACGCCTCTGTCAGCAGCGGCCAGTAGTCCTGGTTGTACAGCGGCGCGACGACGCCGGTGAATCCCAGCGCCTCGGTGAGCGGTCGCTCCGGATCACCGGTGTCCAGGGGGTTCTGGTCGAGATCGTCAAGGAACGTACGCAGCCGCACGATCACCTCGCGCCGGTCCGAGCCGAGCGGGCAGTCCCCGGTGGCGACGCAGTCGTCGACGTACGCCTCGAGCGCGGTCTGGAAGCCGGCCGCCTGTCGGAGGCCGGCCTTGGTCGCCGACAGGGTCGGGTCGACTGCGCCGTCGAGGACGAGGCGCCCGACCCGTCGTGGGAACAGCTCGGCGTAGATCGCGCCGATGTAGGTGCCGTAGGACGCGCCGTAGTAGGTCAGCTTCGGGTCACCTACGACGGCTCGGAGGATGTCGAGATCGCGGGCCACTTCTACGGTCGACACGTGTCCGGCCAGCGGACCGGCGGCGACGCAGCCCTCCGCGAAGCCACGCGCACCAGCTGCTTCAATTTGGTGACCTCGGCGGGTGTGTCCGGGTCGGGGTCGTAGGCGACCAGCTGGTCGAGCTCGGCGTCGTCGAGACACACCAGGGGATCGCTGCCGGCGACTCCTCTCGGGTCGAAGCCGACGATGTCGTAGTTGTCGCGCACCTCGTCGGACTGCTCCGGGACAAAGTATTCGAGGTAGTCCCGCCCGGACCCGCCCGGTCCACCCGGGTTGATGAACAGCGTCCCGGTCGGATGATCCGACTGCGCGGGGGCCCGCTTCAGCTCGATCTCGACCGTGGCGCCGGACGGGTCGGAGTAATCCAGCGGCACCTCGACGCTGCCGCACTCGTATTCGCCGCAGTCCGACCACTCGACGGTCTGAGCGTGGAACGCCGCAACGCTGGAGCGCCTCGCGTCGGGCGGCGGCCCGCATTGCGGCGCCGCCGACTCGCCGCACGGCTGCTCGGTCTCGGCCGTCGGCTCCGGCTGCGAGTCGTCGGCCACCAGATCGACGGCCCGTCCACAGCCGGTCGCCAAGACGGCGACCACGGCCAACCCGGCCAGTCCCCGTCGCCCCAACGTCACGTCGCGCGCTCCCTACTCGTCCCGGCTCGGTTGGGCGAGCCGTTCCACGTGTGCATAGCGCAAGGTCACCTCCTGTCGAGGTCTCCATCCGGCGGTCGGAGGGCGAGCCATGCTCACTGCCAGGTGTGAAGGCTCGCCCTACCGGCCGCGGATGGCTCAGTTGGTGAATCGGATGTTGGTCCACTCGCCCGCGCGACAACGAGGAGGGAGCGAGTAACACCTCGGCCCCCGAAATCGGTATGAAAGTGTCGACCCCCGGTTGGCCCCCCCGAGACGATCGGGGGTCGACACTCGTTCTCCGATGGTTCCGCGCGGTCCTTCGGTCGGCAGGTGTGCATTGACTGGGGGTTGCGTGTGGGGCACTCCCAGATATAGCCCCACGCGAGGGAGCTGGTCAGAGCCGTTAAGCGCGGCGTCACGCTCTTCTTGGTGATCTTTGTTGGTGGCAACCTCCTCGTCCTGGTCGTTGGCCCGGTGGTGATCGTGGCTTTCGATCCGCCCGTGGCGGCGGTCGCGTGGAGCATAGCCACTCTCATTGGGTTGGGGGCAGTTGTCCTTGCCGTCATCGGGCCGCCGAACCCGGGCCGACCTAGAACGCGCAAAGCGGGACGCTGATCAGACGCCGGATCGGGATGACGAACCCTAGAGAAGCGGAGCAACAACTCCTTTCCCTGAGCCGGCCGCCGTCGTAGGCATCACCAACCGTGTCATGGCTCGTGGTAGGAGTCTTGGACCGGAAGTGCTGAACGCGTCCCGAGGAGCCAACTGCTTACGGCAGATGGCGCCTGGGGTAGCCCGAGAGGATTGCTCTACGGATCAAAGCCTCGACGGGGCAACTCCCTAAGGAGTGGACACCCTGCGTGGCCGAGCCTCAGCTCCCGCTGCATAGCGCGGCTCGCCGGAGCGAAGGCGGCAGGCCTCGCAAAACTCGCCCGATAACCTTGCGCACAGCGCTCACCGCCATCCTGCGTTGATGCGGGTTGGCACAGCGTTGGATCGGTTGATACCCCGAAGATGCCGGGCGAGCCGCCGCGCGTGCAGCCGTCGAGGATCAACCCCGACAACTGGGCCTGACCGCGGCTCCAGGTTGCCGCCAGGGCGATTCGCAACCGTGGTCCTCATGAGTGTGCTCTCGCGTGGGCGCAGGCAGCTGTCGGCCGGCCTGCTCGCCTCGGTCTGCCTGCTGTTAGTCGCCACCGCGACGTCGACCGCGACCTCGGCCATCGCGGGCACTTCACGTGTGGGCGCCATCACCGGGACGGCGTCCGACGACGGCGACCAGGAGGAACTTCTGCTCGTATTGGATTCCTCGGGCTCGATGAAGGAGCCGGACAGCTCAGGCTCGACCAAGATCGCCGCCGCGAAGAGGGCACTTCACGCCGTGACGGCCAAGCTGCCCGACGACGCCAGGGTCGGAATGAGGGTGTACGGCGCGACGGTCTTCTCCAAGTCCGTCCGGGCGCGTGTACCGACTCGCAACTCGTCGTGCCGATTGGGCCCGTCGACAAGCCGGCGCTGCGGCGGGAGATCGACAAATACAAGCCGTACGGTGAGACGCCCCGTGGACCCTGAGATGGCGGGCGGAACCTTCACAGCTGCTGAACGTCTCCTCGTACGCGCGCGGCGGGTAGTTGCACCGTGACGCAGAGCCCTCCAGCGGGGCGGGGGATGAGGGTGAGGGTTCCTTCGTGTGCTTGGGTGATGCTCCTGACGATGGCCAGGCCGAGGCCGACACCTGCGTGATCGGTTCGGATGCGTTGGGTGCCGCGCTGAAACGGCTCCACCAGCGTGGAAACGAACTGTGGGGCGAGCTTCTCGCCGGTGTTCTCGACAGTGAGCACCACGGCTTGGTGGTGGACGCTGGTCGTGACCCAGACGGTGCCCTTGTCAGGCAGGTTGTGGACGATCGCGTTGTGCACGAGGTTCGTCGTCAACTGCATCAGGAGCGCGTGTGAGCCGATAGTAGCGGTCATGTCGCCAGAGGTCTTGATGGTGAGACCGCGTTTTTCTGCGAGGGGGAGGAGCGTTTCGGTGGCTTCTTCCGCGATGAGGGACAGGTCGACGTGTTCTCGGCTGAAGGACCGTTGGTCGGCCCGGCTGAGCAGGAGCAATGCTTCGGTCAGGTCAATCGCCCTGGCGTTGACGAAATGCAGGCGGTCGATGAGTTCGCCGGTGTCGCGGTTCGGATCGTTTCGGGCCACGTCGAGAAGTGTCTGCGTGACCGCCAGCGGGGTTCGCAGCTCATGCGAGGCGTTGGCCGCGAATCTCTGCTGTTCGGCGACCTGCGCTTCGAGCTGCGCGAGCATAGTGTCGAAGGCGTCGGCGAGCTCGCGGAACTCATCCCTGCGGCCTGGTAGCCGGATTCGGTGGGAGAGTGATCCGTTGGTGGCCATGCGGGTGGCGTCTGCGATGCGAGTCAGAGGCGTCAGCATGCGGCCCGCGAGAATCCACCCTCCCACGAGCCCGAACACCAACAGGCACGCCAACACGATGGTCACGAACGGAGCGAACGAACGCAGGATGACGGAACGGTTGGCTATCAAGTCACCGGTGGTGTAGATCGCACCGTCGGGTAGGCCTCGCAGGACGAAGACCAACGCGGCGGCGAGCAGCGTGACACCGGCGAGCATGAGAAAGCCGGCGTAACTGAGGGTGAGTTTGAGGCGAACGCTCAAGCCGGGGGCTCTATCCACGGTCATCGCCTTCACGCCCGGTGCTGGGCGCTGTGTCGACGCGGTAGCCGACGCCGGCCACGGTGGCGATGATCCAGGGTTCGCCGAGCCGTTTGCGCAGTGCCGAGACGGTGATGCGCACCGCGTTGGTGAACGGGTCGGCGTTCTCATCCCAGGCTCGCTCCAAGAGTTCTTCGGAGCTGACGACACCGCCCTCGGCGGCGACGAGAACTTCAAGCACGGCGAACTGCTTCCTGGTCAGGGCGACGTACCGGCCGTCCCGGTAGACTTCGCGGCGGAACGGATCCAGGCGTAGGCCGGCGATCTCTCGCACGGGCGGTCTGTTGTGCGCACGCCTGCGGTCGAGCGCTCTGAGACGGAGCACGAGTTCTCGCAGTTCGAACGGCTTGGTGAGGTAGTCGTCGGCGCCGAGCTCGAACCCGGAGGCCTTGTCGTCGAGCCGGTCGGCAGCGGTGAGCATGAGGATCGGCATGCCGCTGCCGGAGGCGACGATGCGTTCAGCGATCTCGTCGCCGGAGGGCCCGGGAATGTCGCGGTCGAGGACGGCGATGTCGTAGGCGTTGACGCTCAGCAGATCCTGAGCGGTGTCGCCGTCACCGGCGATGTCGGCCGCGATCGCTTCTAGGCGCAACCCGTCGCGGATGGCCTCGGCCATGTAGGGCTCGTCCTCGACGACCAAGACACGCATGCCTCGATGCTACGAGCCGACGCATATCGCCGGCATACCGAAAACCACATACGTGCTGGCAACACCCCGCTCCCTTGACTGGCGGCATGAGACAAACGGCGTCAGCACGAACAAAGACCCGCAGGACGCTCATGCCCAGCGCCGTCGGCCTGGTCGTCGTCATCGCGACCGTCATCGGAACCCTCGTCCATCAGGCAGCATCGTCCTCGGCGCCTTCGCTCAGCGAGGTCCTTCGCGGCGACCACGGTGGTGCGACGGCCGAGGCTGACGGTGCCGTCCCTGACGGCGCGACAGTGTTTGATGACGAGTATCCCGGCGTAGCCAACCTCGACCCCGATCTGCTCCAGGCCTTGCGCGAAGCGGCGACGGATGCCGCTGACGAAGGCGTCGAGTTCTATGTCAACAGTGGGTGGCGCGCGCCGGAATACCAGGATCAACTGCTGAGCGAGGCCATCTCGGAGTACGGCTCGGAAGCGGAAGCTGCCCGATGGGTGGCCACCCCCAAGACGTCTGCTCACGTGTCGGGCGACGCGATCGACGTCGGGCCCTCCGATGCCACGGCCTGGCTGTCCGAACACGGCGCCAAGTACGGGCTGTGCCAGATCTACGACAACGAACCCTGGCACTACGAACTGCGCCCAGAAGCCATCGACCACGGCTGCCCGGCCACCTACGCCGACCCCACGCACGATCCACGGATGCAGCCGTGACCGGCGCCGTCGGCCCGGCGCGTCGGAGCTGTGCTTATCGTGCCTGTCGACTCACGGTCAGGTCGAGGTCGTGCTTGCCGTAGGCGGCGGTGAAGACCCGCCTGACGGGGCCGGCCGGCGAACCTTTCGGGATAGCCACCTCGATGCTCACACCGTCGGCCCGGATCAGCTCGGCGTCCGAGAGCCGCAGCGATCGGGCCAGGACGTCCAGCTGACGCAGGGCGACGTCGGTCGGCGAGGCGGACAGCTCGATCGCCCGTGTGCTGTAGCCTTCGCGAGCGGTGTAGTAAAACCCGAGGTCTTCGCCCATTGGGGAGAGGTCGTCGACTCCGGCCCGACCGAGGCTCGAGACGAAGTGCAGGGCGCCGGGCAGCACCTCCTCCCGGGACGCGAAGCCGAATTCGCTGGACGACTCGAGGCCGGTCAGGTCGACATCGAAGCCGGTCAGGGGTGTCGTCGTGATCGACGTGATGATCGCCGCCGTCTGACCGAGATCGTCGGAGAGGTCGATACGGAGGTCGGATGACCCGGCTGACTCGACCAGCATCGTCGGAAGCCCATCCCGGTCCTCGGCGGACTCGACGCTCGCGGAGATCTCGGCGAGTACGTCGCGGACTTGTTCCGTGCTGAGCCCGGGCTCGAGGGTGATCTCGTACCAATAGCCGGGCTTGTATTCGGCCGCCGCGATGCCGTCGATGGATGCAATCCGCTCCGTGTCAGTGGCCTCGTCGCGCTGCTGCCACCATCCGACGGCCAGGGTGACGACGATGACAGCACACGTGAGCAGCGTTCGACTCTTCCGGGTCCACATGACGCACGATCGTGACAGAGCCCGGGGTCGCCGGCAGAGGTATCAGCCCTGATCCGCCACCTTGGCGCGAATCTCCTCGAACTCCTTGCGACTGAAGGGTCGCAGGGTGGTCGTCCGCGAGTAACCGAGTGCGGAACGCCACGTCAATCAGTCGACGCGCTCAATGGGTACGGAAGAAGGCGTTCGCACGTGGCGAGTACAGCAGCAGCAGGACGATCCCGCTGATGACCGCGCTGATGATGCCCTGCGTCTGGAGTTGTCCGTCCTTGTCGACAGCCACCCAGATCCCGCCGATGAGGTTGAGCAGGCTGAACGCCCCGACTAGAAATCGCGAGATGCCTCCGCCCGAGGCGAGTCCTCGGGCGATCACGAGGTAGATCGCCCCGACGGTGACGAGCGAGATCCCGTACACGAGCAAGTTGTCACTGGACACCTTGGTCTGGCGGATGACGTCGCGGTCGTCGTGCTGAATCGCCAGGACGAGCCCGCCGATGACGGCGATGAGTCCGTTGATGACGATGAGGACGACGAGAAGTGTCACGCCGAACGGTCGTCGCGCCATGGTGTGCTCCTCGGCGATGGGTCCGCTTGCACGGTATCGCGATCGTCAGGCCGACGTGACGAAGCAGTCGTCCGACGGCGAGCCCTCGAATGGGTACGCGACGGCGAGCGCTCGCACGATTCGTCGGGATCGCTCGGCGTACCCAGGTGTCGTGAAATGAATGCCGTCCGAGATGTACCACCCGTCATGCACCTCGGACGCCCAGTCGTAGACCCGGAGGTTGGGATATCGCTCGCAGGCGTCGCGCAATGCGTCGTTCCACTTCGCCATCTCGTCGTTGGCCCACGGACTAGAGGAGAGCCGGCTCTTGACGGTGAGCCACAGGGCCGGCTGGCCGTCGATCTCGTTCATCAGCATGTCGATGCGGTCGTCGAGCGGTACGACACCGCCGACGGCCTGGTTGGCAACCTCGTTGGTGCCCATGGCGAAGACCCAGCAGCCGTCGTAGCCGTCGTCCATGCGGCTCGCGGTGGCCTCCGCCGCGTTGGGCTGGTCGTGGTAGTGCTCGACGATCGAACGGGCCCCGAGGATGTCGGTGTCGACGTTCTCGACCCCCACTTTGCGGTATTGCGCGTCGATCCGCTGACCGCGGCGCAGACCGTATTCGGGGTCCATCAGGCCGATCGAGGTGGAGTCGCCGACGTGCACCACCGAGTCACAGGAGGTCTCCCACCGCGCCGAGGTGTGGTGGTCGGCTTGGTGCGCGGCGTTGTCGGCGTCGCGGTCTCGACCGCCGCCGGTCTGTGCAGGTGGCAGCGGCGCACCGTCGGCGGTGGCCATCGCATCGGCTCCGTTGCCGTCGTCCGGCTTAACGATGAAGCTGCAGGACGTCAGCGCGACGACCGCCGCCGCGGTGAGTACGAGCCCTCCGCGGGCGGGTGTCGGCGGCGACGGGGTAAGCAGGCTCGTGCTCGCGACCGGTCGGCGGAGTGCCTCGATGAAGCCGTGCTGTCGGATCGGGTTTTCGATCAGCTGCCACGAAAGAGCCGCGAGTGCGAGCGTCAGTGCGACCTGCAGCACCACCAGCGGCACCGAGACGCCGTCGAGCAGGCTCGGGGGAGTGAAGGCGACGACGGGCATGTGCCACAGGTAGATCCCGTACGACCGTTCGCCGATCCAGCGCAATGGCGGGACGCCGAAGGCCGACCCGAGCAGCGATCCCGGGTAGGACACGACGGCCACGACGAGGGCGGTGGCGAGGGACAGCAGCAGGAAACCGCCCCGATAGAGCGACAGGGAGTAGAACGACGTCGAGACGACCATCAACATCATGGCGCCTAGCGCTGCGAGCCCGACTGCGTCGACGACGATCCGTACCCCGGCCGGTGGGAGCGTGCGTACCCGAGAGGGACGGTAGACCAGCGCCAGCGCCGCACCGACGAGCAGCTCACCGGCCCGGGTGTCGGTGCCTTCGTACGCCCGGGTGTTGTCGAGGGCGGGTTGGGCCAGGATCGCCATCAGGACGAACGACGCGGCGGCCAAACCAATCGTCACCTTCGCAACGTCGACGAGCCGTCCCGACAGCCGCCGCACCAGCAAGAGCAGGAGCAGCGGCCAGACCAGATAGAACTGCTCCTCGATGGCCAGCGACCACAGGTGTTCGAGCGGCTGCGGTCCGGCGAAGTTGTCGAAATAGGAGCCGTCGCCGGCGATCGTGGCCCAGTTGTTGACGTAGAAGATCGCGCTGACGGCTTCGCCCCAGCGCTTCGACAGCGACCCGGCGTCGGTGATGACGGTGACGGCGAGCACGACCACCAAGACGACAACGAGCGCGGGCAGCAGTCGTCGTGCCCGATGCAACCAGAATCTGCGGAGCTCGAGGCTTCCGGTGCGTTCCCAGGTCGACACCAAAATGCTCGTGATCAAAAATCCGCTCAGGGTGAAGAAGATGCTGACGCCCAGCAATCCGCCGCTCATTTGTGGGATAGCGAAGTGATATCCCAAGACGGCTATGACCGCTAGGGCGCGAAGACCGTCGAGTCCTGGCACATAGGCGGATCCGTGATTGTCGATCGGGCGCGGCACGCTGCCTCCTCCCAAATTCAGGTGAGAGCGGGAAATCAAGCTAACACCGGCGTTGGCGACAATCGGGGACCGCGAATTCGGCGTGTTACAGCGACGCTTTGGCCGTGATCGTCGAAATCGAGCGATGCCCGCAGACGTGTTCTGTGATAGTTAGAGAGAAATATCCGTTTAGCACCGACATGCGTCAGTGGCGAAACTGTCAGGCATGCGCTCGATGGTGATGCCTCAGATTGCGAATCCTCTCCTCGTCGACCCGTCCGCCGACGAACAAGATCACCACAGCGAGCCCACACAAAGCGAGTGCCGTGTCGACCAGGAACGCGGTGTGGATGCCGTCTGGGAGGCTCGACGCCGTGACCACCAGTGCCGTGTTCAGGCCGAGGCCGACGGCCCCGCCGGCGATCTGGAACATGTAGACGATGGCGCCGCCGAGGCTGGCGCGGGACTCGTCGAGCGCGGTGATCGCGACGGTGGTGATCGAAGAAAGGAAAAGCCCGATCCCGGCGCCGACCACGATCATGCCGATGACAAGCCCCTGATAGCTGTCAATGGTGTCGACCCAGGACAGCATGAATATCCCGGACGCTAGACAGATGGCACCGGCTGAGACGATCAGTTTTGGCCCCACGCGAGAATAGAGCGGCCCCGACACGAAAGAGGCGAGCGCGAACAGGCCCATCATCGGCAGCAGGCCCACACCCGCCTTCAATGGCGAGAAGCCGAGCTCCTTCGTCATGAACTGCGGCAGGTAAAGCAGAGCGGCGAAGAAGATCGCCGACATCAAGAGCGTCGCCAGACCCGCCGTGAAGAACGCCTGGTTTTGGATGACGTCCTTGGGCACGAGTGCTCTATCGCCGACGCTCCGCTCGATGAGGCCGAAGAGCACGACACCGACAGCGGCAACCGCGAAGAGCCCGACGATGATCGGATCGGTCCAGCCCTCGTCGGCGCCGAGATCGAGCGCCAGCAAGAGGGCGAGCAACGCGACTGACAATGCGACGATGCCGCCATAGTCGAGCCGTCGCTCCGCGTCTTCGGGCCTGGTCGCGGGCACCACACGCCAGGTCACGAACGCGGCGAAGGCAGCGATCGGCAGGTTGAGGAAGAAGATCCAGCGCCAGCTGGCCAGGTCGGTCAAGACGCCGCCCAGCAAGGGCCCCACCGCATTCCCGAAGCCCGCCATCCCAAGGATCAGCCCGCCGGCGATCCCGGCTCGGTTACGCGGCACGATCGCAAACGTCATGCCGAGGATGGCCGGCCACATCAATGCCCCACCAACGCCCATGACAGCGCGCGCGAGGAGAAGCAGCCAGACATCGTCCGCCAGACCGGCGAGAACGGAGAAGACGGCGAAGATCGCCGAACCGATGAAAAAGATCCTCCGTCGACCGAACATGTCGGCCAGGCGTCCGCCCGTGACGATCAGGATGCCGAACACCAGCGCATAGCCGTTGATCACCCATTGCGTCGTCGTGACGTCCGAGTCGAGGTCCTGCTCGATGGCCGGTATCGCAATCGACAGTGCAGTGAAGTCGTTGGCGATCACCAGCACCGCCAGGCCCATGGCGACCAAGCCCAAGCCCTCGGCTCTGGTAATCGGAACCTTGTCCTGCGTCGCCGCTTTCACCATTCGCACCGCCGCCGAGTCTTGGCTTGCATGTCTCAGCACTTCTGGGCCGGCGTTGACGCCGCGCCATCATGACGCTACGTGTCGACCGGCCGAACAGAAACGGGCCAAAGGTCCCGACGCGCTTGGGTCCGTACAGGTCTGACAGCGGACTCAGGGGTCCAGTGTGAGGGGCATCCCGAATGCCGCGACGTGATGGGCGCCGATGAATGCGTTGCTCTCCGCGATGTTCCCGTCGACGATGCGGAGGACGTCGACGACGAGTGCCTCGTATTGCGGGCTGCCCGGCCGCCGCAGGTAGCCGACCAGCGCCGGGCGCCCGTTGGCAGAGGACGGGATGGTGCGCCAGTCCAACGGCCTGGCCAGGAATGCCGCGGCCGCGTCGATCCCGATGACCGGCGGGTCGGGCGGCATCGTGATCCGCACGTCCTCGGCGAGCAGCGCGCCGAATTCCTCGGGTGACCTCGCCTCGGCGTAGCGGCGCAGGATCTCCTCGTCCGCGGCCGTCAGCTCGGGGCGGCGCCAGTCCTGCGGGTCTGCGGGAGCGTGGCGGCGCACCGTCCCGCGAGCGCGCTGGAGCAAGCTGTTGGCCGTCGAGACCGGCGCGTCGAGTGCCTCGGCGATCTCGCCGGGCGTCCAGCCACAGATGTCCCGGAGCACGAAGGCGGCGCGCTGGCGCACGGGCAGGTACATCAGCGCGGCGATGAGAGCGAGCTCGACGGTCTCGTCGGCTGCGAGGCCGGCCTGCGGGTCGCCGTCGAGCAGTGCGTCCGGGTAGGGCCCGATCTCGGTGCTCCACTCGAAGATGTCCCCGGCTGGCATCGTCTGCCGGCTCGCGGCCTTGCGGCTGTCAAGGAAGACGTTCGTCGCGATCCGGTAGAGCCAAGTCCGGGGCGACGCCCGTCCCTCGAAGGCGTCGCGTGCCTCCCAGGCGCGCAGATACGTCTCCTGTACGAGGTCGTCCGCGTCGGCCACGTTGCCCGCCAGGCGATAGCAGTGCACGTGCAGTTCGCGGCGGTGGTCGTCGTACGCCTTCTGCACCCAGTGGTCGTTGGTCATGCGGACCTCTCGAGTCGTGGGCACGACGGTACAGAAGGTAATCCGTCGACGGCCGATGACGATCGTCGACTCACTCGTCGGTACGGATGACAGACCCGCTGCACCGCGAAGGAGATCGCGATGAACCCCATCCCCGAAATTGTCGACCGCGAGACTTGGCAGCGCCGGCGTGACGAGCTGCTCGTCCGGGAGAAGGCCCACACCCGCGAGGGCGACGCGATCGCCGCCGCCCGCCGTCGGCTGCCGATGATCGAGGTCGCCAACGTGACCTTGACCGGACCCGATGGACCGGTGTCGCTCCTCGACATCTTCGAGGGTCGCGACCAGCTCTTCGTCTTCCAGCACATGTGGCACCACGGCGAGCCGTTCGAGAACCAGTGCCAGGGCTGCACGGCCAATGTCTGGAACTTCCAGGACGCCACCTACCTGAACGCGCGTGGCGTTACCTTCGCCGTCCTCTGCGAGGGAGCGTACGACGAGCTCGCGCCGTACCGCGCGTTTATGGGCTACCCGATTCCGTGGTACTCCAGTGCCGGTGTCGACGGCGCCACCCTCCCCGACGCCGCGTTCGCGTTCTTCCTGCGCCGCGGGGACCGGATCTTCCTCACCTACGCGACCGACGGCCGTGGCTGCGAGGTGATGATGCCGGCGGCCCTGATCCTCGATATGACGGTCTACGGCCGCCAGGAAACCTGGGAGGACTCGCCCGAGGGTTGGCCGCAGGGTCCGGCGCACACCTGGCACCGCCGCGACGGCCGTCCGCTCCCGCAGTGGACTCGGCCGGGCGTCACGCCGGCCATAGCTGCCACTGAGGAGTAGACGCCGTTGTCCGAGCCCGAGCAGGCGTCCGACTACCTCGATCGGCTGCGCGCGATCCCTGACCATTTGCGGGCGACCGCCGAGCGCCATCGGGCCGGGAGCACAGCCGGCCGAACCGGGGTGGAGCGGTTGGTTCGTGCCGCGATCGCCCAGACCGAACGCTACGTCGCCGGTCACGGCGACGATCCCTTCACCGGTCCCACGCCGCCGGACGGATGGGACGGCGCATCGTCCTGGCTGGACGAAGGCGACCGGATCCTCGCCGACCTCGTACGCCCTGCAGTCGCGGCCTACGGCGAAGCGCTCGCCGCCGACGTCCTCCCGCATGCCCGCGATCTCGACCATCCCGGGATGTGCCACCTACCGAATGGAGCCGAGGACATTCTCGGCCAGGCTCGCAAGACCGTCGCGCGGGCCGAAGCGGCCGCGCCACAGTGGTTCTGACGACTGCCGTCGCAGGTCTGCCCGGTCGAGCCGGTCCCGGCCGACCAGACGCCGCACGCTCCCACGGCGTACTACATGTGGCCGGCCATCGACGGCACCCGACCCGGCGCGTTCTTCGCCAACACTCACGCCCCCACCGACCGGCTGCGGCCCAACGCCGAAGCGGTCGCCTTCCACGAGGCCGTGCCCGGACACCACGTCCAGATCTCGCTCGCCCAACAGCTCACCGACCTACCGCTGCTACGCCGGGTCTACATCTTCGACGCGTACGCAGAGGGCTGGGGACTCTACAGCGAGCGACTGGCCGACGAGATGGGCCTCTACTCCGACGACATCGCCCGGCTGGGAATGCTGTCGACCGATGCGCGGCGCGCGGCCCGCCTGGTCACCGACACCGGACTCCACGCCATGGGTTGGAGCCGTGACCAGGCGGTCGCCTACTGCCGCGACAACACACCGATGGCTCCCGGCGACATCGACAACGAGATCGATCGCTACATCGGCTGCCCCGGGCCGGCCCTCACCTACGTTCCACGATCAAGTCCTCGGCTCCGGCTCGCTTCCCCTCGGTGTCCTCGACCAGTTGCTCAGATCTGCTCGGCCAGGTCGTGCGCGACATCGACGGCGATCTCGATGGCTCGGGTCGCGAGTGGCGATTGGGTGCGTCCGGCCGGCCAGTGCAGGAGAATCTCGCGGGCGGGTGACGGCTGCAGTTGGTGGATGCTGAGCCGGTCGTCGGAGTGGGCATCGGATCCGTGAAGGGCGAGCCATGGCAGCACCGCCGAGCCGATGCCCGCGCGCACCATCGACATGATGGTTTCGTGGCCGGTGGTTCGAAACACGATCCGTGGCTGTGCTCCCGCGCTGGCGAGCGCCCGCTCCAACCACCTTTGGTGATAGGTGGGAGGCCAGGCGACCATCGGAGCACCGTCGAGCAGCTTCACCCGTACTGGACCATCGGGGAATGCGCCGGCGCCGGCGACCAGAAGGTACTGCTCGTCGAGCAGCTTGACGTGTTCGGCGTCGCCTTCGACGGGCCCGTCGTAGAACAGCAGGTCGAGATCGCCGATCTGCGGATCGGCCGGTTCCACCTCGGACAGCCTGATGTCGCAGCCCGGGTGCTCCTCGAGCAGCCGGCGTACGACCGCCGGCAGGATCAGGTTGGACACGCTCTGGAAGGTGCCGATGTCGATCCGGCCGCTACCCGCGTTGAAGCGTTCGACGGCGTCGGCCAGCGCCTCCGCTTTTGCCAGTAGATCGCGCCCGTGGGCCAAGACCACCTCGCCGAGTGGTGTGATCCGTACCGGCCTGGGACCGCCCGGTCGGTCGAACACTGGACCGCCGATGCCCTTCTCTAACGCGGCGATTTGTTGGCTGACCGACGATTGGGTGTAGCCGAGCTGGGCCGCCGCTCGCCCGAACGTTCCTTCCTCGGCGATCGCGGCCATGGTTTTCAGGTGGCGCAGCTCGACGTCAGCCATGAGCCATACCATAGCCGATAGCGTTTGACTCGATCAGAAACAATCGCTTTTCTCAATGAGCCGGCCAACTTAGCGTCGTTGACATGACGGCCTACACCACGCCCACCCCGGTCGCGGCGCCGACCGAAAACCGACCGTCCAATCTGCGTTTGGGGCTGCCAGACCTGGTCTGGGCGCTGGCGGCGACCTACTTCGTCAGTCGTGCCGGCGGCCTCGTGCGGTCGTTCCTGGTGCTGTATCTGACGCAGGAACAGCACCTGTCGCTCGCGACCGCGGGCGCGGTTGTCGCCGCCGTGGGGGTCGGTGTCATCGGGTCACAGCTTCTCGGTGGGTGGCTGGGCGACCGGATCGGGCGGCGCCTCACCATGCTGGTGGGGTTCCTTGGGACCGCCGCCGCGCTCGTTGTGCTCGGTTCGGCAGATTCGATGCCGGCGATCTGGGCGGGCGCCGTCAGCGTCGGGTTGATGGCGGAGCTGTTCTACCCAGCCGGATCAGCCGCAGTCGCCGATCTCCCTCCAGGGCAGCGGATCCAGGCCTTCGGGTTGCTCTTCTGGGCGGCCAGCCTCGGCTTCTCGGTCGCGACGGTCAGTGCCGGGGTATTGGCGCAGCACGGCTATGGACTCCTGTTCTGGATCAACGCGGCGGCCTCGATCGTCGCGGCACTGATCGTCTGGCGGCGGGTGCCAGAGACCCGTCCACCGAAATCAAACCGATCCGGTCGCGCGCTGTTGCCGGTGCTCATTCGGGACCGACTGATGATCGCCACGGCAGTGGTCTACGTCGTCTACTTCACCCTTTTCCTGCAGACATTCACGACGCTGCCGCTCATGATGACGGCAGATGGCCACAGCCCCGCGACGTACGGCGCCCTGCTGGCACTGAATGGCGCCGTCGTCGTGGTCGTGCAGCCGCTTGCGGTGCGGCTGCTTGCCGGTCGCGACCGCAGCACGGTGCTGGCTGTTTCGATGCTCCTGGTCGGTGTCGGCGTTGGCGTCGGCGCCACTGTCCACAGCGGTGCCGGCTATATCGGATCGGTCCTCGTCTGGACTCTCGGCGAGATCGGCATCGCCGTCATGTTCGGTGCCACCTTCGCCGACCTCGCCCCGGCAGACCTGCGTGGCAGGTACATGGGCGTCGCCTCCACCACGTGGAGTATCGGCGCCGTGTTCGGGCCGCTGGCCGGCACCGTCCTGCTCGCCAATGCCGGACGAACCACGCTGGGCGCGGTGTGTGCGGTCACCGGGATCGCTCTGTTCGCCGGTCAACGGGCGATCGCGCCGGCGCTGCGCTGGCGAACCACTGGAGGTGCAGCCTGATGTGTGAGTCAAGCAGCAACTCGGGGTGGGCGCGTTTCGTAGGGCTGCCTGGTGCGCAGGATGGCGTGCAGGACGTTGACGCGGCGGCGGGCCAGGGCGATGACGGCTTGATGGTGTGTTTTGCCG
>DASQKI010000064.1:0-56349 GCA_035630615.1 Nocardioidaceae bacterium
TCAAGGCGCTCCTGCGCCTGGCGGCACTCTGGAACGTCCCGGTCGCCTCCAACCTGGCGACCGCCGACATGCTGATCTCGTCGCCGTTGCTCGACAACCACTACGTGCCAGTCAAGCCCGATTTCGCGGACGCGACCGCGAGTCGGCACTCGGCCATAACCAACCGCGACACGCTAGACGACACCTCCGTGGAGCGGGCAGGGCTCGAACCCGCGACCCAGGGATTATGAGAGCCCCGCTCCCCCACTACTCCGGTCCACTCCAGGCGCCAGGAGTCCCCCTCTCCCCTCCAGCCCCGGCGAACCACGGCAGATGACGCCATTTGATTCCACAAGAGATTCCACGCCGACCCGGCCTGCCGTGCTCATCCCCGGGTTGTCGAATCCGCCTCTCCTGTGTGTCATGGCGCGCGCTGCGGGCGGCGCAGGTATACAAGGTCCTCGCGCCGCGCCGCCCCCGCCCACGACCCGGAGCATCAAGGAGGAGAGCGCTATCCAACACCGCCAGCCTGCAGGACGGCGAGCCTCCGTGGCCAGGCCAAGCATCGACCCGACGGCCGACGTATTACGGGAGCACCTCCCCCGCAACGGCGGACGCAGCGTGCGATTGCGGGCTGCGATTGATGTGAGTAGCCTCCTGTCGTCAATAGACGGCCTGTGGACTGCTCGGGTGACGGGAGTGGACGATGGACGGGCGGTCAACCGGGTGGCGTGGCGCCGCGATGCTTCTGGTGAGCCTTGGACTCACAGGTGCGCTGGTCGGCACGGATGGGATCGCGCCGGCCGATGCCTCTCGGCCGCTTGCCGTCTCCGGTTCCGGAGAGCAATCGGTCGCGGCCGATATCGTGCTGGGCGACGGTCGCGGTGAAAACTTCTCAGTTGCGACATCGGAGTGGGATCGAGACACCTTCTGGACTCCGCACAACTCCATCCTGTCCGTTAGTGACCGTGGCACGATCGGCGAGTCACTCGTCCTTACCGTCTACACCAAACGGAACCGCCACATCACCTTCCAGGCGCTGGTGTACGCCCCAGACGGGCAGCGTCTCAACGTTGGCGACTACCGGAACACCAAGGGGTCGTTTGGCGTGCCGGGACCCGCGCTTCAGGTGTCCACCACGACCGGAGGGTGCGGAACCGAAACCGGGCACTTCGAGATTCTCGACCTGGCGCGCAACGGCGCGCAGACCGTCCGGCTGTGGCTGGTGTACGAACGCTGGTGTGACGGGCTCCAGGTCGGCACCGGCGAGGTCCGGTTCGGTTATCCGAAGCCAAAGGTGGACGCTTGGCCCCACGTGGCCTGGCGCGCATATCCACTCGACGTGGGTGAGCCGATCCGCGAGCGGCCGTTCGCGGTCCGTGTGCGGAAGGTCGCCGCGGATTCGGCCACGGTGGGCAGTCCGCAGATTGTCGGCGCTGACGCCGCTGATTTCCGGATCACCAACAACCGCTGCGAGGGATCGCTGACGGAGGCGGGCTGCCGAATCTGGGTGCGGTTTGATCCGACCGGGCCCGGGCCGCGGCACGCGCGGCTTAAGATCCCGACCTCCCGGGGCGTGAATTACACCGACCTCGACGGGATCGCCGAGCAGGGCACCAGCGCTTGGACGCTGGACATGGACAATCGGGTCGATGACACCTACGACCGGCACTACGACATTCCGCTGACCTGGAATGGCCTCAACGACCATGACGTTTGGAGCGAGGCGTGGCCGGATGGAACAGAGGACTCATGGAGGCTTCGATTTCACCACTCCTCCGGCGCACCGATCACCGCGGGCGAAACATATGTATCCGGCCAGGACGACGTAAACGTTGGCCTCGCCCACGGCACCGGCGCGATCTACACCGGCGATGGTTGGCTGAGGGTCGACGACTTCGCAACCCGCGGTCCTGACCACCTCACGACCCGCTACGACATCCGATTCCACTACACCTACGACGCGCTCGGCCTGACGGTCCTTGACGGTCACGTTCAATACCAACAGCGCGATGACATCACCGGACCCGCACGCGTCTCAGACACGACCGCGGTGCGAGACGGCGACTTCGTCGAGGTGACCTGGACCAACCCGACGTCCCCAGACTTCTCGCGGATCATCATCCGCTGGCACAATGGCCTCCGCGCGCCAGGGACCCCGACCACCGGCCGCGCGGCCTACTACGGACAAGGCACAGCGACAAGGTTCCGAGCACCCCGCCACAAGCCGGTCAATATCGCGATCTGGGCCTTCGACCAGGAGGCGAATCACAGCACCCGACGAGTGATCACTCTGCCAGCTGCCTGACACACCTCGCCAGAGTGAACAGGACGCCGCCAGCGGTCGGGCGAAAGGACCAGGCAGCCACAGGGTGCAGGGCCAGGAATGGTCGGGAAGACCCCCGATTCGCGTCCTTCGTCCTCTCGCAGACTCCGACGCCGACCCGTACAGTTCAGGCATGACCAGCATCGTCCCGCCCGATGCGAGAGCCGACACCGCTCCGAATCCGCCGGCTGCCTCCGGGACCGAATTGGCCGTATGGACGTTGGTCGTGCTCATCGCCACCGTCCTCCCCCCGCTCGGTATCATCATCGCGGCCGTGCTCGCGTTCACCCGGCTCCGGCACAACCGCGTGGCCCGCTGGCTACTCCTCGGCCTCAGCGTCGCCATCCTCGCCTTCGCACTCATCGGTGTCCTCGGAACTAGCCCTGGCGGCGGCGACGTCGAGGTGGGACCAGTACAGCCGGTGAACTGATCCGACGGCACCATTCATCGTCCAGTGGCATGGAGGGGGTCAGTCCAGGCGAGCCGAGACTCGACCCGGGCGGCGCCCAGGGCGATCTCGCATCGCCGCGGCGCACCCATCGGACCGGTCCGAGCCCTACCATTGGGCAGCGGTCGTGAGAGGGAGGGCGCAGTCGCAACGCCAGCCTGAAGACAGCCACGGACGAGTCGCCGTAGCCGGCTCAGCAACGTCGCAGCTGGACAGGAATCGCTGCCGATCCTCGGCGGCCCCTATGCGAAGGCGTTGACAGCACGGGCGACGATCAGGCCGAAGAGCGCGAGCGCGGTGGTCGACTGCGCGAGCATCATGTACTTCGCGCGAAGGGTGAGTGGCACACGTCGGTGGGGCTGAACGCGGTGGCGTTGGTGAAGCCGAGTTGTTGCCGAGCCAGACCAAGGCGCCGGAGGCAAGGAGCTGTGAGGGTGAGTTGGTCACCCCGGTGGTGCCTTTGATCAGGTCGTAGACGAGGAAGGCGGTTGCCCACAGCGCTGCCGCGAGCAGGAGGAAGACGAGGGTGAGCGCGAGCCGCCGCAACGTTTTCATTCGCCTTGCGACACCCTGCGGGTCGTCCGCGAGCAAGACCACGAGGAGGGCGGTCTCGATCGCTGGGAGCAGCCAAGGGGTGCGGATCGCTCCCTCCGTGGGCAGCCAGAGTCGCAGGCCGATGTTGAGCGCCAGGAAGATCAGCACGGCGGTGACCGGTGGCCAGCGCGCCTCACCGAGCCTCATGTCCGCCCCTACTCCCTCGGGTCACCCCAACCGGAGCCTACGTGCCCAGGCGGGTAGCGGACGGGACCGACTGGACTAGCTGGCGCTCATGATCGAACCACACGTGAGATTGACGATGGTTCCAGTCATCGCGCCGGCTCGGCCGGAGGCGATGAACGCGGCGGCGCCCCCCACTTGTTGGAGGGTCGGGATCTGGCCGAGCGCGGTACCGGCGGTCATGTACTCGAAGACCTCGTTGGGCGAATGCTCGGGATTGAGTACGACGCCCCACGTCTCCGGCAGGGCGTCTGGGCGCAGGCATACGACCCGCACGCCATCCCGGTCGACATCGTGAGAATCACCCCGCCACCGGTCGCAGTCATGCGGCGGGCCGCAGCGGTAGCGGTACAGAAGTTCGACGTGAGCGCGGTAACCGCGGGAAGAGTGAAGTCCTCGACCGGCATCTCTCCCAGTGGCGTTCCTTGCAGCTCTCCATGCAGGCTCGTGGCGTTCATGCTCACGTCGACGCGGCCGTGGACGGCGATGACAGCATCGAGATGCTGCTCGACCGAGGCCAGGTCGGCGGCATCGACAAGGGCGGTGTTCACGGATCCGCCGTCCGCGCGGATCTCGGCCGCGATCTCCTCGATCGGCTCCTTGGTTCGCCCGACGACGAAGACGTGAGCACCCTCCTTCGCGAAGGTGCGAGCGGCGACCCCGCCGACGGAGCCGCCGCCTCCATAGATGACAGCAATCTTGTCCTGCAGCAACATGTCCTACTCCATCGATCCGGTTCAGAGGCGGGTTCGCCTCGCCAGAGGAGCGAAACACGCCGCCGGTTCTCGACATCCCCGGCGATGGTACGTAGGTCGTCAACAGCGTGGGGCGGGTGATGGCCTACGCCCACTGCCAGCTGCCGACGATCTCGTCGAAGGTCGCTAAAGACTCGGCCTCGGCGGTCTTCGATGTGGTGCAGAGGATGCTGTAGGCCTGATCGTCCTTGATCGTCAGGTAGCCGACCAACACGATCTGCGTGCCAGAGGAGTTGACGCCCTCCATCTGGACCGAGCTGGTTTCGAGGCCGCCGACGTCCGGAGCCGGGATGACCTGGCCCGTCATGCCGGTGCCGGACTCGAGCTCGGCTTGCCAGTCCGCCAGGAGCTCCCCGGGTACGGTCGCACCCTCAGCCGGCCGGTAGACGACCATGACGTTCGCCGGGCTCTCCGCGAGAGCACTTCCCTGGGTGACGGCGACATCGACCTCGGGGTTGACAGCCGACCTGGCCTCCTCCGAGGCATCCGACCAGCCCGACGGCACCGCAAACGAGAAGCCGGTGCCCGAGATCAAATCGCCTGACGGCTCCGGGGTCAGGTCGTCGGTCGAAGCGTCGGTGGAGTCGTCGGTCGAGTCGTCCGTCAGTTCGTCGGTCGACTGGCTCGAGGAAGTGTCGTCGACCTCATCGCCGGCCGAGTCGTCGTCACCGCCGGCCAGCAAGACGGTGCTGACGACACCACCGGCGACGACCAGGGCGATGGCCGCAAGGATGGTCACGAGAGTGCCGGTACGCGGCCCACGGCGGGGCGGCGGCCCGTAAGGCGTCGGGTACTGGCCGGACGGCGGGTACGGTCCCTGCGGCTGACCGTACGGCGGCTGGGTGCTCATGTGGCGCTCCATGATGTGGGGGGCTGAACGAGCCCACCACATCGCAGGGCGGCTTCAGTTTGCCTTCAGCCACCTTTCAGCCGGCCCACTGGACGTTCGTGATTGACGAGCGTCACGGGACGATCTTGCGCATCACGCAGTTTTTCTTGCCCTTGGGTCGGATGTAGCTGAAGCCGGCCCGCTCGAAAAGGGACCGTGTGCCGTTGTAGAGGACCGATACCTTCTTGCCGTCGGTGTCATGCGGGTACCCCTCGACGACCCCACCGCCGGCCTGCTCGATCAGATCCAGCGCACCACGAAGGGCGACTGCGGTCACTCCCTTGCGTCGGTACGTCTTGTCCACGAACATGCAGGTGATCCGGTAGTCGGGCAGCTGGTCGAGCTCCGCCTCGTACTCCTTGCGGTGGTAGATGTTCGGCAGCTCCTCCGGGGCGCCGTACTGGCACCAGGCCACCGCCTCATCGCCGTCGAACGCCAGCGCAGCGTGTGCTCGGTCCTCGTTGACCAACCGCTGCTTGAGGGAGCGGTTGCCCTCGGCGGTGTACGTCTTCTCGGAGGAGAAGGTGTGGAAGTAGGTGCACCAACAGCCACCGAACACACCGTTGTGCCGCTCCATGATCCGGGTAAATGCGTCCCAGGTGTCAGGGCTGAGCGGTTTGACCGTGTAGCCCACCAGGGGATCTCCCTCGCCTTTGCCGGCGAGGGACGGTTCATTGCTAGTCACGCGGCCAGCGTAAGCGCGGATGCGGACGTTTTGCGTCCGCAAGCCGAAGTACCCCACCGGCGGCGCGGCCGGCGGGGGTGACTCGGCGGAAGGCCGAGTGTCTTGTCAGCCGCCCAGCACGAGCCAGGCGAGCGCCACCACGATCACCAGCCCGACCAGAGCGGCGCCCGCCAGGGCTGCCCGCTTCCAGCGCGGCCCGGACGCTTCGGACTCGCCGCGATCGACGAAGGCCTGAAACATCTGCGTGCTGGCGGCAGGATCGAGGTCGTCGTTCTCAGGCATGGGCGAGATGCTACCGGGGCCGTTCTGAACCCTTCGCGCAGGACCTGCCAGGACGGGTCGAACGTTCGCGCGACCGCGAAGGGCCAGCTAGGGCACGGCCCGCCACTGCGCCCGCCACTCAGGTGCGTCGAACGGTTCGCCGACATAGATGGTCTCGCGCACAATCTTGCCGCTCCTGATCTCGAGGAGACCGACTCCGTAGCGCGGTTCGCCGCCGTCATAGCTGACGGTCATTTCCGCGACCCAGATGTCGTCCGCGCCCCTGACGCGGCGGATGTCATAGGACACCGCGGCCGGATAGCGACTGCGCCACTCACGGATGTTGGCGACGCCTTCGAATCGCTCCCCCGACTGCGGGAACTCGAGCACCGCGTCGTCGTCGTACATGTCGTGTGAGCCGACGGGATCGTCCGTTGCCTGCCCGAGGTTGCGCAGCAGCATCGCCCTGACGGTGTCGGCATCCATACCGATCAGGTTGTCCTCTGCGACCGCAGGATCGCAACCTCAATCGGCCGTGGCCGCGGGTCGGACCGGGTATCGCAGATGAAGCGCGCGGCGTCCCTGGACGACGATCGGGTCGTCGAGGAGTTGGTGTCCATGGTCGAGCTTCGCGAAGTAGGGGATCCCCTCACCGAACAGGACCGGCACGAGGCTGACGCAGACTTCATCGACCAGGCCGAGGCCCAGTGCCTGCTGGATGACGTTCGGGCTCGCGATGGTGACGTCATGGTCGCCGGCGATCTGCCTGGCCCGGGTGATCGCGGGTCCGACACCGTCGACGAACGTCGTCGTGGGCCACCGCGTGGCGGCGTCCTTGGGCGGGCTATGAGTGACAACGACGACGGGAGCGCCTGCGGGGTGTTTGTCACCCCACCCATCGGCCATGTCGAACAGGCGTCGGCCGGCGACGACGGCGCCGCAGTCGTCGGTCAACTCGCGAAGCATCTGCGCACTGGCGTCGTCGACCTGAAACGAAACGGTCTCATTCGGGTTTGACACGGCCACGTCCCCCGCTGCGTACCAGTCGAACAGCTCCCCCGGCTGGTCACTCGGATCCGCGATGAAGCCGTCCAAAGACATCGTCATATGGGTCAAGACCTTGCCCATCGTGGGCCTCCTCTGATTGCGGGCTGTCCCCATATCGACTTCCGAAGATCGCGAAACTCATCGGTCGTGTTGCCGGTACAGATCGCGGAGAAGGCAGACTTCGGCACCGTGGTGGATCAGCTCGCGGTTGATGTGCATCACCAAGGTCGCCATCGGCGCCGCCGCCCATCCGCCCTCTGCCGGTCCACATGGCCGCGACAGTCCAGCTCCATCGAGTGAACGCACACCGGTGATCCACGCGCCGTACTGGGCGTCAAGCTGGCCGAGAGCCTCGGCTGCGGTGCCGGCGTACTCCCAGGTCTCATAGTGAGCCGCGGGGCCACCCCTCGAGGCGCGGGCGCAACCCGTGCCGCCAATGCCAGTCGACTTGGTCGACGACTTCCCGGCTCCAGTCCACCTCGGTCATCGCCACAGCATGGCATCCACCGAGGACACGCTAGGGCGCGTGAGGATCGAGCCGGCGGCGGCACCGGACTCCCACGTTCCCGAGGGGGCACCTATCGCCAACTGCCCACGACCGGGCGCCTGCCCGCCTCCTCCGTCGGGCGAGCTCATGCTTCAGCAGCTGGTCCACACCGTCCAGGGTGCACTCGACTCGGTCGATCCCGTTGTCCTGACCGACAAGGGCGAGGCGGCCACCAGGGTGTTCTTCGCGTCCATCGACGGCCCGATCGCGGCCGATCAGCGACGGATTCGGTAGCGAATGTGGGTGGCCTCCGGTGTGTCGATCACCCGAACGATGTCCAGCTCGACCTCCGACGGCAGGACGTCGAACAGTCGTCGGCCACGACCGAGCAGCACCGGGATCTGGTGGATCTGTATCTCGTCGAGCACCCCGGCCTCGATCGCTCGCTGACCTGTGTAGCCACCACGCACCTGGACGTCGCGTTCGCCGGCGGCGGCCTTGGCCTGTTCCATCGCGCTGGCGATCCCGTCGGCAACGTAGGTCACCAGCGGATAGCCCCAACGGGCGGCCGGAGGAGGCGGTCGGTGGCTGGGCACGAAGATCGGGGCGCCGGCATGGTCACCGCCCCAGTGGTCCATGAGCTCGGCGGTACGCCGTCCCGAGACGACCGCGCCGCATGCCTTCCACTCGTCGAAGAACTCCTGCGTCGGCCCCGACGGTGGGTCGGATTCATCAGCGAACCAGTTGTGTAGCCGGTGTCCGTCGTCGCCGCCGAGGAAGTCGTCCTCGTCGGCGACATACCCGTCGAGTGAGATCGACATGTCGAGCACTGATACTGACACCGCTACCTCCGCTGGTTCCGATCCAAAGCCGGATTCGACGTCCTGGTGCCAATACCGTGGCATTCGCTCGGTCCCTCGGTAAGGTCCGATTTCGCGCGCGTATTGAGGACCAATTTTCGGTCCCGGCCACCCGGACGACAGCCCGAGCGGGCTGACATCCGCGAGCGCCCGCTGTAACGGCCCGTCACAGCCCGCGATGTAAGCAGTAAGGCTCCGACCGGATTGAGCCCCCCTTTCGGTCCGGTCGGGGCCCACCAGGCCGGAGAGGAGAGCGCACCATGCGTACGGCGGCAACGGAGTATGGGGCCTGGCTATTGAGTCCCGACCTCGTTCGCCTGCGTTCGGCCTGGATCAGCGCCTTCCGACAATGGGATCGCGTCGCGCCCCTCGCGCCCGACGCCGTCCTCACCGACGATCAGCGGACGAAGCTCCACGACTATCACGAGGCCGAAACGGCGTACTTCGCTCAGTGCCGGACGGTCCTCGGCGACTAGGCCACCGGACGTAACGTCGATCACGCCGCCGACCCCGCCGATCCCACTAGCCTCGACGCGTGCCCAAGACGTTCGACGATCTGCTCGCCGCCAACGCGGACTATGCAGCCACGTTCGACCTCGCTGGATTTGACGGTGTGGCGCATGCCGGCGTGGCGATGGTGACGTGCATGGACTCGCGGATCGACCCGATCCGCATGATCGGGCTCGCGCCCGGAGACGCCAAGGTCCTGCGCAACCCCGGCGGCCGGGTCACTGAAGAGACGATGATCGCGATGATCCTCGGCGTCCATCTGCTCGGCGTCGACCGGATCCTGGTCGTGCCGCATACCCGCTGCGCGATGGCGACCAACGAGTCTGCGTTGCGGTCGCGAGTCCGAGAGGCCTGCGGGCCGGGCGCCGACCTGCCGACGTTCGGCGCGGTCGAGGACCAAGAGGCCGCACTCCGAGCCGATGTCGAGCGGGTACGCACCCATCCCGCGATCCTCGATGCCGCCGCGGTCGGCGGGTTCCTGTACGACGTGGACACGGGCCGACTGCGGCATATCGTCTAGCCGGTCCGTACTCCGACGCACATCCCGCCGATTAGTCCAGCGCGTAGACCCCCCGCCACGAAGACCGGCGTAAACCCGACCACCCGGGCCGACCGCCAGCGACAGCCGTCGAGCAGTCCCAACCGCTAGGAGAGTTCGTAAGCACGGAGCGCCGTCTGCGTGAGCGAGCCCCCGATGCTGTCGGTGACACGGCCGCGCAATGACACCCAACCGCTGGTGTGGTTCTTCGCTGGGTGCGTGATCGTGCCGATGTAGCGATCGTCGCCACTCGATTCGAGCGGGACCGATCGCCAGGTCTCGCCGTCGTCGTACGAGACCCACAGCTGCGCCGGATCGATGTCGCCGCCGTCGAGGCCGCGTACGTGCCGGGCGTGGAGGCCGACGGTCAGATCGGGCCGAGCCCGCGCTCGGTTGTGCGCGTCGATGGGGACCGTCCAGTTGACATCGAGCAGCGGGATGGCCTTAGGCGGCCAACCGGTGTCGGACTCGTAGCCGGACCGGAACGTCCAGTCCGACTCGCTGTAGGACGAGCTCGTCCAGATCGGCCCTCGACGCGTCACGCTGTGGATCAGTCGGTAGGTCGACTCCTCGGCCGGCAGATCGTCGACGGAGAAACTCCCCCGCTTCTGGTCGTAGAGCAGAGTGTCGCCGAGGTAGAACTGACTCCGCACCGTCGAGATCTCGTCGTCGCGGTTGTATGAGTCACCCCCAGTGATCGGGCTCGCCGTCCTGGTAGTCGCGCACCAGGATGCTGAGGCGATTCGCCCGGCGGTAGGCGTCGGTCACCGAGTAGTCGGAATCGGTGCCTACGGAGTACGGCGCTCCCCACCAACGCGTTCGCAGTCGCGCGCCCGGCGCGAACGTCTGGTAGTTGTCCCACATCGTCGGCGCCTTGAGATCGCCCGACTGCGGCAGCGCGACCATCGACTGCCAGATGGTGCCGTTCGCCGACACGAAGTCGGCCCGCGGCCCGGCCACCTCGACCGGGCTGGTGCCGCCGACCGACGTCGCGCCGAGCGCTGAGAAGCCGAGTCGCTTCTCGTGCGTCGTCCGACCGTCCTCGCCGACGCCGACGAAGGTGGTGTCGACGCGTGCGAGGTCGTGGGCAGCGACGCGGTAGGTCCCGCTCGACGGCAGCCGGTCGGGCGTCGGCAGCAGGAGGTCGTAGAGATACGGCGTCTGGCCAGGAGGCTCGCCCGGTGCGACCAGCCTCCCCCCAGCGACGAACTCGAACTTACCGTCGTCCACGGCTGCACTCGGCGCGACGGCGAGACGCGGGATCTCACCGGAGTACTGCAGCCAGCCGTCCATCGAGCCGCCGCCTTCGTACCACCGGGTCCAGCCGAGCTGGAGCTGCTGCGGCGTCGCCGGCCGTGGCGTCTTGAAGGCGAGGCGGTTGCCCTCGCGGGCGTCGAGGAGCACCGTCCGATCGGAACCGAGGCTCACGTCGGGCGAGCCCGCGATCGTCTCCTCGGCCAGCTTGCCGGCGTCGTCATAGACGGTCGAGCCACCAAGGACCATGTAGTCGCCCTTGGGCAGCCGCACGGTCTGCGGACCGCTGCCGTCGAGCCACAGATTCCAGAACGAGCGGCCCATCGACTCGCTCCACACCATCGCCCAGCCGGTCGAGCGCTGGCCGTCCCGACCGATCGCGTCGACGGTCAGGGTGTACCGCTCGTTCTCCTCGCCGTAGGACCATGGCGTCCGGATCGCGTCGCCGTCGCCGACGGATGCCGAGACAACGCCGCTGACGTCACCAGCCTCGATCTGTGCCGGCACCACGGTCAGCTTGGCCGAGGCGGTCTGCCCGGCCGCAACGACGAGGGTCGTCGGCGATACCGAGACCGCTCCCGAGGGCACGGGCGTGCCGGCCGAGTGGGTCCCGGTGACCGACAGGTCGAGGGTGACCGGCGCATCGCCGATGTTGCGATAGGCGACCGTACGCTGCATCGGCTCGAGGTCGGCGTTGGGCCAGGGCTGGAAGCCGAACGACACCGTGCTCTGCTCGGCGACGACGGTGGCGTCGAGGGCGGCCGGGATGTCGAGCCGGCCGGAGCCGTACTCGAAGACGGTCCCACTCGCAGGCGCCTCGGCGTAGCCGACGAGGGCCGCCTTGATCCGGGCCGGGCTCCACTCCGGGTGCCGCTGCACGAGGATCGCGGCCGCTCCGGAGACGTGCGGAGTCGCCATCGACGTGCCGGTGAGCGAGGTGTAGTACTGGTCGACCGGCGAACCCAACGAGGTGCCGGCCGCTCGGGCGGCGACGATGTTGGTGCCCGGCGCCGAGATCTCCGGCTTGACCGCATGGTCACCCCGGCGCGGGCCGCGACTCGAGCCGCGGTTGATCAGGTCGGTCTTGTCGGTGTTGCCCACCGTCAAGGCGGCATCGGCGGCCCCTGGCGCGCTGACCGACCCAGGCGACGGACCGGCGTTGCCGGCGGCGATGACAAAGAGCGTGCCGGTGGACTCGGTCAGGGCGTCGACGGCTTGGGACAGCGGGTCCGTGCCGTCGGTCGGAGTGCTGCCGAGGCTCAGGTTCACGACGTCGGCGTCCTGGGCCGCGGCCCACTCCATGCCGGCCAGCACCCACGACTCCTGGCCCTGCCCGTTATTGGCGAGCACCTTGCCGATGAGCAGGTCCGCCTCGGGCGCCACTCCCTTGCGAGAACCACCCGATGCCGACCCGCTGCCGGCGACCGTCGCGGCGACATGGGTGCCATGCCCGTTGCCGTCGACCACCGAATCGGTGCCGTCGAAGTCCTCCGTACCGACGACGCGTCCGGCGAGGTCGGGATGGGTGGGGTCATAGCCCGTGTCGAGAACCGCCACGGTGACACCGGTGCCGTCGTAGCCCTCCGCCCAGGCCTCCGGCGCACCGACCAGCGGCACGCTCTCGTCCAGCGTGGTTTCGACCGTGCCGTCGAGCCAGATCTTGGCCGTCGGCCCGAGCAGGTCCGGAGTGCTCGTCCGCGCGGTCGGCGGATCGGTGACGGCGTCCCAGAAGTCGGCCGCCTCCGACTTGCGCACCGTCGCCGCGACGGCACCGGCGGTCTCGAAGGCGCGAACGGCCGCCGTGCCCGCCGTTCGCAGCTGTACGGCCTGATCGCGTACGCGTGCCGCGCCGACGCGCTCGGGATAGGCGAGCATGACCGGAAGCCCGGACCGGTCGTCGTCAGCATAGCCGTCGGCGACGAGATCGGTGACGTTGAACAGTCTCGGATCGAGTAGTCCGCGCTGGACGAACGGCTGCGCCTCTCGCGGCACGACGTGCAGGTCGCCAGCCGGGTCGGTGAACGTCAGCACACTGCCATCGGCACCCGGTGGTGTGTCGGTGACAATGACCGACCGTCGTCCGTCCGGCGAGCGAGACACCCGCACCGTGTGACCGGTGAGCAACGTGACGTCGGCGATCGAGGTCGTCCCGATCTGACCATGGCGCGCCGTGTCGGGAGCGGACGCGCTGGGCGACGCATCGGCCGTGGACTGGACCAGCCAGCTGGCCAAAACGAAGGCGGTGACGGTCGCGATGGCGGATCGGCGGCGCATCGGTACTCCTCGGTCTTTGCCGTCTCGCTGTCGAAGCCAGCTTTGTATGGACCGGGACGCGCGTCAGCACCTCACGGGTGGCACATATAGGCCTTGGCCGGAATGCGCCACCGTCTTGGCGGTTTTCGCTCGGGCCGACCTATCTCGAGTCGACTTGGTCCGCCGCGTCGTTCATGTCGTCGACTCGTGTGTCCTGGTCGAGCAGCGCAAGCCCGACGTCAGATGGGTCGCGGCGACGCTTGGCCGTGCCGCTGTCGAACGCACTCAGGCCGAGGACCCAGCGCACCCGGTCGAGCACCTGGTCGGTGAAGAGGCCGGACAAGGCGCCAAGCGCGGCGGCGACGACGAGCGCCGGCGTCGACCCGTCCTCGATCGTGGCGAAGTCGAAAAACCCGGCCACGACGAACATGTAGACCAAGACACCGAGACCGGCCGCCGAAACGGGCCGTGTCACGTACCACCACAGGTACGTCTGCTCGAGCGTGCCGTGGCCGGCGCGAGCGGCGAACACGAGCGTCATCACCGTGACGCTGCCGATCACCGCCATCAGCACGACGATGGTCAAGAGGCACGCGGGCGCCGACGCGGTGAAGTCGATGCCGAGGAAGGACGTCGCCGCGCCACCCGATTCGGACTCGTTGGCCCGCCAGGCCACGGACCACGCCCACGGCACCATCACCAGCATTATCAGTCCGACAGCCACCAGGTAGCACCCGATCGCCCGCCGTGCGTTCTCCGACATCGGCTCTTGCATATCCACGCTCGTCTGACCTCCCTAGCTCCGTGTTCCCCTTGTACCACGTGGGCGGCAGATCGGGTTGCATATGGGGTGGCGTCGGTCGATGGTCATCCATGAACGGTTACGCCGCATCGTTGCTTCGACGGAGACCGGATCGACCGTACGGGCGCAAAGCCGGCGCTTGCGATCTCAGGTCGCGGACCCACCAAGAACCGGCAGATGATCAACCTCCAGCGGCCGACCGAGCAACTGCAGCTGGACGGGGGTCCTCGACAACCCGATCGCGACGTTCAAGCCGGCCGACAGCTCGGTGGCGTGAACTTCGCCCTAGGCTCGCCGGCATGACCGCCGCGAAACCTGACGCGCCCGAATCGTTCGCCGCCCTGGACATGCGGGTCGGCCGAATCGTCGCCGTCGAGGAGTTTCCCGAGGCACGCAACCCGGCATGGAGGCTCCGCATCGACCTCGGCCGCTCGGCGAGCGCCAGTCGAGTGCCCAGATCACGCACTACTCCGCCGACGAGCTGACCGGCCGGCACGTCGTGTGCGCGATCAACCTCGGGCGCAAGCGGATCGCGGGCTTCGTGAGCGAATGCCTCGTGCTGGGCGCCGTCGACGACGCCGGAACAGTGCGGTTGCTCCGGCCCGATGACGGCGCCCGCCCGGGCGACCCGATCGCCTAGCCATCGACCGGCGGGCGACCGGCCAGAGGGCCGTCGGCCGGAGCCCACCGCCTGACCACCCGCCCCCCAAATCGACGGGTGGTCACAGGTCTATGTTGCGCAGATCAGCGCCCATTGGTGGGCGATGTGAATCAAAGTGGATCAAAGTTACGCGAGTCCACTACGGTGCCGGACAGAGCCCGGTGATGTTGGGGGCGAACGTTGATGCGTGGTGGCAATCCGTCCAGCGGGCCGCCGGGTGCCGAGCGCGCGTCGAGCGTCGATGAGCTGGCGGCGTGCCTACTGGAGTTGCGGGTGTGGTCCGGAGTCTCCTATCGAGAGTTGCATCGCCGCGTCGTACGGCTGAGGCGGTCGCGCGGGGTGGCCGAGGAGCCGGCGTACGCGACCGTCTACCGCTGCCTGCAACCCGGCCGGACCCGGCTCGACATCGACCTCGTCGCCGACATCGTCACCGTCCTCACCGACGACGACTCCCAGGCCGGCCACTGGCGCCAGGCATACGCCCGGATCAACAGCGACGCAGCGGCACCGTCCTACGCCGCGGTCTTCGACACCCTGCCCGACGACGTCAGCGACTTCACCGGCCGCGAGACAGAACTCGAGGCAATGCTCGACGGAGACGCCCGCATCCTGGCCATCGAAGGCATGGCCGGCGTCGGCAAAACGACGCTTGCGGTCCGAGCCGGACGTCGCCTGCTCGAGGAGCGTCGCCCTCAGGTGGTCCTATCGGTGAACCTCGCCGGCTACGACCCCGAACGAGCCCCTGCCGAACCGATGGCCGTTCTCGACGGATTCCTGCGGAAGTTGGGCGAACCCGGCCCGCGCATTCAGTCCATGGACCTATCCCAGCGCACTGGCCGCTATCGAGAACTATTGGCCGGCCAACCGGTGCTGGTGCTGCTGGACAACGCCGCCACCGCTGACCAGGTCGAACCGCTGCTGCCCGACGATCCGACGACCACGGTGCTCGTGACGAGCCGGCATCGGGTCGTCGAGCGCGCGACGGCCCGTCATGTCGTGTTGGACGTGTTCCCGTCGCAGCGGGCGATCGCGCTGCTGCGTACTCACGCCCGCGCCGCGGTCGACGAGGCCCCGAAGACAGCCGCTCGAATCGTCGAGCAGGTCGGCCTGCTGCCCCTCGCCGTCGCCATCGTCGCCTCACGCATCAAGGCCTCGTCCGGCTGGACCCTCGATGACCATCTCGAGCACCTCATCGAGCGTCGCCAGTCACTGCGACTCGACCCCGGCGTCGAGCTGGCGTTCGCGACCTCGTACGAGACGCTGCCGCCATCGCTGAAACGCATACTCCGACTCCTCGCACTCCACCCCGGTCGCGACTGCGACGCGTACGCCGCGGCCGCCCTCTCCGACATCGACGCCAACCTGGCCCAACGTCAGCTCGCCGACCTGACCGAGGCCAGCCTGGTGAACTCGCGCTCCGCCGACCGCTTCGAGCTCCACGACCTGGTCCGGATCTTCGCCCTTAATCGAGCTCGCGAGGATGACCCGCCCAGCGCCCGCCGCGCCGCCCTCACGAGACTGTTCGATCACTACCGATGGGCCGCCGCCGTTGCGATGGATGTCTACACCCCAGAGGAACGGCACCGCCGGCCCGATGTGTCGGATTCCGGAACGGCCGTCCCTCCGCTTGCCGACAGCCCCTCCGCCACTGCCTGGCTCGACACCGGGCGACCTAACCTCGTCGCCGTCGGCATGCACACCGCAGAGCACGGTTGGCCTCAGCACGTCACAGACCTGTCCGCGATCGTCGCGCCCTACTTGCTCACTGCCGCTCACTTCGAAGACGCCGGCCTGCTACACGGGCACGCCGCGAGGGTCGCGTCTGAAGCCGCTCGGAGCGTCGCGCTCAAGAATCATGGGGTCGCCTCGAACTTCTTCGGGAGGCCGGAGATGCCGCAGAGGCCGTGAATGATCACCTCAGCCTCTACCGAGTCCTCAACAACCTCGGCAACGTCTACGAGCACCTGGGACGCCACGAGGAGGCGCGTGAGGTCTTTGAGCGCGCGCTGCGAGTTGCACGCATCAGCGGCGATCCAATCGGCGAGGGCAGTGTGCTGCTAAATCTCGGCATCGCCACCAGGTCACTCGGAGAGTACGAGAAGGCTAACGACCACCTCGATCGGGCACTCCGGCATGCCCAGCGCCAGCATGATCGGATCAACGAGGCTCGCGTGTCGGAGAACCTCGGGCTGCTTCACAACCTGCTCGACCACTACGACGTCGCCCTCGCATATGAGCAACGTGCCCTCGCGATCGCCGTCGAGATTGGCGAGCGGACCGTCGAAGCGGACGCCCTCACTGGCCTGGGAACGGCACTCGCCATCGGCGGCGATCTCCGGCGCGCCGAAACCCATCAGCGGCGAGCGCTAACCGTGGCGCTGACGACCGGCAATCAGGCCAGCGAGGTCTACGCTCGCCAGGAACTTGGCACGACGCTCCGCCGCCAAGGCGACTTCACACAAGCGCTATCGCAGCATCAGCGGGCGCTGTCGCTGAGCCTCGACCTCATGGACCACCCCGGCCAAGCGGCAGCACACGACGGCCTGGCTCAGACCCGTATCGCCATGGGCGAGCCGGATTCAGCACGCGCTCATTGGCATGAAGCCCTGGATCTCTATGAGGAGATGGGAACGCCGAGAGCCACTAACGTCCGCATAGCCCTCCAAACCCTGGGCGAGGGACGCGAAATGCCCTAGGACAAGGGGATACGGGCATGGTGTTTTCCGAGGTTTGCAATGAAGCGGACGAATTGTGTCCACTCAAGCCTGACAAGGTTGTCACGTATCTAGATCCGGGTGACAGGCTCCTTCCCCCTAGGTGACGCTTGTGACGTCTGTGCTGGTGGGGCGTGTGGACAGACGTACGTCGATCAATCACTACGTTCAGTAGCTGATCAGGCGCAGGTCGTGGCGGCAAATGGGGCCGACGCCGCGTACCGTCGCGCGCAGTGGCGAGGTCCTAACCCCGGGTGCAACACTTCAAAAAGACGCGGAAATACTCGGGTCCGCGTGAGTACGAAGCACAGCCACCCGCCGCGTGGCGCGTATACCGCACCGTGACACGCGCCGATATCGCTAGAGGGCCCTGAGATGACTCGCTACCAGCTTTCAATGAACAGGTCTGCCGACAGCCTTTACAAGGGTGTTCTCATCGGGCACGACTGGGACTGCGCCCGTGCGGGGCACGACTGGGACTGCGCCCGTGCAGGACACGACTGGGACTAGGTCCGAGCCACTGGTTGCTCTGACTTCCGGCATCACCAGGTCGTGGGATCATGGTGAGGACCGTGACCCGGAGGTGTCCCCATCAGCCGTCCGATACGTGCAACATGGGTTGTCAGCTTCGCAACGCTGATCGCCGGCTTTACGTGCGCGTTGGTCGTCGAGAGGTTGGTCGAGCCTCCGGAGATCGCGCTACCGGACATCGCGGTATGGACTTTCGCTGCCTCACTAGTACTAACTAAAGCGGTACCCCGACGGCTTCAAGCGAGAGGTGGTTCGGTCGACACCTTCACGGTCGACGAAGCACTTTTTGTTCCTCTCTTCCTCACGTTATCGCCACTTGAGCTGGCGCTCCTAACTTCGGTTGCCTCGGTCGCGGGCAGTGTCCGACTACGCAGAAGTACCGAAAAGGCAGCCTTCAACTGCGGCCAACTCGTACTTACGGCGACCATCGGGCTCGCTGTCACTGGCCTGCTCGCTGGATCGTCTGCGACAGAGCTCAGCGCCGGCGCGCTCGCAGCTGCCATGGCCGGCACCCTGGTGTACGCAGTCCTCTCTCCCCTGGCCGTCCTGACCATGGTGGCCTTCGCAACCGCGTCGTCTTACCGCTCGACGGTCCGAATTTCGCGGCAGGAGGCCATGGCGTGGCCCGGCGCCGTGATGCTCGGCGGCTGCGGGGCTGTCCTGGCGTACTACTACACCTGGGGTGTAGTGCTCTCGCTCGCTCTTATCTTGCTGGTGCAGCGTGCCTACTTCGCCCAGGTGCAAGAAGGCGTTGCGCGGATCCACGCCGAGCGTCTTCAACAAGCAACTGCGGAGCTTCGAGCCACGCAGGAGAAGCCCGCGATTGCCAGCTCTCTGATCGCATCGGCGTGCGACCTCGTGGGCGCCCGGACCGTACGCATCCTCTCCGAGGACGAGACACCGCCGGGTGCGCTGGCGGCGACGATGCCGTCGGGGCAGACGTTGGTGGCCGAGGGGCGGCTGGGGCCGGGGCACTGGACGGCGCAGGAGCGCGAGACGCTGATCGCACTGGCCGGGGTGGCTGACGACGCTTTCAAGGCCGCGGACCTGATCGCCCGGCTGCAGGACGTGACCAACGCTCAGACCGAGGCGATCCTGTCCATCGACGGCGAGGGCCTCGTGACCTTCGCGAACCCGGCGGCCGGCGGGATGCTGCGGGTCGAGGAGCTCGACGAGATCGTCGGCAAGCCGCTCGACGACGTTTGCAGCCTCCGCGTACAACGTAAGCCGCTGGATCTGGTCGGCATGATGCGCGACGGAGCCACGGCTCAAGACGCCGACGCGACGCTGCATGCGGCCGCGGGCAACCGGACCGAGGTCGCCTACTCGTTCAACCCGATCGGCGGCGAAGACGGCGATGCCAGGGCGTCCGAGGGCGCCGTGCTCGTCGTACGTGACGTGACCGAACGCCGCGCCTTCCAGGAGGCGCTGACCTATCGCGCCATGCATGACGAGCTGACCGGGCTGCCCAACCGTCGCTCGTTCCTCGACCGACTCGACGAGCTGCTCGCCCGCAGCGTACGCACCGAACAGCACCATGCGGTGATCTTCGTCGACCTCGATCGGTTCAAGCTGGTCAACGACTCGTTCGGCCACCTCGTCGGCGATCAGCTGCTGATCCAGATGAGCGACCGGTTGCTCCGGTCGGCACCGGACTCGAGCGTCATCGCCCGACTGTCCGGCGACGAGTTCGTGATTCTGCTCGAGGACGTTGATGACACCGCGGCGGTCCAACGAGTCACCGAGGCGACGCTCGACCGGCTGCGCGACTCGTACCTCATCGACGGTCACAGCGTGCAGGTCACGGTCTCGATCGGCATCGCGGTCGCCGAGCCGGGTCAGACCCGCGACGACGTGATGCTCGCGGCCGACGCCGCCGCCTATGCCGCGAAATCGGCCGGACGCAACTGCATCCGGCTCGCCACTCAGGAGCTGGTCGACGCCTCACGGGTGCGACTCGAGCTCGAGGCCCAGCTGCGGGATGCCATCGACCACGGCGATCTGAGCCTGCGTTTCCAGCCGATCGTCGACACGAAGACACGGGCGCTGTCCGGCGTCGAGGCGCTGGTGCGCTGGGAGCGGGACGGCCGCACCGTCCCGCCGGGTGAGTTCATCCCGCTTGCCGAAGACTCCGGGCTGATCGTCTACGTCGGTCGCTGGGTGCTCCACGAGGCCTGCCGAGTCACCCAGGGATGGAACCTCGCCCATCCGGAGCGACCCCCCGTCATGGTGTCGGTCAACCTGTCCGCGTTGCAGCTCGTGCAGCCGAGCCTGGCCCAAGAGATCGCCGAGGCCCTCGAAACGACCGGGCTGCCGCCGTGGCAGCTCAGCCTCGAGATCACCGAAACCGCGTTGCTCGCCGACATCGACGTCAACATCGCGACACTGCAAGAGCTGCGCGACATCGGCGTACGGGTGTCGGTCGACGACTTCGGCACCGGCTACTCGTCGCTGGCGTACTTGCGGCAGCTCCCCGTCGACGTGGTCAAGCTCGACCGGGCGTTCATCGCAGGTCTCGGCAAGGACCCCGTCGACACGCAGATCGTCGCGGCCGTGCTCCGGCTGTGCAAGGCGCTTGATCGTCGCATCGTGGCTGAGGGCGTCGAGACCGAGCTGCAGCGGCAGACCCTGTCGCGGATGGGCTGCCCGTACATGCAGGGATTCCTGATCGCCCGGCCGATGCGGACCGAGGCCTTCGAGGCGTACTGGGAGTCGCTCAACAGCGACGGCGCCAACAGCAGCCATCCCACCGACGAGATGCCGGCCGCCGTCGAGAGTTGAGGCGGCGGCCCGTCAGAGGTAGAGGCCGGTGTGGTCGTCCTCGATCCGCTCTGACGCGACGGCATGCAGGTCGCGCTCGCGAAGCAGGATGTAGTCGTCGCCGCGTACCTCGACCTCGGCCTTGTCGTCCGGATCGAACAACACCCGATCGCCGATCTGCACCGTGCGTACGTTTTGCCCCACCGCTCGCACGCGGGCCCACGCGAGCCGACGGCCCATCGTCGCGGTCGCCGGGATCACGATGCCCGACGACGACCGGCGCTCACCGGCGTCTTGGTCCAACGTGACGAGCAGTCGGTCATGCAGCATCTGGATCGGCAGCTTGTCGGCGCGCGTGTCATCGCTCCCCGACGACACCTTCGAACGCGCTGGCTTCGAACTTGACGACTTGGACGGCACAGGCTCCCCAGAATGTATGGGCTCAGTCACGACCGACGAGATGGCGCACGACCACGACCAACGCAGCGACGCCGACGATGCCGCCGGCCACCGGAGCGATGTTTTCGAGACGTGGCGATCCGTCATCGTTGACGAATCTGGACCTGACCCTTCCGAGCGTACGCTTGGCCGCGTTTTTCGGATGGACCCGCTCCACGATCCGGTCGATCGTCAACGCGAGTCGGTCGCGGGCCTCCTCGATGTCACGCACGAGAGCGTCCGGTGTGCGGTTGCCAGCACCTGCGCTACCCGAGTCGCGCGTGTTCTCTTGCTTCGAACCGCGGGCCACACCATCCTCCTCGATCGGGTCGATACCTACGTCGACACCGTATCGGTTCACGGACAGCGTTAGGGTGACCTGGCACGCCCCAGCGCATGAGAAACGGAGACTCGATGCCCGACGCCACCCGCCTGGGGGCCGGCGACGAAGCCCCGGATTTCACCCTCTCCGACGACCGCGGCGACAAGGTCACGCTGTCGGAGCTACGCGGCCGCAAGGTAATCGTGTATTTCTACCCGGCCGCGATGACACCCGGCTGCACCAAACAGGCGTGCGACTTTACGGACTCGCTCGACTCCCTCCAGGCCGCGGGCTACGCCGTCGTCGGCATCTCCCCCGATCAGTCGGCGAAGCTCGCCAAGTTTCGCGAGCGCGACGGCCTGACCATCACGCTGCTGTCCGACCCGGACGAAAAGGTGCTGACGCGGTGGGGCGCGTACGGCGAGAAGAAGTTGTACGGCAAGGTCGTCGAGGGCGTCATCCGGTCGACATTCGTCGTGGACGAAAGGGGCCGGGTCGAGCTGGCGCAATACAACGTCAAGGCCACCGGCCACGTGGCGAAGCTACGCCGCGACCTCGGCGTCTGACCGCGTCGGCGAGCGACGTGAGAGAGCTTGCGAGCGAACGATTCGACGCCGTAGTCCATGCTCACGTGGCCGACGAGCACACTGTGCTGCTCGCCAGGGTGCCGACCGCCGACCCCGTCGTCGCCGCATTCGGTCGATTCGTGCCTCCGGAGTGGGACGGCAGGCCGTACGCCCATGTCACGGCACTAGGGCCGTTCGCGCCCCCCTCGACCCTGACGCCCGCGTTGCTCCACAGGATCGGAGCGCTCATCTGGACGCATCTGCCGGTCACGGTCGGGCTCTCCCGGCTCGAGCAGTTCTCCGACGGGATGGTATGGCTAGCGCCCGACGATCCGAAGCCGTTTCGGGCGCTGACCGAGGCGCTTTGGCGGGCGTTCCCGGACTATCCGCCCTACGGCGGGCAGTTTGACGAGGTCATCCCACACCTGTCGCTCGGGCGACTGCCTGGCAGCATCGACCTCGAAGCCGTCGGAACCGTCGTCGCGCCGCTGCTGCCGTTGCGCGCGGTCGTCGACACGGTCCAGCTGGTGCGGTGGTCGACCGAGCGGGTCGACGTGCTGCACGAGTGGGCGGTCGACGCACCCTAGACTGCGAGGCGGGCCGGAGTGGTGGAATTGGCAGACACGCAGGATTTAGGATCCTGTGCCCTCGGGTGTGCGGGTTCGAGTCCCGCCTCCGGCACCGCGGTAGGGGGCGACGAGACCCGACTATGGGGAGCCACGCGTACCTCATGCGGCACAGATCGACGATGAATCGGGGCTCTTACCGTCGGTTCATGCCGCACGTGAGACCCGAGAGGCGGCTGCGACGTTGCCTGTGGATAGTGGGCGACGCCACGTCGATCGGTCAGCGATCATCGGCTGGTGGTAGCACCGACGCCGATTCCTGAACAGCTGCGCTGCCGTCCATTCACACTGTCGATGGCCCGAGCCGCTGGGCTGGCCGACCACGTGCTGCGAGGAGGCCGCTTCCGTCGGCTGTTTCCGACCGTGTACGCCCACGCTGACCTCCCTGATACGGCGACGACCCGTCTCATCGGCGCTTTGCTGCTGGCGCCACACGCGTTCGCAACCGACTACAGCGCCGCCCGCGTCCTTGGCATCCCGGTGCCCGACGACTCGACCACGTATCTCGGGATCCGACGCGGCGAGCCGCGGCCCAGAGTGGTGGGCATCCGCGTTCGCGAATATGTCGACCCGCCGACGACCGTCGTGCAGGATGGCATCGCGGTCACCGCGGCGGCGCCGCTCTTCGTCCAGCTCGCCGAGCGGCTTGCCTTGCTGGATCTGGTGATCGCCGGCGACGCGCTCTGTCGGGCGATCCCGGTGGAGCACCTTTGCGCAGCGGCGAAGCTGGCCCGCGGCCGCACGGGCATCCGGGCGCGCCGGTCGGCCGCGCTGGTACGGCCCGGCGTCGATTCACCCATGGAGACCCACCTTCGCCTGGTCACCGTGCTCGCCGGGCTCCTTGAGCCGGTCATCAACCGCGACGTCTTCAACAGTCGGGGTTTGTGGCTCGCACGACCCGACCTGTCCTACCCGGAGTGGAAGATCGCGATCGAGTACGACGGCGAGCATCACCGCGTCGATAGACGGCAGTGGCGTCGCGATATCGCCCGCCGGGAGTTGCTCGAGGCCGAGGGCTGGATCGTGCTCGTCATCACGGGCGGCGACCTCTTTCGGCGGCCAGCGGACACGCTCGAGCGGATCGTCGCCGCAATGCGCCGACGCCAAGTCCCAGACATCCCGCCTCGGCTGCGCAGCGAATGGCGCGAGCTGTGACCACACGTACCCCTTCGGCAACGTATGCGGCGACGAGTGCGGGTACACACCGCCCGCGACCGTCCGTATGTGCCGCACGTGGTGCCGCTGTTACACCCGGGGCCAGGCGCTACGACGCGAGGGCTTTGGCCACGATCGGCGCGATCGCGCGCAGCGCTTCGCCGCGATGGCTGATGGCGTCCTTTGCCACCGACGACAGCTCGCCGTTGCTCACCCTCTGACCGTCGGCCAGGAAGATCGGGTCGTATCCGAAGCCGCCACGCCCGTGCGGCTCCCGCAGCAGCCGGCCGCGCAGCACACCGATCTCGAGGTGTTCGGTGCCGTCGGGCAGCACGAACGTCACGGCGCAGCGAAACTCGGCCTGCCGCTTGTTGTCCGGCACGTCGCCCATCTGGGCCAGCAGCAGCCGGTTGTTGGCGGCGTCGCGGACGGCTCGATCGGCCTTCGGAAGCCCAGCCCAGCGGGCCGACAAAACACCCGGCATGCCGTTGAGCGCGTCGAGGCAGATGCCCGAATCGTCGGCGAGTGCCGGCAGACCGGTCACCTTGACGGCGGCGCGGGCCTTGATCAGCGCGTTGCCCTCGAACGTGTATTCGGTCTCCACCGGCTCGTCATATGGTGCGACGTCGTCGAGCCCGAGCACCTCGATGTCGGGTAACTCGTCTTCGAGTATTCGCCGCAGCTCCTTCAGCTTCCTCGCGTTATGACTGGCCAGAAGGACCTGCTTCATGTCGTGCCACCCTCACCCAACGCATGGCGCTGAACTTGGCTCAACTCAACGCATCCCGCCGATGCTAGCTCTAGCATCTCATCCAAAAGCCGTCTATCGAATGGTTCGCCCTCGGCTGTCCCTTGTACTTCGACAAACCGACCCTCTTCAGTCATGACGACATTCATGTCCGTGTCGGCGTTGACGTCCTCGTCGTACGCAAGGTCCAGCAGCGGCATGCCGCCCACAACACCGACCGAAACGGCGGCGACCGACCCGCGCAGGGGCTCGGCCACGAGGGCGCCCGCCTCCCGCAGGTGGGCGACGGCGTCACTCAGTGCGACGAAGCCGCCGGTGATCGCGGCGGTACGGGTGCCACCGTCGGCCTGGAGCACATCGCAGTCGATGACGATGGTGTTTTCGCCGAGCGCCTTGTAGTCGACGACGGCACGCAGCGACCGGCCGACCAGGCGCGAGATCTCGTGGGTGCGGCCGCCGATCCGGCCCTTGACCGACTCGCGGTCGGACCGCGAATGCGTGGCCCGCGGCAGCATCGCGTACTCGGCTGTGACCCAACCCAGGCCGGATCCCTTGCGCCAGCGCGGCACTCCCTCGGTCACCGAAGCCGCGCAGAGTACGCGGGTGCGGCCGAACTCGACGAGCACCGAACCCTCCGCATGGTCCAACCAGTGGCGGGTGATCCGCACGGGTCGCAGTTGGTCAGGGGTGCGTCCGTCGCCTCTGGTCATGGAAACCGACCCTACGTGCGTCACGGGGCGTAGTCGGAACAGGGGATCCCGTACGTGGCGGAGTTGTCAGCCACTGTTCGGGCCCTGGGCCGAACGGTGGCTGACAAGTCGGTCCGCGAGCCGATCCCAGTGGAAGTCGCTGTCGCCGAAGGCGAGCGCCGCTGCCGTCGCATGGCGAAGGTAGCGGTGCAGGTCGTGCTCCCTGGTGAACCCGATCGCGCCGTGCACCTGGTGCCCGAGGGCGACGACCCGCTGGTAGGCATCTCCGACGGCGGCCTTGGCCATCGCCACCTCGGTCGCAGCGTCGAGGCCCTCGGACAGCCGCCAGATGGCCTCGTAGGCGAGATAACGGCTGGTCAGCAGGTCGATGGCCATGTCGGCGCAATGATGCTGAACCGCCTGGAAGCTGCCGATCGGCTGGCCGAACTGCTCGCGCTCCTTGGCGTGCTCGACCGTCATGTCCAGCACCCGCTGGGCGCCACCGACCATCGCGGCGCAGGTCGCGGCGGCGCCGTGAGATGTCATCGCCTCGACCACGTCCGCACCGCCGTCGACGCCGCCGAGGATGCGGTCGGTCGCCACCGAGACATCGGTCAGGTCGACCCGGTAGAGCGGGTCGGGCCCGACCACGTCGAGTCGCCGCGTCGAGACGCCGTCGGCCGCGGCGACGACGGCTACGATCGGCGCGTCGTCGGAGGTGCGCGCCACGACGAGCAGTTGGTCGACGGTGCCGGCGTACGGCACGAACCATGCCGTCCCGTCGAGGGCAACGCCCCCGTCGCAGGCGAGTGCCGTCACGGCTCGGCCGGGCTCGGCCCAGCCGCCGCGCGCCGTCGCCAGGGCATAGGTCATGACCTGTCCCGCCGCGATGTCGGCGAGCCACTCCGCCCGCTGTGCCTCGGTGCCGAACCGATCGATCGCGATCCCGCAGACGGCAGCGGTCGGCAACAGCGGCATCGGTATCTGGCTGCCGCCGAGCTCCTCGACGAGCAGGCAGAGCTCGACGAATCCCTCGCCGACGCCGTCATAGTCCGTCGGAAGCGCGAGGCCGGGCCAGCCGAGCTCGACGACCTCCTTCCACAGCGCCGCCGAATAGCCAGCCGGCTCCGTCTCGACCGCCCGGACGTCCGCGCTGGACGCTCGCGCCGCCAGCAGCCCGCGGGCGGTCGACTGGATGACCGCCTGGTCGTCGGTGAGTGTCAGATCCACAGGCTCTCCGGTCGGATCTTGTCCGAGCGCACCCAGACGCCCGGTCGCTCTTCCCAGAACAGCTGCACGAGGACGCCTCCGGTCTGCTTCGGGTGGACGAACGTATGGCGCCACTTCGCCCCGTCGGTCACGCCTTCCTCGTCATCGAAGGTCTGGACGTCGTGATGCACGCACGCCTCCATGGCCCGATCCCAGTCGGCGACCTCGAACGTGACGTGATGAACCGCCGGGCCGCTCTTGTCGAGGAACCGCTGGATGAACGAGTCGTCGCCGCGCGGCATGATGACCTCCCAGCACACCGACGAGCCCGGGATGTTGAGCACCAGGTCGGCCATGTCGGGATGCTCGTCGATCGGGGTCCGCCACACCTGGACGAAGCCTGCGAGCTCCTCGTACCACCGGGCCAGCTCGTCGCGATCCGGGTACGCCTGGCACACGTGGTCGAGCGCCACGATGCCGAGCGTTGGCGCGTCGGGCTCCTTCGACTCGTCGGGGACGGCCGTGTTGTCGCCGCACAGCTCGAGGCTGCCGGGGCCACGCAGTCGGAACAGGGGTCCGTCGCCCCCGGTGGACGGCGACAGGGACGCCTCGATCCAGTGACCGTTTGGTCCGTCGCTCGGAGCGACCCCACGACTTTCGAGCTCGGCTCGGGTTGCGCAGAGGTCCGGCACCTCGGCAGCGACGTGATGGAAGCCGCCACGTCCGCCTCGGGCGTCGAGCTCGGCTCGCAACGGCGAGTCGTCACCGGACGGCGAGAGGACCTCCCAGGTGTGTCCCCAACTGCCAGGCACGGCCAGGCGTACGCCCTGAGTCCCCTGCTCCGGGTTGTCCCAGCTCAGCGTTCGTCGGAAGCCGAACACCCGCTCCAGGAGGCCTGTCTGTGCCTCCAGGTCGGGCGCCAGCTGCGCGATGTGGTCGAGGCGGTAGATCCGCATCAGTCGTTCTCCTCCGGGTCAGCTCGGGTGTGGCTCGATCCAGTCGTAGCCGCTTGCGACCAGCTCCTTGACCAGGCGCAGGTTGTAGCGGTTCATCGCCGCGATTCGCTCGGCCAGCTCGCCCACCCGCTTGTCGAACTCGTCGGCCGGAAATACGTCGTTGACCAGGCCCAGCGCAAGGGCGCGGTCGGCGTCGAGGCGGATCCCGGTGAAGAGCAGCTCCTTGGCCCGGGCCTTGCCGATCCGCCGCGGCAGCCGCTTGACGCCGCCCCATCCCGGGGCCGAGCCGCCGTACTCGGGCTGGTCGGGGTCTTCGCCGCCGTCCATGAACTTCGGTTGGTACGGCGGCCGCGCCGACAGCGTGATCTCGACCAGACCCATCTTGGCGTCGTCGGAGCACACGATGAAGTCGGCCGCGAGGGCGAGCTCGAGACCGCCGCCGACCGCATAGCCGTGCACGGCGGCGATGACCGGGACTGAGAGGCGCTCCAGCATCGAGAAGGTCTTCTCGCCGAGCCGGCCCTGCTCGATTCGCTCCTTTTTGGTCAGGCCCTCCGACCACTCGAGGTCCATGCCGGCGCAGAACGCGCGCTCGCCGGCTCCCCGCAGGACGACGACGTTGATGTCCTCGTCATCGTCGGTCTCGGTGCAGAACTGACGCAGCTCGCGCATCGTCGTCGGCGTCAGCGCGTTGAGCTTGTCGGGTCGATCGAGCGTGAGCCAGGCGACTCGCTCCTCGACCTTGACGTTCAAGGTTTCGTACACGGACCCGTCCTCCAATGGACTAGCTTTCGTCAGGCTCGCGGCAGGCCGAGCCCTCGGGTGGCGATGACATTGCGTTGGATCTCGGACGCGCCGCCGAGAAACGTCGCGGCGACCGAGTCGAGCCGCAGGTGGGCGAAAGCAGCGTGCAGCGGCGCGTCCTCACGCTGCCAGAGCTGACCGAACTGTCCGAAGACCTCGGCCCCGGTCCGGGCGAGCCGCTGATGCAGCTCGGCACCGAAGAGCTGGTTGACCGACGCCTCGTAGCCGGCCGGCTCGCCCGCGGCTTGCCGCGACACCGTGTAACGGGCGAGGTTGTGGAGCATCCGGATCTCGGCGTAGCGCCGGGCGATCTCGCGTCGCGACCCGGCGAGGTCGTCGCGAAGGTACGCCTCGCCCTCCGAGCTGTTGACGAAGCCGACCAGTCGCTCCAGGGCCCGCTCGTACTTGATCGTGGCGCCGATGCCAGCGCGTTCGAAGCCCAACGCGGCCATCGCGACGTACCAGCCGCGGTTTTCGTCGCCGACCCGGTCGGCGACCGGCACCCGTACGTCGTCGAAGAAGATCTCGCAAAACGGTGTATCGCCACGGATGTCTTCGATCGGGCTGATCGTGATGCCGTCGGAGGCCGCGTCGACCAGCAGGAAGCTGATGCCGCGATGTGGCTTGGCGGCGTCCGGATCGGTGCGGACCAGCACGAAGAGCCAGTCGGCGTAGTTGCCGAGCGAGGTCCACACCTTCTGGCCGTTGACGACGTAGTGGTCGCCGTCGCGAGTGGTGCGGGTACGAAGCGACGCGAGATCGGATCCGGACCCGGGCTCGGAGAAGCCCTGTGCCCACGTACGCTCGCCGCTCGCGATCCGAGGCAGGTGCTCGGCCCTCTGCGCGTCGGAGCCGTGCTCGAGCAGCGTCGGGCCGATCAGAAACGCGCCGATGCCGTTGACCGTCGGTACGCCGGCTCGCATGAGCTCCTCTTGCAGGATGAACTCCTGCATCGCGGACAGGGCGGCCCCGCCGTACTCGCTCGGCCACTGCGGCGCGATCCAGCCCCGCTCGGCGAGGGCCGCCGCCCACGCCCGGGCGCCGTCCCGACGCGCGGGGTCGTCGCTGACCCGGTCGGCCGGCCAGTTGTAGCCCCAGACGTCCTCGGGCTCGAGACTGTTCTCGGCGGTCGGATCCGGCGCGTACTCGGTCGGAAACCGTTCGGCGACGAAGGCTCGGACCTCCTCGCGGAAGGCCGCCTCCTCCGGAGTGTCTGCCCAGTTCATGACGCACTCTCCATGGCCGTCGCGTCGCGGTCCCAGGTCGTCGGTGTCACGCCGGCCGCGCGCAGCTGGTACTTGGCGACCTTGTCGGTCGGTGTCCGCGGCAGCGCGTCGATCAGCTCGACATAGCGCGGCACCATCGACCGGGGCAGCCGTTCCTCGCAGTAGGCGACCAGCTCCTCCGGCTTCAGCGACTCGCCGGGCCGGGCCACCACCGCCAGCTTGATGTCCTCGTCCTCGAGGTCCGACGGCACGCCGATCGCGGCGCATTCGAGCACCGCCGTATGCAGGTTGACCTCGCTCTCGAGATCGAACGACGAGATGTTTTCGCCCCGTCTCCGGATCGCGTCCTTCATCCGGTCGAGGAAGTAGTAGTAGCCGTCCTCGTCACGCCAGACGCGGTCGCCGGTGTGAAACCACAGGTTCCGGAAGCAGTGCGTCGTCTCCTCCCAGGCGCCGTAGTAGCCGGTCGTGATCACGTACGGCTGCTTCGGCCGCACGACCAGTTCGCCGGGCTCGCCCGTACCCACGATCCGGTCGTGCTCGTCGACCACAGCGACGTCGAATCGCTCCTCGTGGGCCACGCCGCACGAGCCGAGCCGCCATTCGCCGTACGGGCTGGCCGTCGCGATCCCGACCTCGGTGCTCGTGTACGTCTCGACCGACCGCACCCCGAAGCGCTCGCGCAGCGGCTCGTCCAGGCTCGACTTGCCCATGTAGAACGTCTCGAGCGGATGATCCCTGTCGTCGGGTCGCGGCGGCTGGTTGAGAAGGATCGGGATCATCGAGAACACGCTCATCGTGACCCGAGCGCCGAAGTCGCGGACGTCGTCCCAGAAGCCAGACGCGCTGAACCTGTCGACGATCGCGATCTGGCCGCCGCCCAACAGGGCCGCGTAGACGCCGTCCCACATGCCGGCGGCGTGAAACACCGGCAGCGGGCAATAGATCGTCTTGCCCCAGCGGTCGAGGAAGTCGAGCGAGTCGAGCGCGCAGGACAGTGCCAGCGCGTGCGGCACCATCGCACCCTTCGACGGCCCGGTCGTGCCCGACGTGTAGCTGATTGCCAGCAGGTCGTCGAAACCGACAGCTTCGTGGACGGGATCGTCGCCGTGGTCGAGCAGCATCGCCAGCGGTACGGCAGGCTTGCCGAGGTCGTCGAGCCCGGCGACGGGGGCGCGTACGATGACCTGCCGCAGCGTGTCGAGCCGCGGCGCCACGGGCGGGATGCGGTCGGCGTACGCGGCGTCGACGACCAGCGCACTCGCGTCCGACGTCGCGAGTACGTGCCGGAGCAACTCACCCCGGTAGTCGACGTTGATCGGCACGGCGACAGCGCCGAGTCGGGCCAGGGCGAACGACACGTACACGATGTCCGGACCGTTGGGCAGCATGACGCCGACATGGTCGCCGCGCCGGATGCCTCGCGCCGTGAAGCCCCGTGCATACCGATCCGCCATCGCGTCGACCTCGCCGAAGGTCACGTCTCCATCGCGAAACCTCAGGAACGTCTCGGTGCGATGGGTGGTCGCCCGCTGTCGCAAGATGTCGCCGAGGACGAGCTCCTCGACCCGCTCAGGGCGCATCCGTAAGGTCCTCGGTGAGCAACGGATAGACGCCGTTTTCGTCGTGTACCTCGCGGCCCGTGCACGGCGGGTTGAAGACGCAGACCATCCGCAGGTCGGTCCTGGCCCGCACCCGATGATGTTCGTGGCCGTTGAGCAAGTACATCGTGCCGTCGCACACCTCGAAGGCCTCACCGGTGTCGTCGTTGATCAGCTCGCCCTCGCCGCCGACGCAATAGACCGCCTCGACATGGTTCGCGTACCACATCGGCGTCTCGGTGCCGGCGTAGATCACGGTGTCGTGCAGCGAGAAGCCGACCCGCTCCTTGGCGAGCACGAGCCGCCGACTCCGCCAGGTGTGAAACTCCACGTCGCGCTCGGTGCCGTCGAGGTCGGACAGGTGTCGGACGATCATGCCCGCTCCCCCGCGACCGGTCCGACGACGGTGTTGACGGCGTCGTCCAGGATTTCGAGACCTTGCCGCAGGTCGTCGGGATCGGTGGTCAGCGCCGGCATCAGCTTGACGACCTCACCCTCTGGGCCGGAGGTCTCGACCAGCAGTCCGCGCTCGAACGCGGCGGTCGCCACCTTCTCCGACGCGCCGGCGTCGTCGAACGCGATGCCGACGAGCAGGCCGCGGCCGCGTACCTGGGCGTCGGGTCGTCCCTCGACGATGTCGGTGAGACCGTCGCCGATCTGCTGCGCCTTGACGACGACCTCCTTGGCGAGTACGTCGTCGGACCAGAAGCGCTCGAGGGCTGCGGTGGCCGTGACGAACGCCGGGTTGTAGCCCCGGAACGTGCCGTTGTGCTCCCCCGGCTCCCAGATGTCCAGCTCCGGCTTGAGCAAAGTGATCGCCATTGGCAGCCCGTACCCAGATAGGGACTTCGACAAGCACACGATATCGGGAACGATGCCGGCGTCCTCGAAGCTGAAGAACGTGCCGGTGCGCCCACATCCGGCCTGCACGTCGTCGACGATCAGCAGCATCTCGTGACGGTCGCACAGGTCGCTCAGCTCGCGCAGCCAGCTGGCCCGGCCCGCGTTGAGCCCGCCCTCGCCTTGCACCGTCTCGACGATGACGGCCGCTGGATGCTCGACCCCACTGCCGCTGTCGCTGAGGACCCGCTCGAGCCACAGGAAGTCCGGCGTCTCACCGTCGAAGTAGTCGTCATAGGGCGCCGGCGTGGAGTACGACAGCGGCACCCCGGCGCCGCCGCGCTTCATCGAGTTGCCCGTGACGGCCAGCGCGCCGAGCGTCATGCCGTGGAACGCGTTGGTGAAGCTGATGATGTGCTCGCGACCGGTGACCTTGCGGGCCAGCTTGAGCGCGGCCTCGACTGCGTTCGCGCCTGCCGGGCCGGGAAATTGAACGCGATAGTCGAGGCCGCGCGGCTTGAGGATCAGCTCGTCGAACTTCTCGAGGAAGCTGCGCTTGGCGGGGGTCTGCATGTCGAGCGCGTGCACGACGGCGCCGCTCTCGAGGTAGTCCATCAGAGGTTGGCGCAGGTCCGGATGATTGTGCCCGTAGTTCAGCGCGCCAGCGCCGGCGAAGAAGTCGAGATAGCGCCGTCCTTCCTCGTCGTACATATGACTGCCCTCGGCCGTGTCGAAGACGGTCGGCCATGACCGGCAGTAGCTTCGAACCTCGGACTCCAGCGTCTCGAATACGTCAAACACGGACCTATGTCACTCCTGTCGGATGTGGTCAGGCGCAACGAAGCCCGCCGGCTTCGTAGCCTGCGTCGGTGTCGGATCATTCAGTTGTCGGGCGGGGATTGCTCAGGCCAGCGGGCCGATCCGAAAGAGCTCTTCGGTTTCGTGCTCGTCCGGAAACAGCTCGGCCGCAAAGGCGGGCTCGCGGACCAGTTCGGCGTCACGAGCCTCCGCGAACGAGGCGAACAACCTCGCAGAGGCCTGGTTGTCGGGCGTCACCGTCGTCTCCAGCCATGCCACCAACTCGCCGGCCAGCCGATCGACCAGGTGGTCGAGCATGCGTTTGGCCAGTCCGCGTCCGCGGAACTCCGAGTCGACGGCGACCTGCCAGACCATGAGCGTGTCTGGCTGGTCCGGCCGAAGGAAGCCGGTCACGAAACCGACGGGCTCGCCGTCCGACGTCGCCACGATCGAGCTCTCGGCGAAGTCGCGGCACCACAAAAGGTAGGCGTACGACGAGTTGAGATCGAGGACCTTCGACTCCGCAGTGATCCGCCACAGTGCCGCGCCGTCCTCCAGATTGGGTGATCGCAAATCCAACGCTTCCGGATCGCTCCGGACAGGCGTGTCTACGGTCCTTGTGTCACCCGGCATCAGGCATCAAATTACCGAGCAGGGCACAGGTCGCAACCCGAGTCACACGCGTCACCCCCGCTGAGACGGCAAAGGCACAGGTCATGGGGACGAGTGTGGTGTAGGTCTCACTTTGCGGCCTGCGGGGTTGGCGCTGGGGTCCCCAACGCCAATAGGTTTGGCGCTGGGGACCCCTGCGACGGAATCCTCAGAGCTCGTACGTCGCGCCGGCGTGGACCAGCTCCAACGGTCCGTCGAAGGCCGGTCGAGCGTCGGCGAGAACCTCGGCGGCGTCGTGCCACGGCGGGATGTGGGTCAGCAGCAGGCGGCGTACGCCGGCCCGAGTCGCGTGCTCGGCCGCGTCCCGCCCGGTGAGGTGCAGGTCGGTCGGATGCTCCACCGACTCCACGAACGCCGCCTCGGCCAACAGCACGTCCGCCTCGGCGGCCAGCGACTCCAACTGCGAGCACGGTCCGGTGTCACCCGAGTACGCCAGAACCGAGCTGTCCGCACTGATCCGCATGCCGTACGCCTCGACCGGATGCGCCACGCGCCGCACCCGTACCTCGAACGGCCCGACCTCGACGACGCCTTCCGGCGGCCAGGTCGCGAAGTCGAACTCCTCCGTCATGCCGGGCTGTTCCGTGAGGTCGTACGCGCGAGCCAGCCGACTCGCCGTGCCCCGCGGCCCCAGCACCGGGATCCGTGGGTGCGGCGCCTTCGGGTGATAGCGCCGGTAGACGTAGAACGACGCCAGGTCGAAGAAATGGTCAGCGTGCAGATGCGACAGCGCGACCGCGTCGACGTCGAGCGGATCGACGTAGCGCTGCAGATGACCAAGCGCGCCGTTGCCGAGGTCGAGCAGCAGCCGATAGGTCCGCCCGTCGTAAGGCGCCTCGAGGAGGTAGCAGCTCGCCGGCGAGTCCGGACCGGGAAACGATCCGGAGCAGCCGACGATCGTGAGCTTCATGCACCCATCCAGGCGAACTGGTCAACGAGGTCGAGCTCGGGCCCGAGAAACCGGCGGCCCAGCTCGCGAAACTCCTCGGGCTGTCCGGTCGTCAGGAAGCGATGCACCGGCTCAGGCAGCGAGTCGGGGCGCTCGAGGCCGTGCCGCATGAGCAGCCGGTAGACCTCCTTGGCGGTCTCGTCGGCACTCGAGACGAGCGTGACCTCCTCGCCCATGACGTACGAGATCACCCCCGTCAGCAGCGGGTAGTGGGTGCAGCCGAGGACGAGGGTGTCGACGCCGTCGTCTACCAGCGGCCCGAGGTACGCATGCGCGACCGCGAGCAGTTCGGGACCGCTCGTGACGCCGTTCTCGACGAACTCGACGAACCGGGGGCAGGGCTGCGTGTGGAGCGTGACCTGCGGCGCGGCGGCGAACGCGTCGTCGTACGCCTGGCTCGCGGCGGTGGCGCGGGTACAGATGACGCCGACATGGCCGTTTCGGGTGCCGGCGACGGCCCGTCGAGTCGCCGGCAGGATCACCTCGACGACGGGGACTTCGTAGCGTTCGCGGGCGTCGCGGAGCACGGCGGCGCTGGCCGAGTTGCACGCGATAACCAAGGCCTTGACGCCCTGGGCGACGAGATGGTCGAGGCACTCGAGGGCGTATTCGCGCACCTCACTGATCAACTTCGGGCCGTACGGCTGGCGTGCGGTGTCGCCGAGATAGAGGACCGGCTCATGCGGGAGCTGGTCGAGCACGGCCCGGGCGACGGTGAGACCGCCGAAGCCCGAGTCGAAGATTCCAATCGGAGCGTCAGCCACAAGGCGAAAGCCTAGAACCGTCGAGGGCCTGATCGGGTATTGATGCGGCCCACGCCACACGTGACGCCCCACACGCCCGCCGACGATCGGGTCAGAACGGGAGTTTGGGCTGCGGTGGACCGTGGGTCGGGTCGACCCCGTCGAACAGGCTGCTGACCGACTCGCCGGCGTGGATCCGACGGATCGCCTCCGCGAAGAGCCCGGCGACCGACCGTACGCGCAGCTCCGGCCAGCCTTCCGGCTGTGGCACGGTGTCGGTCGTGACCACCTCACTGATCTGCGGGTGCCGACTCAGACGCGGCACCGCCTTGCCGGTGAACAGCCCGTGGGTGCAGGCGACTGCCGCCGGACCGCACCCCTGTTCGTCGAGCCTGGCGAGCAGCTCAACCAGCGAGCCACCGGTCGCGATCTCGTCGTCGAGCACGATCACCCGCTTGCCCGCGACGTCACCGACGATCGCGTCGATGACGACCCGGTCGTCGGCCAGCCGTTGTTTGCTGCCGGCGGCCACCGGCAGGCCGAGCAGCCGGGCAAACTGGGTCGCCGTCTTGGCGTTGCCGAGGTCCGGCGACACCACGACGGTGTCGGTCAGGTCGCGACCCCGGAAGTGCTCGGCCAACTCCCCGATCGCCGTCAGATGGTCGACCGGGACCGAGAAGAATCCGTGCACCTGTGGCGCGTGCAGGGTCATCGTGAGCACGCGGTCGGCGCCGGCCGTCACGAGCAGATCGGCGACCAGGCGGCCGCCAAGGGAGATCCGGGACGCGTCCTTCTTGTCCGAGCGGGCGTAGACGTAGTAGGGGATCACGGCGGTGACCTGGGCGGCGGACGCCCCGCGGGCGGCGTCGAGCATCAGCAGCAGCTCCATCAGATGCTCCTGCACCGGAGGCACGAGCGGCTGCACGATGTAGACATCGCGTTGCCGACAGTTCGCCCGAAGCTGCACCTGGAGGCTGTCGTTGCTGAATCTGTCTATGTCGACCGGGGACAGCTCGACCCCGAGCTCGTCGCAGATGCGCTGCGCCAGCTCGGGATGCCCGTTGCCCGAGAAGACGACGATCTCTCGTACCGGAATGTCGCGCACGTGGCCCCCTGCGGGGTGTCAGACGCCGTTACACCCGAAGACTAGCCGGCAACCGATGCGTGGCTGGTGGGGAGGCGCAATCTCGGCGGGAGAAGGGTGGGGCGCTAGGCCCAGAGCTGGCCCTCGAGGCGTTGCTCGGCCTCGTCGACGGTGCCCTCGTAGGCTCCGGTCGACAGGTACTTCCAACCGCCGTCGGCGACCACGAACGCGATGTCGGCTCGCTCCTTGGCCTCGACGGACCGAGCGGCCTGCGCCAAGGCGGCGTGCAGGATCGCGCCGCTCGAGATGCCGGCGAAGATGCCTTCGGAGTCGAGCAGCTCGCGGACTCGGCGTACGGCGTCGCGGGGGCCGACCGAAAAGCGCGCGTCGATCAGCGAGTCGTCGTAGAGCTCGGGAACGAAGCCCTCGTCGAGATTGCGCAGGCCGTAGACGAGCTCGCCGTAGCGTGGCTCGGCAGCAATGATCATGACCTCCGGCTTGTGCTCACGGAAGAACCGGCCGAGGCCCATGAGGGTGCCGGTCGTGCCGAGCCCGGCTACGACGTGGGTCACCTCGGGCAGGTCGGCGAGGATCTCCGGCGCGGTTGTGTCGCGATGCGCATCGGCGTTGGCCGGGTTGCCGTACTGGTAGAGCATCACCCAGTCGGGATGCTCGGCGGCGATTCGCTTGGCGACCCGGACCGCCTCGTTGGAGCCGCCGACGGCCGGTGACGACACGATCTCGGCGCCCCACATGCGCAGCAGCTGCCGGCGCTCCTCCGAGGTATTTTCCGGCATCACGCACACGAGGCGGTAGCCGCGAAGCTTCGCCGCCATGGCGAGCGAGATGCCGGTGTTGCCCGAGGTCGGTTCGAGGATCGTGCAGCCGGGACGCAGCTGCCCCTCCTTTTCGGCCCGCTGGATCATCGCGAGGGCCGCCCGGTCCTTGACCGACCCGGTGGGGTTGTGGTCTTCGAGCTTGGCCCACAGCCGCACGTCGGGCGACGGCGACAGCCGAGGCAGTCCCACCAGCGGTGTGCCGCCGACCGAGTCGAGAAGGGTGTCGAACCGCATGTGGCTACGCCACCTCTCAGCCGCCCGCGACGGCCGGCAGGATCACGACCGTGTCGCCGTCGGCCACCTCGGTCGCGAGACCGCCGGTGAACCGGACGTCCTCGTCGTTGACGTAGACGTTGATGAACCGGCGGAGCCCCGACTCGTCAACGAGTCGCTCCTTGACGCCGGGGTTGGCGCTCTCGACATTGTCGATGAGCTGGGCCAGCGTGCCGCCCTGCGCGGTGACGGCCTTTTGACCGCCGGTGTAGTTGCGCAAGATCGTCGGAACCCGGACCTCGATCGCCATCACATCTCCTGATTCGGTGGGTACTCGATGGTTTCAACGCTGTCGAGCGGCGCGGTCATCCCCCCTCCGCGTACGACGAGACCACGGTCACGTCTTCCTCAGTGACCTCGCCGTCGACGATGCGGTAGGACCTGAACGCGACCGGACCCTCGCCCTCGTGGGCGCCGTCGGCCGTCGACACCAGGACATAGTGGGCGCCGGGCTCCTGGGCGAGGCCGATATCGGTGCGCGAGGGGTACGCCTCGGTCGCCGTGTGGGAGTGGTAGACCACCACCGGCTCCTCGTCGCGGTCGTCCATCTCCTTGTAGAGCCGGAGCAGGTCGGCCGAGTCAAACTCGTAGAACGTCGGCGACTGCGCGGCATTGCGCATCGGAACGAAACGGGTCGGCCGATCCGATCCGGCCGCGCCGGCGACGACTCCGCAGGCCTCGTCGGGGTGATCGCGGCGGGCATGGGCCACGATGGCGTCGCGGATCGCCTGCTCGATCGTCAGCACGTTTCGAGGGTAGAGCCGCATCGCGCGTCCGCCGCCACGTCCGGATGCTGAGACGCGGAGTCGTCAGTCGATCGCGTGGACCAACGTCTCCTGGACGTAGCCGAGCCAGTCGTAGATGTCGTGGACGTACGACTGCGGATCGTCGTCGGGCAAGGTGGTCCAGCGCTGCTCGTCGTCCTGCTCGATCCCCAGCCGGGTCGCCAGCGCCAGTCGAATGTCGGTCAACGCCCGAAGCCACGCCTGAACGCCTTCGGCGTCGAGCTCGACCTCGACCTCCGGCTGCGCCGGCGCCGCGTCGGCGTCGTCGTCGGTGTCGTCGGCGGCTACCGGCTCGCTCATGCCACCGGCGATCAGGCTCTGGATCAACACCTGCGCGTTGTGGCTCTTGGCATCGCGCAGGCCGCGCTCGGTGAAGCGTCGGAAGTCCGAAGCGCCCTCGTCGTCGTCGCGGTAGGCATCGGGCAACAGCCGATGCAGCACGGGATCATCTGGCGGTTGGCCCGGACCCTCGAGCCCGACCAGTCCGGCCAGCGGATCGTCGGAGTCGGCCGCGGTGACGTCGCCCCCGAGAAGCTCGGCCACCTGCGCGGCCAGGTTCGCGATCAAGCGGGCCTCGGACTGTTCGAACTCGGCGTGTGCCCCGCCGCGGCGTCGGCTGCGAAACCGCTTCACACGTCCGCCTTCTGCAAGGTGGCCCACAGCCCGTAGCCGTGCATCGCCTCCACGTCGCGCTCCATCTCCTCCCGGGTGCCGGTCGACACGACAGCCCGCCCTTCGTGGTGCACCTGCAACATCAGTTTGTCAGCCTTGCTCTTGGAGTATCCGAAGTAGCTGCGAAACACGTAGCTGACGTAGGACATCAGGTTGACCGGATCGTTCCAGACCAGCGTGACCCATGGAGCATCGAGCTGCACGGTCTCCTCGGACTCGGGCTGCTCGGTCTTCGTGGGCTCGACCTCGGTCGGCGTCGGCGCGGCCATCTGAGCATTGTCGCGTACGTCCAAGGCGACGCAGCGGCGCGGCCTACGCTGGAGCGGTGACCTCCACAGCGTTGCTCACCGATCACTACGAGCTGACGATGTTGCAGGCCGCGCTTAGGGCCGGGACGGCGGGGCGACGTACGGTCTTCGAGCTGTTCGGGCGGGCGCTGCCGGACGGCCGACGGTACGGCGTGGTCGCGGGCGCGGCACGGGCCTTGGAGGCCATCGACGAGTTTCGGCTCGACACCGACACCCTCGGCTTCCTCCGCGAGCGCGATGTGGTCGACGGCCCCACGGCGGAGTGGCTCGCGACGTACCGCTTCACCGGCGACATCTGGGGCTACCCCGAGGGCGAGGCCTACTTTCCGGGCTCGCCGCTGATGATCGTCGAGGGCAGCTTCGCCGAGTGCGTCGTCCTCGAGACCGTGCTGCTCAGCATCTACAACCACGACTCGGCGATCGCGTCGGCGGCGTCCCGGATGACCAACGCGGCGGCAGACCGACCGTGCATCGAGATGGGCTCGCGACGTACGCACGAGCGGGCGGCCGTCGCGGCGGCGCGAGCGGCGTACATCGCGGGCTTCGAGGCGACCTCGAACCTCGCCGCCGGCCGCGCGTACGACATCCCCACGGTCGGCACCAGCGCCCACGCGTTCACGCTGCTGCACGACACCGAGCGGGAGGCGTTTGCGGCGCAGGTCGAGTCGCTCGGGGCCGACACGACACTGCTCGTCGACACCTATGACATCGCGGAGGCCGTCCGGGTCGGGGTCGAGGTCGCGGGACCCGAGCTCGGCGCGGTCCGGATCGACTCGGGCGACCTGCCGCACCTGGCTCGCGAGGTCCGACGGCAGCTCGACGCGCTCGGCGCCGAGAAGACTCGGATCATCGTGACGAGCGATCTCGACGAATACGCCCTCGCGGGTCTGGCCGCGGCGCCCGTGGACGGCTACGGCGTCGGCACCGCGCTCGTGACGGGATCGGGCCATCCGACGTGTGGCTTCGTCTACAAGATGGTCGCGCGCGGGTCGAACGACAGCGACGAGCCGCTGGTCTCCGTGGCGAAGCTGACCCGCGACAAGCTCAGCGTCGGCGGCCGCAAGTGGGCGTCACGCCGGATCGGCCCGGCCGGCGTTGCCGAGGTGGAGGTGCTCCACATCGGCAGGCCGCCGAAGGACGACGGCCGAGAGCTGCTCGTGCCCCTCGTGCGCGGCGGGGACCGGATCCATGACGAGCCGCTGGACGCCGCTCGCGATCGGCATCGCAGGACCGTCGACGAGCTCCCGCTCGAAGCCCGCCACCTGAGTCGGGGCGAGCCGGCGATCCCGACGGAGTACGTCACGGCGGAGTAACGTGCGCGATATGGCACGGGCGTTGATCGTCGTCGACGTACAGAACGACTTCTGCGAGGGCGGCAGTCTGGGCGTCGCGGGCGGCGCCGAGGTCGCCTATCGCATCGGGCAGCGGCTGCACGAATGGGCGGAGACGCCGGCGACCGAGCGCGCCGACGTCAGTGACTACGCGTACGTACTGGCGAGCCGGGATCACCACGTCGATCCGGGCGACCACTTCTCCGACGACCCGGACTACGTCGACTCGTGGCCAACGCACTGCGTCGCGGGTACGGACGGAGCGGCGTTTCATCCGAACCTGGACCCGCAACCGTTCGACGCGGTCTTCACCAAGGGCGAGAACGAGTCGGCGTACTCCGCGTTCGAAGGCGGCACGCCCAAGCACCCCGACGGTGAGATCGTCAGCCTGGCCGACTGGCTGCGCCAACACGACGTCGACTCGCTCGACGTCTGCGGCATCGCCACCGACTACTGCGTCAAGAAGACCGCACTCGACGCCGCCCGGGAGGGGTTCACGACGAGGGTGCTGCTCAACCTGACGACGGCGGTCGCGCCCGATCAGCTAGGGACGACGTACAAGGAGTTCAAGGCGGCCGGCGTCACGGTCACGGGCGAGCCGGTCAGCGGGTGATGACGGCCGCGAGCTCAGGCAGTCCGTCGATCTCGGCGTCGAGGATGCTCCGAGCGACCGGCACCGATGCGACCAACGGATGCAGGGCGAGCGCGCGTACGGCGAGGTCGCGCGAGCCCGATCGGGCCGCCTCGATCGCCGTACGCTCGACGTCCTTGACCGCGGTCACGAGGCTCTGGGCATGCGCGCTCAACGGCCCGACGTCGGCCGCCACCGGACCGCTGGCGTCGACCCGACACGGCACTTCGACGACCGCATCGTCGTCGACGAACGGCAGCGCACCGCGGTTGCGGAGGTTGAGGATCAGCTCGGTCGGCCGGTCGCAGGCGATCGCCCGCAGCAGTGCGAGCGCGACCTGGTCGTAGCCGCCGCCGTCGAGGTCCTCGGACTCGCGTTCGCCGGCGCCGCTGATCTCGCGACTGTCGGCCATGTACGAGACCTCCCGCTCCTGTCGGGTCCGGTCCCAGAGGCCGTACGCGGCAGCCGGGTCGTTCGCGTCGGCCACGGCGTCGTAAAACGCGGCTTGCTGGCGGAGCAGAAACTCGCCTCGCGTCTCCGATGCGGACTGCTCGGCGGCGAGGGCGTCGGTCCGGAAGTACCAGTACCAGAGGTATTCGTTGGGGATCGCGCCAAGCGTCCGCAGCCACTCGGGCCCGAACAGCCGACCCTCCTCGATCCGCTCCAACCGTGTCGCGTCGGCGAGCAGGCTCGGCAAGACGTCGACCCCATCGACGAGCACCCGGCTGAGCCACCCGAGATGGTTGAGCCCCGCGTAGTCGAAGCGCACCGCCCCACTGGGAGGACCCATGTTGCGCGACTCCCCGGGCGTGTCGCGCAATGTGGGTCCTCCCAGCGGAGCGTCAAGGTCCAGGACCCGAGCGACTCGGCGGACCAGGCCGACCGGCGAGTCGCAGATGCCGACGACTCGATCGCCCAGCACAGAGCCCATCGCCTCGGTGACCATGCCGGCCGGGTTGGTGAAGTTGATCGTCCATGCCTCGGGCGCGACGTCGCGAATCACCGCCGCGACGCGCAACGCCTCGGGCACGGTGCGCAGGCCGTAACACACGCCTCCGGCGCCGGTCGTCTCCTGACCGAGGACGCCAGCCGACATGGCCGAGCGCTCATCGCACACGCGCCCCCGCAGCCCCGCGACTCGCATCGCCGAAAAGACGAAGTCGGCGCCGCGCACCGCCTCGGTCAGGTCGGTCGTCACGATCACGCGCGGCGCCTGGCCGGGCGGCGCGCCCGACTCGACGTGCGCCAGCACCGACCGCATCAGCCGGAGCCGGTCGGCCGAGACGTCATGCAGCACGACCTCGTCGACTCGGGCGCCGTCGACGTCCTCCTCGCAGAGGGCTCGATAGACCAGGGGGACCCGGAAGCCCCCGCCACCCAGCACGGTCAGCCGCAAGCCGCTCATGCGTGGACCACCCGACAACCGGCGTCCTCGAAGGCACTGGGGGTCGAGTCGTCGTCGGGTGCTCGACAGACCAACACGTCGACGTCGCCCGGCCCGCATACCCGAGCCAGTCCGCTGCCCGGAAACTTGCTGGGATCGGCGAGCAGCACGACCTCGTCGACGGCACGCAGCATCGCCTGTTTCAGAGGGACCTCCACGGTCGTCGTGTCGAGCACCGTGCCGTCCGGCCGGATGCCGCTGGTGCCCAAGAACAGCCGCTGCGCGTGGATCTGCCGCAGCGCGTGCTCGGTCAGAAACCCGACCAGCGATCGGTAGTTTCGCCGCACCGCTCCCCCGAGCAGGATCAGCTCGACCGCATCGTCGACGGCCAACTCTTCGTAGACGGCGAGGCTCGAGGTGACGACGGTGACCGAACGCCCGTGCAGCTGGGCCGCGAGGCCGTGCACGGTGGTGCCGATGTCGAGCAGGACGACATCGCCCTCGCGGACGAGGCCGGCTGCCGCCGTGGCGATCGCGTCCTTGTCGGCATGATCACGGGAGGCGACCTGGGCGTACGACGGCTCGCTGGCCGTGCCGAGGGCGGCGCCACCGCGTACTCGCTTGATCAAGCCCGACCGCTGCATCCGGTTCAGATCGCGACGGATGGTGGCCTCGCTGACCCTGAGCTGCTCGGCGAGCGCGCGCACCTCGACCGGGCCGTCGGCGCGAACGGCGTCGAGGATCCGGTCGTACCGGCGCTGAGCGAGCACGTCGCAGACAGTATCAGTCAATTTCGGACAGAGCTATGTCCGCTGTCTGTTCGAAAGCCGCGCAAACTTGCGCGCACACTGTCGCCAGAGACCGCTACGATCGACTCCGATCAACTCTTGCCAGGAGCGAGCGCTATGGCACAGACTCCTCACCAGGAGGTGGAGTGGTGACCGACCCCGCCCATGCCCCGGCGGAGGATTTCGACGTCTTCCTGTGCGGCACGGTGTTTCTCGACATCGTGTTCACCGGCATGCTCAACGCGCCGAGCGGCGGCCACGAGGTCTGGACCGACGGCATGGGCTCGAGCCCGGGCGGCGCGGCCAATCTCGCGGTGGCGTGCTCCCGACTGGGGCTGCGGACCTCGCTCGCCGCGGCCTTCGGTGGCGACGCCTACGGCGACTTCTGCTGGACGCTACTCGAAGACTCCGAAGGCATCGACCTGTCCCACTCGCGCCGCTTCGAAGGCTGGCACTCCCCGGTCACCGTCTCGCTCGCGCTCGACGACGACCGCGCGATGGTGACGCACGCCCATCCGGCTCCGGTGCCGCTCAACGAGCTGGCCAGCAATCCTCCGACCAGCAAGGTGTGCTGCGTGGAGATCGGCACGGAGCGGGCGGTGTGGCTCGACGACGCGATCGCGGCCGGCAGCCTCGTCTTCGCCGACAGCGGCTGGGATCCGTCCGAGACCTGGGACGTCCAGCGCCTCCGAGCCCAGCTCACGGGAGTCCACGCGTTCGTGCCCAACGCGATCGAGGCGATGTCCTACACACGCGCCGACACCCCCGGCGCGGCGCTGGAGGCGATGCGCGACTGGGTGCCGCTCGCGGTGGTCACGACCGGCAGCGGCGGCGCATTCGCGGCCGACGCGACGTCCGGCGAGACGGCGTGGGCGCCCGGCGTCCCGGTCGACGCGCTCGACCCGACGGGAGCCGGCGACGTCTTCCTGGCCGGGCTCGTCATGGGAACGCTCGGGGGCTGGCCGCTGCAGCAGCGGCTCCGTTTCGCCAACCTCTGCGCGGCGCTGTCGGTGCGCGACTTCGGTGGCGCTCTCGCCGCGCCCGGCTGGGGCGAAGTCGCCGCCTGGTGGCACGATGCCCGCACAAGTCCACGCATGGCTCGCGACTACGCGTTCCTCGACGACGTCATACCGACCGAGAGTCCTCGCGCGGTGTCGCGAGCCTCGGCCACGATCGGGCTACGGCCACTGCTACCGCAGGCACCCGAGCCCTCCGCAGAAAGGAAACCCACATGATCCAGTGGCGAAGGCGCGGCACGATCCGAGCAACGGTCGCAGCATCGGCGCTCGTCGCGCTGGCACTGGCCGCCTGCGCTCCCGGCGAGGACAACGAGGGCGGTGAGGAAGCCGCTCCGTCCGACATCGAGACCAACGTCGCCGACATGGGCGACATCACGCTGACCGTCTGGGACCAGCAGGTCCGCGGCGGGCAGGCCGACTCGATCGACCAACTCAACGCCGCCTTCGAGGAGGCCTATCCCAACGTCACCATCGATCGGGTGTCGCGTTCGTTCGCGGATCTCCAGCGGGTCCTCCGCCTCGCGATCCAAGACGACGAGGCGCCCGATGTCGTCCAAGCCAACAACAACCGGTCCCAGATGGGCGCTTTCGTCGAGGCCGGACTGCTCCGATCACTCGACGGCTATGCCGACGTGTACGGCTGGAACGACCGCTTCCCCGCGTCGATCAGGGCGCACTCGTCGTACTCGGACGACGGCACGGTCTTCGGCTCGGGCAATCTCTACGGTCTGCCACAGACCGGCGAGCTGATCGGCGTCTGGTACAACAAGCAGAAGCTCGACGAGCTCGGCATCGAACCACCGCAGACGCTGGCCGACTTTGAGGCCGCTTTGCAGGCGGCCAAGGACGCGGGCGAGATCCCGATCCAGTTCGGCAACAAGGACCAGTGGCCCGGTATCCACACATTCGGCTTCTTGCAGAACATGTACGCCAGCCGGGACGAGGTCCGCGCCTTCGGTTACGGCAACGAGGGCGGCGACTGGACCGACGACGCTAACGCGACGGCGGCCGAGACGCTCCAGAAATGGGTCGACGCCGGCTACTTCACCGACGGCTTCAACGGGCTCGGCTACGACCCGTCCTGGCAGGACTTCAGCAAGGGCGAGGGCGTTTTCATGATCAGCGGGTCCTGGCTGCTCGCCGACCTGCGCGACGCGATGGGTGACGACGTCGGATTTATGCTGCCGCCCGTCGGCGACACCGGCGAGCTCACAGTGACGGGCGCGACCGGCCTGCCGTTCGCGATCCCGACCGAGGGTGACAACGCCGACGCGGCCGCGGCGTACATCAACTTCATCACCAGTCCAGAGGCGATGAACATCCTCACCGACGCCGGCGAGCTTCCGGTCGTCGGAGCCGAACAGCAGCAGGTGTCGGGGACCCAGGCCGAGGTCTTCGACGCGTGGCAGACGGCTACCTCGGAGGACGCGTTGGTGCCTTACCTCGACTGGGGTACGCCGGACGCGTACGACGTGATTACGACGAACGTCCAGTCGTACATGGGCGGCGACTCGTCCGCCGACGAGCTCCTCGGCACGCTCGAAGACGACTACAGCTCGTTCGTGTCGGAGAACTCCGGTGGCTAGCGACCGGTCGACTGGGGAACATCGCGCCAATCCGATTTTGGCGCGGGGGTCCCCCACGCCAATAGGTTTGGCGCAGGGGACCCCCGCGCCAACGCGCCCCACCCCGTGGCATCGCGCGTGACCGAAGCGACGCAGATCGCGCCGGCGCCGGCTCGTCCCGTGACGGCCCGGCGTCGGCAGGGTCCGCCCGGCGAGCCGCGTCGGGTCGCGTACCTCTACGTCCTGCCAGCGTTCCTCTTCTTCGCCGGCTTCATGGCCTGGCCGCTGATCCACGGCATCTGGCTGTCGTTCTACGAGTGGGACGGCCTGTCGGTCGGCACCTGGGTCGGGCTCGACAACTACCAGAGCGTCCTGACCGATCCGGAGCTGCGGGAGCCGTTCCTGCACTCGCTCATCCTGCTGATCTTCTTCAGCGCGATCCCGATCGTGCTCGGGCTCGCCCTCGCCGGCATCATGATGCGCGCCCGACTGCGGGGGATGGCGTTCTTCCGGACCGTGCTGTTCCTGCCGCAGGTGATCGCGATGGTCGTCGTTGCGATCGCGTGGAGCCACATCTACGAGCCGGACGGACCGCTCAACGAAGGCCTTCGGGCACTCGGGCTCGACAGCCTGACCCAGGTGTGGCTCGGTGATCCGAGCTGGGCGCTGATCTCGGTCGGCATCGTCGGCAGCTGGGTCGGCACCGGCCTCTGCCTGGTGTTGTTCCTCGCCGGCCTGTCCAAGGTGCCCCGGGAGCTGTACGAGTCGGCCCGGCTCGACGGCGCCGGGGCGGTCAGGGAGTTCCTCAATGTCGGGCTGCCGCAACTGCGCGGTGAGGTCGCCGTCGCGATGACGCTGACGATGATCGCTGCGCTGCGCACCTTCGACCTGGTCTACGTGATGACGCCGAACGGAGGACCCAGCCGGTCGACCGCGGTCCCGTCGTACGAGGTCTACAAACGCGCATTCATCGACGGTGAGGTGGGCACAGCCGTCACGGTCGCACTCATCCTGACCGCGATCATCCTGATCATCACGATCGCGATCACCCGGCTGTCGGAGAGGGCCGAGGCATGAGAGCCTCCCGAGCCGAGCACGCGTTGAGCTACCTGATCTTGCTGGTGGCGTGCGCGTTCGCGCTCTATCCGCTTGGCCTGATCATCGTCACCGGGCTGCGCCCCGACGCGGTCGGCGCCGGGGGCGGCTTCGACTTCGGCAACTTCGCCGATGCCTGGGACCAAGGGCATTTCGGCCGCTATCTGCAAAACAGCGTCATCGTCTCGGTCGCGGTCGTCGTCGTCAGCGCGGCCGTGTCGTCGCTCGCCGGCTACGCCTTCGGCACGATGCGGTTTCGCGGGTCGAGCGTGCTCTTCTACTTGCTGCTGCTCGGGATGATGGTGCCGAGCGAGGCCATCGTGATCCCGCTCTACTTCGACCTCGAGTCGATCGGGCTCACCAACACGTACGCGGCGCTGATCCTCCCGCAGATCGCGCAGTCACTGGCGTTCGGGACGTTTTGGATGCGGGCGTACTTCCGCAGCACCTCCCGCGAAGTCGTCGAGGCCGCCCGAATGGACGGCGCCGGTCACCTGCGGGTGTTTTGGTCGATCCTGCTGCCGATGGGCCGGCCGGCACTGATGACGATGGTGCTGCTGGTCTTTATGTGGACCTGGAACGAGTTCTTGTTGCCCCTGGTGATGCTGCCCAACGCCGAAGACCTGCGAACGGCGCCACTGGGCTTGTCCAACTTCCAGGGGCAACACACATCAGGGACCGCGTTGCTGGCCGCCGGGGCGGTGCTCGTCGCCCTGCCGGTGGTCGTCGTCTATCTGATCACGCAACGCCACTTCATCCGGGGGATGATCGAAGGCGCGGTCAAGGGCTAACTACAAAGGGAGATCCATGTCGACGAGACGAAGACTGACCGTATCGGGTGCCGCGTTGGCGGTCGCCCTCTCGGGTGCGCTTCCCGTGGCGCTGCCGGGTTTGGCCACGGCACAGCCATCGCAAGCTCCGCAAGCAACGACGTCGCCGGCACTGGCCGCGAAGGCCGAGGGCTCGACGACCGACCCGGACCTCGACGTGCTGTTCGTCGGCGCCCACCCCGACGACGAGGCGTTCGGCCTCGCGACGTACGGCCAGTGGAACGAGTACGACGACATCCAGTCGGGCGTCATCACCATCACCCGTGGCGAAGGCGGCGGCAATGCCGTCGGTCCCGAGGAAGGGCCGGCGCTCGGCCTGATCCGCGAGGCCGAGGAGCGCCGAGCCGTCGGCCGCGCCGGCATCACCGACATCTACAACCTCGACAAGGTCGACTTCTACTACACCGTCAGCGCCCCGCTCACCGAGCAGGCCTGGGGTCACGACGACACGCTGAGCCGGGTTGTGCGGGTCATCCGGGAGACCCGTCCCGAGGTCATCACGACGATGGACACCGCTCCGTCGCCGGGCAACCACGGCAACCATCAGTACGCCGGGCGCATGGCGTTCGAGGCGTACCGGCTGGCCGGCGACACGAATGCGTTTCCCGGGCAGATCACCGACGAAGGTCTCGAGCCGTGGGCCCCGTCGAAGCTGATCACGTCGGGCGCCCGCGGCTCCTCGGCCGGCCCCGGACCGGACTGCCCGACCGGCTTCACGCCGACCCGTCCGGCTCAAAACATCTACGGCATCTGGCAGGGGCGGCACTCCGACCGGTGGGACGACACGTGGGCGCAGGTCGCCCGTGAGGGCCAGCGGGAGTACGCATCGCAGGGCTGGGCGGTCTTCCCCGACGTACCGGACGACCCGAACCAGCTCGGCTGCAACTACTGGACGCAGATCGAGGCGCGGGTGCCGTTTACCCGCGGCGACCTGACCGAGGCCGCGGCGGACCCGACGACCATGCTGCAGGGCGCGATCCTTCCCACGCCCGATGGCCTGCCACTCGGCACCGGACTCGTGGTCAAGCCGGAGCCCTTCGACGTCACGCCGGGCGGATCGACCACGGTGTCGGTCGACCTCACGGCACCGGCCAAAAAGGCGCTCCAGCGCGTCTCGCTCGACGTCACGGCTCCGGATGGCTGGACCGTCGACGGCGACGGCGATATCGGCAAGGTGAAGGCGGGTCGGACCGTGACCCGCGAGTTCACGGTCACGGCCGCACCGGACGCGGCGACCAACAACCGCGTCCTCGTGTCGGCCGACGTCACGGCCAAGGGCGGCGCCGGACACGGCGACACCGAGCTGTCGGTGGTGCCGGCGGTCCGGGGCGACCAGGAGCCGCTGCCGCAGGTGGCGGATTTCGAGAGCTGGGTCGACGCCAACGCCTATCCGCAGATGGAGGGCTTCGTGAAGCCAGTGCTCACGCTGCCGTCCGGCGGCAGCCGCACCGTCGACGTAACGCTGACCAACTTCAGCGACGAGACGCAATCTGGCGACGTGACATTGCAGTTGCCCGACGGTTTCAGCTCCGACCCCGCGACGGCGACCTACGCCGACCTCGGCGCCGGCGAGCAGACCGACGTGACCTTCACGGTCACCAACACCGATGCCTCGCTGCCCACGTCCAACCAGGGCGGCGACGGCGGTGACTACGACTACACGATCGTGACTACTGCCGGCGCTACGACGAGCGAGACGCATCCGGCGCTCGAGCTGGTCCCGACGACCGCTGTCGACGAGGCGGCGGCCGCTCCGACGGTGGACGGCGTCGTGTCCGACGGCGAGTACGCCGGCGACCCGCTCGACCTGAGTCGCGTGTGGGAAGGCGACGACTGCGAGTCGGCGGCCGACTGCTCCGCGATCGGGCACCTGACCCGGTACGGCGACGACTTCTACGTGGCGGTGGAGGTCACCGACGACACCCTCGGTACGGTCCTCGACGCGAGCGACTGCAAGCGGCACTGGCGTACCGACTCGGTGGAGCTGGCGTTCGACCCGACCGGCGACTCGGAAAACACGTCGACGACGTTCAAGCTGCTGGCGTTGCCGACGACGACCGAGGGCGAGGTCTGCTACGGCCGCGACGCCGACAACGACCAAGGCCCCGGAGCCGAGACGGCACCGGACCTCGATGTCGCGTCGACGCTGTCCGACCCGTACGCCGGCTACGTCATCGAGGCGAAGATCCCGGCGAGCTCGCTGCCGAGCACGGTCGACCCGGATCACCTCGGGTTCAACGCGTTCGTCTACGACTCCGACACGCAGGACAAGACCGGCCAGACTCGGATCGGTTGGTCGGTCTGGCAAGGCGTGCAGGGTGACCCGTACCGCTGGGGCATCGTCGAGCTGCCCGCCTGGACGCCGCCCGACGTGCCAACCAGCGAGCCGGTGATCCCGTCGGAGTCGCTGGCGAGCGCGGACTCGCCGCAGACGATCGCCCAGTCGGTACGCAACGGCGTCGCGCTCGGCGGCGGACCGGCGGCCGACCCGGACAGCAGTGCGACGCTGAGCTCGGCGACGGCCGGATCGGGCCAGGTCACGGCGACACTCTCGGTGACCGGCCCCGGTACGGCGCACCTGTTCGTGGTGTCCGACGGCGACGTTCTCGGGTCGGTTCGCGAGGAGGTCACGGACACCGGCCCGGTCGACGTCAATATACCGGTCTCGGGCTCGACCGACGGCGCCCGGGTCCTGCTGGCGTACGTCGCCGACTCCGGTGGCACGACGAGCACGGCCGGACCCGTGCAGTAGCGAGCCTGCTTAGCGCCGAGGTTGCGCGTCCTGCCCGCCTGGCCGGGGCAGGCGCGCAATCTCGGCGCGAGGGGTGGGCAGGACGCGCAATCTCGGCGCGAGGAAGTGGTGGGCGAGTCGGGTAGCGCGTGCGGCCAGACAACGGCAAAATCGTCGGGTCACGCGGTAGGCCGAGCCGAATCGTGTGCGCGATCATGCTCGAAATCAGGCGGTATTGCCAACGAATGATCAGAGCGCGTAGTGTTCCGGACGATCGCAGCGCCCGCCCGTGGCGCAGCCGTCTGAGGTGGGACAACCCGCTCCGACCTCGCTCGTCCGCTCTGCCCCAGGGGAGACAGCATGAACGCTCCAAGGCCCATGCCACGCCGAATCTTTCTGCGGCGCGCCGGCCTCTCCGCCCTCGCCGTCTCGGGGACGGTTCCGCTCCTAGCCAACTGCGCCAGTGGTGGCGACGAGGGCGACGACGAGGTCAGCGGCGGCGGGGAGGAACAGACCGAGGAGAATCCGTTCGGCGTCAGCCCGAGCGACCCCCTCTCTGTCGTCATCTTTAACGGTGGCTACGGCGAGGAGTACGCGAAGTTCCACGAGAGCATCTACCAAGAGGAGTTTCCGGACGCCACGATCAACCATCAGGCGATCACCGACATCCGGCAGAAGATGCAGCCGAAGTTCGCCAGCAGTGAGCCACCCGACGTGCTCGACAACGCCGGCGCGGAGCAGATGCCGATCTCGACACTGGCCGACAATGGCCAGCTGACCGACCTGACTCAGTTGTGGGAGGCCGACGCACTTGGCTTCGAGGGCATGACCGTCCAGGACACACTCCACCCGATCGCGATCGAGGCCGCGGAGTATGCCGGCAAGCCGTACGTCATGAACTACGCCCTCCAGGTCTACGGCATCTGGTACGACCAGATGTTGTTCGACGAGAAGGGGTGGCAGCCAGCCCAGACCTGGTCCGAATTCCAGGATCTCTGCGAGACCATCAAGAGCGCCGGGATCGCCCCGATGGCTCACCAGGGGAAATACCCCTACTACATCCAACAGGTACTGATGGACATGGCGGTCAAGCACGGCGGCCCGGAGGTCGTCTACGCGATCGACTCGCTGGCGGACGGCGCCTGGCAGCACGACTCCATCCGGATGGCGGCCGAGGCCCTCCTCTGGATCAAGGACAACGGCTACATGCTGGAAGGCACCGAAGGTCTCGACCACATCCAGTCGCAGACCGAGTGGAACAAGGGCGAGGCCGCCTTCATTCCCTCCGGGTCTTGGCTCGAGAACGAGCAGGCCGCGGTCGTCGCCGAAGTGAACCCGGACTTCAAGACGACGGTCGCACCCACACCACTGCTCGATGGTGCCGTGCTCCCGTTCGAGTCCACGCGGGTCGAAGCGGCCGAGGCGTTTATCGTCCCCGCTGACGCGGCCAACCAGGTCGGCGGTCTGGAGTACGTGCGGATCATGCTGTCCAAGGACGGCGCAAGGAAGTTCACCGAGCTCACCAGTGCTCCGACCGTGGTCAACGGCGCCGCAGACGGCCTGGACGCGTCACCGGGTCTGGCTTCGTCCCTCGCCTTGATCGAATCGGGCGGCGACGACAACTGGAACTACTACTACACGATCTGGTATTCGCCGATGCGACCGAAGATCGAGACCGTGGTCGGTGAACTGGCCGCCGGACGGATCACGGCAGACGAGTTCTGCGACCGGTGCCAGGACATTGCCGACCAGACCGCGGCCGACCCCACCACCCAACAGCGCACCCGTACCTGAACGACGATTCGATGCAGCACGGCAAGTACCGCTTCATCGCGGGGTTCCTCGCGGTACCCCTCGGGCTGTACAGCGTGTTCGTCATCTGGCCGTTCCTCCAAACGTTCTTCTACTCCTTCACGAACTGGACGGGTCTATCGCCCGAATTCGAGTACGTCGGATTCCAGAACTTCGAGTTGCTGTGGGACGACACGGTCTTCCGGCACGCCCTGCGCAACAACATCGTGCTGCTCATCGGCCTGCCCGTGCTGACCGTGTTCATCGCCCTGCTGTTCGCCTTCCTGCTCAATGTGGGAGGCAGCGGTGCCGGGGTGCGCAGCATCAGGGGGCACGGCTCCTACAAGCTGGCGTTCTTTCTCCCCCAGGTGCTCTCGGTGCCCGTGATCGCTCTGGTGTGGCTGGCCATCTTCCGATCAACACCGGACGGCTTGGCCAACTCGGCCCTCGGCGCGTTCGGATTGGGGCCCTACGGCTGGTTGGCCGACCCCGCCATGGCCCTCTACTGCCTGCTGTGGGTGCTGATCTGGGGCAGCGTCGGCTTCTACCTTGTGCTGTTCAACGCGGCGATCTCGTCGGTGCCGCGCGACCTCTTCGAGGCTGCCTTCATCGACGGCGCCGGGCGAGCCTCGACGTTCTTCAGGGTCACGATGCCGCTGCTCTGGGACACCATCCAGACGTCGTGGGTCTATCTGGCGATCCTGGCGCTGGACGGCTATGCCCTGGTCCTGATCATGACCATCGGACCCGGCAATCCGGATAGCTCAACCCAGGTGATGGCTCTGCAGATCGCCCAGGCCGGCTTCGAGAACGGAAAGGCCGGCTATGCCTCAGCGATGGGTGTAGTCATGTTCCTCTTGACCCTGGTGGTAGCCGCCACGCTGCTCCGCCTGACCCGACGCGAACGTATCGAGTACTGAGGGGCAACTGTGGCGACAACGACCCATGACGAACGGATGAAGGGCCAGGGCGCCGGAGGGCCGTCGGGCGATACCAAGCGCCAGGGTTCTCGGTCGCTCGGCGACGTCTCGGTCAACACGGCCGCCCACTTCGTGCTGATCGTGTGGTCGGTGATTGTCGTCGTCCCCTTCGTCTGGGCCCTGCTGGCTTCAGTCAAGACGACCGACGAGATCTTCACCGAGCCTTGGTCGCTGCCAGGCGAGGCCCAATGGAGCAACTTCGAGAGCGCTTGGAACTGGGAGGACGGCTTCGGCCAATACCTGCTCAACACCATCATCGTCGTCAGTGGCGGAGTGGTTTTGACGATGCTGCTCGGGTCGATGGTGGCGTACGTGCTGGCCCGCTACACCTTCCCGGGCAACCGTGTTGTCTTTTACCTGTTCGCCGCCGGGATGATGTTTCCGGTCTTCCTAGCGATCGTGCCGCTGTTCTTCGTGGTAGATCGACTCGGCATGCTCTCCACCTATCACGGGCTGATCCTCGTCTACGTCGCGTACTCGCTGCCGTTCACGGTGTTCTTCATGCACGCGTTCTTCCGTACGCTGCCCACGTCGGTCGCCGAGGCGGCGCTCATCGACGGCGCCTCGCACAGCGGCGTGTTCTTCCGGGTCATGATGCCGATGGCCAAGCCGGGCCTGCTGAGCATCGGCATCTTCAACGTGCTCGGCCAGTGGAACCAGTTCGTGCTGCCGCAGTTTCTCTCACCCGATCGACCCATGCTGGCCCAGGCGATCGCCAGCCTGCTGTCAAACCAGCGCTACCGGGCCGACTGGGGCACCGTCTTCGGCTTCCTGACGCTCGCGATGATCCCGGTCATCGTCGTCTACCTGATCTTCTATCGCCAGATCCAGTCCGGCCTGACCAGCGGTACGTTGAAGTAGCCGTCCCACTCCCGCTGCCCGTGCGTAAAATGCCGGGACGGTCTCGGCGTCGTCTCAGAAGAGGAGACTCACGTGAGCATCAGCAATCGCTCCGTGCCGCGGCTCGTCGGCGTCGGCGTACTGAGGCGAGTGGCCGCAGCAACTTAACCGGCGCGCCGCGATACACCAGCGCATGTACCCGGCGACGCTGTCCGGCGGTCAGCAGCAGCGGGTCGCGATCGCACGGGCGCTGTCGATGGACCCGGCGCTGATGCTGTTCGACGAGCCGACCTCGGCGCTCGACCCCGAAACGGTGGGCGAGGTGCTGACGGTGATGCGCCAGCTCGCCGAGGAAGGCATGACCATGCTCGTGGTCACCCACGAGATGGCCTTCGCGCGCGAGGTCGCCGACCGGGTGGTGTTCATGGACGAGGGCGTGATCGTGGAGCAGGGCCGGCCGGACGACGTGATCGGCCAGCCTCGCGAGGAGCGGACCCAAACCTTCCTCAAGCGGATCCTCGACCCCACCCACGTCCGGCCCACCTGAGAGTTGTCAGGCACATATGGAGCTCTGGCTCCAAATGCGCCTGACAACTCTCGCGGTCAGACGCCGAACATGCGGAAGTCGTAGCGCGGCGGGATCGGCAGCTCGCGTACCTCGGCACGGATCTCGTCGTCGACCGGTACGCCGCGCTGTCCGGCCCGTCGGAGCGCCTCGCAGTCACGCCACAGTGCATGCAGCGCCAGCTCGCCCTCGCGTAGGTCCGCGACTTCGATGCCCTCGTCGAGCAGCCGGGCGGCCCGGTCGACGTCGCCCAGAGCGAGTGCGGCGCGGGCCGCGAGCAGCCGAGCACGCCCGTGCACGCGTACTGACTCGGGCGCGGCATCGGCCAACGCCAGCGCGTCATCGGGCCGCTCCGCCTCGAGAAGCGCCGTTCCCGCCTCGACGGCGAGCTGCCAGAGGTCTGGCACCAGGCGATGCGCCTCGACCATCAGGTCGGCCCGCTCCGAGGGCTCGAGCAAGAGCGCCAGGTTGCGTAGCGCCCACGGCGTGCGGGCATGCCGCAATGACCGCTCGTACGCGTCGCGGGCGGCGTCGAGATCCCCGGCAGCGTGGGCCGTGACGCCTAGGTGCAGCAGGCTGGCCCAGGTCTCGGCCGAGCCGGCCAGCCGTCGCCGCCAGTCGGCTCCGACCACGTAGCCGATCGGTGGCTGTCTCGGATCGAGCTCAGGAAAGTCGTCGGTCTCCAGCAGCGCGACGAACGGCCACTGCTCCTCGGTGATCGTCTCGTCTGCGTAAGGCGTGCCCGTCGTGTCCGGCGCCGGCTCGTCGGACGCGGCCCGCCGCCGACGCTCCAAGGCGCCCCAGCCGTCGGCGAGCGAGAGCGCCGTGCCGGGCGGGATGTCGGCGAGCGCCGACGCGGTCGCGAGCGCGTCGGTCAGCCGCTGCCTGGGAGCCAGCCGCCGAACCTCCGAATCGACCGCACTGACCGCCCGGCCCCAGTCGGCGCCATGCACCACGTCAGGGTCGGTCTCGACCAGTCCGTACGCCTCAACCCACGACCACTCGGCGCCGGCCGGCATCGGTGTGTGCTCGTACTGCGTCGTCGTCAGCCCAGCCTGGATCTCGAGGTAGCGGTCACTGCCCCCCGACAGCCACTCCTGCCAGTGCTGGCTGCCGACCGACTGGCCCCAGACGAACAGCTTGCGGCCGCTCAACCGATCGGTCGACGTCTGCAGGAGGCCGCGGCCGTCAGCCTCGAGTGCTGTGATCCACGGCTGCGCGTCGTCGATCGCGAAGAACAGGTCGTTGGCGCCGTGGCTGTTGACTGGGTACGTCGCATCGACACCGTCGTCGGTCGGGACCGCCACCTCCGCCAGCCGGCCGTCGTACGTCGTGCGGTAGGCCGACCTTGCCGGCGCCAACACCCGGGTGTCGGCCGACTCGGGCACGGCGATGTTGGACCACCAGTACATCGGCACCTCGTGGTCGTTGGGGTTGCGGATCCGGACGTACACGAAAAGCAGGTCGCCGTCGAGCCATACGTCGACCTGGAAGGTCACCTCGCGCAATCGCTCCCACTGCCACAGTCGCACCATCGGAGTGCCGTCAGGACGGTCGACGACCGCCGCGTGCACGGGGACGCACGATGTCGGTGTGTGGCCTCGCGCGCCGATGTTCCACTCCAGGCCACCGGAGAACCATGCATTGCGAAGACCGAAGTTGGCCGGCTGGAACACTTCGTTGCGGTAGAGCAGGTCCCGACCCGACGGCTTGTGCTCGAGTGACCAGATGCGGCCGCCGAGGCCGAGGGCGATGGTGGCCCGGAGGGTCTCGTTTTCGAGCGTGACGACGGGGATCTCGTCCGGGCGGCGATCCCGACCGTAGCCGTCCTGGTAGAGGTACGGCGCCATGTTGGCGGCATAGCCGTACGCGATGCCGCGCCGGATCTCCTCGGGGATGCCCGTCGTGTCCAGGCTGAACGGCGGGTCGAGCATCCCGGCCAGGGGTGGCAGCGGATTG
>DASQKI010000065.1:0-52883 GCA_035630615.1 Nocardioidaceae bacterium
ATCCGGCTCTTCACCCGCATGGCCTTCGGGTTCGCGGACCCCCACGCCCTCATCGCACTCGCGATGCTCAACCTCGGCGGCCACCGACCCGCCCTACCCGGCCGATGACCCACGAATCAGTCAGGAGAGCGGTTTAAACGCAAGCCGTGACGGGCCAGGCGCCGGCCACGGCTTGTCGCCGGATCGTCGCCGACGACGGTCGACGCCCCACGCAGTGTCCTTCGGACGGGGTCTGCTCCTCGTTGTATCAACAGGTCTGTGCTGTTGAGCTAGGCGCGAAGCTCTGCCGCGCTTCGGTCGGTGCGAATTGGGTCGGCCCCTTGGTTAGGGTGGCGGTCACACCAGACCTGAACCGCCTGGATCTGTGGGGATCAGTCGGCGACACGGACCGCGAGGGCTGGCTTGATGCGAGACGCCCGTCGGGCGGGCCACGCTGTCGCGACTACCGAAGCGAGCAGGGCGGCGCCGACCGTCAGGCCGATCTCGCCCCAGGCGATCGGATATGAGACGTCGATCGACCCGAAGGCCGGACTGTTCTGGTAGAGCAGCCAGGTCGTGACAATCCCCAGGAGCGTGCCAACCACGATGCCTTCGACGGCGATGAAGGTGCTTTCGGCAAGGAAGGCGCGCCGCACGGTCCGGGCCCGGAATCCGAGGGCTCGCAGCACTCCGATCGTCCGGCGGCGCTCTCGCACCGCGCGCACCATGACGACGCCGAGCCCGGTGATGCCGACGAAGAGCCCCAGCGCAAGATAGCCCTGCATGAGTTGGAAGAACTGGGTGTTGGCCGCATACGCATTCCGCACCGACTGCTCAATATCAGTGGCGACCACCCCGTTGGTAAGGAACAGGCTCTCCAAGGTCTCAGTGAGGGCGGGGACGTCCACGCCAGATCGGGTCGACAGCAGCACACTCGACAACCTGGCGTCGGAACCGAACGTGGCGCGAACGGCGGCATCGCCCATCAGGACGGGATAGCGGAACTCGCCTCCGCTGATGCCATAGAACGCCGTCCCGTCGGTCATGACGCCGGCGATGGTGAAGGCAGTGGCAGCACCGGTGCGCGGATTGGTCAGCGTCAGCGGGTCACCGGGTTCTATGGCCTTTCCCGGAGGACCGCCCGGCGAGGCATAGAAGGCGTCGACCATGACGTAGGTCGGGTCACGCGTGACGAGACCCCAGGCGGCCGCATCGTCACTCAGCCCTGGCAGTCGGTCATCCAGCGCGGGGCCGGCGCGAACATGTGCTGGCATACCGACCGCGACAGACGGCACCGGATCATCGGTTCGCCCCAAGGGATCGTTGCCGTATGCGGGGGCCGTCACGAGCGGCGCCGCCTCGGCAACCTGGTCGGCGAGCCCGACGTCGGTCAGGGCTTGCCGAAGCTTAGGGACTGGAGTGTTTGGGTTGTAATCCATTCGCACAGACCAGCCGGCCGACGCATCCTGGACGGACTGGTCCACTCCTGCTCGGATGATCGCAGAGATCTGGGTAAGCAGCACGATGACGAGCACGACGAGGCAATACATCGCCAGCGTGACGCCAGTCCGGAACCGTCGAGCAGTCGGATAGGCCACGGCCAATCGCAAGGCGAGGCCTGACTCGGACGGCCGGTCGATCCACCGTCGCAACGGTCGCAGCAAGACAACCTGGTGCTGACTCAGCAGGACGACCGCCGCGAACGACAGCATCGTGCCTAATACGACATAGGTGGTCGTCGACGACTCGTCGTAGACGTGTGGACTCACGATGTGGGCGACCAAGCCCCAACCGAGGACGGCCAAGGCGACTGCGGTCGTCACTGTCGAAGGCCGGAAGGCGAGGCGCAGCAGCGGGATGGCGGACACCGCCGCCAAGGCCGGGAAGAGGTAGGTCCCGGCTCCCTGACTGGACGCATCGAGGATTGCCGGCCAAGATGCGGCCACAAATGCCGCCGTGAGGATCGCCGAGAGTATCGTGAGCCGCCGTTGCCCGTGGCGCCGTCGGGTCGGCTCGAGGTTACGGATCGCCGCGATGATGTTGGTGCGGGCGATCCGCACGCTCGTGAGCGCGACGGCCAAGAACGCGATCAGAAATCCGGCGCAGATCCCGTTGACGAGGCTGGCCGTACGCACGTCGTAGACGATCGTGAGCTGGTTGTTTTCCGGGTTCCAACCGTTGAGGACGTTGACCGCCAAGATCACGACGACGCGGCCTACAAGCAGTCCGAGTCCGGCGCCGACGACGGCGGCGATGGCGCCGTACAACGCTCCCTCGATGGTGAACTCCGCGGAGACCCGACGTCGCCGCATTCCGATCGCTCGCAGAATGCCGAGCTGGCCTTTCCGTTCCTCCGTCAGCATCACGAAGATGTTCACCAGAAGCAGAACGCCGGCGATGATGCTGAAGCTCGCGATGAACAGGAACAGCGAGCCGAGGATGGCGCCGGTCTCTCGGGCAGCCTCCAAGACTTCATGCTTCGGAGCGCTGACGACCGCTCCGGAGTCGGCCAGCTCTCCGAGCTCTTGGTGGATCGCCGCTTCGACCTCGTCGGTCAACTCCTCGCCGCTTTCGACGTCACCGGCGTTGGACACCAGCGTCGTCGTCATCGGCTCGCGGCCAACCGCTTCGGCGGCGTTGACCAGGGTGCCCTCGGGGAAGAAGGCGTTGCGGTTGATCGCGGCGCCCACCCCCATGCCGGCGAGGCCCTCGGCCGGAACCACGTCTACCACGGTGAACTGTTGCGGCTGACCATAGAACGCGAAGCTGATCTCGTCGCCTACGGTGGCATCCAGCGATTCAGCCAGGTTGTCGTTGACGACTACCTCGTTTGGCCCAGGCTCTGGGACGTCGAGGCCGGAGCCTTCCGATCCGCCGAACTCTCCTGCGGCATCGAAGTCGAGCTCCCACACCAGCGCTCGCGGCTCGGTCTGCAGCTGGTCTGCCTCAGGATGAACCGCCGCGGACTGGTCGCCGCGAACGGTCAGTAGCCCATCGACTCTGGGGTCGTCGGCCAGTGGCGCGAGGCGTTCCGCGGCGGCATACCCGACGGTCAGCGAGCCCGAGCGTACGGTCTCGTCGATCGGTCCGAGCACGTCGTAGGCGGACTGCCGTACCGAGCGATCCAGCGAGTCGCCGACCACCATGCTCCCCACGATGAGTGCGGTGCCGAGTAGCGATCCGACGACGACCAGGATGGCCTCGGTCGGGCGGCGTCTGATCTGGCGCAGGGCCAACCGACGCAGGACGGGACGCCGCACCAACAGGAAGCAGACGAAGCCGAGCGCGATCCCGGTCGCGACGGCCAGCGGAACCATGGCGGCGGGATACATGGCTCAGCCTCGCTGTCGCCCAGTGGCCGCGGCGGCCGACTGCCCGAGCCTTTCGTCGCTGGAAAGCCGTCCGTCCCGCATGAGGACCAACCGCCCAGCGGCGTGGCCGATCGTCAGGTCGTGGGTGACGAGCACGATGGTCTGCCCATGGTCGCGGTTGAGCTCAAGGAGCAGGTCCATCACCTCGGCCGCCATCGAGCTGTCCAGGTTGCCGGTCGGCTCGTCGGCCCAGACAATCGCAGGCCTGGCCACAAGGGCTCGCGCGATCGTGACCCGCTGCTGCTCGCCGCCGGACATCTGGTTCGGCAGGTGGTCCGCCCGATGGTTAAGGCCTACCCGGCCAAGCAGCTCGAGCGCGGCCGTTCGAGCAGACTTTGGTGGCGTACCGACGAGAAGCAGTGGCAGCTCGACGTTCTCGACCGCGGTGAAGACCGGGATCAGGTTGAACGATTGGAAGACGAAACCCATAGCCCGCGCCCGATGCTCGGTCCGGTCGGAGTCGCTCATCGCGAAGAGGTCCTGTCCCTCCACGAGGACCCGACCGTCGTCGATGTCGTCGAGACCCGACAGGCAGTTCAGCAGCGTCGTCTTGCCGGAGCCCGACGGACCCATAACAGCGACCATCTCCCCGGACTGCACCACGAGATCGAGGTCGACCAACGCCGGCACCTCGATGTCGCCGTTCCGATAGATCTTGGATACTCGCTCGGCAACCAGGAGCGGCGCCGGCGGTGCCGGCCGAGTCGGCTCGTCCGGTGGTCCCGACCGGTGGACGGACGTACGTCGAATCCAACTAATCATCGCTATCTCTCTTCGGCGAACTCCACAGGAGGAGGTGGCACTCACAGTTCACGCCACTGACCCGATCGAATGCAGAGACGAAGGGCCCTCGGCAACCGTCGGTAGTCCTCACAGACGACCCCATGCGCCGGGACCTTCAGCACCTCCCGATGGTTCGCCGGCGGGTCACGATCGAGGTAGAGCCCGATTACGAGGAGGCCGTGATGTCGTCGTTTCCGGGCCGGCCGGTTGTGGTCGGCGTTGACGGATCAGAACCAGCCTTCACTTCCGTCGCCTGGGCAGCTCGACATGCCAGCCGCGCGGGTTCCGTCCTCCGAATCGTTCACGCCTTCGGATGGCCGCTGGTCCGCGTCCAGTCAGGTTCGAGTCGGTGGACCCGCGGATTACGAGCCGAGGCGTGGACCTTCGTCGAGGAGGCCCGGACTAGGGCGTACGCAGTAGATCCCGAACTCGAGGTCAGGGTCGCCGTTCCGACGAGCTTCTCGGGACCGTTGCTGCTCCGTGAGAGCGCGGCCGCGAGCCTCGTCGTCGTCGGCACCCACGGCCTCGGGGGGTTCTCCGGCTTGGTCATCGGCTCGACCGGCATTGAGCTCGCGGCCCGAGCAGCGGCGCCGATCGTCGTGGTGCGCGGTCGGCCAGCGGACGAAATCCATCCGACCGCACCGGTCCTCGTGGGCTACGACGGTTCGCCCGCCAGTGACCTGGCCGTAGCGGCGGGCTTCGACTACGCCACCCTCCACGATCGGTCCGTCTCCCTGCTTCATGTCAGCTCCTTCGGTGGAGGGCCCGGCCACGTTACGCGACGCATGGTCGATCTGGCGGCGACTTGGCATCGGGTCCACCCTGAGACAGATGTGGACAGCCATGAGGTCAATGGCCATCCTGCAGGCGGGTTGACCGAGGCGAGCCAAGACGCGGCACTCGTCGTGGTCGGTTCCCGAGGTCGCGGCGGCTTCCGCGGGCTCGCCTTGGGCTCGGTCAGCCAGGCGCTGCTGCACCACGCCCATTGTCCGGTCATGGTGTTGCCGCCAGCGTTGCTTGTCCAGCGTCGGGACGCCGAGCCGAGCCAGGTCCCGCGGCCGGTCGCACGTTAGACCTCTGTGTTACGGCGGATCCGCTTATGGACGGCATCGGCAGCGAGGAACACCGGCACCGCGACGAACGCGAGCGACCAACCGAGGCTGGTCGGCCAGTCGCCGTCCAGAAGCGACTGCATGGGCGGCAGCCCGACGAACGCCAGGAGCAGCAGCGATTCAGCGGCTACGGCACCGATGACGAGGGGGTTCCGGCGCGGATCGAGTGACCACGCGGGCCGGGTCTCGCTGCGGCACGCAAAAGCGTTGGCCATCTGGCAGGTCGCGATCACCGCGAACGTCGTGCCCGATGCCGCCGCCAGCAGACTCGTGGATGGAGTCTCACCAAGTGTCCAGCCGCCATGAGTCAAGACGACAAGGTACGCCCCCATCGAGAGGACGGCCTCGACCGGGCCGAGGACGCCGAAGGCACGCCTCAGCAGTCGGCCGTCCACCAACCGGCGAGTTCTGGCCGGGCCGGTCATTGTTTGCGAGTCCGGTGGCTCGGTCCCGAGAGCGACCGCGGGCAGCATGTCGGTGCCGATGTCGAGGGCAAGCACTTGCAGAACCCCGATCGCGAGCGGCACCGATCCACCCGAGAGCGCCCACACGGCGAACGGCGACAGCTCGGCCACGTTGTCGGTGAGGTGATAGGTCAGGAAGCGTCGAATGTTTGCGAACGTCGCCCGGCCGAGCTCGACCGCCGCCACGATGGTCGCGAAGTGATCGTCGAGTAAGACCAGATCGGCCGCCTCCCGGGCGACGTCGCTGCCGGAGCGGCCCATGGCGACACCGACATCGGCCTCCCGCAACGCAGGGGCGTCGTTGACTCCATCACCGGTCATCGCGACGACATGCCCATGGAGACGCAGGGCCCGCGCGATGCGCAGCTTGTCCCCTGGTGTCACGCGAGCGACGACCACGCCGTCTGGCCGGTCAAGCAGACTCGCCAGCGCTTCGTTGTCGGCCGGGAGATCCCGTCCCTCGACCACCAAGCCACCGGAACCGAGGAGCCCCACTTCTCGGGCCACCGCTTCTGCGGTACCCACGTGGTCGCCAGTTACCATCGCCACTGCGATGCCGGCCGTTCGACATGCCTTCAGCGCCTCGGCCACGTCGTCGCGCGGTGGGTCTTCGAGACCGATCAGGCCAAGGAGTTCGAGGTCGCTCTCCTCGGCTCCGTCCTTCGTCGGACCGATGCTGCGGGCCACCGCGATCGCCCGGAGGCCGCGGCTGGTCAGGTCGCTCAGGGCGCCGTCCGACCTGCGCCGGATCTCGCTCTGGACGCAGCGGGCGACGACCACTTCCGGAGCACCGATGACGTACCCGATTTCGTCGGCCACGACAGTCGAGCGGCGCCGGTCGGGGGTGAAGGGGATGCGGAGACGGATCCGCTCGCCGGACGGCGGTAGGGCGTCGAGGCGGTGGGCGAGGACGTCGATGGCCACCTCCATGGGATCGCCTTCGGGCTGCCACCGGCCATTGCGTTCGACGGTCCGACCCCGGATACAGCGGACGGCACTCGCGGCGGCCTCTCGAGCATCGCGGATCGCTCGGTCCGAGCCATGTGGGGCGCCGGTAGGTGCGTATCCCTCGCCGGTGATCGTGACGGACCCAGACGGTGTCCACACTTCCACCACCGACATCTCATTGCGGGTCAGGGTGCCCGTCTTGTCAGTGCAGATGAACGTCGTCGCTCCGAGAGTCTCGACCGCTTCGAGCCGACGTACGAGGGCATGCTGATCGGCCATCCGCTCTGCGGCCCGCGCCAGCGACAGCGTGATGGTAGGCAATAGGCCCTCAGGCACGAGCGCGACGGTGACGCCGACCCCGAAGAGGAAAGCGTCGGTCCCGGTCGTGCCAAGACCGAGGGCTGCCAGCGCCAAGGCGGCGCCGACTCCCACCGCCAGGATCGCGATCGCTCGAACGACACGGTGCAGCTCGACGGCCAGCGGGCTCGCTGGACGATGCGCGGATCGGCTGAGGTCGGCGATGCCCGCGAGCCGGGTCCGGGCACCCGTCGCGGTCACGACGGCTTCCGCCGTGCCCTCGACCACGAAAGTGCCAGCGCTGAGCTCACCGCCAGCGTCGGGACGTACAGGCACGCTCTCTCCGGTGAGCATGGATTCGTCGACGGCGAGGAGATGGGCCGACGAGATCTCCATGTCGGCGCCGACTCGGTCACCCCCGGTCAGTTCGGCGAGATCACCGACAACCAGGTCGACCACCTCGATCGTGACGATATGGTCATCGCGTCGGACCTGGGCGCGGGTCGGCAGCAACGACTGCAGCCGCGCGGCGGCCCGATCCGCCCGATACTCCTGAAGGAAGGCAAACGTCCCATTCAGCAGGATGACGACGACGATCGCGGCACCGAGCGGCGGCAGTCCAGCGAGAACGGCGAGACCGGCGGCCGCCCACAGCATGCCGGCGAAGAAATGCGTCATCTGACGCAGCAGCAGTCGCCAAGGCGCGGGATGACGCTCCTTGGGCAAGAGATTGGGGCCGTCCCGACTCAATCGCCGCGCAGCCTCGGCGCTGGAGAGTCCGGTGGTGCTGCCGGCCGTCGTCAATCGTCGATCGCTCACTTCATATCCCCACCATCGGCCGCCCCATTAGGCCGAGACGACGTCGCGCCGATCGAAGAACAGGTGGCCGACGAAGGCGAGCGCCGCCCCGGTCGCCACCATCACGGCAGCCGGCGTCGTCGCGAACGACTCGGCGGGAACCGCCGCCAGGTGGTGGAACGGCGAGACACTCAGCAGCCAGTCCGGCAGATTCAACCCCGGACCCAGTGCCTCGAGCAACGACACCCCCGTCGCGGTCACCGAGATGTCCACGGTGAGGCGTGGAACCACGCCGAGAGCGAACAACCCGGCGACGACGGCGGCGGCCGACAGCGGATTGAGCATCGCAGCCATCGCGTCACCGAATGGGACTCCGACATTGGTCATCAGGGCGCGCCGAACCAGAGGCCAAGCCCACTTGCCGTCCCAACCAGCACGGTCGAGATCGCGATAAGTACCGGGTGCCCACCGAGCCAGCGCGCCCGTGACACAGGACGGCCGATGCTCCGATGACCCCTGTTCCTCCGCAGATCCGCATCATCCTGGTTCCCCTTTCCCCCGGGTGCCTTGCCGCCGACGCTATGCAACGACCATGCCGTCTGGCACCGGTCTTGCGGTCTGAGGGCCGGGACCAACGTCCCCATGGAGCCGGCCGTCGCCGACGTCGGCTTCCCGAGCTGCCTCGGTCCTACCGTCGATCGTCCGGATCCGAAGCCGTGTCCCCGGGGAGCGCAGTGCCGTGCTGCTCGCGGTACCACCCGGCATACGCCTGAACCGCCGTCGGCAGCGTCGGAAAGATGCGACTCTCCCCCACTCGATCGACAAAGCCGGCGGCCTTGAGATCGTCGTGCAAGTCCTGCTTTACCCGAGCCATTGCGAAGACGATGCCGCGCCGAGTCACTTCCTCCCTCAGCTCGTCGAGGGCGTCGACGGCGGTGATGTCGACTTGGACGTTGGCCTCGGCGTTGAGCAGGAACCACTCCACCGGCGCGGCCGCCGTATCGAGCGACGCCAAGGCTCGGTGCTTGAAGTCTTCAACGTTGGCGAAGAACAGTGGTGAGTCGTAGCGGTAGACCACCAGACCGGGGATCGGCTTCGCATCCGGATAGTCGTCGAGGTCGTGCATGCCGGCGACTCCGGGCGCGTACCCAAGGATCCCGTCATGGGGTCTGGCCACTCGGCGTAGCAGGTCGAGGATGGACAGCGCGATCGCAACGACCACGCCATACAGCACGTCGAGGACAAGAACCGCGATGGTCGTCGCCAACGCGAGGATGAACTCGCTGCGCCGAAATCGCGCGAGTCGCTTGAACTCGGCGATGTCGACCAGCCGGGTCGCGGCGTACACGACGATCGCCCCGAGCGCGGCGGACGGGAAGGACGACAGGAGCGGACCCAGAAACAGCAGCGTCGACACCACGAACGCCAGCGCGACGAGCGAGTAGAGCTGGCTCCGGCTGCCGAGAGCGTCCCCGATCACGGTCCGACTGCCACTGCTGCTGACCGGGAACCCCTGCATCACGCCGGAGGCGACGTTGGCCGCTCCCAGGGCCAGAAGCTCCTGGTTGCTGTCGACGGTGTACCGGTTGCGAGCTGCGAATGCGCGAGCTGTCAGGACGTTGTCGGAGTAGCCAACTATGGCGACGCCCACGGCCGGCAGCAGCATTGCGGCAACGTCGCCACCTGAGACGTCGGGAATCGCAGGGGTGGGCAGTCCGGACGGGATTTCCCCGACGACCTCGATGCCGCGCTCCTTCAGATCGAAGATCGCCACAGCCGCGGCGGCCAGGAGCATGCCAATCAGCGGGATCGGCACTCGCGGGAACTGCCAGGCACCAACGAGCAGGACTGCGAGCACCGTCGCCGCCAGGACGACGGTCGGCCAGTGGGCGTCACCGAGATGCGTGACGACGTACCGGGCCTCGCCCAGGACCGAGTCCTCGTCGTTGCCGATCCTGGTGAGCTTGTCCATCTGGGTGACGATCATGATGACGGCAATCCCGGCCATATAGCCGATCAGCACCGGCTTGGACAGCAGGTCAGCGAGGAAGCCGAGACGGCCGATCCAGCCGACGATGCAGAACGCTCCCACCACCACTGCGAGTGCAGCAGCCAGTGCGGCATGTTCCCCGGGATCCTCGCCGGCGATTGTTCCTATGGCGACCGCTGTCATCAGGGCGGTCGTCGACTCCGGCCCGACCGAGAGTTGCCGCGAGGAGCCGAGCACTGCATACACAAGCAGCGGCCCGACGATCGCCCACAATCCGACCACTGCCGGCAGCCCGGCGACCTCGGCGTACGCCATGACCTGCGGAACGAGGTAGGCAGCGACGGTGACGCCGGCCAGCACGTCGCCGCGCAGCCACGGCCGCTGGTAGTGGCGAAGTCGCGCTAGCCCCGGCAGCAGCTGCCTCAGGTCCGGCCTGGACACGAGGCAACGCTAGCCCGTTCGCGTCAGTAACGGGTCGACGTCATCACCCAGTGGCTCCGCCCAGCTTCCGGACGATCTCGTCATCCGCTGGGGCGGACTACGCACGCCTCAGAGCCACCTTGACGGCGTCATTGCCGGCAGCGTCGGTGAACACGTCGTATGCGGCCATGAAGTCGTCAAGGCGGAACCGGTGCGTGACGAAGGCGTCTGTGTCGATTAGGCCGTCGGCGAGCAGCTTGAGCAGCGTCGGCGTCGAGTACGTATCGACGAGGCCGGTCGTGATCGTGAGGTCCTTGATCCAAGCCGTCTCGAGATGCAGGGTCGCGGCCTTGCCGTGGACGCCGATGTTGGCGACGTGGCCGCCCGGACGTACGAGCTCGACGCACTGCTCGAAGGTCTCCGGGATGCCGACCGCCTCGATGGCCACGTCGGCTCCGAGTCCGTCAGCGAGGTCGGCGATCGCTCGAGCGGCATCGTCGACGCTGGGGTCGACGGTGATGTCGGCGCCGAAATCTTCGAGCGCTCGCTTCAACCGAGATTCGGCCGGATCGATCACGACGATCTTCCGAGGACTGTAGAGCCGGGCCGTTGCGACCGCAGCCAGACCGATCGGTCCGGCGCCGACGACCGCGACGACGTCTCCGGGCTGAACCTGTCCGTTGCGGACACCGACCTCGTAGGACGTCGGCAGGATGTCGGCCAGCATGAGCGCCTGTTCGTCGGTCACCGACGACGGCAGTTTGTAGAGCCCATGGTCGGCGAACGGGATCCGGGCGTACTCGGCCTGGACACCGTCGATGAGGTGGCCGAGCACCCAGCCGCCGCCGCGACGGCATTGCCCGTACATTCCTCGGCGACAGTACACACAGCGGCCACATCCGGAGATGCACGAGACCAGGACCCGGTCGTCGACCGCCACCTCCGACACCGAGTTGCCGATGTCGACGACGGTACCGACGGCCTCGTGGCCCAGCACCCGTCCGGGCTCGACCTCGGGGACGTCACCCTTGAGGATGTGGAGGTCGGTGCCGCAGATCGTGACAGCGTCAATGCGGACGATGGCGTCCTGCGGCTCCTGGATCGCCGGGTCGGGGGCGGTGTTCCAGCTCTTGCGGCCTGGTCCGTCGAATGTCAGGGCTTTCATTGGTCGTCTCCAGTTAGATGGGGAGGAAGAACACTGCCGCGCTCGCTTCGGTCAACTGCTTTCGCGCGGCTCGGTAGTGGTGGTTGCACAGGTGGATATCCGCGGGACGCTCTCGGCCGGGTGAGCTCGGCAACACGACCGTTACCGAAGGATGGGCCGCACAGCAGCGTTTGCATAGGGAGCCGCTCGGTCATGACGACTCCCCCGGACCGGTGGCCAGGACTCGCGACATCCCGTTGAGGCCCAGCTCCATCGCCCGCCAGGCTCGTCCGCCGTGGAAGGGCCGACCGGCCCGGAACTGCATCGGAAGATAGAGCCCCAAGGTCTTCTTGCCAAGGCGCCAAATCGGTGAGACCCCCACGCGATAGGCGTCGCCGGCGTCGGCCGCCACAGCGACCGGCGCCGCCGGATCTCCGGTGAGGTCGAGTGGAACCTGCGCGAACGTCGCAGTGTCGAACATCTCCATCACGCACATGCTGGTCGGCTCGAATTCCCTGATCCTGCGTGGCGCGGCTCCGAGCGACGAGGCGATCTGACCGGCGACCGCGTCGGCCTGGAGGAAGGCGAGGAATGCCTGCTTGACCGGGAAGTCACCGGCGTCGCCCGGTGCGTACACGTTCTCGTGGCCGACGATGCGCCGAGTGGCCGGATCTGTCACAAGGAAACCGCGATCGTCGGACGGCAGTCCGGGATAGGCAACTGCCGCAGCATACGGCGGGAAGGCGACGAGGAGGTCGTACCCTCGGCTGGTCCCATCGGCGTAGACGACCGTGTCCGGCTTGACCTCCTGAACCACCGCCGACGTGTAGCCATCGATGTCCCGTCGGGCGAACTCGCCGCGAACGACATCATCGAGGCGCGGCCCGAAGGCCTGGATGTAGCTGCTCTCGTACGTCGTCCACGTCAGCTCAACCTGACTGCGGATACCTTCGCGTCGCAGCCACCGTTCCAGCATGAAGACGATCTCGTAGAGAGGGCCGGCACACTTGTTGTTCGGCGGCACCAGGAACAACACGCGCTGGCGCATGTTTTGCGATCCCTGCCGTTTCAGCCACTGGAGGCGCTCACCCAACGAGCGCATCTGCTCCGGCGTCCAGATCGTCTCGGCATTCTCCTCGAGTCCTGGAATCTCCCCTGGCCGCATCGTTGCACCCGTGGCGATGACCAAGTGGTCATAACGCAAGCGGGTTCCGTCGCTGACGTCGACGGTCTCGCGGTCGGTGTCGATGCCGGCAACGGTTCCGGAAACATACGAGATCGAGCGGCGCCCCAGGGGCTTCCGGAGAGGGATGTGTAGCTTCGACTCGTCGCCGCCGAACGGGAGATAGATCGTGTTGGGCTTGAACAGGAAGGTGTCACGATCGGACACCAAGCTGAGGGAGGCGCGATCGCCAGCGAGTTGGCGCAGCGTGAACGCTGTTTCAAGCCCGGCGAATCCGCCACCTAGAACGACAGTGTGACCTCGCGACGTCATGGTTCGCACGCTCCTTCAACATCTCTGACGTATCCAGCAGACCTCGTGGCGGCAGCAGGCACCACGGTCGTCGGGCCTGCCTGACTAGTGCGGTCTGAAGACAAAGGTCACCTGACGTCGCGCCAACCGGCCCTACTGTCGCCGCGGCGTGAACGTTCATCTGAGAGCAAGGCCGCCGGACCCCGGTGGCGAGGCTGTACAGGAGCCAACGTCGATGCACCAGGCCAACATGGTCCCGGCTGGGCTTACCTCTGCCGAGGCCGATCGACGGCTGGCGCATGACGGTCCTAACGCACTCCCCCCGCCGCCGCGTCGGAGCATCGCTTCCCGCGTGTTGGCTCAGTTGCGCGATCCGATGATCATGCTGCTTTTGGCTGCGGTGGCGGTCACCATTGCCATCGGTGATGTCACCGATACGGCCGTGATCGGTGCCGTGATCATCCTCAACACCACGATCGGTGTGCTCCAGGAGGTGCGTGCAGAGCAGGCGATCGCCGCACTCCACCGGTTGGCGGCCCCGCGGGCGCGGGTGCGGCGGGACGGCAGCGTCGTCGATCTGCCGGCGAGCGACGTCGTCCGCGGCGACGTCATGCATCTCGACGCTGGCGATGTCGTGCCGGCCGACGGCGTACTTGCCCAGGCCAACCGTCTCCTGTTGGACGAGTCGACCATGACCGGGGAGTCGATGCCGGTCGACCGGGAGCCGGCAGCTGAAGTGCTCGCCGGTACAGTCGTGACCCGCGGCCGGGCGGTCGCGACGGTGACCCGCACCGGTCTGGACAGTGGTCTCGGCCGAATCGCGGCACTGATCGCCGCGACGCCAGTCACTCCGACGCCGTTGCAGCGTCGGCTCAGCCAGCTGTCGCGCCTCCTTGTCGTTGTCACCCTTGGCTTGTGTGGCCTGGTGCTCGGTCTCGGGCTCCTACAGGGCCGCGACGTCCTGGACATGCTCGTGGTGGCGGTCAGTCTGGCTGTTGCGGCCGTTCCAGAGTCGCTGCCGGCCGTGGTGTCCGTAGCCCTGGCGCTCGGTGCCTATCGCATGGCCCGTCGGTCGGCGATCGTCCGGCGCCTCCCCGCCGTCGAAACCCTCGGCTCGGTCACGGTGATCGCCTCCGACAAGACCGGCACCTTGACCGAGGGACGGATGGTCGCAGGGCGGGTCTGGACCCCTGAGCGGCAGTACGTCGTCAGCGGCACCGGCTACGCGCCGGAGGGACGGATCATGCCAGATTGCAGCGGCGACGACCACATGTCGGCCATGCTTCGCGACATCGCCCTGTGCGGCGACGCTGTTGTTCGTCCACCCGACGACGGAGGCGACTGGGTCCCGGTCGGCGACCCGCTCGAGGCCGCGCTCAACACCCTCGCCCTCAAGGGAGGCGTCGATCCGGACGACGTCCGACGACGATGGCCGCGCGCCGCGGAGATACCGTTCGACAGCCATCGCCGGCGGATGACGACATTGCACGCCGCTCCGGACGGAGGGTGGCTGGCGGTTTGCAAGGGCGCGCCTGAGGTAATCCTTGACCAGGTCGGCAGCGACCACGATCCAGACGCAGGCTCGGCGCGGACCGCTGCTGACGCGCTTGCGGCCGACGGCTATCGCGTGATCGCGGTCGCGACCGCGTGGCATCGGACACGACCCGACGACGCCCAACTCGAGGACGGCCTACACGCGGTCGGACTGGTCGCGGTCGCGGACCCGCCACGAAGCACGGCCCATGAGGTCGTCGATGCCTGCCGGGCGGCGGGCATCCGGCTCGTCCTGGTGACAGGGGACCATTCCGACACGGCGAAGTCGATCGCCACCCTTGTCGGTATCGGGGGCGACGATGCGCCGGAGGTTGCGGACGGCACCGCAGTCATCCGCGGCGACCATGAGGACCGCGTGGAGCGGATCGGTGTCTACGCTCGGATCCACCCCGAGCAGAAGGTGGACATCGTCGCCGCCTGGCAGCAGCGCGGTGCCGTTGTTGCCATGACCGGCGACGGCGTGAACGACGCGCCAGCGTTGCGCGCGGCTGATATCGGGGTGGCGATGGGCAAGGGTGGCACCGAGGTCGCTCGCCAGGCGGCGGACCTGGTATTGGCCGACGACGACCTGCGTACCGTGGTCGCCGCGGTCGAGGAGGGGCGACGGATCTTCACCAACATCCACTCCTTCCTGAGGTACGCCTTGTCCGGCGGCTTCGCCGAAATCGTCGTGATGCTGCTGGCTCCATTTCTCGGGATGCCGGTACCGCTGGTGCCCGCTCAGATCTTGTGGATCAACATGCTCACGCACGGCCTGCCGGGCGTCGCGTTCGGCGGCGAGCCACTAGATCCGGCGGTGATGCGCGAGCCGTCCCGGTCGCCGCGTGAGTCGGTTCTCGGCGCCGGTTTGGCGGCACAGATCGCCGTTGCCGGCTCGCTGATCGCCACAGCTGCACTAGCGGCCGGCGTGTGGGCAGATGCGACAGGAGAACATGTGCAGAGTTGGATCTTCACCGTGCTCGGCCTCGCCCAGCTCGGCGTCGCAGTCGCGCTGCGCTCTCCGGTCCGGCATGCCGGGCTCTGGTCACGCGGTCTCGACGTGGCCGTGGCAGCCGCCGCCGTCCTTCAGTTCGCCGGCGTCTACGCCCCCCCGCTGCAGGCGCTGCTGGGCACCGAGGCGATCGCCGGATGGACTCTCGTGGCCCTTGCCCTGCTGGCGGCCGTGCCGGGCACCGTTGTCCGACTGACCAGACCCACGACCGCTCGACGTCTGGCACGGCGACGTGGCCGCTCGGGACCTAGGGTCCCCGACTCGGGCCGACCGGCTCTGTGATGCCTGCGCTCGATCTCCGAGGGTGAGGGTGCCGACCCCACCGAGAGGAGCCCTCCGTGGCACCCACGAGCGAGCGCACCATCGTCGTAGGACTGGACAACACGCCTGGGGCGCGGGCTGCGCTCCGATGGGCGGTCGATCACGCAAGTCGAATCGACGCTGTCGTCCATGCCGTGCATGCCCTCGAGTTGCTCGGCGCCGCGGCGCCGCTCGAGCACGATGTCGCCGGCACCCGCGCGACCGTGCAGGGTCGCGCGCATGCCTGGACCGCTGAGGCACTGGCCGAATCACGATTCCGAGTGCCGGTCACGGTCGAGGTACGAGACGGCGACGCGGCAACCGTTCTGGGGGAAGCCGCTCGCGGTGCAGACATGCTCGTGCTCGGGATGAATGTCGGCACCGACCACTCCGCGGTCACCGGGTACGCCGTGCCACTGCGGTGTGAGGTCGTGCTCGTCGAGGAAAGTGGTCGGGCGCACCAGGGACGAGACGCGGCGCGAGTGGAATGACAAGGGGGAACGATGCATCATCGCCACGGACGGCCAGTCGTCGTCGGAGTCAACGGCACACCTGAGAGCGACGTCGCCCTGCATTGGGCGGTGGAGGAGGCTCGACGGCGCCAACGGCCCGTCCACATCGTGTCCGCACACAGTCTTTCTGAGCCGGGCGGGATGGAGATGCCGCTCACGGTCCCTGCTCTCCCGCCACCGACCCGCGAGGCGCATGACGTTTACGAGCGCGCGTTGGACTACGCGCGGAACCGACTGGACAGCGATGAGGTCACCGGAGAGCTGATCTCCGGCGGCCCGATCGCAGCGCTTCGCCAGGCTTCCGAGACGGCCGAACTCGTGGTGGTCGGCACCAGAGATCGGCCTGTTCGGCACTCGGTAAGCTGTGCAGTCGCCGCGCACGCGTCATGTCCGGTGGTGGTCGCACGCGGGCCGCAAGAAAAGTCGAGCTCAACGATTGTCGTCGGACTCGACGGATCAGACGAGTCCGAGCAGGCGGCCGCGTTCGCCTTCGAAGAGGCCGAGTTGCGCGGCGCCATCGTCGAAGCCATCCATTACTGGACGCCGATCGGACCTGACGCCGGATACCGCGAATGGGTCAGGCAGACCGGGCTGGATCTGCGGCGCCAGGTCACCGAGTGTGTCGCGTCGGCTCGGGCGAAGCATCCCACCGTGGCCGCTACCGAACAGGTTCTAGAAGGGCGTCCGTCCGACGAACTGGCAGCCCGCTCGGCAACGGCCGAGCTCGTCGTGGTGGGCTCGCGAGGACACGGCCGGTTCGTCGGCACACTGCTCGGCTCGGTGAGCCAGGATCTGCTCAGCAACGCGCATTGCCCAGTGGTCGTAGTGAAGCACCAACACTGAGCGTCCCGCTTGGTGGAGCAATCGAAGGTCCCACGCGGGGTCGGGCCGAGCTCGGTGGAGTACCGACGATAGGCCCGTCGCGTTAGGCTCAACGCCTCTGCAGGCAGCGACCGACCGCGACGATCCTGGAAGCATGACCAAGGCAGCACATCCCATCGTGGTCGGATACGACGGTTCGGCGGACAGCGACCGTGCCCTCGAGTGGGCCATCGCGACAGCGAAGCTACGTCGGCTTCCGATTCGACTGGTCGCTGTCCACGACGATGCGGCGCCGGCATGGCTGTCGGACCGGGTCGAGGACGTTCGTCGTCACGCCACGAGCGAGCTATCGGCAGCCGGCGATCGGCCCGGCGGGATTCCCGTCACTGTGATGGAACCGCGGTATGAGGAGCCATCACACGCACTCCTTCGCCTCACCGATGACGCGGACCTCGTCGTGATCGGAGCGCAAGGACATGGCTTCCTGAGTGGCATGGTCATCGGCTCGGTGAGCCAGCACCTCAGCCGTCACGCGAAGTGCCCGGTCGTCGTCGTACGCGAACCGCATGACGCCAAGGCCCGCCGGATTATTGTCGGTTACGACGACTCGCCGGGCAGCGAGCGGGCGCTGGACTTCGCGTTCGAAACCGCCGAGCTCTCGAAGGCGCCGATCACGGTGATCCATGGCTGGCACTACAGCACGGCGGGCACCGCTGGCACATACTTACCGATGTCGCACAACGTCGCTGAGGAGATCAGCTCCGAACGGACGGCGCTGCGCGAGTCACTCGCCGGCTGGATCGAGAAGCACCCCGAGGTGGCGGTCGAGGTTGAGGCGATCCCGGTCCATCCGGTCCGAGTGCTGTCCGACGCCTCCGAGCATGCCGCGCTGGTCGTCGTCGGATCGCACGGACGGGGCGCGTTCACCGGGATGCTGCTCGGCTCGGTGAGCTTGGGCGTTCTCCACCACGCGCGCTGTCCCGTCGTGGTCGCCCGTTAGCACACGAACTTGAGGAGGCGTGCCGTGACAGGCCTCGAACTCCGATCCGGCGACTACGACGCCATCGTCTTGGATCTGGACGGCGTGATCACCGATACCGCGGCCACTCACGAGGCCGCGTGGCGACGACTATTCGACTCCGTGCTGGCACAGCGCCCGCCGAGAGAGGGAGAGGACCATCGACCATTCACGCGGGCGGACTACCTCGCCTACGTCGACGGCAAGGCTCGATACGACGGCGCACACGACTTCCTCGTCTCGCGCGGCGTCGAGATCCCCTGGGGCGCGGCGACCGATCCTCCGCAGCGCGAGACCGTCTGCGGTCTCGCGAATCGGAAGGACGGGTACTTCGTCAGATTGCTCGCGACACGCGGCCCCCACGTCTTCGACAGCACCGTGCGGCTGGTCACCGATCTACGACGACTCGGCCTCGGAGTTGCCGTTGTCTCCGCGAGCCGACATTGCCGGACGGTGCTCGCGGCAGCCGGACTGTCGGCGCTTTTCCCCGTCCGAGTGGACGGTGTCGACGCCGACCGACTCGGACTGCCCGGGAAACCCGACCCCGCGATCTTTCTCGAGGCAGCGCGCCGGCTGAACGCTGATCCGCGCCGCATGATCCTCGTCGAAGACGCCGAGGCCGGCGTCACGGCCGGAGCCCGTGGCGGCTTCGGCGTGGTCATCGGAGTGGACCGGTTCGGAGCTGGCGACCGCCTTCGAGCGTGCGGAGCCGACGTGGTCGTATCCGATCTCGGAGAGGTCCAACTCGTCATCACTGAGCACCCGACGGTGAGCGACCGACGGTGACGAGCCCGGCGCACCAGGCTGAGGAGCCGTGGAACGTCGTCTACGACGGCCTCGACCCCGCGGATGAGGGGCGTCGAGAAGCGCTCTGCGTACTTGGCAATGGCGTCTTCGCAACGCGAGGTGCCAGGCCCGAGGCTCACGCCGACGGTGTCCACTATCCCGGCACGTACCGGGCCGGGGTCTACGACCGGACGGAGAGCGTCGTCGAAGGCCACCGCGTCGAGAACGAGTGCCTGGTGAACCTGCCCAACTGGTTGCCGTTCACCTTCGCCACCGAGGGGCAGGAGTGGTTCGGCAGAGATGGGTGGCAGATCCTCCAGCAGCGATGGTCTCTGGACCTGCGCCGCGGCATGCTCCGCCGCGAGCTTCGGGTACGTGATGCCGCCGGTCGTCACTGCACGGTCACCCAGCGCCGCATCGTCCACATGGGCCTCCCCCACGTCGCCGCCCTCGAGACAACCGTCCGGGCCGACGACTGGTCGGGCGACTTGAGATTCCAGTCCGGGTTGGACGGCGCCGTCGAGAACGCAGGAGTCGACCGCTACCGCGATCTCGACGGTCACCACCTGCGCGTCGTCGACACCGCGCGTGTTGGCGACTACACCATCGTGCTCGCCGCAGAGACCCTCCACTCTCGGATCCGGTTGGCGCAGGCGGCCCGCTCGACCGTAACGCTCAATGATGAGCCATACGCGGCCAGCGCGACCGCTCGAACCGGCCGCAACCAGGTGAACCTTGACCTGACGGTACGCATGAGCGCCGGCGATCGCGTCACGGTGGAGAAGGTCGTCACGATGTTCAGCTCCCAGGACCGGGCGGTTGACGATCCGGCTCGCGCCGCGGTCGACCTACTCCAAGATCTCGATGGCTTCGAGTCGCTTCGCGAACAGCACGAGCTGGCGTGGGAGCAGCTGTGGCAACGGTTCCGGTTCGACTTCGGCAAACCAGACGCCGGAGCCGACACCGAGCTCGGGACGATCCCGCAGACAATCCGGCTGCATCTGTTTCACGTGCTGCAGACCCTCTCGCCCCATACCGCCGGTCTCGACGCCGGCGTACCCGCTCGAGGTCTCCACGGCGAGGCGTACCGGGGCCACGTGCTGTGGGACGAACTGTTCGTCTTCCCACTGTTCACGCTGCGGTTACCGGCGGTCGCTCGCGCGCTGCTGCTCTACCGCTATCACCGGTTACCGCTCGCCCGCCGGGCGGCCGCCGAGATCGGACTTGCTGGTGCGATGTTTCCCTGGCAGTCGGGCAGCGACGGCCGCGAGGAGAGCCAGCGGCTGCATCTCAACCCCATGTCCGGTCGGTGGGTCGTGGACGCGACCCACCGACAACGGCATGTCGGCCTGGCTATCGCGTACAACGTCTGGCAGTACTACCAAGCAACAGGCGACCGCGACTTTCTCGCCGAGTACGGCGCGGAGATGATCTTGGAGATCGCCAAGTTCTGGGCCAGTCTCGCCAGCTACGACCCGGGGCGCGGTCGCTTCGTCATCCGCGGCGTTGTCGGGCCGGACGAGTTCCACACCGGCTACCCAGGACGCGAGGACGAGGGAATCGACAACAACGCGTACACGAACCTTCTGACCGCGTGGGTTCTCGCCCGAGCTCTCGATGCCCTGCACGAGCTGCCCGAGGACCGACGGCAGGAACTATCCGACCAACTGGGCCTGCGGCCAACTGAGTTGAGCCATTGGGATCGGATCGCCCACGCCCTCTACGTTCCCTTCCACGACGGACTGATCTCGCAGTTCGAGGGGTACGATCGGTTGACCGAGCTCGACTGGGCGGGCTATCGCGAGAGGTACGGCGACCTCCAACGCATGGACCGCATCCTCGAGGCCGAAGGTGACTCGGTGGCGCGCTACCGGGTGTCGAAACAGGCCGACGTCCTCATGGTTTTCTACTTGCTGTCGGCCGACCAGATCGCCGCGCTGTTTAGTCAGCTCGGGTACGACTTCGACCCGGCCTCGATCCCGCGGACGGTCGACTATTACCTCCAGCGCACGTCCCATGGATCCACGTTAAGCGCCGTCGTCCATGCCTGGGTTCTCGCTCGAGGTCACCGCGGTCTCGCCTTGGAGTACTTCGACCGCGCGCTGGCCAGCGATGTCGCCGACGTCCAAGGCGGGACGACTCAAGAGGGCATCCACCTGGCGGCGATGGCCGGCACCGTCGACCTCCTGCAACGCTGCTTCGCGGGCGTCGAGGCCAGAGACCGCCTGCTCCGGCTGGACCCGTTCTGGCCGGAGGAACTCGGCGCTCTGGAGTTCGACGTGCGCTACCGACGGCTCCTGCTGACCATTCGTGTCGAGGGTCGACGAGTGCGGGTACGAGCGGCCCGCGACTCCGAGCGCCCAATCTGCTGCGGCTGCCGTGGCGAGGACACCGCCCAGATTGGCCCCGGCGAAAGCGTGGAGTTCCATCTCAATGAGGAGGAGCGATGAGAAGCGACACAGGTGACATCGGTCGGCGAGTGGCCCGCCGCCGCGCCGAGCTGGGCATGAGCCGCGGTGAGTTGGCCGACCGCGCAGGAGTCGCGATCGAGTTCGTCGAATACGTCGAGACCCAACCTGCTGAACTCGCGACATCGAGCCTCGACCGGCTGGCGGCGGCGCTGGATCTCAACCCGCGGACGCTACTCGGCGCCGGATACGACCGACCGCCGGGAGGTCGGGCCAGCCAGGCGCGGCCCGTGGCCCGCGAACTGTCCCCGCGCGAGTGCCGCGCCCTGATCCGATCCGGTGGTGTCGGGCGGATCGCGGCGTCGACCGACGACGGACTCGTCGTGCTGCCGGTGAATTTCACGGTCGATGACAGTGGCGTGATCGTCCGTACGACGGCATACGGCGTGCTGGGACGTCTCGACCGCGCGGCCGAGGTCGCGTTCGAGGTCGACCGGATCGACGACGCGATGCGACAGGGATGGAGCGTCCTGATGGTCGGTGAGATCGAGCCGATCGACGACCCGGCCGAGATGGCCAGGCTCCAACAAACCGCCGACCTGACCCCTGGATCGGCGGAGTCCGCAACCTATTTCTGCGGATCCGCCCTCGCCGCATCACCGGTCGACGGATCGAGGCTCCGTAACTGGCCGTCGACTTCGGACGCGGCGGACAAGGTCGGAGGTCCCGGCAAGGGCTCACATCGCCTCTGTGGTGCGCGGTCGAGATCGTCCACCGTTGTTGGTATGGAACCTACGAGACACCGACGCCAGATCGTCGTGGGAGTCAACCCAACCCCCGAAAGCGGCGTCGCCGTGCGCTGGGCAGTCGCCGAGGCCGCCCTGCGCGACCGGTCCCTGCGCCTGTTGTCGGTGGATGCCGGACGCCGCCCGGTCGGCCATGGCTGGGTGTCCGCACCACTGCTCCCGCGTGACGAACGGACAGCTCTCGATCAGGCTCGGCAATACGCCAGCGACCGGCTCGGTGACAAGCAGGTCACGGTCGAGCTTTTTGACGGCATGCCGGTTCGCGTGCTGCAGACGGCCGCCACGACAGCCGACCTGTTGGTGGTCGGCTCGCGTCGGCAGAACCTCCGACGCTCGGTCGCCCACGCGGCCGCCGCGTATGCCATGTGTCCCGTCGTGGTCGTACGCGGCCAGGTCACCGCGTCCCGACAGCGGATCGTCGTCGGGTTGGACGGCTCGGTGGAGTCCGACCATGCCCTGGCCTTCGCATTTGACGAGGCCGAGAGACGCGGGGCCGTGGTCGAGGCGGTCCGCAGCTGGCGGCCAATGGGGTCCGAGACCAGCTACCGAGACTGGATCGCGCGGACCGAGGCTGACTTCCGACAACGGTTGGAGGACAGCGTGGCGGCATACCGATCGAAGTACCCCGACACTCCCGTCGTCGAGCGGGTTCTGCAAGGCCGCCCATGGGATCAGCTCGCCAGCCGCTCGGCGGATGCCGACTTGGTCGTGGTCGGTTCCCGCGGGTTTGGCCGGGTGGTTGGGCAGCTGCTCGGGTCGGTCAGCCAGAGCCTCATCGGCAACGCCGAATGCCCTGTCGTGGTCGTCAAGTCCGCACGGTGACCACCTTAAATGAGCGGCCCCGCGTTGCTCGACGTATCACACCGTAGTCCTCGCTAGCGTGGGGGCGACTCCTCGACGGGAAGGACTGACATGCACGTCGTCGATACCCAGCCGCTGTCACAGGAGGAGCTCGAGCAGGTCCATAGGTACTGGCGAGCGGCCAATTACCTGTCGGTCGGTCAGATCTACCTGATGTCCAACCCGTTGCTGCGCGAAACGTTGCTACCCGAACACGTCAAGCCGCGCCTGCTCGGACACTGGGGGACGACGCCTGGCCTGAATCTCCTGTACGCCCACCTCAATCGGGTGATCCGGGAGCGCGACCTGAATTTGATGTACGTGATCGGGCCTGGCCACGGCGGACCGGCGATCGGGGCTAATACCTGGCTCGAAGGCACCTACAGCGAGACCTACCCGTCCGTGACTCAGGACGAAGCCGGAATGGCTCGCCTCGTACGACAGTTTTCGTTCCCTGGCGGGATTCCCAGCCACGTCGCGCCCGAGCTCCCAGGGTCGATTCACGAGGGCGGCGAGCTGGGCTACTCCCTCGCCCACGCGTACGGCGCGGCGTTCGACAACCCGGACCTGGTCGTCGCGTGTGTCATCGGCGACGGGGAGGCCGAGACCGGACCGTTGGCGGCATCGTGGCACTCGAACAAGTTCCTGGACCCGCGACATGACGGCGCAGTGCTGCCAATCCTGCATCTCAACGGCTACAAGATCGCCAACCCGACCGTGCTCGCCCGAATCGATGACGACGAGCTGTCCCGCTTGCTCGAGGGTTACGGCTACGAGCCCTACCTGGTCAGCGGACACGACCCCGACGTCGTCCATCAGGCCATGGCCGGCACGCTCGACCGGGTCCTCGACGCGGTCCGCGACATCCAAGCGACCGCGCGGGCGGAGCCCGAACATCCGCGGCCGCGGTGGCCGATGATCGTCCTGCGCACGCCGAAGGGGTGGACCGGCCCCGTCGAGGTTGATGGCCTGCCAGTCGAGGACACCTGGCGCTCTCACCAGGTGCCACTGGCGGGGGTACGCACCTCCGATGACCACCGGAACGCGCTGCGGCAGTGGATGGAGTCCTACGGGCCCGAGGAGTTGTTCGACGATGCCGGTCGGCCGGTCGCGTCGGTCCGGTCGTGGGCACCGCAGGGCGAACGACGGATGGGGGCCAACCCGCACGCCAACGGCGGCCTGCTCGTCCGCGACCTGGACCTTCCGGACTTCCAGGAGTACGCCGTCGACGTGCCCGCGCCAGGCCGCAGCACCAGCGAGCCCACCCGGGTTCTCGGCCAGTTCCTCCGGGATGTCATCCGTCGCAACGAGCCGACCGGCAACTTCCGCCTGTTCGGGGCCGACGAGACCGAGTCCAACAGACTCGGCGCGGTATACGAGGCGACTGGCAAGGCCTGGCAGGCAGCGACCCGACCGACTGATGTGCACCTGGCCCGTGACGGACGCGTGATGGAGATCCTGTCCGAACACACCTGCCAAGGCTGGCTCGAGGGGTACACGCTCACGGGCCGTCACGGCCTGTTCTCGTGCTACGAGGCGTTCGTCCACATCGTCGATTCGATGTTCAACCAGCATGCCAAGTGGCTCAAAGTGTCCCGCGGGATCGGCTGGAGGCGTCCCATTCCGTCCCTCAATTACCTCCTCACCTCACATGTGTGGCGGCAGGACCACAATGGCTTCTCGCACCAGGATCCGGGCTTTATCAACCATGTAATGAACAAGAAGGCGGAGGTGATCCGGGTCTATCTACCGCCGGACACCAACACCCTGCTGTCGGTCTCCGACCATTGTCTACGCAGCCGCAACTACGTCAACGTCATCATCGCCGGCAAGAGCCCCCAGCCGAACTGGCTACCGATGGACGACGCCATATTGCATTGCGCGCGCGGGGTCGGCGCTTGGGAGTGGGCCGGCAACGACGACGGCGTGCCGGACGTGGTCCTTGCCTGTGCGGGGGATGTGCCCACGCTCGAGGTGCTGGCTGCGACCGAAATGCTGCGACGGTCCGTTCCGGACCTTCAGATACGCGTGGTCAACGTCGTCGATCTGATGCGGCTGCGCCCCGAACGCGAGCATCCGCACGGCATGTCCGACGCCGAGTTCGATGCGCTGTTCACCACGGACCGACCTGTCGTGTTCGCCTACCACGGCTACCCGTGGCTGATCCACCGATTGACGTACCGGCGTACGAACCACCACAACATTCACGTCCGCGGCTACCAAGAGGAGGGCACCACGACCACGCCGTTCGACATGGTCGTGATGAACGACCTGGACCGGTTCCATCTGGTGATCGACGTGATCGACCGGGTGCCCGGACTCGGCGAGCGCGCCGTTCGGGTGCGCCAGGAGATGGTCGACCAGCTGACCCGTCACCACTCCTACGTACGTCAGCATGGCGAGGACATGCCCGAGGTACGGGACTGGACCTGGCCGAGCTAATGCACATCCTCATCGTCAACGCCGGATCGTCGAGCCTGAAAATGCGGCTGCTCGGCCCGGACGACTCCGTCATCGACGATCTGCATACAGAGTCGTGGGACGGAACGACGCGGCGGGGGCCGGACCGTGGATATCTGGCCTGAGTCGGGTCGGCGCGGTCGGGCACCGCGTCGTCCACGGCGGCACGACGCTGCGCGGGCCAACCGTCGTCGAACTCGGCGCGACCGATCAACATGGACGGCGCCAGCATGACCGCGTCGTTGAGGTAGGTCGTCAACTCGCCGATGTCGAACTCCGGCCCTCGTCCGTCAGCGCGATCTCCACACTCGAGTTGAACTGCCACGTCTCGCATCGCATCCATCGCTGGCCCTGGCGCAGGCGGAACCGTTGCCGTTAGAGAGAATGACCCGTCATCGGCGCTCAGGGGCGCGCCACCGCGTCGTGTGGAGCATCGGCCGCAGGTCGCGTTGGCACGACGACCACCGGGCAGGCGGCCCGCGTCGCACAGGCTTCGCTGACCGAACCCAGTGCCGCGTGCCGCATGCTCATCGTGCCGTGGCTGCCGATGACGAGGAGTTGGGCCCGCTCCGACGTGCGCACCAGCACCTCGACCGCATCGCCCCTGACCACCTCGCTCGATAGCGGCGGAGTGTCATGGCCCTCGCGGACGACGGTGTCGAGCTGGTGGCGTTGCGTCTCGTCGGCCCGCCGGCGGGCATCGGCCGCCTGCTCCTCGGTGAGGTCGATGTCGACGCCACGAGGCGGCCAGGCCGTGACTGCCTCTACGGCACATCGTCGAAGCCGGCCCTCATCGACCGCCCACTGCAAAGCGCGGAGCGAGCCCTCGGAGCCGTCGATCCCGACCGCGATCACACCGTTCGATGTTGCCTCGTTCATAAGTCCAGTGTCGCCTCGGGCCATGCCCAGCGCGCGAGTCCAAGGTCCCTCGGCCGTAGGCCCCGAGCCCCTGGATCTCGGCTCGCCCCTCCCGTGTCATGGAGTCAGTGAACCGAGGAGGCCACCATGCCGACAGCGAAGCGATGGAGCGTCGACATCTTCATCAGCGAAACCGACCGCACGACACACGCCGAGGCCAGCCTGCGTACCAATGACGCGACCGAAGTACGCGGCGTAGGCGTCGCCCATCGCAACCCGCACGACCGTGACGTGCCCGAGGTCGGTGACGAGCTCGCCGTGGCCCGGGCTCTGGGCGACCTCTCGCGCCATCTTCTGAGCGAAGCGGTTGGCGACATCGAAGCCCTGTCGGTCGAGCAAGCAGACACGGGAACGTAGTGCTGAACCGACGCCAGACTCGGATCGAAATGACCACCGTGTCGATTGCACTCGTTGTTCCAGCAGCTGCCGCGGCGTCGAGCCCACCCAACTCACAGTCGGTGTAGGGTTCGGCCACGACACGCGTGTCGGTCAGTACGTCCGGATATCAGGCCGACGGGCCGGAGGATCGACGTTTCGCAGCGCCAGGGTGCTCGATCCGGTGCACATGAGCGTCCGGGCCAGGAAATACGAGGGTCTCGCGGCCAGTGTCTGACCAGCGGACGAGATACGGAGGCTCTCCGTGTGGACCCCGAACCTCCCGGATCTCGCCATCTCGTCGGACGCCGCCGACGACCCGGCTGTCAACAATCAGCTCGTCGCCTACTTCGGCATACATGCGTAGTCTCCTTCATTGATGGCGCCTCCAGCGTGCGGTAGCGGGACGGCGACGCTGCCAGCTCCCATGCCATCGGGTTTGCGCGAGGACCCGCTCACTCGACAGGGCCCGGGCCTGGCGCGCGTTGGTTCTTCCGTTCATTCGTGGCGCTGCTTACGGTTTGGGCCGCGTACGACGGCGACCGGACAGTGCGCATGCCTGAGCACGTGCCGGCTGACTGAGCCGAGCAGCAACGCTTTGGGTGCCCCACGGCCGTGCGTCCCGACCACGAGCAGCTCGGCGTCGTCGGACAGATCAGCCAACACCCGGTCGGGCCGACCGTTCTCGTACCTCGTGACGACCCCGACGTCGGGGTACTGCTCCCGCCAGCCGGCGATCGTCTCGGCCACGTCGAGCATCTCGCTGTCCTCCACGACGACTCGCTCCGGATTGGTCATGACGGCAACGACGGCCTGCGACTCAGTGTAGGGACTCCACACGGCATGGACGACGGTCAGCGGTAGGCCGCGCAGCGATGCCGCCTCGAAAGCGAACGCCGTTGCCGCCACCGAGGCGTCCGACCCGTCGACCCCGAGGATCACGTCACGAGGACGCCGTGCATGACCAGGTCGTGGACTGTTCTCACGCACCACGACGACCGGAGAATCCGCATACCGGGTCACAGTCGAGCTGACCGAACCCACCAGAGCGGACGCGACCCGGCCAAGGCCTCGGGATCCCACGACCACGACGTCCTGCTCGGTCGCCTCTCGGGCCAGCACCACCGCCGGGTTCCCGGCCATCCACTCCCCCGAGACCTCGATCTCTGACCAGGTCCGCTCCACGTCGGCGACGGCCTCGTCAACAATCTTCTGCGCCACCGCAGGGTCTTCGGTTAGGCCATTTGCTTGACCGATAGTCATGGGAAACGTGGCAGGCGGGTAGTCGACCGCGTGAATAATCCGCAACAGCCAACCTCGCCGCCCGGCTTCGCCCGCAGCCCAGTGCAGGGCACGGCGGCCGTCATCGGACCCGTCGACGCCAACGATTACGGAGTGACGATGGTCAGCATGTGCGTTCATCTCTCGGCCTCCCGCCTCGTGGGCTCACTATCAGGCTCGCCACCGCGGCCGATGCCTGATAGGGGCCGAAGTATCCGACCCGAAGGACGTTGGTCCGATAGGCGCCCCAGTCATCAGTCGCGGACGGATACGTCCTTGAACGACGCGGATGCGGACCATACGACTTTAGGTCGGGGCCAACGCCTCTGCCTGTCGGCTGCAGCGCGATCGACGCTGACGTTGTGAGTACTTTCGTGCATCCCATCGTGGTTGGATACGACGGCTCGGCCGACAGTGATCGCGCGCTGGACTGGGCAATATTAGTGGCAGGGCAACGTCAATGCCCGATCCGACTCGTGGCGGTCATCGACGAGAGGGAAGACCCGGACTGGCTTCCGGATCGGGTCGAGAATGCGCGACAGCACGCGTTGAGGCAGCTCGGACCCGACGTCGAAGCTTCGCTCGCGCTGCCGGTGACGGTCACGAAGCCGCAGAAGGAGCCTGCGACCCACGCCCTCTTGCGCCTGGCATCCGACGCTCAGCTCATCGTGCTCGGAGCCCGCGGGCATGGCGCTCTGGGTGGCTTCCTGATCGGATCGGTGAGCGAGCATCTGGCCCGGCACGCAGAATGCCCCGTGGTGGTGGTTCGTGCGCCGCACGACATGGGAGCACGGCGGATCGTTGTCGGCTTCGATGGATCTGCCGACAGTCAACTGGCTGTGGCTTTCGGGTTTGAGATGGCCAGCGCCACGAAGGCGCCGTTGACAGTCGTCCGCTGCTGGGGCCACGTCAATCCCGGCGGGGTCGGCATGTATTTGCCGGTGCGACCGGCCATGACCGAGAAGTTCGACGCCGAACAACAGGCCCTGCGTGATGACATGCGCGAATGGTGCGACAAGCACCCGGACGTCGACGTACAGCTGCGGACTGTACCGGTCCCGCCGGTCCGGGTGCTCACCGATGCGTCCGCCCACGCGGCCCTCGTCGTGGTTGGCTCGCGGGGGCGTGACGCCTTCGCCGGATTGCTGCTCGGCTCGGTGAGCCAAGGCGTTCTTCACCACGCACAGAGTCCCGTCGCGATCGTCCGCTAACGATCGCTTCCTCGCGGTAGGCGAAGGTCCCACAATCTGCGTCGCACGGCTCTGCCGCGCCTCTGACGGCGAGAACACGCTTGAACCAACACACAACGCAAGGAGGCTGCAATGACTACACAGCACGCGGCCAAGAGCATCCCGGTCCAGATCGAGCCCGACGCCGGTCGGGACGTTTCGACCACGACGCTGAGCCGTCCGGCGCAGTACGGGTTGGCCGTGCTGCGGATCGCCTACGGACTCACCTTCCTATGGGCGTTCTTCGACAAGCTGCTCGGCCTGGACTACGCCACGCCGAACGGCTCGGCTTGGATCGACGGGACCGATCCGACCGAGGGCTACCTCATGGGAGCGCCGGACGGATGGCTCGAAGGCTTCTACCACGACCTCGCCGGCGACCCCTGGGTCGGACCACTGTTCATGGCCGGTCTGCTCGGTATCGGGCTGGCTCTGACCCTTGGCATCGGCCTGCGGATCGCGGCCGTCGCAGGCGGCCTGCTCTACATCATGATGTGGAGCGTCGTCCTGCCCCCGTTGAACAACCCGGTACTCGACGAGCACCTGCTCGGCGCCATCGCCTTGGCCGTCCTGGCTCTGACGAACGCCGGCGACAGGTGGGGACTCGGTCGGCAATGGATGCGGATCCCCGGCGTACGCCGCTGGCGGACCTTCCTGCGCTGACCGATCGGGCGAAGGTCCCGACGCGGCCGCACGCATGGTCGCGGGTCGGGACCTTCGCCCTCGGTCCGAACCGGCCGACAGCGCGATGATTGAAACAGGTTCGGTCGATCCGAATGGGAGGCAAGCGACGATGACCGACGACTATGCGCCGTTCCGCCTCGACGCCGGCGGGGCAGACCAGCAACCCGAGAGGACCGGGCCATGAACCGACCATCCGGCCACCGCGCTGCCGGCCTATATCCGAAGGTGCGTGACTTAACCCCGTCCGAGTGCTGGGCCTTGGTCACCCCGGGCGGAGTCGGCCGAATCGGTACCACTGTCGACGAGGGCCAGGTCGTGCTTCCCGTCAACTACGTGGTCGACGACGGTGAGGTGGTGATCCGAACGACGGCGTACGGCCTGCTCGGGCGGCTCGGACCCGCCAGCGAGGTCGCCTTCGAAGTGGACCACCTGGAGAAGGAGATGCGCGCGGGCTGGAGCGTCCTGCTCGTCGGGCAGATGGAGCGTATTGACGACCCGGACGAGGCAGCCGCCCTGTGGCGCGACCGTGACCCCGACCCCTGGGTAGGCGGGGTCCGAAACCTGTTCCTCCGCATCCGGCCACGTCGAATCACCGGTCGACGTATCGAGAGGTCGTAGGCGAAAGCCGGTGCCGCGGGCCGACGTCATGTCACCAGGGCGCTGGCGATCCCGAGATAGAGCGCGATCGAGACCAGATCCTGGGCGATCGTCGCCACCGGGCCGGAGCCGAATGCGGGGTCGCGACCGAACCTATTGAACAGCCACGGCAGGCCCATCGCGAGGAGGGTCGCAAGCGCACTCGCCGCGAGCATCGCCAAGGCCACACTGCTCGCCACGGCCACGTTCCCATAGATCAGCGAGTACGGGAACATGATCACCGCCAATGCCAGCCCGAGGAACACTCCGGTGATCGCCTCGCGGCGCAACAGTCGTCTGACCGGCACGTCGACCGCGAGTGCCCGGATCACGAGTGCCTCGGTCTGAGTACCGACCGCGTCAGCGATATAGACCACGGCCGGGACGAAGAACGCCAGCGCGACGTTTCGCTCCAGCCGGGCCTCGAATGCACTCACGATGCCGATGCTCAGCATCGCTCCCACGAGGCCGACCAGCAGCCAGGGCGCCCGATGCACGAAGCGCCGCCAGACTCGCTCTTCGGCGGCATTGCGCGCCAGCGAGGAGCTGCGGAGGTAACCGCCGATCCGGGCCATGTCCTCGTCGTGCTCTCGGAGCAGCACCTCGAGCAACCGCGCCGGGGGCACCACTCCGACGAAGCTGCCGTCTGGGCCAACCACGGCCAGGCTGCCGGCTCCATGCTGCACCGCCTGCCAGGCCGCTGCCTCCTGATCGACCCCGGATCGTACGACGGGCGGCTCAGTGTCGGCGATCTCGCGGAGCTCGGTGTCGTCGGGCGCGGCCAGGATTCGCTCGATCGGAACCAATCCGCGCAGGAACGGCCCGTCGCAGAGGGCTACGACGGCGGTGCTGTCATAGAGGTGCCCTCGCATCGCCGCCAAGGCGACAGCAACGTGGGTCCGAGGGACGAAAACGGGGACCGAAACCGCATGGTCGTCTGCGGCCGTGGCGAAGTCGGACTGCGGGCTCATAGGTTCCAATTCGGGTCCGGTCGCGCCGGCCGGGGCGTCCCCACCGCCGACGGCTGCTCTCACATGTCGAGGATGATCCGCCGCCGACCATACCCAGAGACCGGAGGTCCCGATGCGGCGAGCCGTTCGCCTCCCGCCGGTGACGCAACCGCCATGAAAACTGAGGGCAGAAGGAGGTGCCGACAATGTTGCGTCCGGTTCGGCTTTTCACTGCAGCGGCGGCGGCCATCGGCGTGACCCTGAGCGCTGTATTACTGGCCGCCTTATGCGTCACCCGGACCGATCCGGAGCGATACCCAGACTTCGGTACCGGCCTGTGGTGGGCGGTCACGACGATCACCACGGTCGGGTACGGCGACGTCGTCCCGTCCAGTCCGGAAGGTCGACTGACGGGCTCGATTCTGATGTTCGTCGGTATCGCCTGTGTCGCCTTGCTGACCGCCATCGCCACATCGGCGATTGTCGCCGTCGAGGTCCGCTCTGAAGAGGAAGCCATCGAGAGCGACGAGCTCGAGATCCTCGACGAGCTGCGGATGCTGAATCAGCGACTGGACCGGCTCGAGCGCGCGATACGGACCACTCCCCCGCCGACGAACGGTCAGCCGATCCGATCGTCCAGGCGAGGGTCGGAGCACGAGGTCTGAACGTTCACCGCAAGCGCGCTCGCCGGTCGGAGGCTAGCGCGGATCGGCCAGCCGACGTGGCACACCCTCGTCAAGCACGGCGCCGGGTGCCAACCGCACTTTGGCGTCGACACAATGGACACTATCCGGAGTCACGATGACCGGATTGAGGTCGAGTTCGGCCAGCTCTGGGACGTCGGTAGCTAGCCGGGACACGTCGGAGACAAGCTGCGCAAGCGCCGCCAGGTTGACCGGCAAACTCCCACGGTGACCGAGAAGCAAAGGTGCGACGCGGAGCGATCGGATCGCCTGGTCGGCCTCGCCGACCGTCACCGGCGGCAGTAGGAAGGCCCGGTCGTCCCAGACCTCGGTCGCGATGCCCCCGGCCGCGACCATGACCAGCGGACCGAACGTCGGATCGCGGACTGCGCCGACCGCGATCTCGACTCCGTCGGTGACCTGGCGTTGGACAAGCACCGGCGTCCGATCGTCGCCGATGGCCGTTGCGAGATGCGCGTACGCCTCCCGTACGTCATCGGCGGTCCGCAGCCCGACGCGCACCAAGCCCCGATCGGTTCGGTGCACAACGCTCGGGTCCGCGGCCTTGACCACGACGGGATAGCCCACGCAGTCGGCACGGGCCGCCGCCTCGTCGGCCGATTGGGCCAGCTCACCGGCCGGGGCGCTGATTCCGACGCGATCCAACAGACGTCGGGACTCACTGGGAGCGAGCCAACGGCCGGTCGGCGTATCGGCCAGGAGCGTACGGACGAATGATGCAGAGATCTCGTCGGGCGTTGCGTCGACCGCCCCGCTCTCGTGGACGGCTAGGCGCCACTCGGCGTAGCGGGTGGCATGCCCGACCGCCACGGTGGCGTCCTCGGCGGACCGGTAGACAGGGACCCGAGTCGGACCGATGCTGGCGGGCGGATTCGGCAGGCCGAGCAGGACAGCGGCCACGGGGACGCCAGCGAAGTCGGCGGTGACGTCGGCGAGTGCAGCCAACACCTCGTCGCCGACCGCGACCCGAGTCGCGGCGAACACGACGAGCAGGCTGTCAACCTCGCCGCTCTCCAACATTGCCCGGACGACCGCGATGTATTGCTCGGGCGATGCCGCGGCGCCGAGGTCGACGGGATTCGAGGCCGTGGCGACTCCGTCCATTCGACCCCGAAGCTCTGTCGAGAGCTCGGGAACAACGAGGCCGGCGTCCTGCGCCGCGTCGGCCGCGAGCACCCCGATGCCGCCGGCGTTGCCGACGATGCCGAACCGGCGTCCGGCAGGCAAGGGCTGGTCGACCAGGAGGTGGGCAGCGTCGACCATCTCGTCGAGGTCGCGGACCGCGATGACACCTGCTCGAGCGCACAGGGCGTCGACCGCGACCGATGGGGCTGCTGCCGCTGCGGTGTGGGACAAACCCGCGCGTCTCCCACCGGCCGACCGGCCGCCGACGACCGCCAACAGCGGTTTGCGCTCGGCGAACCGGCGGGCCAACCGGGCGAACTTGCGCGGGTTGCCGAACGACTCGAGGTAGAGAGCGGCGGCACGGACACGCGAATCGTCGGTCCAGGCCGCGAGGAGATCGTTGCCGGATACATCGGCCTTGTTGCCGAGCGACACAAAGTTGGCGACGCCGACGCCGAGCCCGGCTGCTGCGTCGATCAGGGCAATCCCTACGCCACCGGACTGCGACGCAATCGCGAGTCCACCTGCAGGCGGTGTCAACGTCGCGAACGTCGCGTCGAGCCGCACGTCCGGGTCGGCATTGAGTACGCCCAGACAGTTCGGCCCGACCAGCCGCATGCCGTGTCGGCGAGCGATCCGGACCAGCTTGTGCTGGACCGTAGCTCCGTCGCCGCCGCGCTCGCCGAGCCCGGCAGTAATGACGACCGCGGCTCGGGTGCCTGCGGCCCCGGCGCTGTCGACGACACCGAGGACGCGGTCGGCTGGGACCGCCACCACGACCAGATCGGCGGGCTCCGGCAACTGACCGACATCGGCGTAGGCCGGCACTCCACCGATGTCGGTCGCCTCCGGATGGATGGCATACAGCCGGCCCGTAAACCCACCTGCGCGAATGTTCTCGAGGACCTCTCGGCCCACCCCGCCGCGACGGCGGCCCGCGCCGGCCACCGCTACGACAGCCGGATTCAGCAACGGGCGCAACGAACGCGCTTCGGCTGCCCTCTCCCGGGCGTCAGCCGCCGAAACGGCACGCTCGGTGGCGCTCGTGCTCATGGTCAGCGTCAGCATGCCATAGTCAGTGCTCTGCTCCAGGTCGAAGCCAGCGTCACGGAACACCCGGATCATCGCGTGGTTCTCGGCAAGCACGTCGGCGCGGAACGACCGGATGCCGCGCCGACGGCCGACGGCGGCAAGGTGCTCAAGCAGGATCGTGCCCATTCCCTTGCCCTGCATCCGGTCGTCGACGAAGAAGGCGACCTCGGCATCCTGGGGTCCGAGGCACTCGTACCCGGCGACTGCGACAACCTCGCCGCCCACCTCGGCCACCAATGCCACTGTGGCTGCCGGATCCGCGGCGCAAAGATGCTGGACATACGTGTCGCCCGACTGCCGGTTGAGGGCGAAGAAGCGTCGATAGATGCTGTCGTCGGAAGCTCGCCGATGCAGGGCGCGAACCGCGTCCGCATCAGCGGGGTCGAAGCCGCGGACCGTGGCGATGCCGCCATCGGTCAGAAGTACCGCGACACTCGGAATGTCAGACAAGCGCACGAGTCGAGCATCGGTCGGTCCGGTACTGAGCGCCCAGAGACGGCTGGCCCGTTGGTTTGGGCCCTTCGGTCCGACTTCGGTCCACGGTGGCCTTACTATCGAAGAGTGGCGGACGACAAGCCGTCCGAACGGCGGCAGGTGGACGAGGCGCTCGGCTCCACGTCGTCGTCACGGGTTCACCTCGACGCCGGGCAGGATCGACTTCAGGCACTCCTCGACGCGGTGGTCGACCTCAGCACCGACCTCGACCTCCGGCAGGTGCTCCGGCGGATCGTCGATGCAGCGTGCGAACTGGCCAACTGTCGCTACGGCGCGTTGGGCGTGCTGGCCCCGGACGGCACGGTGCTGGCGGAGTTCATCACCCATGGCATCACCGACGAGATGCGCTCCCAAATCGGGCCTCTCCCGCGCGGCCACGGCGTCCTCGGTCTCCTGATCAAGGAGCCGAGGCCGATCCGGCTGCCGCACATCCACGACCACCCTCAGTCGTACGGCTTTCCGGCCAACCACCCGCCGATGGAATCGTTCTTGGGCGTGCCGATCCGGGTTCACGACCACGTCTACGGCAACCTGTACCTGACCGAGAAGGTCGGCGCGGCGGAGTTCACCGACCTGGACGAGCAGATCGTCGTCGCCTTGGCGGGCGCGGCCGGCGTCGCGATCGACAACGCCCGGCTCTACGAGCTAACCGATCGACGTCGACAATGGCTGCAGGCCACCACGGAGATCTCGGAGTCCCTGCTCGGACAGGTCGACCGCGATGACGCGCTGCGGCTGATCGCTCGCAAGACTCGCGAGGTTTCGGGATGCGATGTCGCGGCCGTACTGATCGAAAATGACGTCGGCGACCTGGTGCTCGAAGTGGCCGAGGGGCTCGAGCCAGCAGCCACCGAGAGCGTACGCGTCTCCACGAATGAACCCGGCCTGCTGGCCGACGTGCTCGAACAGGGCGTTCCCATGATCGTCGAAGACTTAGCGAAGGAGGTATACGCCGGGCAGTCACATGTACCTGTCGACGTTGTCCGCGATCTGGGGTACACCGCGCTGGTGCCGCTCAACACCCCGGCAGGAGGTGTTGGAGTGCTCCTCGTTTCGCAGCGGCGTGAGACACCGCAACGCGTCGACGGTTTCGACGTCGAACTGCTCGCCACCTTCGCCAACCATGTCGCGCTCGCACTTGAGCGAGTTCAGGCTCAGGCTGACCGGGACCTCGTGGCCGTTTTCGAGGATCGGGATCGGATCGCCCGCGACCTGCATGATCTGGTGATCCAGCGCCTGTTCGCGACCGGCCTCAAGATCCAGGGCATGGTGGACCCTGCCAGGCGGCCGGACCAGGCAGAGCGGCTGGCCGCCTTGACCGACGAGCTCGACGCGACGATCCGAGACATCCGCGCCACGATCTTCGAGCTCGAGTACCGCCCCGATCGCAGCGACCTGCGCGCCGACATCCGCGATCTGGCCAAGGAGTACGCCAGCTCATTCGGCTTCACGCCCAGGGTCGACCTTCTGGGCCCAGTCGACAGCGCAGTACCGATCGAGGTTCGGCCCCATGTGCTCGCGGTGGTGCGGGAGACGCTGTCCAATGCGGCGCGACACGCCAGGGCCAACGCGGTCAATGTCGAGGTGGATGTCCGAGGAGGGAGACTCTCCATCACCGTCAGCGACAATGGCGTCGGAGTGGGTGAGACCACCCGAGAGAGCGGCCTCCGCAACCTTCGGGAGCGCGCCGAGGCGCTAGACGGAACGCTTGAGATCCTGCCCATCACACCGCACGGAACCGTCGCGCGGTGGATGGTGCCTATGGGAGGAGGCCGGCTAGGCGTGTCAGCCGTGCAATAGCTTCGTTGCCAAGATGGCGGCCTGGGTGCGGCGCTCCAGTCCGAGCTTGCTCAGCATGCTGGATACATAGTTCTTGACGGTCTTCTCAGCGAGATGGAGATGCTCGCCGATCTGCCGGTTCGTCATGCCTTCGGCGATGAGCTTGAGCACGTTGAGCTCCTGCTCGGACAACCTGCGCAACTCCTCGGGCTGCTCGTCGCCCTTACGCAGGCGCTCGAGAACGCGCTCGGTCACCGCCGGGTCCAGCAGGGACTGACCGGCAGCGACCCGGCGCACCGCGTCGACCAGGGCACCGCCGCCGACCTCCTTGAGAATGTAGCCGGCCGCGCCGGCCATGATCGAGGTGAACAACGCCTCGTCGTCGTTGTACGAGGTGAGAATCAGCGCCTTGATCGACGAGTCGACCGACCGTACGTCGCGGCAGACGTCGATCCCGCTGCCGTCGGGTAGCCGGGCATCGAGCACCGCGACGTCGGGCCGCAGGGCAGGTATGCGCCGACGCGCCTCCTCGGCCAAGCCGGACTCGCCGACCACCTCGAACTCCGGCTTGGACTCGAGGAGAGCGCGGATTCCCTCTCGTACGACTTCGTGGTCGTCGAGAAGGTAGACCTTGATCTTCGTGTCGGTATCCACGAGTCGATCCTCACGCAGCGCCGGGTCCGTTTCAGAGAGTCGTCGGGTCCCATAGATGGGCCCTTGGACTCTACTCAGTGCTATATCCGCGTCGGACTGCGGTCCGTTCCAGGCTGAAGCCAAGCTGGCGGCCCCAGAACTCGGCGTGGCCGATCTCTCCAGCGGCGAGAGGCCCGTTGACGTCGGTCACATAAAAGCTCTCCGGATGACGGATCAGCCGGAAGCCGCGTCGATGCAGCCGCTTGGCGGCACCGCGGGCAGCCGAGCCAGTCAGCGCCTGGACGCGCATCTCAGCGCGTGTGTCGAACGTGGCAGCAAAGCGCCGACGGTTGGACTTCGGTAGCTTGCGCAGCCATTCCCGCAGCCCGACGCCCCGAGAGACGACCGGCGTGGCGACTCGACCGGCCGCGTCGGTCCTGGTCCGCGGCCGACTCATTCCAAACGCATGCGTCGGAGCACCGACGACCAACAGATCCACGTCCTCGGCGAGCTCGGGCGGGGCGTCACCGACCTCGACCACGTCGGTCGGAACGTACCGCTGGAGGCCCTCCGCAATGGCATACGCGATGTCGCGCGTGTTTCCGAACATCGACTCGTAAATGATGAGCGCCCGCATCGTGCACCTCCTCCAATCCGTCCTACTTCCATTCCACGTGCTCGGCCGGGCGACGGCCAGAGCCCAAGGGCCTCGACGGGGAGACGGAAGGCTGGGCCGTATTTCAGGCGGCTCGGGGCGTTCAGCAACCCCGGGGGCCTGCCCAGCCGGGGCGGGGGGCCAGCTGGGACCTTGGACCCTTATCGACCGCGACAGCTGGGTGTTGTCTGGGTCGCGGGTGAGGTCGATGAGGGATCGGACGGCGAGAGCTTGGATCGATCTGTTCTGGCTTCCGCTGGGGGCCGGTGGTCACTTCGTGCGCTGGAATGGCCGCCTCTACGAGTGGATGGTGGCCCATCGAGAGCACCGGCCCCCGGCGAACCTGTTTCACACCGGCCTGACGCTGAGCCTCGACGACACTGTGTACGCGGTTGAGATGGGTCCGGTGTGGAACGTCTCGGACGCCGACCGCGGCGTCGTCTGTGAAGGACCGGTCGGCTCTCGGTGGCTCGGCCGGCTTCGGGCCTTCCGCTACGAGGTGCGTTGCTGGCCCGGCGGCTACATCCCGGACGCTGCCGAAGCTGTCGACAGCCCGGTCCGCATCACCGAGGATCCGACGCGGGTCGCAGCCCTGCTTGAGACGCTCCGGGACGTACCCGCACTGACCTGGGGCCGAGACGAGCTCGGCGCGGGCGAGATGTGGAACTCCAACTCGCTGGTCGCGTGGGCACTCGCGCGCACCGGCCACAACATGGACTCGATCATAGAACCCGCGGGCGGCCGTGCACCAGGATGGCGGGCCGGCCTCCAGCTCGCGCACCGTCAAACCGGCGGCAGCGTACCAGTCTGAGGCACCTCCCCAGGCCGGACACTTCTGCTCATCGGCAGCTCGGTCATGCGTGGAGACTCCGCAACAGCGGCCTTCCAGTCGTGCTCGCACGAGCCGGGTCAACCTGGTCCGTGTCCCCACAATGTCCCCAGCGTGTCCCCAGCGGCCCAAGACCACAGCCCGGTCGCCCCTCCCCCACATTTCGCTCCATTTGCGCCTACTCGTGTCCCAGCATGTCCCCAACACGTCCCCAGCATGTCCCCGGCTGCCCGCCCACTCGTACCAATTGGGGCTACGGTAGCTCTCTCGAACCCTCGCTGGACCAAACCGCTCCGGCGTACGCGATGCCAACAGACATGTGGCCGGTCGGGACGCCGCTGCTCGGCTGAGTGGTTGGTGGCCGGGGGTGCCAGTCCGCCCCTCCAGCCTCAAGGGGATCTCGCCTGACCGACGTCGGCGCTCACTGGCGTTCGCTTCTTTCCTCGTCCGCCAGGCCGAGACTCCCCTGAACCCGGAACCTCGGGCGGACCGGTAGGCGACCGGAACCGGCACACCCCACAGGGGCTGCCGCCACCAACAGCCACCAACTTGGAGCGGATCACGATGGGGACTTCGTGGATCGCTAGCCCACGACCATGAACGCTACGTGCACGCAGATCGCCACGTCGTCATCAGCCGCGCTCGCGAACTGGGGCACGATCACATCACCGCACTGCCGCCAAGCGAATTCACAGCTCCCGCGTCGGCGACCTCGAGCTCACCGGCGAAGCCCATGGAACTCGCTGGCGACGGCTTGGTGATCATCACCTACACCGCCGAACCCGACAGCCCCGCCACCGAATCGCTGCGATTCCTCGCCATCTGGGCAACCAACACGCCGAGATTCCTGCTGGACGCCCGAGCACGTCCTGAGACGCATCATGAAGCCGTGGCGGTGCTCCAGCCGCATTCTGACGAACTCCTCCGATCCGGCCACGGATACCGGAGCTCATGCCAAGTCACTCCAACACACGAGGCCTGTTCGCGCCAGTCGTCGTCATGAACAGTTCATCCGCTTGATGGGCGGACCGATGAAGTCCGCCTAACTTGACCGCTATCGGCCAAGGTCTCGAAGCGGGATCCACTGGATGAGCGCGCAGCCCACCGATGCCTCGGCTGGCTTCTAGCTGGGCATGCTCTCCAACGCCTCCGCACCGGGTTCGATGTCGACGATCGTTGCCAGTCGAATGTCGGTGGATGACAGGCCGACTATCAGGCGGTAGCTGCCCTGCTCGACTCGCCAGGCGTCGCGTTCCCAATGCGCGAACCGGCGCCAAGGGAGCTCGATGGTCACCCGGGACCTCTGGTGGGGTCGCAAATGGGTCGTCTCGAATCCCGCCAGCCAGCGCGCGGGGCGCTCGACGGCGGATTCGGACGCTCGTTCGAGGTAGGCCTGCACGACGCACTTCCCACTGCGCTGACCGACGTTCTCGACCTGAACGAACACCGTCGATGTACCGGTCGGCCACAAGGGCGTCACCGAGAGCCCGGACAATCGCCAATGGGTGTAGCCGAGGCCATGACCAAAGGGGTACGCGGGAGTCGCGCCGGCCCGCATCCACGCGCGGTAGCCGATGTGCAGGCCTTCGCGGTATTCCAGCTGGCCGTCAACGGGCGCGACTTCCCTCACGGGGACGGTGTCCTCGATGTCCGGCCAGGTCACGGGAAGTCGTCCACCGGGCTCGGTATCTCCGCTCAGAACGTCGGCGAGCGCGTGTCCGAACTCCTGTCCGGGGAACCATGTCGCGATCACCGCCGAGACTTCGTCGCGCCAGGGCATCGTGACGGGAGCGCCAGCGTTGACGACGACGACCGTGCGCGGGTTGGCAGTGGCGACGGCATGAACCAGCGCATCCTGCGCGCCCGGAAGGCGCAGAGTCGTGCGGTCGAAGCCCTCGGACTCGTCCTCGTTTGTCGTACCGACGACAACGATAGCGACGTCGGATTCCGCGGCCGTCCGGGCCGCGTCTTCGATCAGGGCGGCGTGGTCCGCAAAGGGCGGGACGGTGCCCACACGCAGCGCGAGCGCGTCTGGAATCCCTCCGCGGACGGGTCGGAAGCGGACAACAATGTCGACTGTCCCACGGGCCATCGGGACGTCAACGCTGGCGAACGGCGGATTGAGAACTGCAGCCGAGGGATCTGCGCCCACAGCACTGCGGATCTGCTCTGTCGCGATGCATTGCCCGTCCGCGATCACGTCCACGTCGGCGAGGCCACCAACTCCCAAGTGGGCAACGGCACCGGCGGTCGCAGGGGCGTATCGAAAGGCGAGCTCGATGGTCGCCGCAGTGGTCGCTGCCGAGGACGTGTTGAACCACACCAGCCAGGACGCTCGACGTACTTCGCGGTCTCGCTCGTTGCCGTCGTTGTCGAGATAACGCACCAGCATCCCCGGGCGCCCGTCGGAAGTGAGGTACGTCTTGGGGTCGAGCGGAGCCAGGCCCTGCTGTACGGCGGCACCCAGCGACCAACTCACGTCTGCAGTCGGCCAACGCCGAGAGATTCCTTGCAGAGGGGAAACGACTCCGGGCGGAACGACGGTTGCGCTGCCGCCCCCCTGCGTCCGCGCGACAGCGGCAGCTTCGCCGAGGACGGCGATCTTGGCCGGCTCGTTGAGAGGGAGCATTCCGCGATTGGACAGAAGGACCATGCCTTCGCGAGAGCTGGTACGAGCGAGATCGGTCAGCTGCGCCGGCGAGAGGTGATCGGCCCGCTTCGACGGAGGGTAGTCAGCGAGTGCGCCGACCCGTGCGGCTAGCCGGAGAATCCGCATGACCTTGCGGTCGACGACCTTTTCGTCGATCTCGCCAGCGCGAACCGCTTCAACCAGCCGGGTTCCCCACGCTCCGCTCGGACCCGGCATGGCGACGTCTTGAGGATGGTGGGCCGCCTCGAGCGAGCGCACGGCCGTCCAGTCGCTCACGACGACGCCGGCGAAGCCCCACTCGTCCTGTAAGGGTGTCGTCAGTAGGCGATTCTCCGATGCCGTGGCCCCGTTGATCGCGTTGTAAGCGCTCATCACGAGCCACGCCTCCGCTTCGACGATCGGCCCTTCGAAAGCTTGGAGGTAGAGCTCGCGCAGCGTCCGTTCGTCGACCCGTACGTCGACGTCGAACCGGTCCGTCTCGGAATCATTGGCGACGTAGTGCTTCACCGTCGCAGCCACACCGAAGTGCTGAATGCCCGCGACGTAGTGTGTCGCGACCTCCGACGTCAGAACGGGGTCTTCGCTGAACGCCTCGAAATGGCGGCCGCCGAAGGGCGTGCGCTGGAGGTTCACGTTGGGAGCGAGCACCACGTCAACGCTCTTTCGTCGCGCCTCACTGCCGAGCCCACGGCCGACCGCATCTGCCAGTCCCCGGTCCCACGAGGCAGCGATCGACGTGGGCGACGGGAAGTTGAGCGACGGGTCACGCTCGTCCCAGGTCGTGCCACGCACACCGACCGGGCCGTCGGACATCACGATGCTCCGCAATCCGATCGACGGAACGGCCCGCATCGACCAGGAGTCTTGCCCGGTCAGGAGGGCGGTCTTTTCTTCGAGGGTGAGTGGTTCGATGAGTAACAGGAGCTCGTCGTCACCCGGGTCCATGCTCCACCACCCAGTCGCCAAGATCAGGTCTCCGCACTGTATCTCAAAAACCTGTCATTGACCTAGTTTGGTGAATGTGACCGACGGCTAGGATCGCTGCCATGACGCCGAGGGGCCCGTACGCCAAAGGCGTCGCGAGGCGTGAGGAAATCCTGACCGTGGCCCTCGAGCTGTTCTCACGCCAGGGTTACGACCGCACGTCCTTCCGTGAGGTCGCCCGCGCGACAGGCCTGACGCAGGCGGGCCTCCTGCACCACTTCGGCTCCAAGGAAGAGTTGTTCGTCGAGGTGCTCCGGCGCCGGGACGCGCGCAACGAGGACCGTTACGACGTCAACCGCGGGCAGCCACTCACCGTCGATGGGCTGATCTCCGTCGTCCGTCACAACGCCGAGGAACCTGGCTTGGTCCGGCTGTACGTCGCGATGTCGTCCGAGAGCACCGACGCTCAAAGTGAGGCTCGCGAGTTTTTTGGGCAGCGCTTCCAAAGCCTCATCGCCGGCATCGCCGAGGACGTGCGCTCGAAGCAAGAGGCCGGTGAGATTGCGAGCGACCTGGATCCCGAGGTGATCGCCTCGCTGTTGATCGCCGCGGCCGACGGCCTTCAGATCCAGTGGCTGCTCAATCCCAGCGGCGTCGACATGGGAGAACGGCTCGGCCGTCTCTGGTCGGCACTGCAGCGGGTGCGCTGACGACCCGCCCTCGTCACGTTGCTGTAACGCACCCGTTGCAAAACCTGTCATCGACAGGGCATGCTGGGGCGAAAGTTCGGTTGGGTTATCAGAATCCCGGGTCTGATTTGAATCGATTCACCAACTGGCCAGTGGAGGACTGATGAGCAGGAAGCCAAGAGGCCACACATCCTCAGCCATAGCCTCGATCGCCGTCGCCATGCTGCTGCTCGCCGCGTGCGCCGTTGGAGGAGGCGATGACGACAGCGCAGATGGGAAGGTCACGCTGACCTTCCTCACCGGCGACGACGACCAGATACTCATCCCTTCCAAAGCGGTGGCCGAGGCGTTCATGAGGGAGAACCCCGATGTCGAGATCGACATCGAGACCCAGCCCGGCGGGTCGGAAGGTGACAACCTGATCAAGACGCGGCTCGCCACCGGCGAGATGTCCGACATGTTCCTGTACAACTCGGGTTCACTTTTCCAGGCCCTGAACCCCGAGCAGACGCTCACCCCATTGACCGACGAACCCTGGATCTCTGACACCCACGAGGGGTTCCTGGCTAGTACGACGGCCGGCGACGACTACTTCGGCGCCCCGATCGGCAGCGCCGGCGCCGGGGGCTTCTTGTACAACCGGGACGTCTACGAGGACCTGGGGCTCGAGGTGCCGAAGACTTGGGACGAGTTCATGGCCAATAACGAGAGGACCAAGCAGGCCGGCATCGATCCCGTGATGGGCACGTACGTCGACACCTGGACCGCGCAGATCGTAATGCTCGCCGACTTCCACAACATCCTCGCGCAGGATCCGGAGTGGGCCGACAAGTACACCGCCAACGAGGCGAAGTACCAAGACGAGCCGGCGGTGAGCAGCTTCGAGAAGCTCGCTGAGTTGCACGATCAGGGATACATGAACCAAGACTTCGCGTCGTCGAGGCTCGACGAAGGACTCGAGCAGGTAGCCTCCGGCGAGGCCGCGCATTACCCCGCGCTGTCGCTATCGATCGGACAGATGGTCAACAACTACCCGGAGTCGGCCGAGGGCGTCGGCTTCTTCCCGATCCCCGGCGACGATCCCTCCATCAACGGCTTCACGGCCTGGATGGCCAACGCGATCTATATTCCGAATACCACCACCGGTGACGATCTCGACGCGGCGCTGCGATTCCTCGAGTTCCTCGCTTCGCCCGCCGGATGCAATGCGCAGACCAAGGCGAGCCCTCCAACCGGGCCGTACATGGTTCAAAGCTGCACACTGCCCAAAGACCTTCCGGTGGCCGTTGAGGACATGCTCCCGTACTTCGCCGAGGAAAACGGGACGAGTCCAGCTCTGGAGTTCCTGAGCCCTGTCAAGGGTCCTGCGCTGGAGCAGATCTGCGTTGAAGTCGGCTCGGGGATTCGATCTGCCGACGACGGTGCCGCCTTGTATGACGAGGACGTCGAGAAGCAAGCACAGCAGCTCGGGCTCGAAGGCTGGTGAGCCGGGGTCGGCGCCCGTGCGCTCCCCTGGAGACCGGACGCCGGCTGCGGCGACCACGCCGAAGGAATCGCCTATGTCCACCATTCCCGAAAGCCCTCCGCGAACCCAACACACCTCGCCGAGCATCGTATCGACTCGTGGACGCCATCAGCGGCGAGCCCGCCGAAGCTATATCGCATCGGCGTACCCCATGTGGTTTTATCTCCCAGCCGCCATCGTCTACAGCGTGTTGTTCATTGTACCGACGTTGGCTTCCTTCTACTTCAGCCTGACGACGTGGACGCTGTTCGACTCCTATTTCATCGGACTGGACAACTACCAGCAGTTCTTCAACGAGCCGGCGCTCTACAAGAGCCTGATCAACACCATCATCTACGGGGTCGTGACATCCGGTGCCAAGGTAATCATCGGAATGGCTCTAGCGCTGTTGCTGACCGCGCCCGTTATCGGACGCGGGTACCTGCGGGCCATAGTCTTCTTCCCCGTCCTGGTGAGCACAATAGGCGTCGGACTCACATTCCAAGTGCTCATGGATCCGTTCGACGGGCTGATCAACACAACGCTGGCTCAACTCGGCATCGACGGGCCCGGCTGGCTCACGGACCCCTCGTACGCGTTGCTGTCGATCGCGGCAGTCGACGTCTGGAAGGGCGTGGGCCTGGCCACCGTCATCTATATCGCCGGCATCGTCTCGATCCCCAGCGAGTACTTCGAGGCCGCGAAAGTAGATGGCGCAGGAGCGTGGCAGCGGTTCCGCGAGATCATCCTCCCGCTGTCGAGACCGGCAACGACGACCGTGATCTTGCTATCGCTGATCGGCGGACTTCGGTCATTCGATCTGATCTGGGCGATGACCCGTGGCGGACCTGGGTTTACTTCCGACGTCATCGGATCGGTGATCTACAAGCAATATCAGGCCGGCTTCTACGGCCTTTCGACCGCTGGAAATGTCGTGCTCTTCATCCTCGTGGCCGCGATCGTTTTCCCGTTGTCGCGACTCTTCAATCGGCGGGAGGTCGACCTGTGACTCGGAAGAGCAGTATCCTCGTTAGCCTGGTCAGCATTATCGTGTCGGTGGTTGTCTTCCTCATCCCATTCGCGTTCATCGCAATGACGGCCGTCAAGTCCCCGGACGAAGCGCGCGCGCTCGACTTCTCCTGGCCAAGCGAGTGGCCGATCGTCGAAAACTTCCAAACCGTTATCGAGACGCGAAACTACATGGTCGTCGCGGCCTTCATCAACTCCACGATCCTCACCGTCAGCAGCGTGGCGCTCTTGGTGCTTTTCGGCGCGATCGTCGCCTACGTCCTCCAACGGCGAGCGAGCCGCCTGAACGGCCTGATCGGATTCCTCGTGCTCGCGGGCCTGATCATTCCGCCTGCGGTCGTACCCACGATCTGGGTTTTGCAAGAGGTCCATCTCTTCAAGACCCTCAGTGGCATGATCCTCGTCGAGGTCGCGTACGGCCTGCCCTTCACCGTGCTCCTGTTCCGGGCATTCGTGGCCACCATTCCTCGAGAGCTCGACGAAGCAGCGATCATCGACGGTGCTGGGCCGCTCCGGCTTTTCTTCACGGTGATCTTCCCCATGCTGCGCTCGGTGATGATCACGGTGATAGTCGTTCAGTCAGTCGTCATCTTCAACGACTTCGCTGGACCGTTGTACTTCCTTCCCGGCGATGATGCGGCGACAGTGCAACTCACGCTCTACAACTTCCAGGGGCAATACAACACGCAGTACAACCTACTGTTCATGAACATCTTGCTTATTACCATCCCGCCTCTGGTGATGTTCGTCTTCTTCAACAAACGCATCGTCGCCGGTCTGACTTCCGGCGCGATCAAAGGCTGACGTCAAAACCCAGTCGTAGCCCGAAACTGCGGCCCGAGAAAGGAAGTCTCGTGACACCACGACCATTCGCGCCCACGTTCGAGCATCATGCGCCCGGCCGGCTCGGCATCGGCGAGGCCCGGCCCCGCCTTTCATGGAGGCTGGCCGACGCGGCACCCGACTACCGGCAGCAGGCGGCCGAACTGCGCATCGCCATCACGTCGCCTGACGGCACGACCGCCACCAGCGTGCATCGTCTCGACGGAGAGGACCAGATACTCGTCGACTGGCCGGCGCGAGCCCTCCGTTCGCGCGAGGGAGTGACGGCGCAAGTACGTGTGTTTGACGGCGTCGGATGGAGTCCATGGAGCTATCCCGGGAGCATCGAGATCGGCCTCCTCGACGCGTCCGACTGGGTCGCCTCGTTCGTCGGCCCCGACGAGCCAGCGAGCTCGGACTCGGCGCCACCGGGCCGGCTGAGAAGCGAGTTCGAGCTCCCGTCGGTGCCGATGCGCGCACGCCTGTATGTCACGGCCCACGGATTGGCCGAGGTCGAGCTCAATGGTTCACGGGTGGGCGACGAGGAACTCACCCCGGGATGGACGAGTTACCGGCATCGGCTGCGGTACGCCACGTTCGACGTGACCGACCTGCTACAGGAGGGGCCGAACGCCATCGGAGTATGGCTCGGCGACGGCTGGTGGCGAGGCCGGCTGGGCTTTCGCGGCGGTCTTACCAGGGTCTACGGCGACCACCTCGCAGCGCTCGTACAGCTCGAGGTCACCACGACTGAGAACGAACGGATCGTGGTCGTCTCGGACGACACTTGGCAAGCCGGAGCGGGCCCGATGTTGACGAGTTCGTTGTACGACGGCGAACACTTCGACGCCCGCCTGCACGATTCCGCGTGGTCCCGAATCAGGAGCCGGTTGGACGGCTGGACGACGGTCGCCGTGCGATCAAACACTGCCACCCTCGTCGCGCCGACCGGCCCGCCGATGAGATGTGTCGAAGAGCTCACGCCGGTCACGATCTCCGACAAGGGCGGCGGCCGATGGATCGTCGACTTCGGGCAGAACCACTCGGGGCGGATCCGAATCACGATGCCCACGACTCCCGGTCACGAGATCCGGATCCGGCACGCCGAGGTACTCCAAGCCGGAGAACTATGCACTGAGCCCCTGCGTAGCGCCGAGGCGACCGACGTCCTCGTCACCGGTGAGACAGAAGGCTGGTGGGAACCGCGCTTCACAATTCACGGCTACCGCTACGTCGAGATCTCCGGATGGCCGGGAACCCTGCGGCCCTCTCATCTGGTTTCACGGGTGATTCACACTGATCTGGCTCGCCGGGGATGGTTCCACAGCTCCAATGCGCTCCTCGAAAAGCTTCATGAGAACGTGGTGTGGAGCCTACGATCGAACTTCGTCGACATCCCCACCGACTGCCCGCAACGTGACGAGCGGCTCGGATGGACAGGAGACCTCCAGGTCTTCGCGCCGTCGGCAGCGTTCCTCTACGACGTCACCGGAATGCTGTCCTCCTGGCTTCAAGACCTCGCCGCGGAACAGGCCGAACTCGAGTGGGTGCCGCCCTACGTTCCCTACATCTCGCTCGAACCATTCGCCAGTCTCCCCCGCGACCCCATGGCCGCATGGGGTGACGTGGCGGTGCTGACGCCTGACGTCCTCCACATGGCCACCGCCGACCTTGCGCTGCTGGGTCGACAGGTCGACAGCGCTGTCCAGTGGATAAAGCACGTCGAGAGCGCAGCCGGCCCCACTCGAATCTGCCACGACACCGAACAGTTTGGGGACTGGCTCGACCCTGCGGCACCTCCCGACAACCCATTCGAGGCCACCACCGACCGTTACCTGGTCGCCACGGCCTACTTCGCCCACTCGGCAAAGCGGCTGGCAGCGATCGGCGAGCTTCTCGGCCAAGCGGAGATCGCGAACCGCTACGAGCGATTGGCCGATGAGGTCCGCGACGCCTACGCCTCAACCTACGTGCGCCCCAACGGACGCCTAACAAGCGACAGCCAGACCGCGTATGCACTGACCACTGTGTTCGACCTGTGGCCGGACGAGGAGTCCGAGACCGCGGGAACGGCCCGACTCGCCGAGCTCGTACGGAGAAGCAGTGGCGGCATCGCTACCGGGTTCGTTGGAACGCCGTTGGTATGCGACGCATTGACGCTCGGCGGCCACCTCTCCGAGGCCTATCAACTACTCGAGCACACCGAATGCCCCTCGTGGCTATACCCGGTGCTCATGGGCGCCACCACGATCTGGGAGCGATGGGACAGCCTGACGCCCGACGGCCTGGTGAACACCGGTCAGATGACGTCCTTCAACCATTACGCGTTAGGCGCCGTCTCCGATTGGCTGCACCGCGTCGTGGCCGGCATCGAGCCGGCGGCGCCCGGATATCGCCACATTCGATTCGCGCCTCGGCCGGGTGGAACGCTGATCGAGGCAGGCGCCCGCCACATCACCCCGTACGGCGAGGCCTCGGTCGACTGGAAGCTGGAGGACGACCGCTTGAAGGTGCACGTCTCGGTGCCGGTTGGCGCCTCGGCCACCGTCGAGCTTCCGGACTCGGACCCCGTCGAGATCCGGCATGGCGACCACGAGTTCTCGACCACGATCGTGACACCGGCCCGGTCGCCGACGGCCTCGCGGACGGGCCGATAGGAGGGCACTCGGATGGCCACGACGACGACTTCGCCGAGCGCTCCGCTCGACGCAGACGACCTCCGCCTGCTCGAACTCTTGTCACAGGGGCTTCCACTGGAAGCCGTCGGTCGACAGATGTATCTATCGGACCGAACTGTTCGCCGTAGGATTCGGGCGATCTGCGAACGCCTGCGGGTGTCGACCCCGATCGAAGCGGTGGTGTGGGCCGTGCGGCGTCGGCTGCTCTAAACCGCACGCCTGAAGCGGCTGGCCATGGGATCGACGACCTCCGGCGAGACCGCTGTCGCGGCAGTCATATCCACGTCTGGGTCTGGCCCAGAATCAGGGACACTCGTCAGTCCTCAGCGGATCCGGCGTCAGACGTGTCCGGTTTCGGCCACGTGCGGGCTGAGGTCTAGTCAGGACGCTAGGAGTGCTCATAGCCTTGTTGAGCAATTGAATCGTATCAATTCCTCGCCAGGTGGACCAATAATCTTGATAGCGGGAGCAGCTCATGGATTCCACACCACCGGTTCGGCGGCGACCCGTGCTGCGCAGACGACGTGCGCTGATTGGAGCGCAGTTTCTGGCCCTGTTGGCCGCCTTGGCACTACCAAGCTGGTCGAATGCCGCACCCGCGTCTCAGCTAGGCGCGAATGGGATGACGGACGCTGCCGCGTCGAGCGCGCAGAGTTCGATCGGGCTCTCGAAAACGCCGATCGGCGAGAATCCGTCGTGGGAGAACCACGTGCTCGGCGACGGTGCCGACGTCGTGAACCCGGTCCGGATTGCGTCGACGAGCGGTACGGTCAAAAACGCTCGCGGCCTGGTCGATCCGTCGAAGGGCCCCGCGACCCTCACGTTCACACCGGGCGATCTTCCTCCGATCATCGTCCTTGACTATGGACGCGAGGTTGGCGGTCTGCCGTACTTCGACGTCAACGGGGTCGCTCCCGCCGGTGACGCCACAACGGTCAACCTGCGCGCCGGGTACAGCGAGACGTATGAGTTCATGTGGTCCTACGGGAACGCGACGCTGTCGATCGCGGCATCCCCGGGCGACACGAACATCAAGGTCGGCGCAGCAGCGAACTTCGTCGTCGGGGGAACGCTTACGGTCGACGAGGAAAAGGCGACGATCGCCGCGGTCGGGACGCAGTCGCGCAGTACGACATTGTTCTCCCCCGCGGCGGCAGGCGATACGAACGCCAAAGTGGCGTCGACCACCGGAATCGGCGCGGGCGAAGTGCTCCGCGTCGACACTGGAGGCACGACAGAGTCTGTGACTATCACCAGCGTCGGCACGCAGGGACGCAACACGACGCTCGCCGCTCCCGCTGCGGCAGGCGATACGAATGTCAAGGTCGCGAGCGTCACCGGCATGAATGCCGGGGACACACTGCACATTGATACTGGCGACGCCCGCGAGACGCGCACGATCACGACGGTCGGCACCTCCGGCGCTGGGGGTACGGGCCTAACACTCAGTGGCCCCCTCACCCAGTTGCACGCGACGGGAGTGGCCGTGCAGGACCCGGGAACGGGCATCTCGTTCACGCCCGCGCTGACCGCCAGCCATGACGCCGGTGCCGGCGTGCTCAGCCTGGGAACGGGCCTCACGCTCGAGGCTCCGCTGACTGAGGCGCACGCGGTCGGCGCTCCCGTGCGCGGCGTGACCGCCGCGCTGACCGGCGATCGCAACGGCTTCAACGGCGTCGGTGTCGCTCCGAGCCGGACCGACAACTTCAGCCTGACGGGTCCCGGAACGGTCGGCAATCCGGCCAATCAGATCCAGGGTGGGCAGCGCTTCCAGGCAGTCACGCTCACAACGCCCGGCACCGTCGAGCTGACCGGACTCGGCACCCATGTCCGCTATCCCAACTACTCGAGCAAGGACTACGCCGGTCACTTTCTGTCGAGCGATGACACGCTGAACCGGATCTGGTACCAGGGCGCTTACACAAACGACACCAACATGGTGCCGATCGGCGCCGTGCCCAACCAGACGATCCCCGTGATCCTCGACGGCGCCAAGCGCGATCGCAGGCCGTGGATTGGCGACCTACTCGTGCAAGGTCGCACCGCCTTTAGCACCATCGGCTTCGGCGCCAAGGGGTCTGACTACATCAAGGGCCCGATCCGTCTCTTCGGAGCCAGCCAGGCAGCGAACGGGTCGATCTTCGGCCACATCCAGGACTGGACGAGGATCCCGCCCGGCGGCGGATTCTACTCGCTCAGCTACTCGATGTACTTCGTGCTCGACCTCGCCTCGTACTACCTCTTCTCCGGCGACGCGGAGTTCGTGAGGTCCCAGTACCAGACCATGAAGAACGAGCTCGCGTACAACCGGGCGCTGGTCGATCCGAATAGCGGTCTGCTGATCAGCAACGGCAGTGAGCGCGACTGGGACTTCTACGATGGTGGCAAACCGGGCGCCGTGACCGCCTACAACGCCATCTATTTCAAGGCGCTTACCGACGCTGCGGGGCTCGCGAGCGATCTCGCTCAGCGCTACCCCGACGATCCCGCTGCTGCGACGTGGCAGACCGACGCGGCGACATGGTCGAGCCAAGCGGCCGATCTCGAGCAGCGCATCAACGCCACGCTGTTCGATCAGGACCGCGGCGTTTACAAGCTCGCCGACCGCGACAACGCGAACCATGCCGGGACGGCGGTGCCGCAGGACGCGAACTCGAACGCGATCAACTTCGGCCTAGCGTCGAAGGCCACGCACGACGACATCCTGAGCTACCTCAAGGACAACCTATGGGGGGAGCATGGCCCACAGCCCTACTCGCCCGACGCCAATTACTCGACGGTGATCAGCCCGTTCGTGACTGGCATGGAGGTAGAAGCGCGATTCCGCGCCGGTGACGCCGATGGCGCGCTGGACCTGATCCACCTGATGTGGGACCAGATGACCGACCAGAGCCGGCCCTATTACACCGGCACCTTGTGGGAGAAGCTCAACCAAGACGGCACCGATGTCGACGCCAATGCGAGCCTTTCCCACGGCTGGGCGAGTGGTCCGGTCTGGAGTCTGAGTGCCTACCTGCTCGGCGCCCGACCCGTGACGGCCGGCTTTAAGGAGTGGATCATCGCGCCGCAGCCGGCGGGGACGTTGCCGTGGGCACAGGGCCAGGTCCCGACGCCCTCGGGACCGCTCGTGTCGCGCTGGCGCCACGACTCCGATGACGACACGTTCAAGCTAACGATGTCCGCACCCGCCGGGACCTCGGGAACCGTGGCGGTTCCGTTGCTCGGGCAGGAGCGCACGATCGCAATGGACGGCAAAGTGGTCTGGCAGAACGGCGCCCCAGCGCCCGGGGTGTCGGCTGAGGCGCATGACGGAGCCGTGCACTTCGTCGGAACAACCGGCTCGCATACGTTCGCGTGGGCCAATGACGGGTAGCACAAGTCCAACAGGTCGCTGAATCAAATCCGGCCCTTGGGAGCTGGGCGCGAGGGCGTCGCCCAGCTCTCAGGGTCACCAACCTGCAACCGGTCCCAACACCTAGACGATGCGACATACGCAATCTGAACCTCTAGCACACTTGCGCCTCCGGGCGTTGAACGCCTTGACTCCACGCGTGGATCAGTCAAGTGCGTTTGGGGACACCCTTGACCCCCAGAACTATGCGCTACGCGCCGCCTGCGAAAACAGCAAGATCCGAGGCGGAAAACCTGCTCCCCTCCCCCACATTTCGCACCTTTCGCCAGTGTCTTGGGGACACGGGGTCCCAAGGCGGTCCCGCCGGTCCCCAACAACTACCGTCAGCACAGACGATTCCTGCTCGAGGAAATCGGTGGCAGGCACGACCGACTAGCTGTACCTGGCCAGGAGGTTGGTAGCGGGCGAGTCGGGTTGACGAGGTGAGAGCCCCCGGGTGGGGTGTGGCTTGTCAAAGGTCGCACTCCACCCTGGAGGCTCTCGTGTCTCACCGTAATGCCCGCACCACGTTTC
>DASQKI010000066.1:0-15180 GCA_035630615.1 Nocardioidaceae bacterium
GCGAGGGTCTTGTTCGGTGCCATGACCAGCGTCGGGCGCTGCACCTGCTCGATCAGCCACGCGGTGGTCGCCGACTTCCCGGTGCCGGTGGCACCCAGCAGCACGGTGTCGGTCTCCCCGGCGTTGACCCGCTCCGCGAGCGCCTTGATCGCCGTCGGCTGGTCACCCGAGGGCTCGAAGTCGCTGACGACGGTGAAATGCCCCTGCGTGGGCCGGATGTCGGTGGTCGTGCGCACGGGGAAGACGGCCACGATCGCGTGGGTGGCCGAACACCTCCAGCGGCCGATCCTGGTGATGCAGCCCAACAAGACCCTCGCGGCGCAGTTCGCCAACGAGCTGCGGATGCTCTTCCCGGACAACGCAGTCGAGTACTTCGTCTCCTACTACGATTACTACCAGCCCGAGGCCTACGTCCCGCAGACGGACACCTACATCGAGAAGGACTCCTCGATCAACGAGGAGGTCGAGCGGCTGCGGCACTCGGCGACGTGGTCGCTGGTCAGTCGGCGCGACGTGATCGTGGTCGCGACCGTGTCCGCGATCTACGGCCTCGGGTCGGCCGACGAATACATCCGGCAGATGCTCCACCTCAAGCAGGGGATGGAGGTCGAGCGCGACCAGCTGCTCCGCGACCTGGTCGCCATCCACTACAACCGCAACGACATGGCCGGCAGCCGAGGCACCTTCCGGGTCCGCGGCGACACCCTGGAGATCTTCCCGGTCTACGAGGAGCTCGCGGTGCGCGTCGAGTTCTTCGGCGACGAGATCGAGCGACTGATGACGCTGCACCCGATCACCGGCGAGGTCGTCCGCGAAGACGTCGAGACCTACATCTCGCCCGCATCGCACTACGCCGCCGGCGGCGACCGCATGGAGCGGGCGATCGGCGGCATCGAAGCCGAGCTCGAGGAGCGGCTTGCCGAGCTCGAGAAGCAAAACAAGCTGCTCGAGGCCCAGCGGCTGCGGATGCGCACGACCTACGACATCGAGATGATGCGCCAGGTCGGAGTCTGCTCCGGCATCGAAAACTACTCGCGGCACATCGACGGTCGCGAGGCGGGCGAGCCGCCACACTGCCTGCTCGACTACTTTCCCGAGGACTTCCTGCTCGTCATCGACGAGTCGCACGTGTCCGTGCCGCAGATCGGCGGGATGTACGAGGGGGACATGTCGCGCAAGCGGACGCTGGTCGAGCACGGCTTCCGGCTGCCGAGCGCGATGGACAACCGGCCACTGCGGTGGGAGGAGTTCACCGACCGGATCGGCCAGACGGTCTACCTGTCGGCGACACCGGGGCCCTACGAGATGAGCCGGGTCGACAGCGTCGTCGAGCAGATCATCCGGCCGACCGGCCTGGTCGACCCCGAGGTTGTCGTCAAACCGACCAAGGGACAGATCGACGACCTCATCCACCAGATCAAGACCCGGACCGAGCGCAACGAGCGCGTGCTGGTCACGACGCTGACCAAGAAGATGTCCGAGGATCTCACCGACTACCTGCTCGAGGCCGGCATCCGGACCCGCTACCTCCACAGCGAGGTCGACACCCTGCGCCGCGTCGAGTTGCTCCGCGAGCTTCGGCTGGGCGAGTTCGACGTGCTTGTCGGCATCAACCTGCTCCGCGAGGGTCTCGACCTGCCCGAGGTCAGCCTGGTCGCGATTCTCGACGCCGACAAGGAGGGCTTCCTCCGGTCCGGCACGTCGCTGATCCAGACGATCGGCCGGGCCGCCCGCAACGTTTCGGGCCAGGTGATCATGTATGCCGACGATGTAACTGCGTCGATGGAGAGCGCCATCGACGAGACCAACCGGCGGCGTGCCAAGCAGGAGGCCTACAACCAAGACCACGGCGTCGACCCGCAGCCACTGCGCAAGCGAATCGGCGACATCACCGACATGCTCGCGCGCGAGGACGCCGACACCGAGGCGTTGATCGGGTCCGGACGGGCCCAGAGCCGAGGCAAGGCGCCGGTGCCGAGCCTCGGAAGCAAGGCGGCAAAGGAGTCGGGCCGGCACACCGCCGACCTGGCCGGGCTCCCGTCGTCCGACCTCGCCGACCTGGTCCGCCAGCTCACCGAGCAGATGCATGCCGCCGCGGCCGAGCTGCAGTTCGAGGTCGCGGCCCGGCTGCGGGACGAGATCGCCGATCTCAAGAAGGAGCTGCGGCAGATGATGGCGGCCGGCGCCCGCTAGCTCGGGTCCGGGCCCGTCCGGTTACGGCGCAAGACGGTGTCGCGGAGGCGTCCGGCCCAGGCGTGCCGTCGGGCGAAGCGGGACAGCGCCCGTCGCAGCGCCGAGTGTTCGAGCACGTTCTCGGCCGCGTCGAGGCGGACGTGGAGACGTCGGTTGACGGCCCGGAGCTCGTCGAGATGACGCCGGGCCTCGCGCAGCTCCCGGCGTGCCTCCTTGGTCGCGGCGGCCTGCTCCTGCCGGGCCCGTCGCAGATCCTCGGAGTGGGCGACGAGCCCTGCGACCGCGTCGAACGACGCCTTCAAAGCCTCGTCGTCGCCGACGTCGTCGATTGCCCGGGCCTGGTCCGGGTCGGCCGGTGCCGGCAACGACGTCAGGTCGTCGAGGTCACCGACCACGTCGAACCCGTGGGAGCGGATCGTCTCGATCAGCTCGCGAGCCCGCTCGGTCAGGGACGAGATCTCGTCCGGTCGGACGGAGATCCGGATGCTGTCCTCCCGTTGGGCCAAGACCTGGGGCGCCAGGAAATGCTTGACGTGTGCCCGGTAGGCATCCCAATCGACATCGGCCGCGGCGGAGTTGAAACGGCGCAAGAACGCCGACTCGACGACCCCGAGCGACTCGTTGGAGCGAGGCACGTCGGTGTTGCAGGTCGACGGGTCGACGCCGATGACGGACGCGAACCGCTCCCACAAGAGGGTGGGTGGCGCGCCACTCGGCGGCACCGTGACGATGTGGACCTGTTCTGGGGGCAGCCCGGCCGCCCAGGCGAGCAGCCCGGCACCGGTGTTTTGGTGCCAAAACGCCTTGGGTTTCCACCCGCCTAACCCCTTCAGACCGTCGAGGTAGTCGTGCCAGGTGTCGTCGGCGCGGTTCTTCAGGCGCTCCTGCCACATCGCCGGCACGATCCGCGAGAACTCGCGCGCGGTGAAGATGATGTGGATGTGTTTTGCCTTCAGGCTGAGCTTGGCCCGATCGGCCTGCTCCCCATCGGCGTAACCGAGGTTTTCGTGAGAGATGATCGCCGGCCCGTCCCAGGCCTGCAGTTCGTCGAGCAGCACGTCCCACGAACCAGCCGTCCGTTCGGTGCCGACCCGCATCGGGTCGCGCTCGAGCAGGTCGACCGTGGCATGGAACTGGCTGACCGGACTCCGCCCCGGCACGAGGACACCCTGGTCCTTGAGCGCCGCGCGGTTGCTCCACAACACCGCCTGGAGGTACGTCGTGCCCGTTTTCGGTGGTCCGATGTGCACGAACACCGGGTCGGCCACGGGTTACCCCCTGGGGTTGGTTCGGTCTGCCCGGGGAGCATACTGCGCTCCGCGCGGCGAGTGGAGGGAGCCGGGCAGTGTACGACGGTCCGATCGCCGACGACGGAGAGACGTGATGACGCGCGACGAGCTGCTCGCGTACTGCCTGGACAAGCCGGGCGCCTGGCCGGACGAGCCCTGGGAGGGCGACACGGTCGCCAAGGTGGGCCCCAAGATCTTCGCGTTCATCGGCGCCGGCGACGCGTTGTCGGTCGGGACCAAGTGCGGTCGCACCCGCGACGAAGCCGACGAGTGGCTGCTGCGCTATCCCGACGACGCGCACGTCATGGCCTACATCGGTCGCTCCGGCTGGAACACCCTCGACGTCAACGGCGCAATCCCGGACGACGAGATCCTCGAGGCTGTCGACGCGTCCTACGACACGGTCGTCGCGAAGTTGCCGAAGAAGGATCGCCCCGAGCCCACGTGATGCTCGGCGTCAGGAAACCTCAAACCGCCACGGGAGGCTGAGGGCGCCGGCAAACGGCAGGCCAACGAAGTCGGCGGCCAGCCGGACCAGGTCGTCGGTGCTGTGGGGAAGGATCGACGCCGCCGATACCGCAACCGCCGCCGCTGGTGACTCGGTCGACTCGGCCGGCCGCAGCCGCTCGATGAACGGTACGTGCGGCACCGACTGTAGGCGGATCTGGTCGCGAGCGAGACCGGCCAGCTCACAGGCGAGCTGGACGGCGCGCTGGCGACCGCCGAGCTCGTCGACCAACTCGTGTTGGTGAGCGTCGGCGCCGGTCCACACGCGACCGCGAGCCTGCCGCTCGAGGACACTCCACTCGAGTCCGCGGTCTTCGGCCGCCTTGTGGGTGAAGTCGCTGTAGACCTCGTCGAGCCAGGCGTCGAGACGGCCGACCTGTTCCTCGTCGAACGGCACGGTGGGCGAAAACATCGTCGCCTGAGGGCCGGACCCGATCGCCTCGCGCGTGATGCCGAGCCGGTCGAAGGTCTGCCGGAGGACGATCTTGCCGGCGAGGACGCCGATCGACCCGGTCAGCGTGCTGGGCAGTGCCACGATCCGGTCGGCCGGCATCGACACGAAGTAGCCACCGGACGCGGCGACCGTCCCCATCGACGCGACGACGGGCTTGCCGGCCGCGCGTACGCCGAGGACCGCGTGCCGGATGGCGTCGGAGGCGACGTACGAGCCACCGGGACTGTTGACGGACAGGACCACGCCCTTGATGTGGTCGGACTCGGTCGCCTGGCGCAGCGCCGCGACGACGGTGTCGGATCCGGCCGACGGTCCGCCGGGGCCACCGGGCCGGCTCCGGCCGGTGTGGATGTTGCCGCGTACCGCGATCACCGCGATGGCCGGGGCACGTCGCCGTCGGAGCTGCTCTGCCGGCTTGGTGGCCTGGCGGTGGGCGTATCGGTGCACGAAGCGCAACTCGAGCTCGCCGTCGGCGCCGAGCCGCTGCCGAAGGTCGGAGTAGACCTCGTCGCGATAACCCAGCCGATCGACCAGGCGATGCTCGAGCGCGTCAGGCGCAGCCATCGGAGACGAGCCGACGGCGGCGTCGACCCCGGCATCGCTCAGCCCGCGCCGCCGTGCCACGTGCGACCGGATCTGATCCATCACCGAGTCGGCCAGCCGCTGGGTCATCTCCCGATGCGGCTCGGTGACGTGGTCGACCATGAACGTGTTGGCGGCCGTCTTGTATTCGTGTCGCTGTCGCAGGTTGGGCTCGGCGCCGACCTTGTCGAGCGCGCCGCGAAGGAGGGTCGCGTTGAGCTGGACGCCGGTGAGGCCGACGCCGCCGCTCGGCTGCAGCCAGATCTCGTCGCAGTACGCGGCGAGCGCGTAGGACACGGTGCCGGGCGAAAACTCCCCGAACGAGTCGGCGAAGGCCACGGTCGACTTGCCGGCCTCGGCGATCTTGCGCAGCGCCGAGCCGAGCTCCTCGACATGCGTGATCGGGATCGGCCTGCCGACCAGGACCACCACGCCCGTGACCCGCTCGTCGGTGACTGCCCGGCGGAGTCCGTCGAGCACCAGGGGCAACGTTGGCTGCTGTCGCTGCCGTAGCGCGCTCAGCGGATCGGTCGGCCCGGTCTCGGCGAGCCCTCGAGAGAGGTCGATCTCGAGGAGCAACGGCGCCGGTGCGGCGGTTTGGCCGGGAATCAGGTGTTGCACGGATGACGGCAGGCGGCTCATGACGACGACGCTACCGGCCTCGCCGCGGCGTCCTGCAATCCGAGCGTTCCATCGTCCGTTTTTGCAGGTCATCGGACACAACTGACAGGATGGCGTACGCAGGAGGGGAGTATTCCTTCGCGGCGGTGTCGTCATCACGATCGTTCAGCGGGTCGCTGAGTGATCCGGCGTCGCCGGCCGGCGCCTCGCGTACGGCGGAAGAGACCTCCGGTGACTGACTGTTTGTTGTCCACCGGAGGAGCTATCTCGTGGAAGTCTCCACACTCGCTTGGTCGATCACGGTCGGCGTCACGATCGCCGTCTTGGCGTTCGACGTCTTCATCATCGGCCGTCGCCCGCACGAGCCGTCGATGAAGGAGTGCGCCCTCGCGATCGGTGCCTACACCGCGCTCGCGCTGCTGTTCGGCTTGTGGGTGTGGTTCGACTACGGCGGTCGATTCGCCGGGGAGTTTTATGCCGGGTGGTTGACCGAATACAGCCTGTCGGTCGACAACCTCTTCGTCTTCATCATCATCATGAGCCGCTTCTCCGTGCCACGGAAATATCAGCAGGAAGCCCTGCTGATCGGCATCATCCTGGCGCTGGTGTTTCGCGGCATCTTCATCGCCGTCGGTGCCGTCGCCATCGAGACCATCTCGTGGATCTTCTACGTCTTCGGCGCGTTTCTGATCTACACCGCCTGGACTCTCATCCGGCACAAGGACGATGACGACGACTACGAGGAAAACCGCCTCATCCGCTTCGCCCGGCGCCGGTTGCCCGCGACCGACGAGTACGACGGCGTCAAGCTCATCGTCAAGCGCAACGGCAAGCGCCTGATCACGCCGATGCTGATCGTGATGATCGCGCTCGGGTCGACCGACGTCTTGTTCGCCCTCGACTCGATTCCGGCGATCTACGGGCTGACGCAGGAGCCGTACCTCGTCTTCACCGCGAACGTCTTCGCCCTCATGGGCCTTCGGCAGTTGTATTTCCTGCTCGGTGGCCTGCTGGATCGGCTGGTGTACCTCTCAGCAGGGCTGTCGGTGGTGCTGGCGTTCATCGGGGTCAAGCTCGTCCTCCACGCCCTGCACGAAAACGAGCTGCCGTTCATCAACGGCGGCGAGCACGTCGGCGTGCCCGAGATCCCGACGTGGCTCAGTTTGCTCGTCATCTTGGCCACGCTGACGGTCACGGCCGTCGCCAGCCTCGCCAGGGATCGCCGCTCGTCGACCGCTCCGGCGAACGACTGACCGGCGTCAGTCCGGCAGCAGCGGCGTCACGCAGAACGGGAGGCCGGCCGGATCGCCGAGGACGACCCAGCGGTCGAGCCGACGCTGGACGATCGCTCCGTTTGCCTGGAGCCGCTCGACCTCGGCGTCGAGGTCGTCAGTCCCCATGTCGATATGTGCCCGTGTCGTCAAGGCGCCATCGTTGTCTTCGAGGCGTTGAACGACTATTCGGACCGGCGACGACGTCGGCGGCACCAGCGTGTTGTACTCGGGCCGGCCGGTGGGCTCGTGTTGCCAGCCGGTCGCCTCGCGCCAGAACGTCAGCTCGGCCGCGTGCGTCGCGGTCGGGACGTCGACGCAGATCTGTACCACCCGGCTGCGATGACCGTCCGGCCAGGTCGCCGGGCCGGGTCGGCTACGCAGGGGGTCTCCGACCAGGCAAAACACCTGTCCGCCAGGCGACACCATCACCTGCCACCACTCGTGCCGCCGCCGTCGCTGCGCGCCGAGCTCGACGAGCCGGGCGGCCTCGGCATCGACGTCGCCGGTGAGCAGATCGAGATGGACTCGCGGCGTCCCGGTGATCCGCTGGACGTGGACGTACGGGTGCGCCTCCGGCGGCTGCATGCTGACGAACTCGGGATGATTGGTCCACGGTGTGCCGGTCGGCCAACCCGTCACGGCCGACCAGAACGCTTCGGTGGTCGATGCGAGCTCCGACGGTACGTCGATGAAGACGTGTGCCCACGGTGCCACGGTCATGTGGTCGCCTCCGGGCGGAACGTGCCGGCCCGTACGAGGTCTTTGATCCGACTCGGAGCCAGTGGCAGCTCCTCGATCAGGTCGGTTTCCTCCGGCGCGTGCACCATGGTGTGACGGCCGGGTGTCTCGGACGGAGCGACGAACCCGACGTGATAGGGCCGCTCGCCTGGGCGGGCGAAGAAGAGCAGGTCGCCCGGGACTGCCGTGTCGAGCGCGATCGGTCGCGCCGCGGGCAGCTGGTCGAGTGCGTCGCGTGGCACCTGAACGCCGTGGGCCCGATGCACCAGGTGCACGAAGCCCGAGCAATCGAGACCCCAGCCGCAGGTGCCGCCCCACAGGTAGCTCAGTCCGACGAACTGGCGGCTGGCGTCGAGCAGCGAGTCGGCCCAGCTGTCTGCCTTCGGGTCTAGGCCCGGTGGCCGTACTTCGTCGCTCGGCAGCCGGCCGATGCGGTCGCCGGGCAGGACGACGGTGGTCTCGACGGCATCGACATCGACCGTTTGCAGGATCGTTCCGTACGACAGCTGCAGCGGCCCGTCATCGGTGCGGACCGCCGTCGTCGGCGTCACCACGACGACCGGCCCGCCGTCGGCCGCCGGTGCCGCGCCGACATGGGCCGCCGGTATCCAGCCCGGATATCCGGCCGGGTCGCGCTCGCTCGGCTGCCAGGGGAGTGTGACGTGGACCCATCCGGCCCGTTCCTCGGTCACGACGACGGGCTCGCCGAGCAACGCCTGGGTGAGGGTGCGACCGTGCAACTCGAGTCGGTTGGCGGCGTCCATCGACGCGATCCACGCAGCGACGTCGGGGGAGTCGCCGACCGCTGGCGCGTCGTTCTCGCGGGGCGCGTCCGGCGACGTCCAGACGGTAGTGACGGGGACGGCGATGGCGGTGTCTGTCATGTGGGCGCCTCCACTCCGAGTCCTGGGGCGTCGGGTAGCACGACGGTCGCGTCGGCATAGTGCAGCCCGCTGTCGGACGGCTCGGCCGCCCACCACGCCGCATCGAGGTCACTCACAACCGTGGTGCCGACCGCGGCAGCCAGGCTGGCGGCGGCCCCGACTCCGACGTGCGTCTCCATCATCGACCCGATCATCGTGCCCATGTTGTGAGCCTCGGCGAGGTCGAGCAGCGTACGGGCCGGGATGAACCCACCGGACTTGGCGAGCTTGACGTTGACGAGATCGGACGCCCGACGCTCGATGACGCGGACCAGGTCGCGAACGCCGAAGACGCTCTCGTCGGCCATGATCGGCGTCTGCACTCGGTCGGTGACCCAACCCAGGCCGTCGATATCGGCCGCCGGCACCGGTTGCTCGACGAGCTCGACATCGGCGCCGCCGTCCTCCATCTGGCCGATGACGCGGACCGCCTCGCGCGGCGTCCAGCCCTGGTTGGCGTCAAGTCGCAGGGCGACGTCGGGCCCGACGGCCTCGCGGACCGCCAGCACCTGCGCGGCGTCGCTCGCTGCATCGGTGCCGACCTTGAGCTTCAGCGCCCCGAACCCGTCGGCCACCCGCTCTTGGGCCGCCTTGGCGACCTCGTCGGCCGACCCGGCGGAGACCGTGACGTCGGTCGCCACCGTCCGGCCGGCACCGCCGAGCAGCACCGGCAGCGGCACGCCGCGACGGCGAGCGGCCAGGTCGTGGAGCGCGACGTCGATCGCGGCCTTGGCCGCCAGGTTGCCCGCGACGGCGCGACGCACCCGTCGGCAGGTGTCGTGGAGATCATCGGCGTCGCTGCCGACTGTGGCGGCGCCGAGTGGCCCTTCGACACACGCGGCCGAGCCGGCGAGCGAGTCGCCCGTCACGGCCCAGACCTGCGGCGCCTCGCCGAAGCCTCGGATGCCGTCGGAGTCGACCACCTCGACGATCAGCGACTCGATGGCGGTGGCGCGGCGAAGCGCAGTCACGAACGGGGTGTGCAGCGGGACGCGGACCGGATGGCATCGCAGGGCGTCGATGCGACTCATGCCGACTCCGTCGACGCGCCGGCGGCAGCGAGGTCGTGCCGGTGATCCCAGCAGATCGTCGCGGAGTCCGCCACCAGTCGGTGGGCGCGTGCGTCGTCGAGGGGAGCGCCGGTCAGGATCGCGAGGACGAACTCCGGCTCACCCGCCGGTCGCACGAGGCCGACATCGTGGCAGACCCCGTCGAACCAACCGGTCTTGTGGGCGAAGTAGGTGCCCGCGGGCAGGCCGGCAGCGGCGGCGTCGGCGTGCTCGCATCGGGCCAGGATCGCCTCGATCCGCTCGCACGACTCAGACCCGGCGAGCTCGCGTCGGGCCAGCGCACCGACCACGGAGGCGAGGTCGGCCGCCGTGACGGTGTTGGTCAGTCCCGCCGTCATCGCCGGCTCGTCCTGGATGCCGCGTTCGACCCGCGCCGTCGTCGCGCCGGCGGCGGTATAGACCGCGTTGACCGCGTCGATGCCGACCCGGTCGAGCAGCAGGTTGGTCGCGAGATTGCTGGACCGGACGATGGCCCGCTCGGCCAGCCACCCGAGCGACGCTGACCGACCCAGCCGCTCCCACGGGAGCTCGTCGTTGTCGTAGTCCGGCGTCGTCTCGTACGTCTGGCCCGTCACCATCGACGGCAGCACCGCTCGTACGGGGAGCTCTTCTCCGAGCTCGATCCGACCGGCGTCGACGGCGCGAAGCAGCGCGGTGACGAGAGCCAGCTTCATCGTGCTGGCGGCCGGATGAACCCGGTCGGCCTCGCGGCTCAGCCAGGGTCGGCCGTCGACATCGCCCATCCACACGGAGATGGTCGCGTCGTTGTCCCGGGCCAGGGCATCGAGCGCCTCTACAGGGGTCGGCACCGGCCCATCCTAGGCATCGACCCCGGCCACCCTTAGCCCTCGAGGTCGCTCGGATCGCGCATGAACGTGCGCCGAGCGCGAATGGCCCGATTGGCGAACCACGTGATGAGCCACAGCACGACGCCCAGGAGCAGCAGCCAGAGAGCGACTTCGTATTGCCGTTCGTCGCGGTCGGTCCAGGGGCCGACGAAGAACGCGCAGACGATCGCGCCGATGATCGGAATCACCGTCGGCGCTCGGAACTGCGGCCCTTCGACGCGGTCCTTGCGGAGCACGAGGACGGCGATGTTGACGACGGTGAAGACGGCGAGCAACAGCAGCGCCGTCGTCCCACCGAGCACTGACACGACGTCGTCGGAGTCTGACGTCTGCGTGACGTAGATGATCAGGCCGAGCGCGATCAGGGTCGTGAAGATGATCGACGCCCACGGCGTGCGCCGCGTCGGGTGCACCTTGCTCAGGAACGGCGGCAGCACCTGCTGGTTGGCCATGCCATAGAGCAGCCGGCTCGCCATCAGCATGTTGATCAGCGCCGAGTTGGCGACCGCGAACATGGCGATGAACGGGAAGAGGTCGTCGATCGGGATGTCCGGCGCACCGCGCTGCACGATCAGGGTCAGCGAGGTGTCGCCGGCAGCCTCGAGGTCACCGACGGGCACGACGGCAACCGCGGATATCGCCACGAGCACGTAGATCACTCCGGTGATCGACAGGCCGGACAGCATGATCTTCGGGAAGATGCGACTCGGATCGCGAGTCTCTTCGGCCATGTTGACCGAGTCTTCGAAACCGACCATGGCGAAGAACGCCAACGTGGTGGCTGCGGTGACGGAGATGAACGCGCTTTTGTCCTCCGCCGTGTCGAAGGCGACGACCCGGCCGAAATCGGCATCGCCCTGGAAGACGACCCAGAAGCCGACCATGATCACCAGCAGCAGGCCCGAGAGCTCGACCAGCGTGAGGACGACGTTGGCCTTGACGCTCTCGCCGACGCCGCGGAAGTTGATCATCGCGATGAGGACCATGAAGCCGAGGGCGATGAGCGTGACCGCGTCGGCGCCGAGGCTGTCCTCCCAGCCGAAGCCCTTGACGAAGTTGGACGAGAACGCCCGGGACGCTGTCGATGCGGACGTGACCCCCGAGCACATCACGGTGAAGCAGACGAGGAACGTCACGAAGTGGATGCCGAACGCCTTGTGCGTATATAGCGCGGCCCCGGCCGCCTGGGGATATTTCGTCACCAGCTCCAGGTAGGAGAACGCCGTCAGCATCGCGACGGCGAAGGCCACCAGGAACGGCACCCACGCCGCGCCGCCGACCTCGGCGGCGACCGAGCCAGTCAGGGCGTAGACCCCGGTGCCGAGAATGTCGCCGACGATGAAGAGCAGCAGAAGCCTCGGTCCCATGACCCGCCTGAGCTCGGGCTGGCTCCGCGCCTGGTCTTGAACCGTCTCGCTCATGGCATCTCCTCGCTCCCGCGGACCACGGCTTTGTGGCTGATTGATGCTGAAACACCCTGTCGTGATGCGCCTCAGAGGGCAAGGTTCCGATGCATATGTTCGATTCGTCGGAGCCGTACGCCGGATCAGGACCGGTCGGCGTCCATCCGATGCTGGGCGTCGGCCAGCAGGCGTACGACGTGGGCGCCGAGCCGGACGTCGCACGGATGGTCGGTACGGCCGGCGCGGACGTTCGCGACCAACTCGGAGACAGCGATCGTGTACGCCTCGGTCGCCGTGGAGGTCGCGGCCGGCATCGCCGACGTCCCCGGATCGCCCCAGAGGGTCAGGGACGATCCACCGGCGTCTAGCGGTGCCGACAGCGTCACCGTTGCGGTGCTCGTCGCGCCACTCTCGTGATGCGCCACGAGATGAACGACGTCGCGGGCGCCGGCATCGGCGGTGAGGCGGGTTACGGGCCCGAGCGTCGCCGTCACCGTCGCGAGCACGTGCGGCCCCACGTCCCACAGCCCACCCTTCTCGCGGCGCCACGGCGACTCGCTGAACGGGCCGTCCGGCACGAACGCCGTGCCCAGCCACACCGCCCACCCGCCGTACCACGACTCCGATCGCACCACGTCGAACCAGGCCCGGCGCTCGGGCATGAATCGAGTGGTGAAGAAGACGATCGAGGCGACACCGGTCGTCGTCACCGCCTCGACCAACCGGTCGGCGGCGCCGACCTCGGTGGCGATCGGCTTCTCGAGCAGGAGATGCCGGCCGGAGCGGGCCGCCCGCTCGGCTAGCCCGACCTGTACGTCGGGGGGTACGGCGAACGCCATCGCGTCGACCGCCTCGATCAGAGCATCGAGGTCGTCGTACACGGCGGCACCGGCGGCGGTTGCCGCAACGGCTGCCTTCGCCGGGTCGCGTCCCCACACGCCGATCAACTCGGAGTCGGGAGACGCGGCCAGCGCGGCGGCGTGGACGGTCCGGGCCCAGTGGCCGGTGCCGACCAACCCGAACCGTAGGGCTGTCATCGCGCGCTCGCTTCCCGGATTAGTGCCGAGCTGCGGGCTAGCACTACCAGCCCCTGGCCTTCCACTCGGGGAGGTGTGGGCGCTCCGCGCCGAGCGTGGTGTCGTCGCCGTGGCCCGGGTAGACCCACGTCTCGTCGGGCAGCCGCTCGAAGAGCTTGGTGCTCACGTCGTGAAACAGCGACGTGAAGTGGTCGGCCGAGCCGTGGGTGTTGCCGACGCCGCCGGGGAACAGGCTGTCGCCGGTGAACACATGCGGCGTCCCCTCGGGATCGTCATAGAGCAGCGCGATCGATCCAGGTGTGTGTCCGACGAGGTGGACGACCTCGAGCTCGGATCGACCGACCGCGACGCAATCACCGTCGGCGACCCGCTCGACGACGTCGACCGGCAACTCGTCGGCATCGTCGGCACCGGCCACCGTGACGGCGTCCGTCGCGCTGACGACCGCCGGCAGTGCCTGCCAGTGGTCGGCGTGCTGGTGCGTCGTGATGACCCGACGCAACCCGCCGTCGCCGATCACCCGGAGCAGGGTGTCCGGCTCGTCGGCGGCGTCGATCAGAACCTGCTCGTCGGTGTGCCGGCAGCGCAACAGGTAGGCGTTGTTGTCCATCGGGCCGACCGCGACCTTGGTGATGACGAGGTCGGGGAGCTCGCGTACCGCCGGCGTGCCGCCGACCGGGACGTGTCCGTGGTAGTTCATGGGTCAGATCTCCTAGCGCCAGGATCCGATGTCGGGGAGTGGTCCGTCCGGCGCCACCCGCAGGTCGTGGCCGTCGTGGCGACCGGTGACCCACGCCAGCAGCGTCGTGACCGGACCCTCGACGATGCGCGCCCCGGGACTGTCGGAGGCGATCCGGGTGCCGGTGTCGGTCGCGTCGATGCCCAGCGGCTCGCCGGCCCGATCCGACAGTCCGCGACAGGCGTGCGAGAGGAACGCCGCGGCCCACACGGTAGGCCAACGGTCGAATCCGTAGCCGACGTCGAGGTCGGTGTGATGGATTTCGAGCTCCCCGAGCCGCAGCAGCGGCACCAGTTCGACCGGAAAGCCGGGGTTGTCGAGGGTCCGAAACACGGTCGCGCTCCAGTCAGTCAGCCGGTCGGCCTCTGCGGTGAAGCCCTGGTGCGTCTCGACGAGATCAGCGGTCATCTCGGCGGCGGAGCGGCCGGCGCCGGCCTCGATGTCGGTGTTGCGCTGGTCCTGTGAGGCATACATCGGCCGCTGCTCGCCGGTGCGGGCCGATACCAGCAGGATGGCCAGGCCGTCGGCGTTTCGGGCCAGATGCGTGACGACGTGGCCGCGGCTCCAGTCCGGCAGCGCCGATGGCGCCCGGAGGTCGGCGTCGGCTAGGGCTCGGACGTCGGTGAGCACGCGCTCGGTCGCGTCTCGGATCATGCTGAGCGAGTCGGCGGGGGCGAGGCTGACGTCCGGATCCATGCGGCCCACCGTACTCACCCCGTGACAGAGCGGAAGCCTTTGTCGGACCCCCTGGTTAGCATGATCGAGCGGCATCCAGTGTTCTTCGACAATCCGGGAGAATAAGCCTCGTGGCCGACCGTCTCATCGTGCGCGGCGCGCGCGAGCACAACCTCAAGGACGTCTCCCTCGACCTGCCCCGAGACGCCCTGATCGTGTTCACCGGCCTGTCCGGCTCCGGGAAGTCGAGTCTGGCCTTCGACACGATCTTCGCCGAGGGCCAGCGACGTTATGTCGAGTCGCTGTCGGCTTACGCCCGGCAGTTCCTCGGCCAGATGGACAAGCCCGACGTCGACTTCATCGAGGGCCTGTCGCCGGCGGTGTCGATCGACCAAAAGTCGACGTCGCGCAACCCGCGGTCGACGGTCGGCACCATCACCGAGGTCTACGACTATCTCCGGCTGCTCTACGCCCGGGCCGGTCGACCGCACTGTCCGACCTGCGGCGAGCTGATCTCGAAGCAGACGCCGCAGCAGATCGTCGACCGGGTCCTCGAGCTCGACGAGGGCACCCGGTTCCAGGTGGTGTCGCCGATCATCCGCGGCCGCAAGGGCGAATACGTCGACCTGTTCCGCCAACTCCAGACCCAGGGCTTCAGCCGAGTCCGGGTCGACGGCGAGATCTACCCGCTCACCGACCCGCCGAAGCTCGACAAGCAAAAGAAGCACACGATCGAGGCGGTCATCGACCGGCTGGCGGTCAAGGCGTCGGCCAAGCGCCGGCTCACCGACTCCGTCGAGACCGCGCTCGGCCTTGCCGGCGGCATC
>DASQKI010000067.1:0-59572 GCA_035630615.1 Nocardioidaceae bacterium
GATCTCCAGGTTCAGGTCGGTCGCCTGGGTCTGGCCGGTGACACGTTCGACGAGCAGGTCGCCCATCAGGTCGTTGATCGGCCGGACGTCGCCGTCGCCGCGGCGGCACCGCGCCTCGTGATCCAACGTCTGCCAACACGCCAACGCCTGCTCGGCGGGAAGCAACGCGGACAGGCTGCCGGTGCCGTCACCAGTGCATGATCGCCCGCACCGCCTTACGCGCCCGGGCCAGCGCGGCGCGTTTCTCGGCCGCGGCCGGGTCGGTGGCGGCGACCAGCCGGTCGGCGGCCTTACGGAACTCACCCGGCGTCAACTCACCCGCCAACCGGGCCAGCTCGGCGTCCACGGCCCGGCGTTGGTCGTGGTCGAGCGGCTCACACGCCTTGACCGCGAACCGCGCCGCGGCCTGCGACACCCGCCCGGCCAAACAAGCCTGCAGCAGCTGTGGGAGGTCGTCGACCAGCGACTCGGCGAACGCCAACTGATGATCGACCGTCGCCTTCGACACCCGCCGCGCCATCGCCACCTCAACCGCCGCGCCCCGACCCGCCGCATCACCCGGAGCACCCCGCGCGATATCGCGGCGACGCCGCCGGGCGGCGAACGCCGCCGTCTCGACGCTCAACGCGGCCTGCACCATGTTGACCGCCCGGTCCAACGCCGTGATCCGACCCGCTCACCCGGCGACCACCCGGCACTGCCCGACCCCAACCCGGCCAACAACCCGGCCACATCGCTATCGACCATGCGCACGAACTAACACCCACCACCGACAACCCCCGACCCCCAAACCCCATACCCACAAGGAAAATCGGGCATTCGCACGTTAGGGGTTCCGCTGCCCGTCAAAGCCGGTCAGAATGAGGGCCGTCGACTCGCCTGTGCCGGAGGACTCCCATGGTCGTACGCCCGCTTCTCGTCGCCGGACTGATCGCTCCATTCGCCGCCACTGCCGTGCTGTCGACGGGCTCCGCGCCGGCCAGCCCGGCCGCAGCGCCAGCCAAACCCGCGTGCCGGACCGAGGTCGCGGGCGGTACGACCCAGCCGATCTACAACTTCAACAACGCCGTCCAACAGCGGGTCTGGATCGAAACGCCGCTCGACACCGACCACAATGGCGAGCCGGATCGGGTCGTGGCCGACATCGCGCGGCCACGGGCGACCGAGACGCTCGGCTGCACCGTGCCCGTGGTGTTCGAGCAGAGCCCGTACCGCAAGGACGTGTGGGGTGACGTGCCGTACCCGAGTGTGCTAGTCGACGAGCTGTCGCAAAACGACCTCGAACACCTCGGCAGTCGCGACGACGCCTTCGCGGCGACCACGACGACCCACGACCGGGCCACACCCGACCTGCCGGGCTCGCTCGACGACTACTACGTGCCGCGCGGCTATGCCGTCGTGCTCGGCATGAGCGTCGGTACGGCCGACTCTGACGGCTGCCCGACGAGCGGCGACCAAGCCGAGACCCTCGGGACCAAGGCGATCATCGACTGGCTCAACGGGCGGGCTCCGGGGTTCGATGCGAAAGGAAAGCCGGTCGACGCGTACTGGACGAACGGCGACGTCGGCATGACCGGCGTCTCCTACAACGGCACGCTGCCCAACATGGTGGCGACGACCGGCGTCGAGGGCTTGAAGACGATCATCCCGGTCTCGGCGATCAGCAACTGGTACGAGTACTACCGGGCTAACGGCTTGGTGCGCGCGCCCGGAACCTTCCAGGGCGAAGACCTCGATATCCTCGCGCAGTTCACCGCCGGCGAGGCGCGCGCGACCGGAGACTGCAAGGACGAGATCGCCGATCTCACCGAGAAGCAAGACCGGATCACCGGCGACTATTCGCCGTTCTGGCGGCAGCGCGACTACCTGCCCGACGCCGATCAGGTGCGCGCCAGCGTCTTCGTGGTGCACGGCATCAACGACTGGAACGTGATGACCAACAACTACGCGGCCTGGTGGGACAAGCTGGCGGGCTACGGCGTGCCGCGCAAGATCTGGCTGCACCAGGGCGGTCACGGCGGTCCGGGCAGCGGCGCGACGTACACATTGCCGAATGGCCAGTCGTGGACCTACCGCCAGACCGAGAACCGTTGGTTCGACCACTGGCTCTGGGGAATCGACAACGGCATCATGAGCGAGCCACGGGCGATCGTGCAGAGGGAGAACCGCGACTACGCGACCTACAAAGACTGGCCGGACCCCGGTGCGCGTCCGGTGCGGTTGCACCTCTCCGCTGATGACGCGACATCGCCCGGCGGCCTCTCGACCGAGGACTCGTCGACCGATGTCGTGCAGGGATTCGTCGACGAGGGCCGGACTATTGGTCCCGCACAGCTCGTCGCCGCGCCGGACACCGCCAACCCGAACCGGCTGGTCTACCGCTCACCCGAGCTGGCCGACAGCGCTCGGCTGTCCGGACGGCCGTCGATCCGGTTGCGGATGGCGATCGAGAACCGTAACGACGCCAACCTGACCGCGTACCTGGTGGACTACGGCGCGGCCGGATCGGATGTCGCGCCGTTCGTGGTGACTCGTGGCTGGATGGACCCCCAAAACCGGACCGGTTGGGACAGCACGCTCGCCGTCGAGCAAGGCAAGATGTACGACTACACCTGGACGTTCGAGCCGAAGGACTACATCTTCCCGGCCGGCCATCGGATCGGAGTCGTGGTCTTCTCGTCCGACCAGGAGTACACGCTGTTGCCACGTGGCGGCGCCGAGCTCACGGTCTCGCCGGCGGACAGTCGGGTGACGCTGCCGATCGTGGGCGGCGCGGCCGCGCTGGGCTTCTAGGTCCGAGAGCCGTCGGCACCTGGCGATAGCTTCGGCAGGCCGTCTGGCGCCCCGTGCTCGATGAGCGCGCGCACGGCGTCGGTGTCGACGTGCGTCTCGATCAGGTCGGCGAGACGGTCGATCCGACGTTCGCGGGCGGCCGCGAACGACGTGCTGGGGTCGGCGGCGAAGTCGCGTACGCCGGCTGCCGCGGCGACCTCGGCCAGGAAGGCGCGACGGAATCCGTCGGACTCCAAGACGCCGTGCCAGAGCGTGCCCCACACCGCGCAGGAGCGACAGCCGTCGAGAAACTCCTCGCCGCCGTCGACGGAGACCTCCCCGTGATGGATCTCGTAGCCCTCGACGGTTTCGCCGCGCCAGGAGCCGACCGTGCAGCGCAGCGTCTTGGCCGGGTCGAAGCGGGTGGCCGCCGGGAGGAGGCCGAGGCCGGAGATCGAGCGCGGCGACGACTCGACGCCGTCGGGATCGTCGACGGTCGTGCCTAGCATCTGGAAGCCGCCGCAGATGCCCAGGATCGGTCCGCCGTCGCGGGCTCGGACGGCCAACGCGTCCGCGAGGCCTCGCTCCCGCAGCCAGGCCAGATCGGCGATCGTGGATCGACTGCCGGGGAGCACGACGAGGTCGGCCGCCCGGATGTCCGCCGCCGACGTGCTGAAGCGCACCTCGACGTCAGGCTCGACCCCGAGCGGGTCGAGATCGGTAAAGTTGCTGATGCGGGGGAGACGTACGACAGCCACGCGCAGGATCGCGCCCTCACCGCGCACCTCACGTCGACCGTCGAGATCGAGGGCATCCTCGGAGTCGAGCCAGAGGCCAGGTTCCCACGGCAGCACGCCGAGCGTCGGGCGGCCGGTGAGCTCGCGCAACTGGTCGAGCCCGGGCTCGAGCAGCGTCTCGTCGCCGCGGAACTTGTTGACCACGAACCCCGCGACCAAGGCCTGGTCAGCCGCGTCGAGCAGGGCCACCGTGCCGAACAACGACGCGAAAACCCCGCCGCGGTCGATGTCGCCGACGACGATGGTCGGGATCCTCCCGTGGCGAGCCAGCCCCATGTTGACGTAGTCGTAGCGCCGCAGATTGATCTCGGTCGGGCTGCCGGCGCCCTCGCAGACGACGACGTCGTAACGCGATCGGAGATCGTCGAACGCCGCGTGCGCGACGTCGGCCAAGCGCCCCGGAGCCTCCGCGAACGCCGCCGCGTCGAGCTCGCCGGCCGGCTGGCCCATCACGACGAGATGACTGCGACGGTCGCCGGCCGGCTTGAGCAGCACGGGGTTCATCGCCGCCTCCGGAGTCGCGCCGGCGGCGATCGCCTGGATCCACTGGGCCCGCCCGATCTCGACGCCGTCGGCAGCGACCATCGAGTTGTTGGACATGTTCTGCGCCTTGTACGGCGCGACCTTGACCCCCTGGCGATGCAGCCAGCGGCAGACGCCCGTCGTGACGACACTCTTGCCCGCGTCGGAGGTCGCCCCGGCGATCAGCAGCGCGCCCTTCACGAGGCGCCAGCCTACGACTCCTCGCACGCGGAAGAGTTGACGGCCGATTAGTCGCGGTGACACCCCTGCGATCGACAGCGCGGCCTGCGTACGCTGCGATCGTGATCGATTTGCGCAGCGATACCGTGACGCGACCGACCGGCACGATGCGGGTGGCGATGGCCGACGCCGACGTGGGCGACGACGTCTATGGCGAGGACCCGACCGTTCGTGAGCTCGAGGAGCGGATCGCCGCGACCTTCGGACACGAGGCCGCGCTGTTTTGCGCCACCGGCTCGCTGGCCAACCTGCTCGCCGTGCGGTCGCTCGTGCCGGTCGGCACCGAGGTGCTGTGTGAGTCGCAGGCGCACATCGCGCGGGCCGAGCTGGGCGCACATGCGGCATGGGCCGGCGTGACGATGCGGACCTGGTCGGACCCGCGCGGATTCGCCGACCCGAAGGCGATCGAGGCGATGCTGGCGCCGGATCTCGGGCCGTTCCTCGTCCGGACTGCCGCGATCTCGGTCGAAAACACGCACAACTTCTGCGGCGGCGCGGTGCAGCCGATCGACGCGCTGCGCGAGGTACGGGCGCTCGCCGACGCCACTGGCGTCGGGGTCCATCTCGATGGCGCCCGGATCTGGAACGCCTCGGTCGCGTCCGGCACATCGCTCGAGGAGTACGGCCGGATCGCCGACGTGATGGCAGTCTGCCTGTCGAAGGGCCTCGGCGCGCCGGTCGGCTCACTCGTCATCGGCTCGACGGACGCGATCGACGAGGCGCGGGTCTGGCGCAAGCGACTCGGCGCCGGCTGGCGGCAGGCCGGGGTACTGGCGGCCGCTGGACTGCACGCGCTGGCCTATCACATCGACCGGCTCGCAGAGGACCACGACAACGCACGACTCCTCGCCGAGGCGTGCGGCGTCGACCCGGCCGGGGTCGAGACCAACATCGTGGTCGTGCCCTGCCCCGACGCGCCCGCGCTCGTGGCGTCGGCCCGCGCCGAGGGCGTGCTGATCGGCGCCGTCGGCCCGCAGGCGGTGCGCATCGTGACCCACCTCGACGTCACCAAGACGCAGGCCGAGTCGGCAGCCGAAACCATGGCTCGGCTGCTCGGGCGCTGACCCGCCCCGCTGGGGTGGCCAAATCACCGTCATTTGGCTACGCCAGTGGAGAGCTCTAGTCGGTGCCCGACGACGGCGCCTCCGATCGCATGGGGCCGGCGAGCATCCACCGATGGCCGAATGGGTCGACCAGGGTCGCGTTGCGCTGGCCGTACTCCTCAAACGGCTCATGCTCGACCCGGCCACCGGCCTCGCGTACCCGCTCGAGCGTCGCATCGGTGTCGTCGACCGGCAGCATGAGGCTGACCGAGACGGCGTCGACACTTGGCGCGCGCAGGCCCATCTCGGGATGCTCGTCGGAGAGGTAGAGAGTGCCGCCACCGACCGCGAGTTCGGCATGCCCGATCCGGCCGTCCGGCATGACGTACGGCTCGCCGACCGACTCGGCGTCGAACACCCGCTCGTACCACGCGATCGCTTCCCGGGCAGCGCTCACGGCCAGGTACGGAAGCGCCCCCGGCCGCGGAAACCCGGCGGGTCCCGGCGCCCTCGGGCCTTCGGGCATCGTCATCTCGTCCATGTCCTTATCGTCGTACGCCGGCGGCAAACTCCGAAGGGTCACCGCCGAATTGTTTCGTGGTTTGCGCTCGATGACCTCTGGGTAGTCCAGGATGTGCTCGGTTCGACATCCTGGGAGGGGCCCCCATGGCATCGGCACGTCACTTGCTTGACTCTCTTCGTCGGTGTCTTCGCCTTCGGCGGCGCCTCTGCCGCGTCGGCCGACAGCGAACGGTGCACCACCGGCAGCGGCTGTGCCGGACGCGTGACGTTCGTGACGGCCGACAAGCTCTTCACGGTCTACGACCAGGCCGGCGACGGCCACTCGGCGGTGCTGGAGTACTGGCTCTCCGACGGGACCGGGCCCTATCTCGTCTGGAACCACGACGGCAACGGCACCAGTGTCACCGCCACGGTCGACCGGCCCGTCGACACATGGATCACCTACCGGGCCTGCCTCGGCGAGTACGGCACCCTCGACGTGCTCGACGAGACCTGCGGCGACACGATCACCGACTGGTTCTGAGGAGGCGCATGATGACCGATCGTCAGGGCTGCGCCCCCCGACTCAACCGTCGACTGTTCTTGGTGACCGGCCTCGCCGCCGGCGGGTCTCTCGCGATGCCGCGGGTCGCCGAGGCGGCGATGCCGTCGCGGTCGACCTTCGCGGCACGCGACCCGTTCCAGCTCGGCATCGCGTCCGGCGACCCACGACCCGACGGCATGGTGCTGTGGACCCGACTCGCGCCGCAGCCGCTCGACCCCGACGGCGGCATGGGCACCCGCGAGGTCACGGTCGAATGGGAGCTCGCCACCGACGAGGCGTTCGGCAACGTCGTCGCCAACGGCTCCGAGACGGCCATCCCGTCCGAGGGGCACAGCGTCCACGCCGAGCCAGAGGGCGTGCCGGCTGGCGGCGAGTACTTCTACCGCTTCAAGGCCGACGGATACATCTCGCCGGTCGGTCGCACGCGTAGTGCACCGGCGGCGGGCACCCACCCCGGTTCGGTGACGTTCGCGATGGCGTCGTGCCAGCATTACGAGGAGGGCTGGTTTCACGCGCACCACTTCATCGCGGCCGACGAGCCCGATCTCGTGCTGTTCCTTGGCGACTACATGTACGAGAAGCCGTCCGGGCAGCCCGACCTCGTACGCGGCTACATCGATCGGGCCGAGGTCACCAACCTCGAGATGTATCGGCTGCGCTACTCCCAGCACCATCTCGACCCGTCGCTCAAGGCCGCACATGCCGTCGCCCCGTGGGTGCCGGTGTTCGACGACCACGAGCTGGCCAACAACTGGTACGGCAACGGATCCGACTGGCCGGCCGCGCGTAAGCAGGACGCGTTCCAGGCGTTCTGGGAGAACATGCCGGTGCCGAAGGCGATGAAGCCGACCGGCCCGGCCATCCCGCTCTATCGCCGGATCCCGTGGGGCAACCTGGCGAACCTCCACATGATGGATACCCGTCAGTACCGCTGGAAGCAGGCGCCGAGCCAGGACTGCGACGAGATGGGCCGCGACGACCGGACCCTCACCGGAGCCAAGCAGGAGCAGTGGCTGCTCGACGGCCTCGCCGAAGGTGGGGCGCGCTGGGATCTGCTCGGCCAGCAGGTGTTCTTCGCAATGCGCGACGGCGACGGCGACCCGGACACCTGCGACACGAGCCCGGACGCCTGGGACGGCTATCGCGCCAACCGGCAGCGGATCACGCAGGGCTGGGTCGACGCGGACGTGCGCAACCCGGTCGTGCTGACCGGCGACGTCCACCGCGGGTGGGCGGCGAGCCTGCGTCTCGACTATTTCGACCACGACTCGCCGTACGTCGGGTCGGAGCTCGTCACGACCTCCGTCACGTCGCACGGTGACGACACGCCGCCGGACCTCTCCAACAGTCCGCACCTCTACTATGTCGGCAACCAGCGTGGATACGTCCGGGTCACGGTCGACAACGAGCAGCTGACCGCCGACGCTATGGCTTTGTCGTCGGTCACCGAGCCCGATCCGGCGAACGTCACGGCGTCGGTCGCCAAGAAGTTCGCCGTCTACGACGGAGAGCCCGGCGTCAAGGAGATCTGAGCGAGCCAACCATCCGGCCGTCTCGCGCGTTAGAGGGATGAGGGACGAGGAGGCCGGATGGTCACTGGCGACGAGGCGTCGTTCACCGCATGGGCGACCGCTCGGCAGCACGCGTTGATGCGTACCGCGTACCTGCTCACCGGTGACTGGCAGCGCGCAGAGGACTTGCTGCAAGACGCCCTCACCAAGGTCGCGCTGCGGTGGAGCAGGCTCGAGAGCGGCCAGCCGGAGGCTTACGCCCGGACCATCCTGACCCGCGACAACATCTCGTGGTGGCGTCGACGCGGCCGCGAGGTCGTCGTCGAGGCACCGCCGGAGCCGCCGGCGTCCAACGACGCGGTCGCCTCGGAGCGGCGCATGCTGGTCACCGAGGCGCTCAGCCACTTGACCGCGAAGCAACGGGCCATCGTCGTCTTGCGTTTCTACGAGGACCTGAGCGTGCCGCAAACGGCGCAGACGCTCGGCATCAGCGAGGGCACGGTCAAGAGTCAGACCCATGCGGCGCTCGCGCGAATGAGAGAGCAGGCACCGGAGTTGGCCGAACTGCTCGGGGAGGTGGGTCGATGACCGAGCAGCGGATGAGAGAGCTTCTCCACGAGGTGGCCGACGTCGTGCCGCCTCCCAACGCCGCCGATCAGGCCTGGCGACGCTCGGTACGGGTGCGCCGCCGTCGCACGGTCGGCACAGTCCTCGCCGTGGCCGCATCGATCGTCGCCGTCGTCGGCTTGGTCAGCTTCGCCACCGACGGCACTGCGCCCGGGCCAGACCCGGTGCATCAGTCGGCGCCGGTGGCCGTCGCCCGGGTGCCGGAGGCGGCGATGGCACGGCCGGCGGACGCCCGGATCGACGGAGGCTCGGCGTGGGTCGGTCCGACCGTTGCGGAGGACGCGCGGCTCCCGCATGCCACATCGGTGCTCCCGGGCTCGATCGACCTGGCCGGCGATTTCGAGACGACCACGCAACCCGGCCGGGCCGTCGCCGCATTCGCCGCCTCTGATTCCGAGCACCTGATGCCGGCGGTCCTGGTTGTCGATCACGGGGGCCGGGTGTCCCGATTGGATGTGTCCGATCTCGACTTGGATCTCGTGACGAAGCCGGACGACGGCTATGTGCTGCCGCTGAACATCTCCTCACTGTCTCCGGACGGCCGGCAGCTCGTCTTCGCGCAGAACGACGCTGTCGTGCTCTACAACCTGGTCACAGGCCACCATGTCGAGTGGTCGAACGGCGACGCGGATTCGTACTACGTCGGTTGGACGGAGACGACCGACGGACTGCGGATCCAGGTCGTCGATGACCTGATGAACCCAGACACCGGAAAGATCACTTACACCTCGACAGACGATGGGGAATCCGATGAGTCTGACGGCGTCGCGCTGTGGCCGGCTCGCACCGAGTGGGGTAGCAAGGCGCAGTCCGTGCTCGACCGGCCAGTTCCGGCCCTCGGACCAGGGCTCGGCGATCCCGTTCTCATCACGATCACCGGCGAGACGCAGGCCCTGCTGGCGCTGCCGGTGGAGGGCGACGATCGGCTTCGGCCGCGAAGCCGCGTCGTAGGTTGGCTCGGACCCGACGCGGTCGCGTTCCAGTCCCAGGACTACGGGACATTTCACGTGCTTGGTTGGAACACCGACTCTGGTGCGGTTCAGCGCCTGACGGACGTCGCTCTGCCAAGCGACTGGGACGCGGGCGTGATCGCGTCCTGGGCTGACCTGCCACCGGCGTAGCTGACGGCATCGTCAGACGATGGTCAGGGTGACCGTCGAACCCCACGGCAGGGTGCTGTTGGCCGGCGGATCCTGGGCGGCGACCTTCCTGAGACCGAGATAGTTGTCGGCCCGTACGACGTCGACCTTGAAGCCGGTGTCCTTCATCGCCTTGGCCGCGTCCTTGATGTCCCAGCCGAACACGTCGGGCACCGGGACTGCCGACGGCCCGGCCGACACGGTCAGCGTGATCGTGTCGCCTTTGTGCCCGGTGGTGCCCCCGCTCGGGTCCTGCGAGATGACGCGGTTGGGCGCGATCTCCTCGCTGTGCTCCCGTACGGGTTCGACGTCGAAGCCGAGCTCGTCCAGGCCGGCCTTCGCCTCACCGGCCCAACTGCCGGTGAAGTCGGGGATCTGGACCGGCACCGGTCCCGTGCTGATCACGAGATCGATGATGGTGCCGGTCTTGACGTCGGTGCCGGGCTCGATGCTGGTCTCGGCAACGGTGCCTTCCGGGTATTTGCCGTTGTGCTTCTCGGCAACGTCGCCGACTTCGAGGTCGTTCTGCTGGAGCAGGTCGGTGGCCTGGTCGAGGGTCTTGCCGAGCACGTCCGGGACTTCGTAGCGCTCCTTGCCCTTGCTGATGACCAACTCGACCGTGTCGCCGTCCGGGATCCGGTCACCCGGACCGGGGTCGGACGAGATGATTCGGCCGGCCGGCACCGTCTCGGAGAATTCCTCCGACACCACGTCGATACCGAGGCCGGCATCTCCGGCGACATCGGAAGCCTGGTCGACGGTGAGGCCGGTGAGCGTCGGCGTGGTCGTAAACCGCCCGACGCCGATGTACCAGCCGCCGATGCCCGCGATGATCGCCAGCACGACGACGACGATGACCGAGATCAGGCCGCGGCGCCGCTTGCGCCTTTGCGGCTGGCCCTCCGGCGACATGTCGACGCCGTAGCGAGCCGTCAGAGGCGGGGGTGGGATCGAGGCGCCCGCCGGCGGCATCATCGGATCGGGCGGTCCCGCGGGTCCGGGTCTGCCGGCGACGAGGGTGTGCTCCGGCCCGTTGGTCGGCATCGGCTGGTCGTCGAAGAGCGGCGGCGCCCACGGTTCCTCGACGGTGGCCTCGGCGAGCGGTGACCGGGGCAGCAGGTCTTGGGTCAGCTCCGGATCGTCGGGCAGGCCCTGGTCGAGAGCGTTGCGCACTCGCCGGGCCTGTCGGAGCAGCACCTTGGCGTCTGCTGGCCGGAGGTCGCGCTCGCGAGCGGTCGTGCGGGCGACCAGCGCGTCGAGGTACGGCGGAAGCCCCGGCACCAGCTGCGACGGCGGTGGCACGTCGTCGTGGACGTGCTTGTATGCCACCTGAATCGGCGTGTCACCCTCATGTGGCTTCCGGCCGGTGAGCATCTCGTAGAGCATCACGCCGCATGCGTAGACGTCAGAGCGGGCGTCGGCTCCTTTGTGCAAGACCAGCTCAGGCGCCAGATAGGACACGGTGCCGACCAAGACGCCGCCGGTCGCGGTCGCTGCGGTGGTGGCGCTGACGGCGCGGGCCAACCCGAAGTCGGCGACCTTGACGGCGCCGTCGGTGCTGATCAGCACGTTTTCGGGCTTGAGGTCGCGATGCACCAGGCGGGCGTCGTGGGCGGCCGTGACCGCGACCAGGACCTGCTCGAGCATCGCGACCGCGCGCTGTGGCGGCAGCGGTGCCTCCTTGTTCAGCAGCGCCCGGAGGGTCTGGCCCTCGACGTACTCCATGACGAGATAGACGATGCCGTCGTCGTCGCCCTGGTCGAAGACGGCCACGACACTCGCGTGGTTGAGCCGGGCCGCCGACCGCGCCTCTCGCACGAAACGCGCGGCGAACTCGTCGTCGCTGCCCAGGCCCGCGTGCATGACTTTGACCGCGACCGACCTATCGAGTCGGGTGTCGGTCGCGGTATAGACGGTGGCCATTCCGCCGCGGGCGACGCGCGCCTCGATGCGGTAGCGACCGTCGAGCAGGCGTCCGATCATCGGGTCGCTGCTCGTGATGGACACGGGTTCTCCTGTCGTGACTCGACGGCCCGCGGGTGCCACGAGCCAGTCCCGCGGGCATGCGGGTCCGACTCGCAGTGTAAGGGCCACAGGGTCGCCGGCCGATCAGCCGCGCCTGTTGTGGCCCGCTCGGCGGCGACATGCGAGGCTGATCCCATGAGCGACAACGCGACGATAACGGACGCTCTCATCGACGATTGGCTGAGTCAGGAAGACGTCGCGAAGCGCCTCGGCGTGCCGACGTCGAAGGTCCGCCAGCTCGCCCGCGACCACCAGCTGGTGATGCTCCCCAAGGGGCGGGTGCCGGCTCTGTTTCTCGACGACAACGGCTTGGTGAAAGGGCTTCCCGGCACGCTGACGCTGCTCGCCGACGCCGGCTACGACGACACCGAGGCGATGCGTTGGCTGTTTACGGCCGACGAGTCGCTGCCGGGCCGGCCGATCGACGCGCTGCGCGCCAACCGCGGCACCGAGGTGCGTCGGCGCGCCCAAGCGCTGGGCTTTTGATGTCCGACTGGCCGTCGCGGCTGCCGTCGCCGTACGCCCAAGACGGGGCGACGTTCCTCAATCTCGAACGCCTCCTGCCGGATCGAGTCGACGGCTACTACCGCGAGTACACCGTCGAAACGCCGGGTTCGTCGGATCGCGGCCGCGCCGGCTCGTGCTGGGGGAGTCGAGTGAGCTGTACTACAGCGATGATCACTACTCTTCATTCGTGGAGGTGGAGATCAAATGAGTGGGCTTGCGGCATTGCTCGCCGGTCGGAAGCCGGTCGGCGTCTACCACTGGTCGTCGCCGATGCGTCGCGGTGACATTCGGCACTGCGCCGAGCACGCCAGGTGGCATTGCGTCGTGCTCGACACGATCGAGGCGACCGACGCGGACGGTTTTCACGAGGCGGTTGCCTCGACGTTCGGGTTACCCGAGTGGTACGGCCGCAACCTCGACGCGCTGACCGACATGCTGCGCGACGGCCCGGGCCCGACCGACCGGCCGACTCTGATCGTCTGGGAGGGCTGGGCGTCGCTGGCTAAGGCCGACGAGACGACCGCCCGACGCGTGATCGACGTGTTCGTCGACCGGGCCGGGCAGCCGCCCTCGTTTGCCGTCGTCCTGCACGGGCCGGGGCCTGATCTCGACTTCGCCGAGCTCGACCCGCACTGAGCACTAGAGCGGCGCGATGTTGTGGTGCCGCCGGAACATGTTGCTCGGGTCATATACCCGCTTGATCTCGCGCAGCTGGGCGTAGTTCGCCGACGTGAAGGCGTCGACGGTACGAGCCGGGTCGTGCAGCCAGTTGAGGAACGATCCGCCGGTGGCATACGCCGCCAGCGGCGCCGTCGCCTCGGCCGAGCCGTCGATGGTGAACGACAGCGGCGTGTCCCGGTGACTGACCGGACCCGCGTCGGTGCCCGCCCGGGCCATCGCTCCGCCCCACTGCCGGACCTCGACCGCTGAGATGGTCGGCTGGTCGCCGGCGACGGCGTCGACGACGGTCCCGATCAACGGATCGGGCAGCGCGTCGTACATCTCGAACTGCCGGGGCGGCGTTCCGCCGACGGTCGCGGCGTCGGTATAGGTCATCGGCCGGAAGTCGTCGACGATCGCAGCGCCCGCGACTCGACGCAGCGGCCGAAGAGCCCGCTGACCGTCGGCCGGCGCTCCGACGTAGAAGCCGCGGATCGCGAGGACGGGACCGTCGACGTCGGCCTTCGGCGACTGCTGCATGACGACGATGGTCGTGGTGAGCTCGTCGGGCTGGGTCGCGGCCCACTCGCGGTAGAACGCCAGAGTCTCGGTGGCCCGGTCGATCGGGTGGTACGACGCGCCGCCATAGGCCTGGGCGACGGGGTGCAGCCGGAACTCGAGCGCGGTGACCACGCCGAAGTTGCCGCTGCCGCCTCGGAGCGCCCAGAACAGGTCGGCGTGGACGCCGCGGCTTGCGGTCAGGTGTCGCCCGTCGGCGGTGACGATGTCGACCCGCAGCAGGCTGTCCGCGGCGAATCCGTACGCGCGGCCCAGCCATCCGATGCCGCCGCCGAGGGTGTAGCCGGCGACGCCAACCGATGGCGACGAACCTGACAGCGGCGCCAGGCCGAACGGCGCGGCCGCCGCGATGACGTCGCTCCAGCGGGCACCGGGACCGACCCTGGCGGTCCGGCGGTCCGGGTCGACGAGGACCTGCGCCATCCGCGAGGTCTTGACGAGGACGCCGCCATCGGAGGGGATGAAGGTGCCGTGTCCGGTGGCCTGGACGGCGAACGGCAGGTCGTGCCCGCGCGCCACCCGGATGGCGGCCTGGACGTCAGTGGGGGTGGTGGCTTCCGCGACCACAGCCGGCCGCGAGTCGAAGGCCGGGTTGAGTGCCGCGCGCTGGGCGTCGTAGGTCTCGTCGCCCGGGACGTGGATGGGTCCGCCAAAGCTTCGCAGTAACTCGGCGACCGGCGCGTCGGTGGTGGTTGTCAATGCTGAGACGGTCATCGCGGCGTCCTCCTGTTCGTTGTCGTCGTATCGATCGTCGGTGGTGGGTGGGGTCGTTCACATCGGCCTAGGGGCGGCCGTTGGTCTACGTCGGTGGCGGTAAGCCCTAGCCAGGGGTGCGCCGCTCGGCGTACCCCCGGCTTCGCTCAGTGGGCCGCGGGGCCGGTCAGCTCCGGGGCGGCGAGCTCGGTCTCCTCCTCGGGACGGTCGGGCCGCAACACGGTGGCGGCGACGGCGATCGCAGCCACGACCAAGCCGGCCGCAATGACGAACGCCAGGCGGTACCCGCCGGTGAGCGCCGTGGTCAGGTCGTGGCCGTCGGCCACCAGGTTTTCGGTCCGGGTCGCCGAGACCGTCGCCAGGACGGCCAACCCGAGGGCGGCGCCGACCTGCATCGTCGTGTTGACCAATCCGGACGCGAGACCGGCGTCCTCTGGCGTCGCACCCGACATCGACAGGGTCATCAGGGCGGGGAAGGCGGTGCCGACACCGGCGCCGATCAGCAGCGTCGACGGGAAGACGTCGACGAGGTAGCTGCCATCGACCGGCACTCGGGCCACCAGCGCGAGGCCCAGCGCGATCAGGGCCAGGCCGGGCACGAGCAGCCGAGCCGCACCGAACCGGGTGATCAGGGGCTCCGAGTAGCGCACCGACAGGGTGCCCATGACGATGGTGGTGGGCAGGAACGCCAGTCCGGTCTCGAGCGCGTTGTAGTGCAGGATCTCCTGCAGGTACAGGACGCCGAGGAAGAACATTCCGAACATTCCCGCGACGGTCAGGGCCTGGATCACGTTCGCGGCCGAGACGTTGCGCGACGCGAAGATCCGTAGCGGCACCAGCGGGTTGGCCGCGGTGGCCTCACGGACCACGAAGCCGACCAGCAGCGCGATGGCGACCGCGCCGAACTTCAGCGTCGAGGCCGCGGTCCATCCGTGCTCGGCGGCCGGCTGGACGATGGTGTAGACACCCAGCATCAGTGCGCTGGTGATCAGGGCCGCGCCGAGGATGTCGGTGCCGCTGCCGAAGCCAGCGCCCTTGTCCTTGTCGAGGTAACGCACGGCGAACACCGCTGTCGCGACGCCGATCGGCAGGTTGATGAAGAAGATCCAGTGCCAGTTGATCGCCTGGGTCAACACGCCTCCGGCGAGCAGTCCTACGGAGCCGCCGGCCGAGGCGACGAAGGCGTAGACGCCGATCGCCCTGGCCTGATCCCGGGGCTCGGGGAACAGCGTGACGATCATGCCCAGGATGACGGCGGAGGTCATCGCGCCGCCAACGCCTTGCACGAACCGGGCGGCGACCAGCACCTCTTGGCTCTCCGCGATGCCGCAGACGAACGACGCTGCGGTGAAGACTCCGAGGCCGGCGAGGAACACGCCGCGTCGGGAGATCAGGTCGCCGAGCCGGCCGGCCAGGAGGAGCAGCCCGCCGAAGGCGATGAGGTACGCGTTGACGACCCAGGCGAGGCTGGACTGCGTGAAGCCGAGGTCGGTCTGGATGGCCGGCAGCGCCACGTTGACGACGGTGGCGTCGAGCACGATCATCAGCATGCCCACGCACAGCACGATCAGGGCGGCCCACCGGTTGCGGTCGGGCGCGCTCGCGGTTGGTCCGGCCTCGGGGGCGGTCTCGATCTGTGTGGTGCTCATCGGGGGTTTCCCTTCGGGTTTCAGGTGGGGCCTTTACCTACACCTCGAACGAGGAGCCTCCGGATCGACATCTCGTGCGAAGAAATTTCTTGGCCGCCGGTTTGAGGCCGCGAGTCTCGGTGGCGGTCGCTGGTATTGACCGGAGTGGGAGTGAAAACTCATCGGTCTGCCCCTGACTTTGTTCGATGCTGGCTGTCTCGCCTACCGAAAAGGCTCGTCTCTCAGGGCCTGACAAACATCGGCCAGCTGCGGAGCGACCGTCGGGGACGGTGTCGTTCCTGCTCACCGGCGTCGCGGACACTTCCGGACTGTGGGAGGTGGCGGCCGAGACGGCGGCGACCGCCGTCCGGCGTTATCTCGTCCTGATCGGCGACGCTCGCCGGCCGCTACCTCGACGCCGACTAGAGGCGCCTCAGCCGCCCGACTCGTCGGTGATCTGCTCGAGTGCCTTCTCCGCCGCGCGCCGGATCGCGGCGTCCTCCTCGATCGACCGCCAGCTGCCGGCCTGGCCGAGCCGAAGGTCGAGACTGAGCAGGGCGCGCAGTGCCGGTTCGGCGTCGACAGCTTGCGGACCGAGGTCGCCGACGTAGTTGACGGCCAGCCGCATGCGGGCTTCGAAAAACGCCAGCTCGAGAGGGCGAAGTGTCTCCACCATGCGGTCGACGGCCACCGTCGGATCGCCGGTGAGGAGCCAGTGGAGCTGCGCCGCATCGATCCGGTCCCAGTCGTCGCCGTCGCGTACGAGCTCCCCGACCCGGTCGACCAGCTGTGCCGGCGGTGACGTGCCGTCGAGCTGGCCGAGGGTCGCGAACAACCTGACGGCGGGTCGGGCGCTCTTGCCCTCAAGCCCGCGACCCAAGACCCGAACAGCGAGGTCGGTGTCGCCGGTGATCTTGGCGTACGCCCAGGCGGCCTGCATCCGGTTGTCGGCGTCGAACTGCGGTCGCCGATCCTCGTTCGGCAGATACAGCCGCCCGGACTCCTCGTCGTCGACGTGCCGGCCGGTGCGAAGCCGCTCGGTCCACGCCGGGCCGCGGGCGAGGCGTCGCAGCGCCGGTGCGGCGTCGGCCGCGGCTGGCCCCATCTGGCCGAGCGCATGGGCGGCCCAGCCGGCGGCGTCCATCGACAACAGGTCGATCAGCTCCGGCACCGCCTCGGCGCCGTCGGGGCCCCATGCCGCGAGCGTCCGCGCCATCTCTCTGTGCCACTGATAGTCGTCGGTCGTGCGGAGCCGCTCGCGGACCGCCGGCAGGAGGTCCGGGGCCAGGTCGCGGAGCGGGCCGAGCACCTGATGCATCGCCGGCATGTCGAGGCTGTAGAACTGCGGATGGCCGCCTCCGGAGGACCAGACGTCGAACCCGGATCGTGACCCACGAACCTGCTCGCGAAGCTCGCCCACGCACCGACGGTCGCCGATCCGAGCGAGCGCCCAGACCGCCAGGTCTGCGATCGACTCGTCGGCGTATCGGCTGGCCGGCCGGTCGTCGCTCATCAACCTTGCCACCTCGTCGGCGAACGGCGCCGATGCGACTCCGCACGCGGCGATGACGTGGATGGCGTACGCCCGGGTCTCGACCGACTCGTCGCCAAGCCGGGCCGCGATCGCAGGCAGCAGCGTGTCCTCGGGGGAGCGCCAACTGGCCAGGACGAGGGCGCCGTCTCGGACGGCGTTGACCCGGTCCTCCTCGTTCGGGCTGTCCAAGCGCTCCAGGCAGAGCTGAACGCGCCGATCCAGCCGACCCGACGCATGGGTCACCCAGTCGGCCACCGACCGGTCGGCCTCGGCAAGCCACGACTTCCGCTCCCACGGTGGCACGTCGCCGGCCCGGACGGCGTCGGCCATGACGTGTTGGGCCAGGTCCTGTCCGGGGTCGACCTTGACCAGCACGGCCGCTGCCCCGAGCTTCGCCTCCTCGTCGTCCTGGTCGAGCAGGCTGCACAGCCAGGCGTGCGCGGGGTCGGACGCTTCGAGGCGATCCAGGCGCCCGATCGCCAGTGCGAGGTCGACCCGGGTCAGATCGTCGGGCTCGCGGTCCCAGTGCACGCGCAGTCCGTCGAGTACCCACTTCACATCGTCGTCGGCGCTGGTGGCAACCAGCGCCTGGAGCACCTGGCGGCGAACGCCTTCGTCCGGGTCTTCCAGGAGGTCGAGCAGGCGGGGGACCTGGGCCGACCAGGCGGCCGTCCAGGTGGGGTCGAGGGCGTCGATCGAGTCGACGGTGTCGGTCTCCCACAGCTCGGGTAGCGCCGCGAGCGCATGTGGGCGGACCGGGGTCGACGGGTCTGCGGCGAGTTCGACCAGGAACGGCAGCACCGCCGTCGCCAGCGCCGGTGTGCCGCTGGGAGCGGTGTGCTCGTGGGACGCGAGCAGGTCGTCGAGGTCCCACCAGGCGTCGAGGGCGCGCGATCCGTCGGTCATCGCGCGGAGCAGGTCCGGCACCTCATCGGTCCCGAGCGCTGCCCAGTCGACGTCGGCCAGTCCTTCGAACATCCCGCGAGGATACGGCCTGTAACCGATTGGAAACCTTCCGCCACGACCGATGAGTTTTCGGGCCGGTGCTGGTCTGTACTAGTGACAGCACAACCGACCGGCACGCGACGGCGTGCAAAGGAGGGCGATATGAGCTCGCTTGGCAGTCTGCTTCTAGCCAGCGCCGACCCGCAGCGACTCGGGGCGTGGTACGTCGAGGCGCTGCAGCCGGACGACGACGCCAGCGTCGGGTCGTACCGAATGCTCCGTTTCGGGGGGTTCTTCGTCATGATCGACAGCCGCGACGACGTCGGCGACGCCAATCCGGAGCCGGGCCGGCTCATCCTCAACTTCGACGTCGCCGACGCCCGCGCGACGGCCGCTCGGATCGACGGGCTTGGAGCCACCTGGCTCGCGCGCCTCGAGGATCGCGACGGGAGCCTGTTTGGCACCGCGGTCGATCCGGACGGAAACTACGTCCAGATCATTCAGCTCAGCGAGGCGCACAAAGCCGCGATGGCCGACGAACACGCCACCGCGTAGGGAAGGAAGGGACATGCTCGCCAACAGCAAGGCATTCAGCGGTTTCTCGGTGGACGACGCCGACAAGGCGAAGGCGTTTTATCAAGACACGCTCGGTCTGCGGATCGAGGACATCGAAGGCTCGCCCGGATTGATGACTCTTCATCTCGGCGGCGACAACAACGTGCTCGTCTACCCGAAGCCCGATCACGAGCCGGCCAGCTTCACCGTTCTCAACTTCCCGGTCGACGACATCGACGCTGTGGTCGACGAGCTAGCCGCCCGAGGCGTGACTTTCGAGCGGTACGACTGGGCCAAGCCCGACGACAAGGGGATCAACCGCGAAATTGGGCCGGCGATCGCCTGGTTCAAGGACCCGGCCGGAAACGTTTTGTCCGTCCTCCAGGGTTAGATCGCTTAGAGTCGCTACCAGACTTGGTCAGAGAAGGGACAAGGCGATGACCGTCAGCGCCGTCGACGAAGATTTTCTCCGGCAGGCCGACCCGTTTCGCGGGGAGCTGCTCGCGCACTGCTACCGCATGCTCGGCTCCGTCCATGACGCCGAGGACCTCGTACAAGAGACCTATCTGCGTGCCTGGCGGGCCTACGACAAGTTCGAAGGTCGCTCGTCGCTGCGCACGTGGCTCTATCGGATCGCGACCAGCGCCTGCCTGACCGCGCTCGAGAGTCGCAATCGCCGGCCGCTGCCGACCGGGCTCGGCGGTCCGTCGGACCCCAACGCCGAGCTGGTCCAAAACGACGAGGTGCCGTGGCTGGAGCCGGTGCCCGATGCGAAGGTCGGCGCGGCCACGTCAGACCCAGCGTCGGTCGTCACGTCCAAGGAGAGCATCCGGCTGGCGCTGATCGCCGCCCTCCAACACCTGCCGGCACGTCAGCGGGCCGTGCTCATCCTGCGTGACGTCTTGAAATGGAAGGCCGCGGAGGTCGCCGAACTGCTCGAGACCACCACTACGGCGGTCAACAGCATCCTGCAGCGGGCTCGCACCCAGCTCGACAAGGCCGGGCTCAGCGAAGACGTCGTCACCGAGCCGACGACGCAAGACCAGCGCAACCTGCTCGACCGCTACGCCAGGGCGTTCGAGGACTACGACGTCAACGCCATCGTCGAGCTCTTCACCAAGGACGCGGTGATGGAGATGCCGCCATTCCTTTCGTGGTTCAAGGGGCCGGAAAACATCGGCGGTCTGGTGCGCAACCACTGCCCGGCCGAGCGGGCGGGCGACCAGATCCTGGTGCCGATCGAGGCCAACGGACAGCCGGCGTTCGGGCTCTACATGCGCGAAGAAGACGGTGTGCACCGCGCCTTCCAGCTCCAGGTACTCGAGCTCACACCGGAGGGCAAGGTCTCGCACGTCGTCGTGTTCTTCGACACGAGCCTGTTCGCAGAGTTCGGGCTCCCCGAGATCGCGCCGGCCGAGCGCCGTCCGACGGCCGTGTGAGGCCGAGATGGCCGACCGACCCGAGACAGCGGTGCTCGGCGGGGTAGAGCTGCTCGAACGCGCGATCGGCTACACCCACGGCAGCCTGCAGCTCGTGTCGGCCGACCTGCTGAACCGACAGACGCCGTGTCGCGATTGGAACCTGCGAGACCTGCTGGAGCACATGGCCGACTCGCTGGTCGCGTTGTCGGATGCGGCCGAGATCGGTCGGGTCGACCTCGAGCCGTGCGAGCTGACCGGCGAGTTCGCCGTCGACATCGTCAGAGTTCTCCACGAGCGCGCCTGCCGGTTGCTCGGCGCTTGGACCAACGCGGACACGTCGCGAGACGTCGCGATCGGCGACCAGTCCCTCATGAGCAACCTGCTGACCAGCGCCGGCGCCCTGGAGGTCGCCGTGCACGGCTGGGATGTCGCCCGGGCCTGCGGACACGATCGACCGATCCCGGCGGCGCTTGCCGAAGAGCTGCTCGAGGTCGCACCGGTGCTGGTCACCGAAGTCGATCGGGTCGGACGGTTCGCCGCCCGCGTGCCGGTGTCGCCGCTGGCCAGGCCCAGCGACCTCCTGACGGCCTATCTCGGACGCCGGTGAGTTGGTCAGCGGTCGCGCCGGATCGACCGCTCCGCCAGTGTGATGAGCGCCTTGCGAGCGTCGTCGTCGGCCAACGGAGCGGGGTCGAGGACCCGTAGCGCCGTGTCGTAAAGCCCGTCGATCTGTGCCTCGACGGCCGCGAGGGCGCCGGTCGACCGCAGGACCTCGCGTACCCGGTCGACATCGTCGGCTGTGAGCGTGGGGTTGCCGATCATCGCGTCCAGGAGCCTGCGCTGGGCCGCGTCGGCGTGCTCGTAGGCCCGAGCGACCAGGACGGTCCGCTTGCCCGACCGCAGGTCGTCGCCGGCAGGCTTGCCGGTCACGGATGCGTCGCCGAACGCGCCGAGCAGGTCGTCGCGCAGCTGGAACGCCTCGCCGACCGGCAACCCGAACCCGCTCAGGGCGTCGCTGAGCGCGGGGTCGGCCCCCGCCAAGGCGGCGCCGATCAGCAGCGGCCGCTCGACGGTATATTTCGCCGCCTTGAAGCGGACGACGCGCATCGCCGACTCGACCGTCGGGTCGGCCGCCGCCTCGGCGACGACGTCGAGGAACTGGCCCGCGACGACCTCGGACTTGCAGGCGTCGAAATGACCGGCGGCGCTGGTTGCGCTGTCACCAGTCGCCGCGGCTCGGAACATCTCGTCGGCCCATGACAGCATCAGGTCGCCCAGCAAGACGGCCGCGCCGACCCCGAACCGCAGGGAGTCGCCCCGGAACGCCCGCTCCTCATGCTGGGCGGCAAATGCGCGATGGGCGGCCGGCCGCCCCCGTCGAGTGGCCGACTCGTCGATGACGTCGTCGTGCACGAGGGCACTGGCCTGCAGCCACTCGAGGGCCGCCCCCGCGACGATCGGCCGATCGCTGACCGATGAGCCGCCGGCCGCGCGCCAACCCCAATAGCAATACGCCGCTCGCAGCCGCTTGCCGCCACTCACACTGCGTCGGGCCGCGTCGATGAGCGCGGCTGCCTCCGGCCCCGCGTCGGCGAGACGGTCCCGCTGGGCGGCGACGAACGAGTCGATCTCGGCCTGGACCCGATCAATCAGGTCCTCGGCTCCGGGCGATGCGGCCATGGCGTCCATGATTCAGTACGCCGTCCGGTCGGCCGTGCGCGGGCGGTCTCACCAGTGGGTCCGTCGCCATCGGAGTCGGGTGTCGTCGCCTAGGCTGACAGGCATGAATCGAGGCGGCACGCTGCTCGACGCCCTAGCCGATCCGGGGCGGCGTGCCTGCTCGTTCGAGTTCTTCCCGCCCCAAGACGACGAGGCCGAGCGGCGGCTGTGGACGGCGATCCGCGAGCTCGAGCCGCTGCATCCGGCCTTCGTCTCCGTGACCTACGGCGCCGGCGGCTCGAATCGCGATCGCACGGTCCGGGTGACCGAGCGGATCGCGGCCGAGACGACGCTGCGGCCGGTGGGCCATCTGACCGGCGTCAACCATTCGCGGGCCGAGTTGCGCACCGTCGTCGGGCAATACGCCGCGGCCGGTGTCCGCCACATCCTCGCCATCCGAGGCGACCCGCCCGGCGGTCCCGGACAGCCCTGGGAGCCGTACCCCGACGGCATCGACCACGCCCTGGAGCTTGTTGAGTTGATCTGCTCCCTCGGCGACTTCTGCGTCGGCGTCGCGGCGTTTCCCGAGAAGCATCCGGAGGCGGTCGACGTCGACGCTGACGCGCGCGTCCTCGCCGCCAAGGCACGGGCCGGTGCTCGGTTTGCCGTGACGCAGTTCTTCTTCCGTGCCGAGGATTATTTCGAGCTCGTCGATCGAGCGGTGCGCTACGGCTGCGACATTCCGATCATCCCCGGAATCATGCCGATCACGAATCTTCGCCAGGTGACTCGGATGGCCGACTTGTCCGGGTCTGAGGTTCCCCGCGACATCGTCGGGCGGCTCGAACGGCTCGGCGACGATCCGAAGGCGGTGCGGGCCGAAGGGATCGAGATCGCCACCGCGTTGTGCGACCGGCTCCTCGAAGGCGGCGCGCCGTCGCTGCACTTCTACACGCTCAACCGATCGACGGCGACGCGCCAGATCCATGCCAGGCTCGGCACCCTGATCGGGTGAGCCCCGACACGCCCATATGCGCAGGTCTGAGGCATTGCCGTATCAAGGACCCGTCTGATGCCATCCTGATTTATGTGAGCACCCGGCAGCGGATCCGGCGGGCGGCACTGGCCGTCTCGGCAACGCTGTGCGTCGTTCTCTGCTTGTTCGCGGCCGCCGCCCTGACATGGTCGATCGTGCCGATCGGTGAGACGGTGCTCATGCTGACCCTCTGGGCGAGCGGTTTGGCCGGGTTTGGCCTGTCGATCGCGGCGTGTCGGGTCGACGACGACTCGATCGAAGACCCGCACTACTTCGGCTCGATCGTGCGCGGCCTGCGGTCCGAGTGGCATCACGACGACGCGGCCTGAGTCGTCACGCCTTTCCGATGGTGGTGGCGACCTGCGCCGCGCCGAGCCCGCCGAGCACCATTCCCGGTCCGGGATGCACGTCCGGCCCGAGTCGGAAGAGTCCGTCGATCGTGGTCCGCGGCCGCTCGCGGCGAAACGCCGTCCGCCACCCGGACCAGGCGATCCCGGACGGCGACCCGCCTCTGCTACCGACGATCTCCGACGGGGACCGATCGATCCGGGTCACGACCAGGTGCCGCACGTCGATTCCGTAGCGGGCCAGGCTGATCAGGATGTCCTCGGATCCGAGCTGATGCTCGATCGACCAGGCATGGCGGTCCGGTGGGGCCACACCGCCGGTGCGGACGATCGCGAGAGGGCTGCCGTGCACGAATGTCTCCGTCGGCAGTGACGGTGGCCGGCCACGCAGGCCGAGGTACGTACGAGCCGCCGGAATCGCGGGAGACAGCGGCTTGGCGGTACCGAGCGCCGCCGGCCGTCGCGGCGCCGTCCACACCACGATGTCGGCCGCCTCGACGGCGCCGTCGGCGACCACCAGACCGGTCGCTTTGCCGGCGTGTACGACGAGATCCTCGACAGGGGTCTCGGTCCGGACGTCCACGCCACGCTCGTCGAGTCGATGCGCGAGCGCCGCGACGAGGGCGTGGACGCCCCCGACGACCCGCCAGCGGCCGAAGCTGCGCTCGACGTACTCGACCACACCGAACAGTGCCGGCAACGCTCGCGGGTCCTGCCCGTCCAGCCGATGCCTGTCGAGCAGCAGCGCCGACAGCCGGTCGTCGCGAGCGGCCGAGCGGCTGGCCCGGTTGAGCGCCCGATGCAGCGAGCGGCGGACCTGCAAGGTCTTCCACTCCGCCGCCTCTATGGCGTGCCGGCCCTCGAACGGGTTCTCCAGAGTCCGTCGGCGAACGACGTCCCACACCGGCGCGAGCTGGTCGACATAGCCGCTCCAGAGGTCGGCCGCACGACCGTTGAAGGCGGCCGTGAGCGCGTCCACCTGCTCGATTCGGGTGCCCATCGGGAGGTCGAGCACCGAGCGGTCGGCGAAGATATGGCGGCGACCGGGCCGCACCGGGCGTAGCTCGACGACGCGCTCGAGTGGACGGCCCGACTTGCGAAACAGGTCGCGTACGACGGCCGGGAGCGTCAAGGTGGTCGGTCCGGGATCCCAGGTGAACCCCTCGTGCCGGAGCGGTCGAAGCCCGCCGCCGAGCTCGCTCTCTCGCTCGAAGATCACCACCCGGTGACCGAGCTTGGCCAGCCGGGCGGCGGCAGCCATCCCTCGGAAGCCACCTCCGACAATCGCGACGCGCGCCACGGGCGGCAGAGTATCGAGGCGTCGGTCGCGCGTCGATGTCTACCACGCGGGCTCATGAGCGATCAGCAGGGGCCAGGGGCCGGCACCGGCGGCTCGACCGGGCCTGGTCCGTACGGCTACGGTCCGCAGCAACCGGCCTATGGCCCTTATGGCCAGCAACCCGCCTACGGCCAGCAACCCGCGTACGGCCAGCAACCGGCGTACGGTCAACCGCCGCCTCCCTACGGCGGGCCACCGCCCTGGGGTGGGCCGCCGCCGCCACGCCGCCGCCGCGGGCTGATCGCCCTGATCGTGGTCGTGGTCCTGGCCGTCTTGGGCGGTGCGACCGTTGCCGGCGTTGCGGTCCTGGGCGGTGACGACAGCTCGGAGGCCGACGACCGTCCCGATGACGACCCGACCACCGACCCGACCCAGGATCCGACCAGCGACCCGACGTCGGAACCGACGACTGGTCCCACCCAGACGACAGCGCCGGGTACACCCACCGGCGAGCTGGCCGCGCTCGAATCGGCGCTGAGCAAGAGCGGATTTCGGTGCCAGCTCTCGCTCAGCAAGCCGATGGTCGTCCGTACCTGCTACCACGACCCGTACCGCCCGTACGGCGAGGCCTACCTCCAGACGGTCGTCGACGCCGACGGCAATGCTCGATGGGTCGACGTCGAGGTCCAAGCCTCCGGCGAAGCCACCAAGGTCGGCAAGATCCTCGACAAGGCCTTCGCCGCACTCGACGGCACGCTGCTCGACAGCCGTGACATCCGGCTGCTGCGCGACCGGTCAAACGCCTCGCGCTTGCGGCTGAGCTGGGGTAGTGCCAGCACCTATCGCGCCGGCGCCGACTTCCAGTCGATCACGGTCACCAAACCGGGATACCACGTGCCCTACGTCGACCTCGGAGCGATCCGTACGTCGGCCCGCGACGTGCTGCGCGACTACGCCGGCAAGGGCTACCGCTGCACCGTCGACCGCGGTTTTCTGCCCGGCGCCAAGGTAGCGCTCGGGGACACCGCTCCCGACGAGCTGCGGTCGTGGCTGATCGACGGGATGGACGGCGACTACCACGCGGGCGACTTCGACGGCTTGCACGTCACGATCGATCCCAATACGGCGTTCACCAACCGAGACGCCGAGGTCGGTGTGGGCATTACGTACATATCACCGCCGAGTTAGAGCCGGAGATTCGGCCCCGACGTATCACCCGAGCGGCGACCGCGCTCTTAAGCGGCTGAAGGGACGTTGGGGACGTCCCGGGGCTGGCGTCGTCCGGGCCTCGACGGGGGAGGTCCGGACGACGGCGAGCTTCCTTGGCCGTAGGCGTTTACTCACCGCTCGACATCGGGTAGAACGCTGTCACCCGTATCGTCCAAGGGAGCGGCTCATGCACGGATCCTGGCTTCGAATTTCTGCGGCGGTAGGTGGCGCCGGCCTGATTGCCTCGATGGCAGCCGGCCTGCCCGGCACCGCGGTGCCCGCGGGTGACGCGACCGCGTCGACGGTCGACTGCGCACTCCTCAACGCGCCGGCGGGGGGCCGTCAAGGCGACTTCGCCCAGGCCGCGGCGGCGGCTGGTGTCCCGACTTCGGTGCTCTTGGGCGTCTCGTACCTCGAATCTCGCTGGGACGACCACAAGGGCGCGCCCAGCACGTCCGGCGGCTACGGGCCGATGCACCTGACCAACCTGCCGACCGACCTGGTCGACGGGCGCGGCGACGGTGTCGACCGGCAGCCCCTCATGTCGGCCCAGACCATCCGGCTGGCCAGCGACCTGACCGGCGTCTCGGTCGACCGACTGCGGACCGACCCGGCCGCCAACATCTGCGGCGGCGCGGCACTGCTTGCGCACTTCCAGGATCTCGCCGGCGGTCCGATCGGGCTGACCAGTGACCCGGCGGCATGGAGCGACGCGGTCGCCCGCTACTCCGGCGCGACCGCCACGGCCGACGCCGATCGGTTCGTCCGCCAGGTCTATTCGGTGCTGCGCTCCGGTGCGGCCCGCACGACCTCCGACGGCGAGCGGGTACGGCTCGCGGCGCATCCCGAGATCGCGCCGGCGACGCTGGTCACCGCGGCGGCCGCCGACGATCCGGCCGTCGACTGCCCGGCGTCGCTGGGCTGTGAGTGGCTGCCCGCGCCGTATGAGTGGTACGGCGCGCCCAACCCTGGCGCCTACGGCAACCACGACCTGGCCGACCGGCCCAACGACCTGTCGATCGACTACATCGTCATCCACGACACCGAGGGCAGCTGGCAGACGACGCTTGACCTGGTGCAGGACCCGACTTACGTCTCGTGGCAGTACACGATGCGGTCCAGCGACGGCCACACGTGGCAGCACCTCGAGCCGAAGGACGTCGGCTGGCAGGCCGGCAACTGGTACATCAACGCGCACTCGATCGGCATCGAGCACGAGGGGTTCGCGGCCCACGGCGCGACCTGGTACACCGAGGCGCTGTACCGCAACTCGGCCGCGCTGGTGCGTCACCTCACCGCGGAGTACGGCATCCCGCGCGACCGCGCCCACATCATCGGCCACGACCAGGTTCCCGGCACGATCCCGTCGACTGTCGCCGGCATGCACTGGGACCCGGGCCCGTACTGGGACTGGGAGCACTACATGCGGCTGCTGCGGGCGCCGATCGGCGGCGACCCCGGCCGAGTCCGGGTCGGCGACACGGTGACCGTCACGCCAGGGTTCGAAGGCAACGAGCAACCCGTCACCGGATGCGACCAGGCGGGGGAGCCGTGCCAAACCCAGGGCACCAACTTCGTCTACCTGCACACGGCGCCGTCAGCGTCGTCGCCGCTGGTCACCGACGCGGGCCTCCACCCGAACGGCGGAGCCGGCACGAACGGGGTGTCCGACATCAGCGCTCGGGCAGCGGCCGGACACGAGTTCGTCGTCGCCGACCGCGACGGATCCTGGCTCGGTGTCTGGTACCTCGGCGCGATCGCCTGGCTGCCCAACCCGGCGAGCGACCGGACCGTCCTCAAGACGTCCGGCGACCCGGAGCGTGTCGTGCCGAAGACCGACGAGGTGCCGGTTTACGGCCGGGCCTACCCGGAGGAGGCGGCGTACGCGGGTACAACGATCCCGTACCAGACGGTCACTCCGCTGCAGTACACGATCAAGGCCGGGCAGAAGTACGTCGTCGCCGATGACTCGGTCAAGACCGACTACTACCGGGCCGTGACGTTCGACGGCCCGCCGCCGAGCGATCACGTGGTGGTGAGCGGTAACGACACGTACTACCAGATCTGGTTCGGGCACCGGCAGTTCTTCGTCCGCGCCGCCGACGTCAGCATCGTCGACTGACCCTCGACAAGTTGTCAGGCACATGTGGACCTATGGCTCCATATGTGCCTGACAACTCTCAGGTCAGTGGACCGGACGGATGTACGACCGGCCCTTCTTGGTCGTGCAGGTCTTCGCCGGGTAGTGGAAGCCGACCTTGCGATGCGTGCCGGGCGGGACGACGCGGAGCCGCGGGCTGCCCTTGGCGTCGCAATCCCGCCTGGGGAAGTTGTGCCAATTGGGGATCTGGAGCGAGGCCTTCGCGGTCCAGCCCGGGCGGAGGGCGACCCGCCTCGGGTGGCCGGTCCGCGCGGCCGGGTAGCCGATGCGATGGCCGTGTTTTCCACGGAAGCTGACGTGGGGGAAGCCCTTCAGCACGCACCGCCGACCGCTGGTGTTGGTGAACCGGATCGTCTGGTACGCCGAACCGGCGGCGGCGTCGAGCCCGCCGAGACGGACCTTCAGCTGGTGGCCCGTACAGGCGCGGGCGAGCCGGCTCTGCGAGGTGGTGGTTTTGCCGGATGCGGCGCTGCCGACGGTGAGCCCTACGGTCAGCGCGGCGGCGCCGACGAGAGCGACGAGACGTACGGATAGCTTCACCGTGTCTCCCTCCGAGTGTCACGCTGTCTGTCTCCACGTTGCCACTCGTTACACGCGCGACCCGTGCCGAACGTTGCCTTCCGGCAGTCGCTCGGTCCGCTATCTACTCTCAGGCTACGTCGACCGGATCGCCGCCGGTCAGCTCGAGCAGCTCGTCGTAGGTCGTAGCGAACACCGCGTGCGAATGACCGGCGGCCGCCCACACGGTTTCGTGCTGGGTCAACCACCGATCGACGAACGTCCGCAGCGGCGCCGGATGCCCGACGGGTGCGACACCGCCGATGACCTGGCCGGTGTGGCGACGGACGAAGTCTGGCGTGGCCTTGCCCAGGGTCGGCAGCCCGTAGTTGCGCGCCACGTGCTCGGTGTCGACGCGGTGCGCGCCGGACGTCAGGATCAACACCGGCTCGCCGTCGGCATCGAACACGAGGCTGTTGGCGATCGCCCCGACCAGGCAACCCAGCGCGTCGGCCGCCGCCTGCGCCGTGCGAACCCCGCCGGGCAGGATCCGAAGCTCTCCGGTCGCGCCGGCCGCGTCCAGTGCCGCGCGCACCGCCTTGATCTGGGGATGGTCCAGGTCGGGTGTCATGTCGCTGTCTCCTCAGCCGGTGGCCGCGGTCCAGGTCATTCTTCGCCTTACTGCGGCCAGTCGCCGGTCGCGCCGTCGATCCGCTCGCGGAGCAGGTCGGCGTGCCCGTTGTGACGGGCGTACTCCTCGATCATGTGGATATAGATCCAGCGGAGGCTGACCGCGTTGCCGCGCCCGCTGATGCCGGTGTCCTCGAGGTCGTAGCGAGCTGCGACCTCTCGGCACGCTTCGACCTCAGTCCGATAGGTCGCGAAATCCTCCTCGACGCGCGCGGGGTCGACATTGTCGAGCTCGGCGTCTTCGGATTCGCTGTAGTCGTAGAGCGTCTCGACACCGTCTTCCGGCGTAAGAACACGGCGGAACCAACCACGCTCGACCTCGGCCATGTGGCGGACCAGGCCGATCAGCGAGAGGCTGGACGGCTCGGCCGAACGGCGTACGAGCTCGTCGGGCGAGAGGCCCTCGCACTTCCAAATCAAGATGTCGCGGTGGAGGTCGAGCCAGGCGTCGAGCATCGTGCGCTCGTCGGCGACGACGGGTGGCTTTGGGGGATGGATGGAACCCGTGGCGGTGGCGGAGTCTACGGTGTCGGTCACAGAGGGAATCTACCGACGAATCGTAGCGATGTCCGCACATTTTCGCTGGTCAAAGACCAGGCACAGGGTGTGCGTCAGGTTTTCGGGAAAAATTCTTTCGCGAGCGTGTAACACCCCCAGGGGGAGGGACGATGTGGTGAGTGTGCCGGTGCTGTCCGGGCCCCCGAGCGGACAGCACCGGCATCGTTATGTCTGGAGGTGACCAGACGCTGCGGCCGCAGGCCTTCGGCCGCTAACCTGCCTTTATGGGAGCAACTCCCGCCCCGTTTGGGCGCACCTTGACCGCGATGGTCACTCCGTTCACCACCGACGGCGGACTCGACGTCGATGCGGCCGCTCGCGTCGCCCATCACCTGGTCGACCACGGCAATGACGGCCTCGTCATCAGCGGAACGACGGGGGAGAGCCCGACGACGTCCGACGAAGAGATGGGCCGGCTGCTCAGCGCGGTGATCGACGCCGTCGGCGACCGCGCGCACGTCGTCGCAGGCGTCGGCACCAACAACACCGCCCACTCGGTGCATCTGGCCCGGCAGGCAGCCAAGGTCGGCGCCAGCGGCATGCTGGTCGTGACGCCCTACTACTCCAAGCCGCCGCAGGCCGGCATCGTCGCGCACATGACCGAGATCGCCGAGGCGGGCGACCTTCCGACGATGGTCTACGACATCCCGTCTCGCACCGGGGTCAAGCTGAGCCACGAGACGCTGCTGCGGCTTGCGGCGCACCCGGCGTTCGTCGCGGTCAAAGAGGCCAGCGGCGACCTCACGGCCGGTTCCTGGGTGATGCGGGAGACCGATCTCGCGTTCTACTCCGGTGACGACGCGCTCAACCTGGCCTGGCTGGCCCACGGCGGCGTCGGAATCGTGTCCGTGATCTGCCATGCCGCGCCGCGCCAGTGCGCCAAGCTCGTCGACGCCATGACCCGTGGCGACCTGGTGGAGGCCCGGCGCATCCACCAGGAGCTGTTGCCGGTCGTCCGGGCGATCATGACGCGCACACAGGGCGCGATCGCGGTCAAGGCTGCTCTGCAGTTGCAGGGCGTGCTGGCCAACCGAACAACGCGTCCGCCTCTGATCGACATGACCGAGAGTGAGTTCGCGGTGCTTCGTAACGACCTGGTTGCCGCCGGCCTGCTCTAGACCTCCACCACACCGGAGCTGCATGAGTCATCCACATCCAGAGCTGGGGCCCGCCCCGGAGCTGCCCGCTGGCGCCCTTCGCGTGATCCCGCTCGGGGGTCTCGGCGAGATCGGCCGCAACATGACCGTCTTCGAATACGACGGGAAGCTGCTGATCGTCGACTGCGGGGTGCTCTTTCCCGAGGACCATCACCCTGGCGTCGACCTGATCCTCCCCGACTTCGAGCCGATCCGAGACCGCTGGGACGACGTGGTCGGCATCGTCTTGACACACGGGCATGAGGATCACATCGGCGGCGTCCCGTACCTCCTGCGCGAACGCGACGACATCCCGCTGGTCGGGTCCAAGCTGACCCTGGCCCTGCTCGACGCCAAGATGCGCGAACATCGGCTCAAGGAGACCGCGCGGTACGTCGTGGCCGAGAGCGACAAGCAGCGCCTGGGGCCGTTCGAATGCGAGTTCGTCGCCGTCAACCACTCGATCCCGGACGCGCTCGCCGTCGCGATCCGGACGCCGGCCGGGCTGCTGCTGCACACCGGCGACTTCAAGATGGACCAGCTGCCCCTCGACGGTCGCATCACCGACCTGCGTTCGTTCGCTCGGCTCGGTACCGAGGGCGTCGACCTCATGCTGGCCGACTCGACCAACGCCGAGGTCCCTGGCTTCACGACCGCCGAGCGTGACATCACGCCGGTGCTCGACCGGGTGTTCGCCGGCTGCGAGCAACGGATCATCGTCGCCTGCTTCGCCTCGCACATCCACCGGGTCCAGCAGGTCATGGACGCCGCCGCCGACCACGGCCGCAAGGTCGCCTACATCGGTCGCTCGATGGTTCGCAACATGAACATCGCGCGCGACCTCGGCTACCTGCGAGTGCCGGCCGGACTCCTCGTCGACGTCAAGGAGATCGGCGACCTGCCGCCCGAGCGGGTCGTGTTGATCTCGACCGGCTCCCAGGGCGAACCGATGTCGGCGTTGTCGCGCATCGCCAACCGGGATCACTCCGTCGTACGCATCGAGCCCGGCGACACGGTGGTGCTCGCGTCGTCGCTCATTCCGGGCAACGAAAACGCCGTGTTCCGGGTCGTCAACGGCCTGGTGCGATTGGGTGCGCGGGTCGTCCACAAGGGCAACGCCCTCGTACACGTCTCGGGCCATGCCAGTGCGGGCGAGTTGCTCTACGCCTACAACATGGTCCAGCCGCGCAACGTGCTGCCCGTGCACGGCGAGGTGCGTCATCTGCACGCCAACGCCGAGCTGGCCCGGGCGACCGGGGTCCCGGCCGATCAGGTCGTCGTGGTCGAGGACGGTGTGGTCGTCGACCTCATCGACGGGGTGGCGCGGGTCGCCGGCAAGGTCGAATGCGGCTATGTCTTCGTCGACGGTTCGTCGGTGGGTGACATCACCGAGTCCGAGCTCAAGGACCGGCGGATCCTCGGCGACGAGGGCTTCATCTCCGTGATCGTCGTCGTCGACTCGGTGACCGGCAAGATCGTGAGCGGCCCCGAGATCCATGCCCGCGGCTTCGCCGACGACCAGTCGGTGTTCGACGAGGTCCGTCCGCAGCTGGAGGAGGCGCTCGACATCGCCGTCCGCGATGGCGTGGACGACGCCTACGAGCTGCAGCGGATCATCCGACGGACGATCGGCCGCTGGGTCTCGAATCGGCTGCGCCGTCGCCCGATGATCATCCCGGTCGTCATCGAGGCCTGACGCCTTGTCGCGGGCTAGCGACCGACGACGGCTCCGCCGTTGACGTGCAGGATCGTGCCAGTCGTCCAGCCGGCGCCCGGCGACGCGAAGTACGCCACGGACTCGGCGACCTCGTCCGGCGTGCCCGGCCGGGCCATCGGGATGCCCGCCGAGCGGGACGCGATCAGGTCGTCGCTGCGCCGGCTGTCCCAAAACCCCGTGTCGGGCACGAAGCCCGGCGCGACGGCGTTGACTGTGATGCCGTCCGAGGCGAGCTGTGCCGACATGCCGTAGACCCAGGCGTTGATTGCCGCCTTGGCCGCGCCGTACGATCCGGCTCCGCGAAATGCCGCCACCGAGCTCAGTGCGACGATCCGGCCGCCCGGTCGAGTGATCTGGGGGAGCAGCGCCTCGGTGACCAGCACCGTCGTCATCACGTTGTTGTCGAAGTCGCGTCGCCAGCCGGCCGCGACCTCCTCGAGCGTGTCGGCCGACTCGAGCGAGACGCCGCCGGCGTTGTTGACCAACACGTCGATGCTCGGGCCGCGGGACAGCCGGTCGGCGAACGCGCCGACCGCCTTCGGGTCCTCCAGGTCGCAGGGTTCGGCGACCACGCGTGCCTCGCCGACCCATTCGTTGATCTCCGCGGCCGCCTCGGTCAGCACCTCGATGCGGCGGCCCACGATGACGACCTCGAAGCCGTCCGACGCCAGGCGCTTGGCGCAGGCCCGGCCGATGCCGGTGCCGCCGCCGGTCACGATCGCACGCGTCACGTTGTCGTCCTCTCTCGTACGGGTAAACCGGAGTCACCCTACGCGGGGCAGTCAAGCCGTGCCGTCGCGAAGTCGGCGCCGCGGCGTACGACGCGCGATACTCCATTTCATGGTGCGAAGAAACACGTAAGCGCGGCCGCCATGCTCCTGGCGTCGACGACGTGACCCTGGCCTTCGAGAAGGAGGCGCTCGGCGTGCGGGACGGTTGCGGCGATCGCGTCGGCCGCTCCCGCCAGGCTCGGGCGAGGTCATCGTCGACGAAGTACGGCACCTCGTACACCGCCACCCGGCCCGCTGGCAGCCCGGCAGCCACCGCCTCGAGAGCTAACGCCCCGCCCGATGACACGCCGTAGAGGTGCGCCGATCCTCCAGCGGCGGCGACCAGCGCCTCGAGATCTTCGATCTCGCGTTCGAGCGAGTACGGCCGGGTGTCGCCGCTCGAACCACGGCCGCGCCGCATGTAGTTGTAGACCGTGAAGCGCCCGGCGAGCTCGGCGGCGAGCGGCGCGTTCTCTGACCCGTCGTCGAGGGCGCCCGTGGCGAGGATGACGGTGAGCCCTTGTCCCTGGCGCTCAAACGCGATCGTCGTCCCGTCCTTCGATGTCACCTGGCCCATAAGCAGCTCCGCATCGCGTTGGGGTACGGGTGTCGCCACCGTACGAGGGTGGGGTCGGTCAGGTGTGACGGATCGGCGGGCAAAGTGTGACGGATGAGCGGAGTAAGTGGGACGGATCGGCGGAATGGGGAAGGGGATACGGCGTGTGACGCGTGAGACTGGTGTGATATGGCCGTAGCCTGGGGATCATGGCGACCCGTACGTCTTCCCCACCGAGGTCGCGAGGCTCGAGCAAGTCCAAAAGCAAGAGCTCTCGATCCCGGTCGTCCGGCAGCCAGACCCGACGGAACTCGTCGAAGCAGAAGGGCCGCGGCAAGTCGTCGCGCCAGAGGTCCTCTCGCTCGCGACCGACCCGCAACGGGCCTGGCCCGATCGCGCGTGTCCTCGGCGCCTTCGGGCGAGCGATCGCAGCCATCTGGCTCGGCATCGCACACGCGATCGGCGCGCTCGTGCGCAGCATCGGCGGCGTCGCCCGTGACCTCGACCCGGAGCACCGCCGCGACGGCGTCGGCCTGACCTTCGTCGGCTTGGCCCTCATCGTCGCTGCCTCGGTGTGGTGGGACCTGCCCGGTGCGGTCGGAGACACTGTTCGCTCCGTGATCGCCGGCTCGATGGGCGTCGTCGGTTGGGTGATGCCCCTGGCGATGCTCCTGATCGCCTGGCGAACACTGCGCCGCCCCGAAAACAACGGCCCGCCCGGGCGCCAGATCATCGGCTGGACGGCCATGACGCTCGGGATCCTGGGCATGGTCCACATCGCACACGGCGTGCCCCGCCCGGCCGGCGGCAGCGAAGCGATGCGGGAAGCCGGCGGAGCGATCGGCTATTTCACGTCGGCGATCCTGGTCGACCTGTTCCGCACCAACCTGGTCGCGATCCCGCTGCTCGTGCTGCTGACCCTGTTCGGCCTGCTCGTGACGACGGCGACCCCGGTCTACGCCGTCCCGACCCGACTCGGCACGCTGCGCGATCGTGTGCTGTTGCGCAAGCCCGACCCGGAGGCCGACGCCAAGGCCGGTGGGTCGACCCGACGTCGCCGCGCCGACGATGACGACTCCGAACCGAGCAAGCGCCCTTACGACTCGCCGCTGCTCGCGGGGCGTCGCGACCATGCCGACGATGACGACGAGTCCGACATCGACGACACCTCCTCGGCAGGATCCGCGGCTGCCGCCGTCGGCGGCGTCTTGGTGACCGAGTCGACCGGCGACGACGACGCGACGGCGCCGCCGACCACTCCGCTACCGGCCCGAGCCGAGCAGCTCGCGCTGTCCGGCGATGTGGTCTATGCGCTTCCCGACTCCGAGACGCTCAAGCGAGGCAGTCCGCACAAGGCCCGGTCGAAGGCATCCGACGCCGTCGTCGAGCGGCTGACCGAGGTGCTCGAGCAGTTTGGCATCGACGCCCAGGTGACCGGCTATCAGCGCGGTCCGACGGTGACTCGCTACGAGGTCGAGTTGGGCCCCGCGGTCAAGGTCGAGAAGGTCACCGCCCTGAGCAAAAACATCGCGTACGCCGTCGCGAGTGCCGACGTTCGGATCCTGTCGCCGATCCCGGGCAAGTCCGCGATCGGCATCGAGATCCCCAACTCCGACAAGGAGATGGTCTCGCTCGGCGACACGCTGCGCTCACCGCTGGTCCGACGCGATCACCATCCGATGGTCGTGGGGCTCGGCAAGGACGTCGAGGGCGGCTTCGTCGTCGCCAATCTGGCCAAGATGCCGCACCTGCTGGTCGCCGGCGCCACCGGATCCGGCAAGTCGAGCTTCATCAACTCGATGATCAGCTGCCTGCTGATGCGGGCCACGCCCGACGACGTACGGATGATCCTCGTGGACCCGAAGCGGGTCGAGCTCACCGCGTACGACGGCATCCCGCACCTCATCACGCCGATCATCACCAACCCTAAGAAGGCGGCGGAGGCGCTGCAGTGGGTCGTGCGCGAGATGGACATGCGCTACGACGACCTGGCCCAGTACGGGTTCCGGCACCTCGACGACTTCAACAAGGCGGTCCGGTCGGGCAAGGTACACGCACCGCCGGGCAGCGAACGCGAGCTCGCGCCGTACCCGTACCTCCTGGTCGTCGTCGACGAGCTCGCCGACCTCATGATGGTCGCGCCACGCGACGTCGAGGACGCCATCGTCCGGATCACCCAGCTGGCCCGGGCCGCCGGCATCCATCTCGTGCTCGCCACCCAGCGGCCGAGCGTCGACGTCGTCACCGGCCTGATCAAGGCCAACGTGCCGAGCCGGCTGTCGTTCGCCACCAGCTCGCTCGCCGACAGCCGGGTCATTCTCGACCAGCCCGGCGCCGAAAAGCTGGTCGGGCAGGGCGACGGCCTCTTCCTGCCGATGGGCGCGAGCAAGCCGATGCGCATGCAAGGCGCCTGGATCACCGAGCCGGAGATCGGCGCCATCGTCAAGCACTGCAAAGAGCAGCTCGAGCCGACTTATCGCGAAGACGTCACGGCGCCGCAGCAGTCGAAGCGCGACCTTGATGACGACATCGGCGACGACCTCGATCTGGTGCTCCAGGCGGTCGAGCTGGTCGTGTCGACCCAGTTCGGCTCGACGTCGATGCTCCAGCGCAAGCTGCGGGTCGGCTTCGCCAAGGCCGGCCGTCTGATGGACATCCTCGAGTCGCGGGGGATCGTCGGACCGAGTGAGGGTTCGAAGGCTCGCGACGTGTTGATCAAGCCGGACGACCTCGATGAGGTCATGGCTACCCTGCGGGGGGGATCATGAAGACCTTGCAAACGCCACCCGACCTCAGTCAGCTGGCTCGCGGCCCAGAGCCCGCGCCCTTCGAGGTGCGCGGGCGTCCGGGCATCCACATCATCGTCAGCGCGATAGCCGGCGTCACCGCACTCGCGTACCTGTGGCGCGCCATCGACGGCGGGTCGCCGATCTTGTGGCTTATGGTGGCGGTGCTGGTCGCGGTCGCGGTGATGCATCTGCTCGGCCGCCGAGAGGCTGCGCTGCCGCGCCTCGTGGCCGACCACCACGGCGTACGCGTGCGGCAGCGCTCGCGTTGGATCGGACTGCCGTGGGACGACATCGACCGGGTCGAAATCGCGTCCATGCACGGTCCCCTCGGGGCGACAGTGGTCAGGCTGGTCCCGACCGACGACGAGCCGATCGAGATCCGGAGCGGCGCCTCGTCGCGGCTGTCGGCCGATGACATCGTGCTGGCCCTGCGGCCCCTTGCGGGCCAGCGGACGGCGATCTGCCGCGGGGTAGCCCCGTCGCAGCGGTCGCTGCCGAGCGAGGAGCTGGAGGAGTCCGAGGCGGAGACTGACGAGGCGGAGGCTGACGAGGCCGTCTACGACCAGGCGGTCGCCGAGGACACCGGGTCACGCCGGGCCGTCCGCGCCCAGGTCACGCGTACCGAGCCAGGCATCGTCGGCATGATCCCGCTACAACCCGAGCCGGCGGAGGTGGAGTTCGACGACGCCAAGGTCCTCGAGCCCGAGACCGACGAGGTCGCCGACCCCGACGATCCCGAGCTTGACGTCGACACCCCGCAGGCGCCGATGATTCGGGCCGAGGTCGACGCGTCGATCGGTCCGTTGCTGGCCGCCGCCAGGTTCCGGCAGCGACTGAGCGTCGACGAACTGGGGGAGCGGACGCGGATTCGCCCCCATGTGATCGAGGCGATCGAAAACGAAGACTTCGCTCCTTGCGGCGGCGACTTCTACGCCCGAGGGCATCTTCGGTCGCTGTGTCGCGTACTCGGGGTCGGGCCGGAGCCGATCCTCGAGGCGTTCGATCGGCGCTACGCCCATGCGCCGATCGAGGCCCGAACCGTGTTCGAGGCCGAGCTCGCGACCGGTCCGCGTCCGACGTTCCGATCGATGGGTCGGCCGGCCAACTGGATCGCGCTGCTCGTCGTTGTCATGCTGCTCGCGATCGTTTGGGCGGTCGCCAAGGTCGTGACCGACGGCGACAGCGCCGACTCCGGATCGCAGGGGCAGTCGGAGCTGTCCAACGCGTCGTCGCCCCCTGACGATGGCCAGCTGGCCGAGTTCGGGGCACCGGAGACCAATGAGCTCACCCTGCGCGCCGTGGGCGACGGCACGCGTGTCACGGTCAAGGACGCCGACAGTCAACGGATATGGCGCGGCCGAGTGGGACGGGGCGAGTCGCAGGATGTCTCGGTCACCGGGCCGGCCACCGTGATCGCCGCCGACGGCGGCGCGGTACGCCTGCGCCTCAACGGCGACGGTAAGGGCAAACTCGGCGACGCCGGCGAACCGACCCGAATCACCGTCGGCAACCGCTGACCCACCAGAAGTTGTCAGGCACATATCGAGCTAGGGCTCGACATACGCCTGACACCTTTTCGCTAGCGGCCGCATAGACTGACTCGGATCCGCCATGACTGAACACCCATCCACACCCTCGCCGACAAGCGTCGCGCTGGTCACTCTCGGCTGCGCGCGCAACGACGTCGACTCCGAAGAGCTGGCCGCCCGACTCGAGACGGCCGGCTTCGAACTCGTCGCGGAGCCGGGCGATGCCGAGGCCGTGCTGGTCAACACCTGCGGCTTCGTCGACCAGGCGAAGAAGGACTCCATCGACACGGTGCTCGCGGCCACCGACCTCAAGGAGTCGGGACGGGCCCAGGCCGTCGTCGCGGTCGGGTGCCTCGCCGAGCGGTACGGCGCGGAGCTGGCCGATGCGTTGCCGGAGGCCGACGCCGTCCTGGGGTTCGACGACTACCCCGATATCGCGGGTCGCCTGCGGTCGATCCTGGCCGGCACGGCGCACGTGCCACACGTGCCGACCGACCGGCGCAAGCTGCTCCCAGTGACGCCGGTCGAGCGGTCGGCGCAGCCCGTGGTGGTGCCGGGGCACGCGGTTGCCGAGCCCGACCTCCCCGACGGTGTCGCTCCCGCCAGTGGGCCTCGGGTCGTACGCCGCCGGCTCGACTCGGGTCCGGTGGCGCCGCTGAAGCTGGCCTCCGGCTGCGACCGGCGATGCACGTTTTGCGCGATCCCGTCGTTTCGGGGCGCGTTCGTCTCGCGCCGGCCCACCGATGTGCTGGCCGATGCCCGTTGGCTCGCGGCGCAGGGTGTTCGCGAGGTGTTCTGCGTCAGCGAAAACTCGACCTCGTACGGCAAGGACCTGGGCGACCCGAGGCTGCTCGAGACGCTGCTGCCGGAGCTCGCCGCCGTCGACGGGATCGACCGGGTGCGCGTGTCGTACCTCCAGCCGGCCGAGCTGCGTCCTGGTTTGATCGATGCGATCGCTGGCACCGACGGGGTCGCGCCGTACTTCGATCTGTCGTTCCAGCACGCCGCCGGGCCGCTGTTGCGTCGGATGCGTCGGTTCGGCGACGCCGAGCAGTTCTTGCGGCTGCTCGAGACGATCCGGTCCAAGGCGCCGACGGCCGGGGTTCGGAGCAACTTCATCGTCGGCTTTCCTGGGGAGACCGACGACGACGTACGCGTGCTGTGCGACTTCTTGACGGCGGCCGAGCTCGATGCGATCGGCGTCTTCGGCTACTCCAACGAGGACGGCACCGAGGCCGCGACGATGGACGGGCAGATCGACGCCGACGAGGTCAGCGACCGCGTCGACACGGTGACCCGCCTCGTCGACGAGCTGACCGCGCAGCGGGCCGAGGCGCGCCACGGCGAAGAGCTCGCGGTGCTCGTCGAGTCGATCGACGACGGGCCGGACGGCCGACGAGCCGACGGTCGGGCCCTCCACCAAGGGCCGGAGGTCGACGGCACTACCACCGTCGTCGGCGTGCCCGAGCCGACCCGAGTCGGCGACGTCGTAGCGGCGGTCGTCGAGGCGAGTGACGGCGTCGACCTGGTGGCGTGGGCATGAGTACGGCCGCGAGCTCGGCGCCAAGCAACTGGAATCTGGCCAACGCCCTTACTGTCTCTCGGCTGGTCCTCGTGCCGCTGTTCGGCTGGCTGTTGTTGACCGACGACGGCGACTCCGACCGGATGCGGATCGCGGCGTTCGTGGTCTTCGCTGTGGCTGCCGCAACCGACCGCTTCGACGGCGATCTCGCCCGTCGACGCGGCACCGTGACCGACTTCGGCAAGCTGGTCGACCCGATCGCCGACAAGGCGCTGACGGGGATGGCCTTCATCGGTCTGTCGATACTCGGCGAGCTGCCCTGGTGGGTGACGGTCGTGGTCCTCGTGCGCGAGCTGGGGGTGACGGCCCTGCGGTTCTGGGTGATCCGGATCGGCGTCATCGCGGCCAGTCGCGGCGGCAAGCTCAAGACGGCCTTGCAGGCGCTGGCGCTCGGGCTCTACATCCTGCCGCTGTCGGACGCCTTCGACCCGGTCGAGATCGGGGCGATGGCTCTGGCGGTCGTGGTCACGATCGTGACCGGCGTCGACTACGTGCTTCAGGCGCTCAAGATGCACCGCCAGGGTCGCCCGGCGACGTCGTGACCGAACCCGCCGACATCGTCGCGGCCCTCCGGCGGCGATCCGCCACGGTCGCCACGGCCGAGTCGCTTACCGGCGGCATGGTCTGCGCCGACTTGGTAAACGTTGCGGGAGCGTCCGACGTCGTCCGGGGCGGTGTCGTCGCGTACGCCACCGATGTCAAGAAATGGCTGCTCGACGTGCCGGCCGAGCTCGTCGACCGGGTCGGCACGGTCGATCCGGAGGTGGCATCGGCGATGGCCGAGGGCGCCCGAGCTCGATTGGGCGCGACCTTCGGCGTCGCGACGACGGGGGTCGCCGGACCCGATCCGAGCGAGGACAAGCCGGTCGGCACGGCCCATATCGCGGTCGCCGGACCCGACGCGGTGACGACCCGGGCGTACGCCTTCGGCGGCGACCGCGCCTCGGTGCGGCGGCAGGCCACCCAGGCGGCGCTGGGGCTGCTGTCGGAGCGGCTCGACGCGCCGGCGTAGACCGGGGGAAGCATTCGGACAGCAGCGCCGTTATGGTCCATGTCGGGAGTGCCGCCATCGGTCCGTCGGCAGGGAGCGGTACGGTGGGAAGCACCCCCTGATACCAAGACGCGAAACTGACGACACCTCAGCCTGACCCGCTGACAGCCTTGGAGGTAGTGCTGTGACCATGCTCCGGGAGCGGATCGGCGGGGTCTTGCGCGAGGTTCGGATGCGCCAGGGGCGCACCCTGCGGCAGGTGTCCAACGAGGCGCAGGTCAGCCTGGGCTACATCTCCGAGATCGAGCGCGGCCAAAAGGAGCCCAGCTCGGAGTTGCTCGCCGCGATCTGCTCGGCGCTCGACGTCCCGCTGTCGGTGATCTTGCTCGAGGTGAGCGCACGACTGGCGGCCGACGAGCGCGCCGAGGCGGTCGTCTCGATCGAGAGCGTCACCGACGTGACGATCACCCAGCCGACCAACGTCGTTGCCGCGGCCTGAGTCGTCGGGCTACCTGTCCGACCTGTTTTCGCTGGACGGCCGGGTCGCCGTCGTCACCGGGGGGAGCTCCGGCATCGGCCGCGCGATCGCCGAGTCCCTGGCTCGGGCCGGAGCCAGCGTCGTGATCGTGGCGCGTACGCAGGCCGCCCTGGTCGAGACGGTCGAGGGCCTGACTGCGGAGGGCTGCCGAGCCGACTGGGTGCGCGGCGACCTGCGCAGCCGCGAGGGGGTTCGCGAGGCCGCCGAGCATGCCGTCGAAGCGATGGGCGAGCCCGACATCGTCGTCAACTCCGCTGGGATCAACCTGCGACCGCCGATGGACGAGCTCGACGACGCCGCCTGGGACGCGACGATGGCGGTCAATCTCGAGGCGCCGTACCTGCTCGGCCAGCGGTTCGGACCCGGCATGGCGGCCCGCGGGTTCGGCCGGATCGTCAACGTGTCGTCTCAACAGGCGCACCGGGCGTTTGTGCAGAGTGGGGCCTACGGTGTCTCCAAGGGCGGGCTGGAGGCACTGACACGGTCCCAAGCCGAGGTCTGGTCGTCGAGCGGCGTCACCTGCAACGCTCTCGTCCCCGGCTTCGTGATGACGCCGCTCAACGCCAGGTTGTCGTCCGATCCCGATCGGGTCACGGCGTTGGCCGCCCGGACGATGGTCGGGCGCAACGGTCTCGCGTCGGACTTCACCGGTGTCGCGGTGTTTTTGGCCAGTGATGCCTCGGCCTACGTCACCGGCCAGTCGATATTCGTCGACGGCGGACTGTCGGTGCACTGAGCCGAGCCGCCTACCCCCGCAGCCGCAGCCCCTTGGGGGTGGGCCGAAAACCGACCGCCTCGAGGCGTGACCCGAGCCCGCTGCCGAGCGCCGGCTCGCCGTCGGCGACGTGGACGGTGAGCTGGTCGAGCAGTCCTCGGCTGACCGCGTCGGCGAGCGCCTCGAAAGCGGCCCCGATGGCGTCGGCGTCGTCGGTGAACGTGAGGAGGCTCCGGCCGCCGCGCTCCACGTAGGTCACGAGGTCGCCGTCGACGAGGACCACGAGCGCACCCGCCTTGCGCCCCGGTCGGTGGCCGCCCGCCTCGGGTCGGTCCGGCCAGGGCAGCGCCGCGCCGTAGGGGTTGGCCGGATCGGTCGCGGCGAGCACGACCGTCTGCGGTTCGGATCCGACCGGCGCCACCGCGCGCAGCCGGTCGACGGCGCCGCTGGAGCCGAACTGCGCCGCGCCTAGGGAGCCGACGAAATAGCCGCGCCGACAGCGCCCGGACTCTTCGAAGCCTCGGAGCACCGGATAGACGGCCGCGAACCCGCCCGGGAGGCGCTCAGCAGCGACCGCCCCTCGGGTCACGACCCCGTGCCGGTCGAGGAGCGCCTCGGCGGTGGCGAAGGCCCGTCGCGTCGGGTCCGACTCGACCGGCGGCAGCAGCGACCATCGCCCGGCGGCTGTCGCCGGCCCGGTGCGGGACGGGAGCCGGGGCCGCGGCGGCCCGCTGCGGCCGTAGACCCGGGTGCGTGGCGGCGGCCGCCGCGGACGGTGGGTGCCACCGGGGCCGACCAGTGCCCGCAGCGGCGCGAGGGTGTCGTTGGTCAGCCGGCCGGCCCATACGAGGTCCCACAGGGCCGCATGCACGGCGTCGTCGTCGATGGCGCCGATCGCGTCGGCGAGCTGGCGGAAGAAGAACGCGCCGCCGTGACTCAACGCGCCGACGATCTGTCCGCGCAGGTCGCCGTCGGCCCCGCCACCGTCGGCCCCGCCACCGTCGGCCCCGCCATCGTCGGTCGCGCCATCAGCCGCCTCGCTGCCGGCCGCGTTGCCATCGACCGCATCCGGCTGGGGAAGGGTGAGCGGTGCCGACTCGGCCAGGTGCAGGCTGACCCAGCCATCGCCACCCGGCAGCGCACTCGACCCCGACCACAGCAGCTCGCCGGCGGCGGTGAGCTCGTCGAGCATGCCCGGCGCGTAGTCGCGGACCCGGCTCGCGAGCACGAGGCTTTCGAGCGCGGACGCCGGCATCGGGAAGCCGGCGAGCTGTTCGACGACCGCGAGCACGCCGTCCGGTCCGTGCAGACCGCTGTCGACGTGCTGCCAGACCGGTAGGAAGCGCGCGAGGGTGCGTGGCTCGACCGGTTCGACGTCGCGACGGAGGCGGGCCAGCGACCGGCTGCGGAGGCGACGCAGCACACCGGCGTCGCACCACTCGGTCCCGCTGCCCCCGGGGCGGAACTCACCGTCGACCACACGACCGTCGGCCGCCAGGCGGCGCAGCGTCTCGTCGACTACGGCAGGCCCCAGGCCGAGCCGATCCGCCGCGTCGCGTCTGGTGAACGGCCCGTGAGTGCGGGCGAACCGACCGACGACGTCGCCGACCGGGTCGGCCACCGGCTCCAGGAACGTGTCAGGTACGCCGTCGGGCACAGGGGCCCCGAGTGCGTCGCGCAGTCGGCTGACGTCTTCGACCGCGACCCAGACGGTCGAGCCGCGCCAGGCGATCTCGACGGCTCGGTCCTGCACCACGAGCTCGGCCAGCCATCCGGTGACCGCCTCGGGCGTGCGGGACCGCTCCTGCACCTGGTCCGCGGTCAGGGGGCCGACGTCGCGCAGCAGGTCGGCCACTCCTTCGAGATCGCGCACCTGCCGATCTGGGGCCAGGTGCTGCAGCTCGGCCTCGACCTCGTGGATCGCCTCGGCATCGAGGAGCTCACGAAGCTCGGAACGCCCGAGCAGCTCCGTGAGCAGGCTCGAGTCGATCGACAGTGCGGCCGCCCGCCGCTCGGCGAGAGGGCTGTCGCCGCCGTACAAGAACTCGGCGACGTAGCCGAACTGGCCGAACAGCATGCTCTGCGCGAACGGAGACGGCGTCTGCGTCTGCGTCTCGACCAGCCGGATCCGGCGGGCGCCGATGTCGGCGAGGAGCTGGCGGAGCGCGGGCACGTCGTAGACGTCGCGTAGGCACTCCCGCATGGCTTCGAGGACGATCGGGAAGTCGGGGTAGCGGTGCACCACTTCGAGTAGTTGGGCCGATCGCTGTCGCTGCTGCCACAGGGCGTTGCGCCGGTCGGGTCCGGCCCGCCGGGGCAGCAGGAGTGCCCGCGCGGCGCATTCGCGGAACCGGGCTGCGAAGAGCGCGGAGCCTCCGACCTCTCGCGTCACGAGGTCCTCGATCTCGTCGGGGTCGAAGACGAACGCCTCCGGCCCTGGCGGATCGGCGTCGGCCTGCGGTAACCGGATCACGATGCCGTCGTCGCTCGCCGTCGCCTTCGCGTTGACGCCGTAGCGCTCCCGCAGTCGGGTATCGAGCGCCAGCGCCCACGGCGAGTGAACGGCGAGGCCGAAGGGGGAGTGCAGGAGGACTCGCCAGTCGCCGGACTCGTCGGTGCCGCGCTCAACGACGAGCGTCTGGTCGGTCGGAAGCTCGCCGGTGGCCCGGCGCTGGTCATCCAGATAGGTAACGAGATTGGTCGCGGCGGTGGCGCCCAGCCCGATCCGCTGGCAGCGAGCCACGGCCTCGTCCTCGTCGGTCGCGGCCAGCTCGCGGGTGAACTCGCCGATCGCGGCTCCGAGCTCGGCCGGTCGACCGACGGCGTCGCCCTTCCAGAACGGCAGCCGACCGGGCTGTCCCGGCGCCGGGTTCACCAGCACGCGGTCGTGGGTGATGCTGTCGATCCGCCAGCTGGTCGAGCCGAGCACGAAGACGTCGCCGACACGGGACTCGAAGACCATCTCTTCGTCGAGCTCGCCGACCCGGGTCGGCCGACGGCCGCTCTCACTACCAGCCAAGAAGGCGCCGTAGAGACCTCGATCGGGGATCGTGCCGCCCGAGGTGACGGCGAGGCGTCCGGCGTTGGGTCGACCGGTGACTGTGCCGGCGGCCCGATCCCACACCAGTCGCGGCCGCAGTCCGGCGAACTCGTCGGACGGATAGCGCCCCGCGAGCAGCTCCAGCGTGGCGTCGTAAGCCGATCGCGGCAGCTCGGCGAACGGGGCGGCTCGGCGCACGGTCGCGTACCAAGCGTCGACGTCAAGGGTGTCCATCGCGGCGGCCGCGATCGACTGCTGGGCCAGCACGTCGAGTGGGTTGGCGGGCATCTCGAGCTCTTCGATCGCTCCGGCGCGGATCCGCTCGAGCGCCACCGCAGCCCGCAGCAGGTCGGAGCGGTTGGTCGGGAAGAAGACGCCGCGGGAGGTCTCGCCGACCTGATGGCCGGCCCGGCCGACGCGCTGCACGCCGCTCGCGATCGACGGCGGCGTCTCGACCTGGACGACGAGGTCGACCGCTCCCATGTCGATGCCGAGCTCGAGGCTGCTGGTCGCCACGACGCAGGGGAGCCGGCCGGCCTTGAGGTCGTCCTCGATCAGCTTGCGCTGCTCCTTGCTGACCGAGCCGTGATGGGCCCGCGCGATGACATCGAGGGCACCTCGCGACGCTCCCGACTGGGCCATGACCCGCGCCGGCGGCTCGGGGTCGAGTGGAGGGTCGGCGCCGGCCCGCTCGGCGGCGATCTCGTTGAGCCGGGCCGTCAGTCGCTCGGCGACGCGGCGCGAGTTGGCGAAGACGATCGTCGCCTGGTGGGTGTCGATCAGATCGACGATGTGCTCCTCGACATGGGGCCAGATCGATGGCCGGCGGGGTGAGTCGTCGTCGGACTCGCCGGGAGACGGGGCAGCACCGCCGAGCGCGGTCATGTCCTCGACCGGGACGACGACTGACAGGTCCCACTCCTTCGGCGCCGGCGGGGCGACGATCCGGACCGGCGCGGAGCCACCGACGAACCGGGCCACCCGATCGACTGGCCGCACCGTGGCCGACAGGCCGATCCGCTGCGCGGGCGCCGCCAGCAGCGCGTCGAGCCGCTCCAGTGACACGGCGAGGTGAGCCCCGCGCTTGGTGCCCGCGACCGAGTGCACCTCGTCGACGATCACCGTGTCGACGCCGCGCAACGCCTCGCGGGCTCGCGACGTCAGGAGCAAGAACAGCGACTCCGGCGTCGTGATCAGGATGTCGGACGGCTTCGTGGCGAACCGGCGTCGCTGGTTGGCCGGGGTGTCGCCGGACCGGACCGCGACCTCCACGTCGCGGGCCGGGGTGCCGAGCCTCGTGGCGATGCGGGCGATGCCGCGCATCGGCTCCCGAAGGTTGCGCTCGACGTCGACGGCCAGCGCCTTGAGCGGCGACACGTAGACCACCCGACATCGCTGGGTCGGATCGGGGACGGGAGAGGCCGTCGTGAGCCGGTCGATCGCCCACAGGAACGCCGCGAGCGTCTTGCCGGATCCGGTCGGAGCGACGACGAGGGCGTTGGAGCCGGAGCTGATCGCGCCCCACGCGTCGGCTTGCGCGTCGGTCGGCGCCGCGAAGGTCTCGCCGAACCAGGTGCTGGTCGCGGCCGAAAACCGATCGAGTCCGTCGCTCACTCCGCCATCTTGACGCAGCCCCCTGACAGCAGTCGTCGCCTCGGCGTCAAGGCAGGTCGACCGACTCCCAGCTGTGGCCACCGTCCTCGGTGCGGCACAGGTCGCCGAAGCCGTCGACGACGTAGCCGACGTCCTCACTGGTGAAGCCGATGTAGCGGTAGGGTCCACCGCCGAGACCTTCGACCGGCAGCGGAATGGAGCGATCGACGACCCAACTCTCGCTGTCGGAGGCAACGAAGGCGGTGTCGGTGTCGATCGCCGCGACCATGTTGGGCCGATCGGATGCCGGCACCGACAGCGGCTCGATTTCCCACGTCAAGCCCTGGTCGTAGCTCTTGACCAACTCAGGCCGGGGTCCGTCGCACAACGCCCAGACCGCGCCATCGGTCGCGCTGACGTCGGCTGGCTTGCAGCCGATCATGCCCCGGTCCCACTGATGCCCGCCGTCGCCGGTACGGAGGAATCCACCGTCCGCTGTGTCTGAGGTGGTCACTCCGAAGGAGCTCGGGCCGAGCGAAACGGCCAGATCCGGTTCGAGATCCGGTGCGGTCTTTACCTCAATGAGCTGTTGAGAGCCGTCGGTGTTGGCCAGCACGACGGTGCGGCTGGAGCGGGAGCCGACCGCCCAAACTTCGTCGCCCCACGCCTCGAGCGTCACTACCCGAACGCCCTTGGGCTGGTCTAGCCGGCTCCATGCCTTGCCGCCGTCGGCCGTCCGGAACGTGGAGCCGCCGTTGGTGGCCCACCCGGTCTGCCCGTCGCCGGAGAAGCGAACCGCGGTCTCGACCTGGCGTGGGCTGCCCGGTAGCACTCGATACTCGACGTCGACACTGTCACCACTGGCGTCGCCGACGCCGAGCACGTTGCAGGTACGCCCCGCGCAGGTGCCGGAGCCGGAAACCCAGAACTGATCGGGCGCTGATCCCGAGACCGACTCGACCTGGAGATTTCGAACTCCGACCGGCTCACCGGGCCGGGGCGGAGGCAATTCCGCCCTCTCGGTAGGGACGTCGGTTCGGTCGCTCAGCGGCCCCCTGCCGACGCGGCGCTCCTGCTGGCCGTCCCCGGCGCCTTCCTCAGCGGTCGGGTCGCTCGTCCCCGCGCTGCCGGCCGGCTCTGCGGTCTGGTGGGACTCCGGGGTCGGGCTGAGGATCGGAGCGCCGACGACGATCAGGCCGGCCAGAGCGCCGGTGGCGACGACCGCACCGGCCCGCCGTCGACGCCGACGGCGCGCGACGCCCCGATGAATGCGGTCGAGGGTGTCGTCGTCGTCGCCGTCGGTCTTGGCGGCATCGCTTCCCGAGCGCAACGCCTCGCGTAGCTCGTCCTCGAACGGGTCGGGTCGCTCACTCATGGCGCACCTCCCGACTGGACTCCGGTCGAGGCCGGACGGTCGCTGAACGACGCCGCGTGTTGACGCAGCTTGTGGATGGCCTTCGACGCCTGGCTCTTGACGGTGCCGATCGAGCACCCCATCGCGGCGGCTACCTCCGACTCGGTCAGGTCCTCGTAGTAGCGCAGCGCGATGACGGTCCGTTGCCGCGGCGGCAACGCCTGCAACGCGCTCCAGAGCTCGGTGTCGCCGTGCCGGTCCTCGTGACCCGACTCGGGCGGCTCGTCGGTGAGATGCTCGCGGCGATGCCGCCGCCAGAGGCTGATGTTGCGGTTGACCATGATGCGACGGACGTATCCCTCGGGGTTGTCGCGGGCTTGGATACGGCTCCAGTGCAGCAGCGTACGCTCCAGCGCGTCCTGCACGAGATCGGCGGCAGCCTCATCACAACCGGTGAGAACTCGCCCAAATCGGCGGAGCTCGGGCATGCGAGCACGGACGAAGGCGTCAAACGCGGCGGTTTCGTCCTGCCGCAAGGCATACCCCCCAGCGTCGACGGGAAGTGGGGTGGTCACTCCGGTCCCGGCCGTAGCCGTCTCAACGCTAGGCATTCTCCATCCTCACGCGACTAGGACGCACGAATCCCACTCGATGGTTGCCTGACTGAGACCAAGTGGTCTAGATCGACCGGGTCGGGCCGGTTCGAAACTCGGTCGATCGGTGTCGGACGCGCGGCATAGAGTTCGATCTTGTGCAGGAGATCTCTGAGACGGTGTCCGACGAGCCGATCGGGATCGGCGACTCGGACGTGGACGGGCCGATGATCTCGGCGACCGGGCTGCGCAAGGCGTACGGCGAGTTCGAGGCCGTTCGGGGCATCGACGTACGCGTGGACCGCGGCGAGTCGTTCGGGTTCCTCGGTCCCAACGGCGCCGGCAAGTCGTCGACCATGCGGATGATCGGGGCGGTCTCGCCGGTGACCGACGGCGAGCTGCGGATCCTCGGGCTCGATCCGGCGGCCCATGGTTCGCAGATCCGGGCCCGCCTGGGCGTCTGCCCCCAGCTCGACACGCTCGACATGGAGATCACCGTCCGCGAAAACCTCACCGTCTACGGCCGCTACTTCGGGCTGTCCCGAGGCGAGTGCGCCGAGCGGGCCGACGAGCTGCTGAGCTTCGTCCAGCTGACTGACAAGGCCAAGGGCTCGGTCGAGAAGCTGTCTGGCGGCATGAAGCGCCGGCTCTCGATCGCCCGTTCGCTGATTAACTCGCCCGACATCCTGCTGCTCGACGAGCCGACGACCGGGCTCGACCCACAGGCCCGTCACCTCGTGTGGGAGCGGTTGTTTCGGCTGAAGCAGCGCGGCGTCACACTCGTCCTCACCACGCACTACATGGACGAGGCCGAGCAACTGTGCGACCGCCTCGTGGTCATGGACAAGGGGCTGATCGTCGCCGAGGGATCGCCCACCGACCTGATCCGGGCCCACTCGACGCGTGAGGTCACCGAGCTGCGGTTCGGCGTCGGGGAGCACGAAGACGTCGCCGACCAGGTCAAGGATCTGGCCGACCGGGTCGAGGTCTTGCCCGATCGGCTGCTGCTCTACACCGACGACGGTGAGGCGGCCGCGGTCGCGGTCCACGAGCGCGGGCTGGAGCCGATCTCGGTCCTCGTCCGACGCTCGACACTCGAAGACGTCTTCTTGCGGCTGACCGGCCGCACGCTGATCGACTGAGGCGCGTCGCGATGGAGTTGGTGCTGCGCCAGTTCGACTACTGGGCGACGACCTACCGCCGCACCTGGCGGGGGAGCGTCGTGTCGACGTTCGTGATGCCGCTGTTCTATCTGCTCGGCATGGGCGTCGGGTTGGGCTCGTTCGTCGACGATCAGTCGCGGTCGGAGCTGCCGGGTGGAGTCACCTATCTCGAGTTCATCGGGCCAGGACTGCTGGCGACGATGGTGATGATGACTGCCGTGTTCGAGTCGACCTACCCGGTCTTCAGCAACATCAAGTGGACCAAGGTCTACGAGTCGATGCTCGCGACTCCGCTGGGCGTGGTGCATGTGCTCAACGGGCATCTCCTCTATGTCGCGTTCCGGGCCGCCACGATGAGCGCGGTCTTCGTGGCGGTGTTGGCGCTGTTCGGTGTCGTCGACTCCGTCGTCGGCGGCGTGGCCGCGGTGTTGGTCGCGATCGCGGTCGGCATGGCTTACGCGGCGCCGGTGTTCGCCTACTCCGCCAAGCTGAAGTCCGACAGCGGGTTCGCGCCGCTGTTTCGTCTCGGCCTGCTTCCGATGTTCCTGTTCTCCGGCGCGTTCTTCCCGATCGAGAACCTGCCCGACGGCATCGAGTGGCTCGCCTACCTGATGCCGGTCTGGCACGGCGTCGAGCTGTGCCGGGCCGTCACACTCGGCATGGTCGACTGGAACGCCGACATCGGTCACGGCGGCTATCTGATCACCTGGATCATCGTCGGGTGGGGCCTGGCCAGATGGTCGTTCGGCAACCGGCTGGCTGAGGGGACCTGATGACGACACTGTCCGCGCGGGTGCTGCCGCTGCCGGTCTACGGCGCCGGCTGGCGTCTGGTCGAGCGCAACTTCCTCGTCTACAAGCGAGCCTGGATCGTCTTCCTGACCGGGTTCATCGAGCCGGTGCTCTATCTGTTCTCGATCGGCATCGGGGTCGCCGATCTCGTCGACGACTTCCGGCTGTCCGACGGCACCGTGATCGGCTACACCGAGTTCGTCGCGCCGGCGCTGCTGGCCTCGGCGGCGATGAACGGCGCACTCTTCGACTCGACCTACAACATCTTCTTCCGGATGAAGTACGCCAAGCTCTACGACGCCGTCTTGGCGACGCCGCTGCGGCCGTGGGACGTTGCGACCGGCGAGATCACCTGGGCGCTGCTGCGGGGCACCGCCTATTCGGCGATGTTCGTCGCCGTCATGGTCGCGATGGGGCTGGTGTCGTCGTGGTGGGCGCTGCTCATGCTGCCGGCCGCGATGCTGATCGGCTACGCCTTCGCCGGTGCCGGCATGGCCCTGACGACCTGGATGAAGTCGTGGCAGGACTTCGAGTACGTCCAGCTCGCCATCATGCCGATGTTCCTGTTCTCGGGCACGTTCTATCCGCTCGACACGTACCCGTCCGGGCTCCAGTGGATCGTCCAGATCACGCCGCTCTACCACGGCGTCGAGCTGTGCCGCGGGTTCGCGACCGGCACCATCGGCTGGCAGATCCCGATCGCGGTCGGCTACCTAGCCGTCATGGGCACGATCGGCATGTATGTCGCGTCCCGGCGCCTCGGCACCCTTCTGCTCCACTGACGATCGGTCACTGGTCGCGCGGCGATCGGTCACTCGTCGCGCGGGGCGAGCTCGTCGTCGAGGACGACCCGTAGCCGTTCCGCCTCGGCGGCGAGGCCCATGTCGCGAGCGCAGCCGGCGATCATGTCCCGGAAGAGTGCGCCGGTCTCGACGACGACGGTGTCGACGTGTCCGTACACCTCGAGCGTGACGGTGCCATAGAGCCGCGACCAGATCCGGAAGAAGTGCCAGTGCACGCCCGGCGGGAGCGCCTGGTCGCGCCAGCTCTCGTGGAAGTCGATGTGCTCGGCCTCGTGGGAGGTCAGCCGCTCCCGGAGGACGGGGTCGAGCTCCTCGACGCCGGGCACGGCGAACCGATTCTGCTGCCACACGGCGACGAACAGCTCGCTGAACAGGGCTCCGAAGCGCTGGCCGGCCTCGACGCAGACCTTCTGCCCGGCCGTCGTCACGCTGGTCGCCGCGTTGGTGAACACCAGACCGAACTCGGCGCGGTTGTTCAGCGCCCACTGCCGGAAGGCGGCCGATGCGGCGGTGATCCCGGCGCCGGGGTCGTCGGGCGGATAGCGGTCGCGAGCCGCTTCGAGGATGGCGATGAGGTCGTCGTAGATGTCGGCGGCGATCCGATAGACGAGATCGTCGTAGCTCTCGACATACCGGTAGAGCGCCGGTGCCGTCATCCCCATCTCGGAGGCGATCGAGCGCAGCGAAATGCCCTGGGGGTCGCCGAGCAGCCGGCGTGCGACCTCGACGATCTCGTCCATCGTCGCGCGGCGCTGTCGCTCCCGTCGGGTCATCGAGGGGGTGGGTGTCGGGTCGGCGGCGGTCATCGCTCATTCCTCCTTGACACCGAAGATCGGGACGTTCATAGTTAACACTGTAAACGATAAACGGTGTTCACTGAAGTGAACGGCTATCCCTGAGGAGTCAAGATGCTCACACGGTGGGGCCGCCTGGTGGCCCGACGGGCGCGGTGGGTCGTCACGGTGGGCATGCTGCTCGTCGTGGCGGCCAGCGCATTCGGCTTCGGAGTCTTCGACAAGCTGCAAGACGGCGGCTTCGACGACCCGGCCAGCGAGTCGGCCCAAGCGGCCGACGCCGAACAAGATGCCTTCGGTCGGCGGGAGGCCGATCTGATCGCGATCTACTCCAGTGACTCGCTCACGGTCGGAGATCCGGCCTTCGAGCAGGCCGTCCGCGATACGCTCGCCGGCCTACCCGAGGACTCCGTCGCCAATGTCGTCACGTGGTACGACACGCCGCAGCCGTCGTTGGTCTCGTCCGACCGGCACGCGACCCAGGTGGTCGTGAGCCTCACCGGCGACACCCAAAACGAGCTGTCGGAGTCGGCCGACGAGGTTCGTCCGGCGCTCGAAGACGTCGATGGGCTGACCGTCGACGTCGCCGGCCAGTACGCGGTCTTCGGCGACGTCAGCGACAACGTCTCCGAGGACATCGCCCGCGCCGAGAGCATCTCGATGCCGCTGGTCCTGATCCTGTGCTTGGTGATCTTCGGCAGCATCGTCGCGGCGCTCATGCCGGTCGGGATCGGCGCGGTCGCGGTCGTCGGCTCGTTCGCGATCGTCCGGCTGCTCACGTCGATCACCGACGTCTCGGTGTTCGCGATCAACATCATCACGCTCCTCGGCATGGGGCTGGCGATCGACTACGCGCTGTTCGTCGTGAGCCGGTTCCGGGAGGAGCTCGCCAAGCGGCCGGGCTCGGGTCGCGACGGCGTCGCCGAGGCGGTCGAGACGACGGTCGCGACGGCGGGCCGGACCATCCTCTTCTCGGGGCTCACGGTGGCCGCCGCACTCGCGTCACTGCTGATCTTCCCGCAGATCTTCCTGCGCTCGATGTCGATGGGTGGCATCGCCGCGGTGCTGGTCGCGATGGTCGCTGCCCTCACTGTCTTGCCGGCCACGCTGGCACTGCTGGGCCGGCGCATCGAGGCCGGCCGGATGCCGTGGCGACGGCGTCGGTCGCCGCAGGCGCTGGTCGAGCACGGTACGTGGGCGCGGATCGCCCGGAGCGTCATGCGGCGCCCCGTCGCGTACCTCGTGACGATCGTCGTGGCCCTGCTCGCCTTGGGTACGCCCTTCCTCGGCGCGGCGTGGGGGAGCGTCGACGAACGCGTACTGCCGGAGGACGCGCCGAGTCGGATCGCCGCCGAGAAGCAGGCTGACCTGTTCGGTGGCGAGCAGTCCAGCGCCAACGCGCTCGTGACCGGCGCCAGTGAGAGCGAGCTGAGTGGCTACGTCGCCGATCTCGGTCAGGTCGACGGTGTCGACGGCGTCCGTGTGCTCGACCAGACCACCGAGGACGGCAACCCGGTCGCGCTGGTCCAGGCGACCTGGGAGGGCAACGGCCAGACCGAGGAGTCGCAGTCGATCGTGAGCGACCTACGTGGGGTGCAGCCGCCGGGCGACGCCGACGTGCTGATCGGCGGGACGTCGGCCAACACGGTCGACCTCATCGACTCGGTCGGCGAACGGCTGCCGTGGATGGGTCTGCTCGTCGTCGCTGTGATGCTGGTGCTGCTGTTCCTGGCATTCGGGTCGATCGTGCTGCCCATCAAGGCCGTCGTCATGAATGCCGTGTCGATCGTCGCGTCGTTCGGCGTGGTCACGTGGATCTTCGCCGACGGACACCTCAGTGGCCTGCTGGGCTTCACGTCCACCGGCTATCTCGACGCGACCCAGCCAATCCTGATGCTGGCGATCCTGTTCGGACTGTCGATGGACTACGAGGTGTTCCTGCTTTCCCGCGTACGCGAGCGGTGGGACGCCACGCACGACAACACCGACGCGGTCGCGACCGGAGTGCAGCAGACGGGCGGCATCATCACCAGTGCGGCGTTGCTGCTAGCGGTCGTGATCGGGGCCTTCGCCACGTCGGGAATCGTCTTCATCAAGATGATCGGCGTCGGCATGCTGGTCGCGATCCTGGTCGACGCCACCGTCGTACGCGCGCTGTTGGTGCCGGCGACGATGCGACTGCTGGGCCGGGCGAACTGGTGGGCGCCGGGACCGATGCGGCGCTGGTGGGAGCGCCACGGCATCCGCGAGGTGGAAGCCCCCGAGGCGCCGCGGGAGCGGTCCTCGATACTGGTCGAGTGAGGCACAGCGAGTTCTGGGCGCGGATGGAGCAACACCTCGGCGGCGCGTACTCGAGGGTCTGGGCTCGAGAGCAGGTGATCGGCGAGCTGGACGGGCGTACGGTCGACCAGGCCCTCGAGGCGGGCGAGTCCCCGCAGCGGGTATGGCGCGCCGTCTGGGGGGCGCTCGAGCTGCCTGACCGTGAGCGCTGAGTGAGCGCCCCGTCCACGTCGGCCGTTCAGCGGCGTACCGTCGGGAGCCTGGTCGTGAGCCAGGCTCTCGGCGGTGTCGGCGTCTCGACCGGCATCGCGGTGGTGGCCCTGCTCGCCGAGGACATCCTCGGATCGCCGGACCTCGCGGGGTTGCCGCAGGCGGCGCAGGTGTTCGGCTCGGCGGCCGGCGCGTACGCGATCGCCGCGCTGAGCACGCGCAGCGGTCGGCGCATCGGGCTCGCGATGGGCTACGGCACCGGAGCCGTCGGCGCGGGGGTGTGCCTGCTGGCGGCGATCGCCTCCAGCTTCGTCCTGTTGATTGTGGGCGCCGCCCTGCTCGGTTCGGCGACGGCGGCCAACAGTCAGGCTCGGTTCGCCGCCACCGATCTTGCCGACGCCGACGCCAGGGCTCGGGCGTTGTCGATCGTCGTCTGGGCGACCACGATCGGCGCGGTGCTGGGGCCCAACCTGGTCGGTGGTGCGGGCGACGCGGCCGACTCGGTCGGGTTGCCGGAGCTCGGCGGCGCCTTCGTCCTGACGGTAGTCGGCACCGGGCTGGCGGCGGCATTTCTGCACTGGCGGCTGCGGCCCGACCCGCTGCTGCTGTCGCGAGAGTTGGCCGGCGAAACGGAGGTGAGCGACGGTCCCTCGGGTGCGAGGCGGCACGCGCTGGCGATCTTTCGCGATCATCCGCGCGCGCTCAGCGGCATGGTCGCGGTCGCCGCCGGTCACGCGACGATGGTCTCGGTCATGGTCATGACGCCGCTGCACATGGACCACGGCGGTGCCGACCTCGAGGTCGTGGGCTTCGTCATCAGCATGCACGTGCTCGGCATGTTCGCCTTCGCGCCGATCGTCGGGTGGTCTACCGACCGGGTCGGGCCGCGCATCGTGCTGTTCACCGGCGCGGCAATCCTGCTCGCCGCGGTCACGCTGGCCGGTCGAGCTCCCGAAGGCGCGTCGACCGGACTCACGGTCGGGCTGTTCCTGCTCGGGCTGGGCTGGTCGTGCACCCTGATCGCCGGCTCGACCGTGCTCACCAACGCGGTTCCGCTGGCCGACCGGCCGACGGCCCAGGGCACGTCCGACCTGGTGATGGGCGTGTGCGCCGGCATCGGGGGTGCCAGCGGCGGCTGGATCGTCGGCACGTGGGGCTTCGACGTGCTCAACGTCGTTGCCGGGATCGTCGCCCTCGCGGTTGTCGTCGTCGCGGTCTCCGTACGCCGGCGGGTCAGCGTCCCGGACGCGGCAGGCGTCTAGTCACTCTCCCTCGCCTCGAGATTGCACGAACGTCCCCGCCCGACCGCATGCGTCCGCGCGGGTTCTTACGGATCAGGGACATTCGTGCAATCTCGACGGAAGAGGTGCTTCGCGGCTGGCAGACTCGGCGGCGTGACAGCAGCTGAGATCGCCGTCATCGGCGGGTCCGGGTTCTACGCGTTCCTCGACGGCGCGGTCGAGCATGTGGTCGAGACGCCGTACGGTTCGCCGTCGGCGCCGATCGCGGTCGGCACGGTCGACACCGACTCCGGGCCGCGGCCGGTCGCCTTCCTGCCTCGGCACGGCCGCCGCCACAAGCATCCGGCCCACGTCGTTCCGTACCGGGCCAATCTGTGGGCGCTGCGCTCGCTCGGCGTACGTCAGGTCGTCGCCCCGTGTGCCGTCGGAAGCCTCCGACCCGAGCTCGGGCCGGGCACTCTCGTCGCCCCGGACCAGCTCGTCGACCGGACGACGTCGCGGGTGCAGACGTACTTCGACCAAGGCGCCTGCCACATCGGGTTCGCCGACCCGTACTGCCCCCGATTGCGGGGCGAGGTGCTCGGCTCCATGAGTACGCAGGATGCCGATGTCGTCGACGGCGGCACGATGGTCGTCATCGAGGGGCCGCGCTTTTCGACCCGGGCCGAGTCGCAGTGGTACGCCGCGCAGGGCTGGTCGCTGGTCACCATGACCGGGCATCCCGAGGCGGTGCTGGCCCGCGAGCTGGCGCTTTGCTACGCGCCGGTCGCGTTGGTGACCGATCTCGACGCGGGGCTCGCCGCCGAGGAGGCGGTGAGCCAGGCCGAGGTGTTCCGGGTCTTCGCCGAGCACACCGACCGGTTGCGCCGCCTGCTGCGTGGCGTGGTCGCCGGGCTGCCACTCAAGCGCGACTGCGCATGTCCCGACGTGCACGAGGGCATGACGCTGCCCGTGGAGCTGCCGTGAGAGTGCTGCTGACCGGTGCGGCCGGGTTCATCGGCGGGCACGTCGCGACGGCGCTCGCCGAGCGCGGCCACGATGTCGTCGGGGTCGACGCGCTGATTCCGGCGGCGCATCCGGTCGGCGTCGAACCGCCGGCCGGTGTCGTGCGTCTCGATGTCCGCGACGCCGATCGTCTCGACGGGCTGCTCGCCGGCGTCGACGTCGTGTGCCATCAGGCCGCGATGGTCGGCAACGGCGTCGACGCGCAGGACCTGCCCGCGTACGCGGCGCACAACGACCTCGGCACGGCGCAGCTGCTCGCCGCGATGGCGCGGGCGGGAGTCGACCGACTCGTATTGGCGTCGTCGATGGTGGTCTACGGCGACGGGCGCTACCGGTGCGCGCGACACGGCGACGTCGAGCCGGCGCCGCGTCGGATCGAGGATCTCGATGACGGGGTCTTCGACCACCGATGCCCGCGGTGCTCGGCGCTGGTCGAGTGGGCGCTCGTCGACGAGTCGGCACCGCTGCGGCCGCGGAGTGCCTATGCGGCGTCGAAGGTGGCGCAGGAGCATTACGCGGCCGCTTGGTGCACGCTGCGGTCGGGTCGGGCCGTGGCGTTGCGCTATCACAACGTCTACGGGCCGGGGCTGCCAGCGGACACCCCGTACGCCGGCGTCGCCGCCATCTTTCGGTCTGCTGCGGCCCGTGGCGAGGCGCCGCAGGTCTACGAGGACGGTCGGCAGGCGCGCGACTTCGTCCACGTCACCGATGTCGCCGACGCCAACGTCGCCGCGATCGAGGCGGTGGGCGACCATCCGGAGGGGCTGACCGCGTACAACGTGTGCTCGGGGCAGCCGCGTACGGTCGGCGACCTCGCGGCCGCGATCGCTTCGGCCGGCAGCGGCCCGGCCCCGATCGTGAGTGGGCGCTACCGCGCGGCCGATGTACGCCACGTCGTCGCTTCTCCCGATGCCGCGCGCGACGGCCTCGGCTTCCGGGCCCGGGTCGATCCGGACATCGGCCTCAAGGAGCTGGCCACGGCGCCGCTGCGACCGACCACGTCCCCCTGAGAGGACCCATATGGCGCGACACGCCCGGCGCGTCGCGCCATCAGGGTCCCCTCAGGGGAACCGACGCTCAGTGGACGGCGAGGGGGAGTCGGATCTCGAAGCGGCAGCCGGGGCCGTGGTTGGCGACGTCGATCTCGCCGTGGTGCGCCTCGACCAGACCGCGGGCGATGGCGAGACCGAGGCCGGCGCCGGCCGGTTCGGTGCCGTTGTCGCCGACCGTGTCCCGGGCCGTGCTGCCGCGGTAGGCGAGGTCGAATACCGACGACAACTCGGGCTCGGGGATGCCGCCGCACGCGTCGTCGACCCGCAGCCATGCCGCGCTGTCGTTGGCGCCGGTCGACACGACGACCTCGCCGCGACGTGGCGTATGGCGGACGGCGTTGCCGAGCAGGTTGCGCACGACACGTACGAGTTCGTTGCCGCCGCCGAGGACGACCGGTCCGATCGGGTCGGCCGTGCGTACTCGTACCTCGACCCCGCCGGCCTGCGCGCTCGGGTGCACCGACGCGACCGCCTCGCGGACCACCTCGGCGATCGACACCGGCCGCAACGAGAGGTTGAGCGCTCCGGCATGGATGCGTGACATCTCGAACAGGTCGTCGACCATCGCCGAAAGCCGTAGCGACTCGTGACGGATCTGTTGCGCGTACGCCGCGACGTCGACCGGCTCGTGGACGACGCGGTCCTCGAGCGCCTCGGTCATCGCACGGATGCCGGCCAGCGGAGTCCGCAAGTCGTGACTCACCCAGGCGACCAACTCGCGGCGAGCCCGCTCGGCGGTGCGCTCACGTTCGCGGGCCTCGCGTTCCCACACGCTCTGTCGCGCCAACGACCGGCCGAGCATGATCGCGGTCGGCACGCAGACCAGCGTCACCACGATCCAAACCACGGCGCTGCGTCGGAGTTCAGCGGTCAGCATGAATCCGCTGGTCACGACGACGCCAGCGATGATCGCGATCTGAGGGATCAGCGTGATGACGACCATCGACAGGGTCAAGGCGCGCGACCGCAGCCGGCGCAACAGCAGCGCACCGATCAACGCCACCGGCAGCGAGCAGGCCAGGGCCAGCAGCGCAACCTGCCAGTCGTGCTGGCTCATGCTGCACCCTCCTTGTCGTAGCGGTAGCCCAGCCCGTAGACGGTCGCGATCCGCCGCGGCATCGACGGGTCGTTTTCGATCTTGTGACGGAGGCGCTTGATGTGGACCGTGACCGTCGAGTGGTCGCCGAAGCTCCAGCCCCAGACCCGATCGAGCAGCTCCGCCCGACTGAACGCCTCGCCCGGATGCCCGAGCAAGAACGTGAGCAGGTCAAACTCGCGCAGCGTCAATGACAGCTCGTCGCCGCGCAACGTCACCCGGCGCGACGGCAGCTCGACGGCGAGGTCGCCGTCGTCCAGCGTCTCCGGACCGGATCGGTCGGAGCCGTTGGCCGCCCGTCGCAGCACTGACGTCACCCGAAGTGACAGCTCGCGCGGACTGAACGGCTTGGTCACGTAGTCGTCGCCGCCGAGCTCCAGGCCCATGATGCGGTCCACCTCTTCGGCTCGCGACGACAGAAAGATGATCGGCACCGCGCTCATGGCGCGCACCGCGCGGCACACGCTCAGCCCGTCGAGCTCCGGCATCAGCACGTCGAGCACGATCAGATC
>DASQKI010000068.1:0-48597 GCA_035630615.1 Nocardioidaceae bacterium
CGAGCCGAGCTGCATCTTTGTTCCGGAGAAGCCTGCAACCGGCCGCGGTCGCGCTCTTAGCTCGGCAACTGTTGGCGAGCTCGCTCGGACTCTTGTCCGATTTCTGTCCAACCCGCCAACGTTCAGGCGACGCGAGATCGATGTAGGGACGGACGCGCAAGGTCGGCGCACAGAACCGTGCGGGATGCGCAACCTCGGCGCGAATGAGTGGGTGGGACGCGCAAGGTCGACGCAAGAAAGTGGGTGGGACGCGCAAGGTCGGCGCGAAGAAACGGGCGGGACGCGCAAGGTCGGCGGGAGTGGGGTGTCAGAGCGCCGACGCCGCGTGCCGCTTGGCCGGATCTGCGAGCCGGCCCCGTAGCGCTTCGAACAGCTCCGCCGCCCGGATACCGTGCCAGTCGCGCGGCAGCAGCTCCGCCGGCAGACCGGGATCGAGGTACGGCAGCCGGCGCCACGCCGTCAGGGCCTGCACCCAGTCGCCGAACGCCTCGGCATCGCCCGACGTCCGGCGCCGACGCCACGCCGCCAGCACCGGCCCGTACTCGGTGAGGAACTCGTCGTACAGCGCCTGCAGCCCGTCGAGGTCCCACCACCGACTGACCTTGTCGCGTACGTCGCCGAACGCTCGGTAGTCAGCCCCGAATAGGTCGACGTACGGCGCCAGCCCGTCGCGCTCGAGCACGTCGCGGGTCTCCGCCTCCAGATGGGCCGGCGCGATCCATACTCCGGCGGCGACGGTGCCGAAACCGAGCCAAGAGAGCCGCGAGCGCAACGCGTGCCGATGCTGCCGATGGGTCTCGGGCACGCTGAACACCGCGACCAGCCAACCGTCGTCGAGACGGGCGCGGGCCCGGTCGAAGATCCGTCGGTCGCCCTCGTCCAGCACACCCCGCGACGTCGACGTCAGTCCGTATCCGGCGACGCCGTCGATCCGGTCGGCCGCGAGTAACCCCCGGCGTTTGAGCCGCGAGATCGAGGACCGTACCGCCGGCTCGTCGACACCCAGCTCGGCCAGCAGTCGGATCAACGCGGCGACGCTGATCCAGCCGCCTCGCTCCCGCGCGTACAGCCCGTAGATCGTCACGATGAGGGCGCGCGGCGCCGCGACCCGCTCGGCCGAACGATCGGTCATAACTGCGCACAGTATCGCGGCCCATTGACTGCCGTCACGAAAGAGGAATACTACGAGTCAGGCCACCGCGCACCGGCCCACAAGGCCAAGCGATGCCGAGGGAGCACACCATGCGACTCATGCCGTCGGCTCACGTCGACTCGTTTTGCCGCGACAACCTGCCGCCGACGGAGACGTGGCCGGAGTTTCGCTTCGACATCCCAGACGTCGAGTACGCCGATCGCCTCAACTGCGCGGTGGAGCTGCTCGATCGCGTCATCGAGCGGCACGGCGCCGACCGCCCCTGCCTGCTGTCACCCGCCGGCGAACGCTGGACCTACGGCGACCTGCGCCGCACCGCCAACCAGGTCGCCCGCGTGCTCGTCGAAGAGCTCGGCATCGTGCCGGGCAATCGGGTGCTGTTGCGCGGTCCGAACAATCCGTGGCTCGTCGCCTGTTGGTTCGGCGTGCTGCGCGCCGGCGCGGTCGTCGTCACGACGATGCCGCTGCTGCGCCCGGGAGAGCTGAGCACCGTCCACGAGATCGCGCGCATCGATGTGGCGCTGTGCGACCACCGATTCACCGACGACCTGCGGGCCTCCGACCTTGGCAGCAGTACCCCCATCGTGACGTACGGCGGGGACGCCGACGACGACCTGACTCGGCGGATCGATGCGTACGACGGAGCCTTCGACCCGATCGAGACGTCGGCCGACGACGTCGCGCTGCTCGCGTTCACCTCGGGTACGACCGGCCACCCGAAGGCCACGATGCACTTCCACCGCGACGTCCTCGCCAACGCCGACACGTTCTCCAAGCACGTCCTGCGGCCGACTCCCGACGACGTCTTCACCGGCACGCCGCCGCTGGCGTTCACCTTCGGACTCGGCGGACTCGTCGTGTTCCCGCTGCACGTCGGGGCGTCGACGCTGCTCATCGAGAAGGCGACGCCCGATGAGCTCGCCGACCACATCGCCGCCCATGATGTGACCATCTGCTTCACCGCCCCGACGGCCTATCGCGCGATGCTGCAGGCCGGCCGGACCGAGCGGCTTGCCAGCCTGCGCCGATGCGTGTCGGCCGGCGAGCACCTGCCGGCGGCGACGTGGCACGCGTTTCACGACGCGACCGGGGTCAGGATCATCGACGGCATCGGCTCGACCGAGATGCTGCACATCTTCATCTCGACCGCCGACGACGACATCCGGCCCGGGTCGACTGGGCGGCCGATCCCTGGCTTCCAGGCGATCATCGTCGACCACACCGGCAACGAGCTGCCGGCGGGCGAGGTCGGTCGACTGGCCGTCAAGGGTCCGACCGGCTGTCGCTATCTCGCCGACGAGCGACAGACGGCGTACGTGCAGAACGGCTGGAACCTCACCGGCGACACCTTCCGTACCGACGAGGACGGCTACTTCTGGTACGAGGCACGCAGCGACGACATGATCGTGTCGTCGGGCTACAACATCGGCGGCCCCGAGGTCGAGGAAGCGCTGCTGACCCACGACGACGTCGTCGAATGCGCCGTCGTTGGCGTCCCCGACGAGGCCCGAGGGCAGCTGGTCAAGGCGTACGTCGTGCTGGCACCCGACACGGTCGGCGACGAGACGAAGCTCAAAGAGCTGCAGGAGTTCGCCAAGCAGCAGATCGCACCGTACAAATACCCCCGAGCGATCGAGTTCATCGAGGCGCTGCCACGGACGAGCACCGGCAAGGTCCAGCGCTTCCGCCTCCGCGAACAGGTCTGAGCCTGGACGTGACATCGACTCCAGCAACTCCAGCCTGCGTGAACGCGGCGACACGACGCTTCGCGTACAAGCTCGACGTGCTGCGGATCGAGCAGGGCCTGATCGCCGAGATCACGACGTTCGAGGGCCACCTGTTCGAGCCGTTCGGGCTGCCCTCGACGCTCTGAGCGCTAGACCGTCTGGACACCGGCGAACGTAACCCGGATCGAATAGACGTCGCCGGCGTTCGTGGTGATGAACAGGTTGTTGCGCTGGGCGCCGCCGAACACGAGATTCGAGATGCCCTCGGGGGTGAGCAGCTTGCCGAGCAGCGTGCCGTCGGGGTCGTAGCAGTGCAGCCCGTCGATCGACGCGGCCCACACCCGCCCGTTGGTGTCGATCCGGATGCCGTCGAACCACCCCGGCACAAACTCCTCACCGCCCGACAGCGCGCCGTCGCCGACCTTGAAGCGCCGGATGCATCGCAGCCGGGTCTCGACGACGTAGAGCTCCGTCTCGTCGGCGGTGAAGGCCAGGCCGTTGGGCCGTGTGAAGTCGTCCGCGACGATGGCAAGCTCGCCGGTGGCCGGGGCGATCCGGTAGACGTGATCGCCGCCGATCTCACTCTCGGCCGGCGACCCCTCGTAGTGGCCGGTGATCCCGTACCTCGGGTCGGTGAACCAGATCGAGCCGTCGGAGCGTACGACCACGTCGTTGGGGCTATTGAGTCGCTTGCCGTCGTACGAGTCGGCCAAGACCGTGATCGTGCCGTCATGCTCGGTACGCGTGACGCGCCGGCTGCCCTGCTCGCAGGTGATCAGCCGGCCCTGACGGTCGACGGTGTTGCCGTTGGCGTGGCCGGACGGCTGCCGGAACACGCCGATCGCGCCGGTCGTCTCGTCCCATCGCAGCATCCGGTCGTTGGGGATATCGCTCCACACGAGATAGCGACCGGCCGCGAAGTAAGCCGGACCCTCGGTCTTGCGGCTGCCGCGATGCAGCACCTCGACGTATTCGTCGCCGGCATAGTCAGCGAAGCGGCCGTCGGCCGACTCGAACTCTGCCCGAAACCGATCGATCACGCGCACCCTCCTGTCATCGACGCGAGTCTCGCACGCCGTGTCGCACGATGCCCCGCGGTACGACAGACTTACCAGCCGTGGACGTGATCACCGCGCGTACGACCGAAGCCGAGCTGATCGTCGAACGTGCCGGCGTCGAATGGCTGGCCGGCGAAGCCATCCGGGCGATCGCACCGGTGAGCGGGCTCGACTTCGACCGCTGGAAGGTCCACGGCCTCGACGACGACGGACGCGAGCTGCCACCGGGTCGGACCGAACGGTTCGTCGACGGCCCCGGCGACCTCTTCACGACCGACGAAGGCGAGCCCGCGTACGTCGCGGTCCGCGGCCACTACCCGACCTGCTCCGCCGTCCGTCTCTATCGCGCCGCCGAGCTCGACCACGCCTGGCTCGTCATTACCGACTCGCGCCTCGCCGTACTCCGGCTGTGCGAGGCCGAGGACGCGAGCGAAGGCACGATCGAGAGCCGATTCGAGCTGCCCACTCATGCCCTGGCCTCCGTCGTGCGCTGGAAGCAGCCGATGATGCCGGAGATCGACAACGGGCCGCGCTTCGCCCAGATCGGCTTCGCCGACGCGTCGTGGGCCCGCGTCAAGACCGACGAGAGCGGGCTCGCGTCACTCGTACCTCCCCTGTCACACTCGGCTCCGTGACCGAGTTCGACCGTCGCTACCTGCCGCTGGACGTCAGTGGCCTCCCGGTCCGCCCGGTCTCTCCGCCGATCGGCGCGCCCAACGTTCTCGTCGTCCTCGTCGACGACATGGGGTTCGGCGCGTCGAGTGCGTACGGCGGGCCGTGCCGGATGCCGACGGCGGATCGCCTCGCGGCCGGCGGATTGCGCTACAGCCGCTTCCACGTCACGGCACTCTGCTCGCCGAGCCGGCAAGCCTTGATGACCGGCCGCAATCATCACTCCGTCGGCATGGGCGTCACCTCGGAGATGGCGACCTCGCATCCGGGCTACAACGGCTATCGGCCCGCGACCGCCGCGACGATCGCGCAGATCCTCGGCGGCAACGGCTACAGCACGGCGGCCTTCGGCAAGTGGCACCAGACGCCGCCGGCCGAGGTGAGCCCGGTCGGGCCGTTCACCCGGTGGCCGACCGGCGAGGGGTTCGGCACGTTCTACGGGTTCATGGGCGCCGAGATGAATCACTGGTACCCGCAGCTGTACGCCGGCACGACGCCCGTCGAGCCGGATCGGCTGCCCGAAGACGGCTACCACCTCACCGAGGACCTCGTCGACCACGCGATCGACTGGATCCGGACCCAGCGCACACTGACGCCGGATCGCCCGTTCTTCAGCTACGTCGCCCTCGGCGCGACACATGCGCCGTTCCACGTCGGACGCGAGTGGATCGAGAAGTACGCCGGCTACTTCGGCGCCGGATGGGATGCACAACGCGAGTGGACTCTGGCGCGGCAGAAGGAGCTCGGCGTCGTGCCCGAGTCGACCGAACTCGCACCGTGGGCCGAGGGAGTGCCGCACTGGGACGACCTCACACCGGCGGCCCGGCGCGTTGCGGCTCGGCTGATGGAGACGTACGCCGGTTTCGCCGAGCACGCCGATCACCAGGTGGGCCGACTGATCGACACGATGGACGAACTCGGCGTGCTTGAAAACACGCTGGTGCTCTACCTCCTCGGAGACAACGGCGCCTCCGGCGAGGGCGGCATTGAGGGCACGATTCGCGAGCACCTCATCGGCCACGGCTTCGTCGATGACGTCGACGACATGGAAGCCGCGCTCGATCGGATCGGCGACCCGACGACGTACGCGCTCTACCCGGCCGGCTGGGCACTGGCGATGAACACGCCATACCAGTGGACCAAGCAGGTGGCGTCCCACTTCGGCGGCACCCGCGACGGCTTCATCGCGCACTGGCCCGGCGGCATCGCGGCGCGAGGCGAGATCCGACACCAGTTCCATCACCTCATCGACGTCCTGCCGACGCTGCTCGACGCGGCCGGGTTGCCCGATCCCGAGACGGTCGACGGCGTGCCGCAGCAGCCGATCGAGGGCGTGTCGATGCGGTATTCGTTTGACGACGCCGAGGCGCCGGATGAGCGGCGTACGCAGTATTTCGAGATGGTCGGCAACCGCGGGATCTATCACGACGGGTGGACCGCGGTGGCCCGACACGGTGTGCCCTGGCAGATGACCAACCAGCCGCGTCCGCTCCTCGACGACCGCTGGGAGCTCTACGACACGAGCCACGATTGGTCGCAGTCGCATGATCTCGCCGATCGGATGCCCGAACGACTCCACGAGCTGCGCGAGCTGTTTCACGTCGAGGGCGAGCGCTACCAGGTGTTTCCGCTCGACGACCGCGTGACCGAGCGTGAAAACCCCGAGCTCGCGGGTCGCTTCGACCTCCTCCACGGTCGGACGTCGCTGACCTTCGGGCCGCACTCCGGCCGGCTCACCGAGGAGACGGCGCCCAACGTCAAGAACCGCTCACACACCATCTCGGTCGACATCGAGGTGACCGAGACGGCAAATGGCGTGCTGGTCGCGCAGGGCGGACGCTTCGGCGGGTGGTCGCTCTATTGCATCAGCGGCCGGCTTTGCTACGCGTACAACTGGCTCGCGTGGAGCCTCACGACGATCCGCGCTGACGTACCGATCGGGCCTGGCAGACATGAGCTGGTCGTCGACTTCGCGTACGCCGGGGGCCCGCCCGGCGACGCGGCGGCGGTGGCACTGGCGGTCGACGGCGCGTGGGTCGGCTCCGGTCGGATCGCGGCGACGACGGCGTACTACTTCAGCTTCGACGAGACCTTCAACGTCGGTGTCGATCGCGGCACCCCGGTGACCGACGACTATCCGCCGGTGCACAACGCGTTCACCGGCACCATCCGCGGGGTGCGGATCGACCTCGGCCCACAGACCCCCCTCGACCCGGACGGCCGCCGGCACGTCACCGAAGCAACCCACGACTAACCCCCTACCCTCTCGCGCCGACCTTGCACGTCCCGCCCGTTTCTTCGCGCCGAGGTTGCGCGTCCCGCTCACTTCTTCCCGCCGAGGTTGCGCGTCCCACCCGTTCTTCGCGCCGAAATTTGCGCGTCCGCCACTTCTTCGCGTCGAGGTTGCGCGTCCGGTCTGGCCGTCGCGCCGACGGTGCGCTTTCCTTCCGGGATCTGGGGCCACCGCTATGCGCCTGTCTCGCGAGCCGAGCTGCCTCCTTGTTTTGGAGGAACCTTCGCTGCACCTGAACCGGCCGTCGCCGCGTTTTAGCTCGGCAACGGTTGGCGAGTTCGTTCGGACTCTTGTCCGACGTCGTGACCAACCCGCCAACGTTCAGACGACGCGGGATCGAAGCAGGGGGCGGACGCGCAACCTCGGCGGGAAGAAGTGGGCAGGACGCGCAACCGCGGCGGAAAGAGGTGGGCAGGACGCGCAAGGTCGGCGGGAAGAAGCGGGTGGGATGCGCAAGGTCGGCGCGAAGAAGTGGACGGGACGCGCAAGGTCGATGCGAAGAAACGGGTGGGACGCGCAAGGTCGGCGGGAAGGGGTGGGGGTTAGGGGTGGGAGATGCTGGCGGCGGCGTCTCGGGCGATCTCGCCGAGGGCCTCGAACCGAGCGTCGGTCACCCGGTTGGCCGGCCCCCAGATGCTGAGGATCGCGAGCGGCCGCCCCGAGGAGTCGAGCATCGGTGCCGATACCCCCCACGCGGACGACTCGTACTCGCCCCGACACACGCCATAGCCCCGCTCGCGCGTCCGGTCGAGCTCGGCCCGCAGCTTGGCCCGACTCGTGATCGTCGTCTTGGTGAAGCGCTCGAGCCTCGGCCCGGTCATCCGCTCGACCTCGGCCGGCTCGGAGAACGCGAGCAGTGCCTTGCCGGTCGACGTGGCATGCAGAGGGACCTCGCGACCCCGCCAGATCGCGGCGACGATCGCGGTCGGCGCGACCTCGTCGACGTACTTCAACGCCCGACCGTCGAGGACGGCCAGCGCCGCGGTCTCGCCGGCCTGCCGGCAGACCCTCTCGAGCATCGGATGCGCCGCCCGCACCAGAGCGTCTGCCCCGGCCGCGCCAGCCAACTCGACGACGCCGAACCCGATCCGAAACCGCCCGGTCTCCCGATCGGCGACGACCATCCCCTGCGCCTCGAGCGTCGTCAGGATCCGCCAGGCCGTGGCCCGATTGAGTCCGCAGGCCGCCGCGAGAGCGGTGACCGTGGACTCCGACCCGGACGCGCGGGCGACCGCGCGCAGCAGCGCCACCGCCCGGTCGACCGACTGCACCCGCGTTGACCGCGCCGGCTCGGTCCGGTCAGAGCCCGCCAAAGCGGACATTGCACGCCTCCTCTTGACGGTGATCTAGGTCACCTCTATGTTCGCATTGTACGAGGGGTATTCGTATAGCGAACGGCTAAACGCATGACACCCACGACGCGAAGCTTCGGCAACCTGTCCCGCCGCGACGTCTTCCGACTCGGCGCCGCCGCGGCTTTCGGCGCCACCGGCCTCGGTGCCGCCGCCAGCTGCGGGGCCGTCCCGGCCAAGCCCGATCCCAATGCACCGCAGAAGCGTGGCGGCACCTTCAGCCACGGAGCGACGGGCGGCGGCCTCGAGGACACCATCGACCCGCACTTCCCGGTCACCAACCCCGACATCGCTCGGGTCAACAACCTCTACGAGCCGCTCCTGTTCTGGGACGAGAAGTACAGGATCCAGCCGGCGCTGGCGACCGAGGTCACCCCTAACGCCGACGCGACCGAGTGGATCGTCAAGCTTCGGAAAGGCGTCATCTTCCATCACGGCAAGGAGATGACGGCCGATGACGTGCTGTTCACCATGGCTCGGGTCACCGACCCGAAGAACACCGCGCCCGGCGGCACCGAGCTGGCCAAGATACTCGACCTGAAGAACACGACGGCGCTCGATCCGTACACGATCAAGTTCCCACTCAAGTCGCCGTATGCCGTGCTCGACCAGCTGCTCGCCGAATACACCGTCGGCATCGTCCCGAGCGACTTCGACCTCAAGAGTCCGGTCGGCACCGGGGCATTCAAGTACGAGTCGTTCCTGCCCGGGCAGTACAGCAACTTCAGGCGGCACGACGACTACTGGGGCCAGCCAGCATGGGTCGACGAGCTGATCATCTACGACTTCGCCGACGACGCCGCCAAGGTCAACGCACTGCTCGCCGGGCAGGTGCAGAGCATCGACAACCTGCCGACCTACCTCGTCGACTCGATCGCCGACCAGGGCTCGTCGCCGTTGATCTCCGACACCGGTGCGTGGGTGCCGTTCACGATGCGGGTCGACACCGGTGTCTACAAGGACGTGCGAGTACGCCAGGCGCTACGGCTCGTCGTCGACCGGCAGCAGATGATCGACCAGGCGCTCGGCGGGTACGGGTTCCTCGGCAACGACCTCTATTCGCCCTTCGACCCGGCGTACAACGACGAGCTGCCGCAGCGTACGCAAGACATCGACCAAGCGAAGTCGCTGTTGCAGCAGGCCGGGCAGTCCGAGCTCCAGATCGAGCTCGTGACGTCGAGCGCGGTCGGCGCCGGTGGCGTCGAGTCGGCCAACCTGTTCGTCGAGCAGGCCAAGCTCGCAGGCATCGACTGCCGGCTCACCAAGGCCGACGCAGGGATCTTCTACGGCGAGCAATACCTCAAGTGGCCCTTCGCCCAGGACTTCTGGAACACCCGCAACTACATCCCGCAGGTCGCCGCCTGCGCGCAAAAGGACTCGCCGTACAACGAGACCCACTTCGATAACCCCGAGTTCAACGAGCTGATGGACCGAGCCCGGCGCGAATCCGACGAAGCCGAGCGCACCGCGCTGCTGCAATCGGCGCAGGAGATCGAGTACGAAACCGGCGGCTACATCATTTGGGGATTCAAACGCCAAGTCGACGGCTACTCCAACCTGGTGCAGGGCTTCGTGCCGCATCGCTACCTGCCGTGCTCGTCGTTCAAGTTCCAACGAGTCTCGTTCGTCTGAGGAGACCGTCATGGCCCAGGTGCAGCGCCAAGATCCCCAGGCAGAGATGCCGGCGGGCGAGCCGGCAACCCCCGAGGCATCGCCCCGAACGCGCTCGACGACGACCGCGTGGCTGCTGTGGCTGGCCCGCCGAGTCGGCCTTGCAATCCTCACGCTGTGGCTCGTGTCAGTGTTGGTGTTCTTCGCAACCGCGGCTCTCGGCGACCCGATCCGGGCCATCCTCGGCAAGGACTACGAGTCCAGCCCGTCTCGGGTCGCAACCCTCGAGGACCAGCTCAACCTCGACCAGCCCCTGGTGCAGCGCTATCTCGACTGGCTGGGCGGGCTCTTCACGGGCGACCTCGGCACGTCGCTGTCCAACCAACTGCCGGTCTCGGAGCTGATCGGCGACCGGGTCGTCAACACTGCCGTCCTGGTGCTGGTGTCCGCCCTCGTGATGATCCCGGTCGCCTTCGGGATCGCGATGATTTCCGCCCACTACCGCGGCAAGCGGCCCGACCATGTCATCCAGGTCATCCTGCTCGGTCTTGCCGGAGTCCCTGAGTTCGTCATCGGCATCCTGTTTGTCGCGCTGTTCTCCACGACGGTGTTCCACGTGCTACCGGCCGTCACCATCAGCGCCGGCGGCGAAGGGCCGTGGCACAACCCCGGCTCGATGGTCCTGCCGGTGCTCACGCTCGTATTTGCGGTTACGCCATACGTCGCCCGGATCGTACGCGCCACCCTGTTGGAGGTCCTGGACAGCGACTACGTCGAACTGGCCCGGCTCAAGGGCATCCCCGAAGGGGTCGTGATGCGCAAGCACGCGCTGCTCAACGCGATCGTGCCGGGCATCCAGGTGGTGGCGCTGCAGCTGGCCTGGCTCGCCGGCGGGATCGTCATCGTGGAGTACCTGTTCTCCTACCCGGGCATCGGCTCCAGCCTTGTCGACAGTGTCCGCAACAACGACATCCCGATGGTTCAGGCGCTCAGCATGATCATCGCGGGCATCTACGTCGGGGTGAACCTGATCGCGGACGTCCTCTCGATCCTGTTCACACCCCGGGCGAGGACGGCGATCGCATCATGAGCACCACTACCGCAACCACCTCCGGCCTGCGCCGCATGCTTCACCAGCGCCGCCTCGTCGCCGGCATGATCATCACGGCGTTCGTCGTCGTACTCGCGATCATCGGACCTTGGATCGCGCCCTACGGCGAGCACGAGATCGTGGGCAAGCCGTTCACCCACTCCGGGTCGTTCCTCGGCACCGACTACCTCGGACAGGACGTGCTGAGCCGGGTGCTCGCAGGCGGCCGTTCGATCCTGGTGATCTCGGTCCTCGCGACCGCGCTCGGCATGGTCGGCGGCATCCTGATCGGACTCATCGCGGCGTACGTCGGCGGCTGGTTCGACGAGGTGCTGATGCGACTCAACGACGTCGCGCTCGCCTTCCCCCAGATCCTGCTGGCGCTGCTCGTGCTGTCGGCTGTCGAACAGCCGGAGTGGTGGATGATCGTGCTGCTCGTCGGCGCCTCGCATGCGCCCCGTGTCGCCCGGCTCGTCCGCGGCGTCGCCCTCGGCCTGGTGTCCCGAGACTTCGTGGCCTCAGCGGAGGCACTCGGCGAGAGCCGCATCAGGATCGTGCTCGCCGAGGTGCTGCCCAACATGAATGCGCCGCTGCTCGCCGAGGCCGGCCTGCGACTGACTTACTCCATCGGCCTAGTCGCCGCCCTCGGCTTCCTCGGGTTCTCGACCGACCCGGGTGGGGCCGACTGGGGCCAGATGATCAACGAGAACCGACTGGCCCTGCTCGTCGTGCCCTGGGGTGTGCTCGCGCCGGTAATCGTCATCGGCATCTTTACCATCGGGACCAATCTGATGGCCGACGGCATCACCCAGCTCGCCGAGAAGGGAGGAGAGTCATGACGTCGGCTGCACCGCACGAGGCCACCCCAACCACCGACCAGGCAGCCTGCACGGTCGAGGACCTCAGCGTCGGACTCACCGGACGCAACATCGACGTCGTCGACGACATCGACCTGCTCCTCGGGCCGGGCGAGGTCGTCGGCCTGGTCGGCGAGTCCGGCTCGGGCAAGACCACCGTCGGCACCGCCCTGCTGGGATACGCCCGCGTCGGCGCCCTGATCGAACACGGGCGGGTGCTCCTGGGCGAACGCGATGTGCTCTCACTCGACTGGAAGGACGTCCGCCAGCTGCGTGGCCAGGAGATCGCGTACGTCCCGCAGGATCCCGCCTCGGCGTTGAACCCCAGCATCCGGATTGGTCCCCAGCTCGTCGAGTTGCTCGAACTGCGGGACATCGGGACCGCCGAGGAGCGTGACGATCGCGCTCGCGCCGGGCTGGCCGAGGTTGGCCTGCCCAATGACGACGAGTTCCTACGTCGCTATCCGCATCAGCTGTCCGGCGGCCAGGTGCAGCGGGTCGCACTCGCGATGGCGTTCCTGCCACGGCCCAAGGTGCTGGTGCTCGACGAGCCGACGACCGGCCTCGACGTCACGACGCAGGGGATGGTCCTCGAGACGATGAACCAGCTGTGCCGGTCGCATCAGGTCGCAGCGTTGTACGTCACGCACGACCTTGCCGTGATCGCCAATATCGCCGACCGAGTCGCGGTGATGTACGCCGGCCGCATCATCGAGCTCGGGCCGCGCGATCAGATCTTCGCGGCCCCGGCGCACCCGTACACGCGGGCGCTACTCGACGCGATCCCGCATCTCAAGCAGGCCAGGGCGTTGAGCGGTATCCCCGGTCGTACACCGGGGCCGGGGCGTCGACCGTCGGGCTGCCGCTTCCACGACCGCTGCTCGTATGCGATCGACCGGTGCGCCGACGAGGAGCCGCCGCCGGTCGAGGTCGGGCCCGACCACACCGCCCGCTGCATCCGGCTCGACGAGATCGGCAGCTGGGACATCGACCTCGGCACGGTGCCCGACTCCGATCCCGACAAGACGCGCGAGCCGATCCTGTCGGTACGCGACCTCGACGTGTACTACGGCCGCAAGCAGGTGGTCCACGGCGTCACCTTCGACCTCGGTCGCTCCGAATGCGTCGCACTGGTGGGTGAGTCGGGTAGCGGCAAGACGACGATTTCGCGGTGCGTCGGCGGTCTGCATCGGGACTGGACCGGCACGATCGACTTCGAAGAGCGAGAGCTGGCCAAGGGAGCCCGCAGCCGGACCAACGACGATAGGAAGCGGATCCAGTACATCTTCCAAAACCCGTACCTCTCGCTCAATCCCCGCATGACGATCGAGCAGATCATCAAACGGCCCATGAAGCTCTTCGGCATCGCCAAGGGCAAGGCCGCAACCGACCGGGCCGTCGAGCTGCTCGAACAGGTCGCCCTCGGCCCGACCGTCCTCAAGCTCCAAACCAACCGACTGTCCGGTGGCGAGCGGCAGCGGGTCGCGATCGCCCGAGCGCTGGCGGCCGAACCCGACATCCTGGTCTGCGACGAGATCACCTCGGCGCTCGACGTGTCGGTGCAGGGCTCGATCGTGCAGTTGCTGGAGGAGCTGCGGAAGTCGCGCGGCATCGGCATGCTCTTCGTCACGCACAATCTGGCCCTGGTGCGGTCGATCGCGGCTCGGGTCCAGATCCTCAACGCCGGTCGCCTTGTCGAGTCCGGCTCGGTCGTCGAGGTCATGGACAGTCCGCGCGAGGACTACACCCGAGAGCTGCTCGCCAACAGCCCGAGCATCGACTGATGGCCGAAGGCAGCACCCCCGGACTGTCCGGGCTCCGATTCGTCAACCCGCATCGGACCTCCGCGATGACGCACGCCGACGTACCCGCCGGCCGACCGATCCCGCTGCGCTCGGCACCCCGCGAGCTCGACGTGGTCATCGACGGCCAGGGTCGGGAGCGTCCGCTAGCGGAGTGGATCACCGACACGTACTCCACCTCACTCGTGGTCGTCGACCGCGGTGTCGTCGCGTACGAGTGGTACGCCGATGGCCTCGGCCGGTCGGACCTGTACCTCGGCGCCTCGATGACCAAGTCGGCGCTGGCCCATCTCGTCGGCCGGGCGGTGGCCGACGGCGCGATGGGCCTGGAGACGAAGGTCGTCGAACACGTGCCGGAGCTCACCGACGGCGGCTATGCCGACTGCGCCGTCGAACACCTGCTCACCATGACGACCGGCGTCGACTGGTTCGAGGACCATCGCCAGCAGGACAGTCTCGCAAGTCGACTGATTGCGTGCTTCGTCGACGGAGCCGGCGGGTCGCGCGACCTCCTGCGTTCGGTGCGGCCACGGCACCGGCCGGGTACCCGCTTCGAATACTGCACTGCCGACTCGCAGGTCCTCGACTGGGTTCGCGAGCGAGCCACCGGCGTGCCGTACGCGGCAGCGATGGCCGACCTGTGGCGCGAGCTCGGTTGCGAGTCCGACGCCACCGTGGGGCTCGACGCTCCCGACGGGGCCGCGCTCGCCGGCGGTGGGCTCGCCGCCACGGCATCCGACTGGGCCCGGATTGCGATGCTCCAGATCGACGGCACCGTCGACGGCGACGAGGTGCTCGACGGCGCCTGGGTCGACCGCGCGTCGACGCCGTCGCGGACGTTTCTCCGACCCGGTCGGCTGCCGAGCAGCATCACGACCCATGCCGGGTTCGGCTACCACTGGTGGCCGCTCGACGATGCCGGACGACGGGTCACCGCCGACGGGAGTCGCGGCCAGTTCGCGTACGCCGACCGCGACCTCGGCGTCGTCGTGGTCAAGACGTCGCAGTGGCCGTACGCGGACTTTCTCGTCGACAGGCAAAACCGAGACCTGAGCTACCTGGGCCTGCCGCTGATCGCCCAGGCAGCCGTAGCCTCGCGCCGAGGTGGGCGAGACGCGCAATCTCGGCGCAAATGATGGGAGGCATGACATGAACCGCAACGTGATCATCACCTGTGCCCTCACGGGGGCCGGTGACACCGTCGACAGGTCCGAACACGTGCCGGTGACACCGGAGCAGATCGCCGATGCCGGCATCGCCGCAGCCCGCGCCGGCGCCGCGATCGTGCACGTCCACGTACGGGATCCGCAGACCGGCAAGGGGTCGCGTGAGGTCGCCCTCTATCGCGAGGCCGTCGAACGCATCCGCGCCAGTGACGTCGACGTCGTGATCAACACGACCGCCGGGATGGGCGGCGACCTGATGCTCGACCCGCACAACCCGACCGAGTTCGTCGAGGGCACCGACCTGGTCGGCGGCGTCGAGCGGCTGGCGCACGTCGAGGAGCTGCTGCCCGACATCTGCACGCTCGACTGCGGCAGCCTCAACTTCGGTGAGGGCAGCCTGGTCTATGTCAGCACCCCCGACATGCTGCGTGAGGGCGCCAAGCGCATCCAGGAGCTCGGCGTACGCGTCGAGATGGAGATCTTCGACACCGGCAACCTGTGGTTCGGTCGGCGACTGGTCGAGGAGGACCTGATCGACGATCCGCCGATGTTCCAGCTCTGCATGGACATCCCGTACGGCGCTCCGGCCGATCCGTCGCTGCTCGCAGCCATGGTCAACCAGCTTCCGGAGGGCACCGTCTGGACGTCGTTCGCGCTCGGCCGGATGCAGCTGCCGTGGGTCGCCCAGTCGGTCCTGCTCGGCGGCCACGTCCGGGTCGGACTCGAGGACAACCTCTACCTCGCCAAGGGCGTCAAGGCGACCAACGCCCAACTGGTCGAGCGGGCTCGCACCATCATCGAGGCGATGGGATCGCGAGTCGCGACGCCGGACGATGCCCGGGAGATTCTCAAGCTGCGGGCGAGGTCCTGAATGGCGAGTCGAGTAGCGCCGGACGAGGTTCGTACGATCGCCTGTGCCGGCGTCGGCGTGATCGGCGGCGGCTGGGTGGCGTACTTCCTCGCCCATGGCTACCGCGTGGTCGCCTGGGATCCGGCGCCCGATGCCGACGAACGGCTCCGGCACTTGGTCGACAACGCCTGGCCGGCGCTGACCGAGATCGGACTGGCCGACGGCGCCAGTCGCGACAATCTCACGATTGAGTCCGATCTCGTGACGGCGGTCGCCGACGCCGACTTCATCCAGGAAAGCGCGCCGGAGTCGCTCGACCTCAAGATCAAGCTGCTCGCCGACATCGACGACGCCGCGCCGCCGCAGGTCGTGGTGTCGTCGTCGACGTCGGGCTACGGCATGAGCGAGATGCAGGTCAGCTGCGTACGGCCGGAGCGCACAATCGTCGGGCATCCGTTCAACCCGCCGTACCTGATCCCGCTCGTCGAGGTGGTCGGCGGCGACCGTACCGCGCCGGACGTCGTCGAGTGGACGTCGGACTTCTTCCGGCACGCCGGCAAGTCGGTGATCACGATGGACCACGAGGTGCCGGGGTTCATCGCCAACCGGTTGCAGGAGGCGATGTGGCGCGAGGCACTGCACATGGTCGCCGCCGGCGAGGCGACCGTGGAGCAGATCGATGTCGCGATCACCGACGGGCCGGGGTTGCGCTGGCCGATCCACGGACCGTGCCTGACGTTTCATCTCGCCGGCGGGCAGGGCGGCATCGGGCACATGCTCGACCACTTCGGCCCGTCACTGGAGTCGCCGTGGACCCGGCTGGTGTCGACCGAGCTGACGCCACAGCTGCGCGACGCGATGGTCGCGGGCTGCGACCGCGAGGCCGACGGGCGCACGATCGACGAGCTGGTCGCCGAACGCGACCGCGGCGTGATCGCGGTGCTACGGGCCCTGGGCCGGCTCTGATGGCCGCCCACCCCCATTCGCGCCGAAATTGCGCGTCCTTCCCACTTTCTCGCGCCGAGATTGCGCGTCCTGCCCGCCTCCTCGCGTCGAGATTGCGCGTCTTTACGGCACCGGCGGACAAGACGCGCAAGGTCGGCGCAACTGGGTGGGGCCGATGACGACGGTGTGGCGGGAGCCGGTCCGCGACGAGTGGATCGATTACAACGGCCACCTGTCCGAGGCGTACTACGTCCTCGTCTTCGGCCATGCGACCGACGTCATCATGGACGCGGTCGGGCTCGGGTCGGACTATCGCGAATCGGCGCAGGCGTCGCTGTTCACGGTCGAGGCGCACATCCGCTATCGGGCCGAGGTCGGTCCGGGCGGCGAGCTGGAGGTTCGATCGGCGGTGATCGGCGCGACCGACAAGCTGCTGTGGATCTGGCACGAGATGTGGGCCGACGACCGTCCGCGGGCGACCGAGGAGATCCTCGGCGTGCACGTCGACATGACATCGGGTCGATCGGCGCGGTTTCCGACGGATGTTGCGTCTCGGATCGCCTCGGCGCTGGAGCCGCCGGGCGACGACGCGGGCCGCCGCATCTGGCTGCCGGGCTAGCGCGGCTCACGAGAGATTTGGATCTCGGGTCGCCATGGCAGCCACAGATCCAAATCTCTTGTCCGGCCGTGGCAGTCTGGCGCCATGACCGAGTATGCGCATCAAGAGCTGGGTGGGACCTTCGGACATGTCGGAGTCGCGACGGCGTACGAGCACCGGGCGCCGTATCCGTCGGAGGTGTTCGACGTACTGGTGGGGCTGATCGCGGACGAACCGGCGACCGTTCTCGATCTCGGCGCGGGTGAGGGCGCGATCGCTAGGCCGCTGGCGACCCGTGTCGATCGGGTCGACGCGCTCGACATCTCAGCCGCGATGGTCGAGGCCGGTCGGGAGCGCCCCGGCGGCGATCAGCCCAATCTTCGATGGGTCGAGGGCGCCGCCGAGACGGCCGAGCTGGCCGGCCCGTACGCGCTCGTGACCGCCGGCGCCAGCCTGCACTGGATGGAGTGGGCGACGACCATGCCCCGGCTCGTCAAGGTCATGACGCAGCCGGCCCAGCTCGCCGTCGTCGAGCACGGGCCGCGGGGCGTGCCGTGGCGGGACGCGATCACCGAGGTGATCCGGCAGCACTCGCGCAGCCAGGGTTACGACACGCGGTTCGACATCGTGGACGCACTGCGCGACCGCGGACTCTTCGAGCCCGGAGGCAGCGTCGAGACGGAGCCGACGCCCTTCCGGCAGGCGGTCACCGACTACGTCGAGCAGTTTCACTCCAGGGCGTCGCTGGCCCGCGAGCACATGTCGCCGGAGGAGGCGGCAGCGTTCGACCGGGCCGTCGAGGATGTCGTCCGGCCGTACGCCGTCGATGGACTTCTCGAGTTGCCGGTCGTCGCGTCGATCCGCTGGGGGCGTCCGCTGGCTCCGTAGACCGACTCGGTTTCGCTACGGTCGCCCTGTGATCAAGCACGCGACGGCCAGCGTTTTCGTCATGCACCGCGACGAGGTGGGCTGGCGCACCGGACTCGTCTTGCATCCGGTGTTCGACCTGTGGATCATGCCCGGCGGTCACATCGATCCCGACGAGGACCCACCACAGGCGGCGCTTCGCGAGGTCACCGAGGAGACCGGCCTCGGCGCAGTCCGGCTGCTGCCGATGCATCGCCCGCCGGCCGTCGTCGAGATGCCGACCGCCCGGCCGGTGATGCTGCCATGGTGGCTCCTCGAGCACCCCGTCGACGGCGACAACCATCTCGCGCAGCCGCATCTCCATGTCGATCACAAGTACGTGGCCGTCGCCGACACGACAACGCCGATCACCCCGCCGGAGCACCCGTTCGCGTGGTATCGCCCCGACGAGCTCGACAACCTGCCGATGTTCGACGACGTCCGGCTGATCGTCGGTGCCGTGGTCGCCGAGCTCGGTCAGCGATAGAGCTCGCGGGCGATGATCGAGCGCTGTACTTCGCTCGCGCCCTCGTAGATCCGGGCCGCCCGTACGTCGCGGTAGAGATGCGCCAGCCGGTGCTCCGACTCGAGTGCCCGCGCGCCGTGGATCTGGATCGCGGCGTCGACGACGTATTGCGCGGTCTCGGTCGCGTAGAGCTTCGCCATCGCCGACGTACGCGTCACGCCCGGCCGGCCCGCGTCATAGGCCGCAGCCGCCCGATAGACGAGCAGCCGCGCCGCATCGACCCGCGTCGCCATCTCGGCCAGCGGATGGCTGACAGCCTGCATGTCCCGCAGCGGTGCGCCGAACGCCTTTCGCGTCTCCGCATGCGCGATCGCCGCGTCGAGCGCCGCCTGTGCCATGCCCACCGCATAGGCGCCGACGCTCGGGCGGAACCGGTCGAGGGTTCGCATCGCGACCACGAACCCGCGATCGGGCTCGCCCAGCACCTCGCCTGGCTCGATCCGTACGCCGTCGAACACCAGCCGGCCGATCGGATGCGGAGACACCAGGTCGACCGGCTCGCCGGACAGGCCTGGCCGATCGCCGGGTACGACGAAGGCACTGACGCCCTTGGCGCCGACGTCGGGAGTCGTGCGGGCGAATACCGCATAGACGTCGGCGTCGGGAGCATTTGAGATCCAGACCTTCTCGCCGGACAGCCGCCAGCCGTCGCCGTCCGGCTCGGCAGCCAGGCTCAGCGCGGCCGCGTCGGATCCGGCCTCGGGCTCGGTCAACGCGAACGCGGCGATCGCCTCGCCGGCCGCGATCGCCGGCAGCCAGCGTTCGACCTGAACCGACTGGGCGGACTGCAGGATCGGATAGGCGCCGAGGCCCTGGAGCGCCAACGCGGTCTCCGCCTCGGTGGTCACGGTCGCGAGCGCCTCCCGCAACAGGCACAGGTCGAACGCCGCCGCCTCGCGGGTCGTCACGCCATCGCGTACGCCGGGAAACAGCCGATCCAGCAAACCGAGGTCGCCCAACGCCTTGACCAGCGGCCGATTGACCCGACCCGGCGTGCCTTGTTCGGCGAGCGGCGCGAGCGTCTCGGCCGCCATCCGGCGCACGTCGTCGACGAGCCGCTGCTGCTCGTCAGTGAGCTCCCAGGCCCCTACGTAGTCGGATGTCACGGTGGTCACCGCCCCCGCCACTCGGGCGACCGCTTACCGGTGAACGCGGCGTGAAACTCCCGGTAGTCCTCGCTCTTCATGAGCAGCGCCTGGGTCACGGCCTCGAGCTCCACGCTCGCCGACAGGCTCATGTCGAGCTCGCGCGACAGCAGCATCTTGGTCTGGGCGTAGGCCTTGGCGGGACCCTCGGCGAGCCGCTTCGCCAGCGCCTCGGTCGCCGAGTCGAGATCGGCGTCGTCGACCAGATGGGTCACCAGACCGATGCGGTCGGCCCGCTCGGCGCCGATCGAGTCGCCGAGCATGAGGAGCTCAGTGGCGCGGCCGAGTCCGACCAACCGAGGCAGCAAGTAAGCCGCGCCCATGTCGGCGCCGGCGAGGCCGACCTTGGTGAAGAGGAACGCAAATTTCGCTGACCTGGCCACGATGCGGAAGTCGCTGGCCAAGGCGAGCACCGAGCCGGCGCCGGCGGCAGTCCCGTGGATCGCCGCAACGATCGGGATCGGCGTCTCCCGCATCGCTCGGACCACGTCGCCGGTCATGCGGGTGAAGTCGAGGAGCTGGTCCGGACGCATGTCGAGGGTGGCGCCGATGATGTCGTGGACATCGCCACCGGAGCAAAACGCTCGGCCCTCGCCCTTGAGGACCAGCACTCTCGTGTCGTCGCGATGCGGGAGCTCGGCGAGGAGATCACGGAGATCGGCGTACGCATCGAACGTCAGCGCGTTGAGCTTGTCGGGTCGGGTGAACGTCACCGTCGAGACGCCGTCCGGTCGCCGGTCGAGTCGGAAGTGCCGCCAGTCGTCGGTGAACGGCACCGATCCGCGATGCGGGCTCATGGCGACACCTCCTGGGTCGCGGCTTGGCGCGGGGGTCCCCTACGCCAAACCTATTGGCACTGGGGACCCCTGCGCCAAACCCGACTGGCGCAGCCTTCCCCAGTAGACTCGCGTCCTTGCGTCCGATTGACGGTCGTCGCCAACGCAGCATACCGTCGAGTACGTGCGGATCGCAGTCACCGGCGGCGGACCGGGCGGGCTGTACTTCGCCGCGCTCGCGAAGCAGCTCGGCCCGCACCACGACATCACCGTGTGGGAACGCAACGCCGCCGACGACACGTTCGGCTTCGGAGTCGTCTTCTCCGACGAGACCCTGGGCGGCATCGAGCATGCCGACCCGGCCGTGCTCGGCGCGATGGAGGCCGAGTTTGCCCGCTGGGACGACATCGACGTCCACGTCAAGGGCGAGGTGCTCACCAGCGGCGGCCATGGCTTCGCCGCGATGAGTCGCAAGCGGCTACTCGAGATCCTGCAGGGACGCTGTCGCGAGCTCGGGGTCGCCGTCCACTTCACCACCGACGCGCCCGACGCCGACACGCTCGCCGCGACCCACGACCTCGTCGTCGCGGCCGACGGGGCCAACTCCGCGACCCGCGCCCGATTCGCCGACACGTTCCGGCCGACCCTCGACACGCGCCGCTGCCGCTACATGTGGCTCGGCACCGACCTGGTGTTCGACGCGTTCAAGTTCTACATCCGCGAGACCCCGTACGGCGTCATGCAGATCCACGGCTATCCGTACGACGCACACGGCAGCACGTTCATCGTCGAGACGTCTGCTTCAGGTTTCGGTGAAACACCACCTGGGGTCGACTTCAAGCCGGGGGAGTCCGACTGGGGCTCGATCGAACGCATCCGCGAGCTGTTCGCAGACGTCCTAGGCGGCCATGCCATCCACGCGAACAACTCCAAGTGGATCCGTTTCACGACCGTACGCAACGAGACCTGGCGACACGGCAACGTCATCCTGCTCGGCGACGCCGCCCACACCGCGCACTTCTCGATCGGGTCCGGCACCAAGCTCGCGATGGAGGATGCGCTCGCCCTCGCCGCCTGCATCCACGAGCACGACGACATCGCCACGGCTCTCGCTGCGTACGAAACCGAACGCCGTCCGGTCGTCCTGTCGACCCAACGGGCGGCGCAGGCCAGCCTCGAGTGGTTCGAAAACCTCGGGCAATACGTCGACCAGGAGCCGATGCGGTTCGCGTTCAACATCATGACCCGGAGCCGGCGGGTGACCTACGACAATCTCCGCCTACGCGACCACGACTTCGTCGACCGGGCCGACCAATGGTTCGCCGACCACGAGAAGCGTCGCGGTCACGGCGACGGTGACGTCCGGCCGCCGATGTTCCAGCCACTCCGGCTGCGCGGGGTCGAGCTGGTCAACCGGATCATCGTGTCGCCGATGGACATGTACGTCGCGATCGACGGAATGCCCAACGACTTCCACTACACGCACCTCACCGGCAAGGCACTCGGCGGAGCCGGCCTCGTCATGACCGAGATGGTCTGCGTGTCACCCGAGGGCCGCATCTCGCCGGGTTGCTGCGGCCTGTGGACCGACGAGCAGGGCGCCGCCTTCGAGCGCATCGTCGACTTCGTGCACCGCGAGACCGACGCCAGGCTCGGACTGCAGCTCGGTCACTCCGGGCGCAAAGGCTCGACCAAGCTGATGTGGGAGGGCATCGACGAGCCCCTTCCGTCCGGCAACTGGCACGTGATCGCGCCGTCGCCGCTGCCATACCAACCCGGCGTCAACCAGGTGCCACGCGAGCTCACCCACGACGATCTGACTGAGGTCAAGCAACAGTTCATCGACGCCACACGCCGAGGCATCGATGCCGGTTTCGACCTGCTCGAGCTGCATTGCGCCCATGGCTATCTGCTGTCGAGCTTCATCTCACCGGTGAGCAACCAGCGCGACGACGGGTACGGCGGCTCGCTCACCAATCGGCTGCGCTACCCGCTCGAGGTGTTCGCCGCGATGCGCGAGGTGTGGCCGGACGATCTGCCGATGACGGTACGCATCTCCGCCACCGACTGGGTCGAGGGCGGCATCGAGGTCGACGACGCGGTCCAGATCGCCGAGGCGTTCGCGGCCGCCGGTGCCGACGCGATCGACGTCTCGACGGGACAGGTCACGCCCGACGAGCAGCCCGCGTTTGGCCGGTCGTACCAGACGCCGTTCGCCGACGCGATTCGCAACCGGACCGGCATCGCGACCATCGCGGTCGGCGTCATCTCGTCGTACGACGACGTCAACTCGATCGTCCTGGCCGGCCGGGCCGACCTCTGCGCTCTGGGCCGGGCGCACCTCTACGACCCGAACTGGACGCTGCACGCGGCGGTCGAGCAGGACTACGACGGCCCGGGCGCCCGGTGGCCGATGCCCTGGCGGGCCGGCCGCCGCAAGCCGCAGACCGGGCGCTCCGACGGGCCGAAGCCCCGGCTCCAGCTCGTACGCGAGGGCGACCCCGGCATCCGCCACGCCCGCTGGCGCCCGTACCGCTGAAGTTGTCAGGCACATGTTGAGCCAGGGCTCGATACGTGCCTGACAACTCCGCTGGGGGATGATGCCCGGATGCGCTTTTCGATCAACCTCCCGAACTTCGGCGACTTCGCGGACGCCCGCACGGTCGCGACCGTCGCCGCGGCAGCGGAACAGACCGGCTGGGACGGCTTGTTCGTCTGGGACCACGTCGTGCACGACAAGCGCCAGCGCCGAGGCCAACCGTTCGGCGACCCGTGGATGCTGCTCACCGCGGCGGCATTGGCGACGTCCCGACTCCGGCTGGGCACGCTCCTGACCCCGCCCGCGCGACGACGACCGGAGCAGCTCGCCCGCCAGGTGGCCACCCTCGACTCGATCAGCGGCGGCCGGGTGATCTTCGCCGCCGGCCTCGGCGGACCGATCGAGGACGAGTACGGCAGCTTCGGCGAGACGACCGACCCGGTCACGCTCGCCGAGCGCCTCGACGAAGGGCTGGAGTTGCTGGAGCGCTACTGGTCCGGCGAGCCGGTCGACCACGAGGGCAAGCACTTCGTCGCCCGCGACGTCAGCCTGCTGCCCGCCACGGTGCAGCGCCCGCGGCCGCCGATCTGGATCGGCGGCTTCTGGCCGCACAAGAGACCGATTCGCCGAGCGGCTCGCTGGGACGGCGTCGTGCCTCTGTTCGCCGACGCCCGACACGGACACATCCCACCGCTCGACCAGGTGCACGACCTCGTCGAGTACGTCGGCCGCCACCGCGACGGTCGGCCCGAGCCGTACGAGATCGTCCTCGGCGGTGCCACCCCCGGCGATCCCGCGCGGGCGCGCGACATGATCGGGCCGCTGGCCGACGCCGGTGCGACCTGGTGGGACGAACGGCAGCTCCAGACCAGCGAGGATCTCCACCGACTCGAGCCGGTCCTGCGCCGCATCGAACACGGCCCGCCCGCGCTGTAGCCCCGAGTTGTCGGCCGCTATCCGCCCTGGGGGCCATATGGCGCTGACAACTCGGCTGGGTGAGGCCGTACGATCCCAGGAAGCGTCGACCCAAGGGAGCAGCGATGTCGACCCTCTCCACACTCACGTCCGCCCTGGCGTCGGGGTCGGTCGAGGTCATTGACCTCACCGCGCCCCTCGCCGCCGACACCCCGAAGATCCAGTTGCCGCCGGAGTTTGGCCAGACCTCCGCGTTCGAGATGGAGGAGATCAGCCGGTACGACGACCGCGGCCCGGCGTGGTACTGGAACAACTTCCGTACCGGCGAACACACCGGCACCCACTTCGACGCACCCAACCACTGGGTCACCGGCAAGGACCGCGACGACGTCGCCTCGGTGCCGGTCGCGAACCTGATCGCGCCGGCGGCCGTGCTCGACTTCTCGCTCGCCGCCGCCGACGACCCGGACTTCCTGCTCGAGGTCGACCACATCACCGCCTGGGAGCGCGAACACGCGCCGCTGCCCGACGGCGGCTGGCTGTTCTATCGCACCGGTTGGGACGCCCGGTCGCATTCGCAGGAGGAGTTCCTCAACGCCGACGACTCCGGGCCGCACACACCCGGCCTATCCCCGCAGTGCGCCCAGTGGCTGGCCGAGGAGTCGCCCGTGATCGGGCTCGGCGTCGAGACGGTCGGCACCGACGCGGGCGCCGCCCCAGGCTTCGAGCCGATGTTTCCGTGCCACTCGCTGATGCACGGGGCCGGCAAGTACGGTCTGACCCAGCTGCAAAACCTCGCGCAGCTGCCGCCGACCGGCGCGCTGATCATCGCGAGCCCGCTGCGCATCGTCGGTGGCTCCGGCAGTCCGGCCCGTGTGCTTGCGCTGGTCGAGCGCTGACCCAGGCGTCGACATCGTGGACGTCGCGACCGCCGTCGGGCGAACCCTCGCCGAGCTCGGCATCGATCGGGCCTTCGGGGTCGTCGGGTCAGGCAACTTCCACGTGACCAACGCGATGGTCGAGTCGGGAGTACGCTTCGTCGCCGCCCGACACGAAAACGGCGCCGCGACGATGGCCGACGCGTACGGGCGGATGAGCGGCCGGGTCGCAGCGGTCACCGTGCATCAGGGCTGCGGCCTGACCAACGCGATGACCGGGATCACCGAGGCGGCCAAGAGCCGCACCCCGCTCGTCGTCGTCGCGGCCGACGTCCTCGAGCCGCGGTCGAACTTCTACGTCGACCAGGACGCGCTCGCCGCGGCGGTCGGCGCGGTCCCGATGCGGGTCGCCGACGGCGAGACGGCCGCGGCGACGGCGGCCCGGGCATACGCGACCGCACTCGGCGACCGACGCACCGTCCTGCTCAACCTGCCGCTGCCGGTTCAGTCGGTCGAGGCGCCGGCCGACACGCTGACCACACCGACGCCAGCGCCGCCAAAGGACCGGGCGCCGGACCCGAACGCACTCGACGCCCTCGTCGGCGCGCTGCGTCGTGCCGAGCGCCCGGTGTTCGTCGCGGGCCGCGGCGCCCGAGGCAGTCGTGACGAGCTGCGCCGCCTCGGCGAGACGGTCGGCGCGCTGCTCGCGACCAGCGCCGTCGCCAAGGGCCTCTTCCATGACGACCGGTGGTCGCTCGACGTCTCCGGCGGCTTCGCCTCCCCGCTCGCGGCCGAGCTGATCCGGGACGCCGACCTGATCGTCGGGTGGGGCTGCGCCCTCAACATGTGGACGATGCGCCACGGCCGTCTGATCGGTCCGGACGCGACGGTCGCGCAGGTCGACCTCGACGCCGCCGCGATCGGCGCGCACGTCGACGCGACCATCGGTGTGGTCGGCGACGTCGCGGAGACGGCCCAGGCGGCGGCCGGAGCGCTGGCGGACACGACCGCGACGGGCTATCGCACCGACGACGTACGGGTTGCCCTGACCGATCGGCTTCGGTGGCGCGACGTCCCGTACTCCGACACCGGCACCGACGACCGCATCGACCCGCGCACACTGACGATCGGGCTCGACGACCTGCTGCCGGCCGAACGCATCGTGTCGGTCGACTCGGGCAACTTCATGGGCTATCCGAGCATGTTCCTGTCGGTGCCGGACGAGCACGGTTTCTGCTTCACCCAGGCGTTTCAGTCGATCGGACTCGGCCTCGCGACCGCGATCGGGGCGGCGCTGGCGCAACCGGATCGGCTGCCGGTGGCGGCACTCGGCGACGGCGGAGCGCTGATGGCGGCGGCGGAACTCGACACCGTCGTACGGCTCGGCCTGCCGATGGTCGTCGTGGTCTACGACGACGCGGCGTACGGGGCAGAGGTGCACCACTTCGGGCCCGGCGGCCACCCGCTCGACACGGTGCGCTTCCCCGACACCGACATCGCAGCGATCGGCCGCGGCTACGGGTTCGACGCCGTGACCGTACGCCGGCCGGCCGACCTCGACGCGGTACGCGGCGGGCTCGACGGCGACCGCCACGCGCCGCTGCTCATCGACGCCAAGGTCACCAGCGACACCGGATCGTGGTGGTTGGAAGAGGCGTTCCGGGGGCACTGACCCCTCGGTCCCTCGCGCCGAGGTTGCGCGGGCACCGACGAAAGCGCCGAACGACACACCGAGGGCGCCGTCGTACGCGGGCTCAGCTCACCTCGGCGATGAGCTCCACCTCGACGGGCGCGTCGAGCGGCAGCACAGCGACTCCGACGGCGCTGCGGGCATGCCGGCCGGCATCGCCGAAGGCCTCGCCGAGCAGCTCGCTGGCGCCGTTGGCCACAGCAGGCTGCCCGGTGAAGTCCGGCGCACTCGCGATGAAGACCACGGCCTTGACGATCCGGACCACCCGCGACAGCTCGCCGAGCTCGGCCCGGAGCGCCCCGATGGCGTTGAGCGCGCACTGCCGAGCACATTCGGTCGCATGCTCCGGCGTCACGTCGGCGCCGACCTTGCCGGCATGGATCAGTGAACCGTCGCGTAGGGGCACCTGGCCGGCCGTATAGACATAGGCGCCGGTCCGTGCCGCCGGGACGTACGCCGCGACCGGCGGCACCACCTCGGGCACGGCCAATCCCATGGAGCCGAGCCGCTCCTCCGGAGTCGCGCCTTCAGCCATCGCGGCTCACGCTCCCTTGGGCCGCTTGAGATAGGCGACCAGGTTCTCGGGGTTCGGCCCCGGCAGGACGGCGACCAACTCCCAACCGTCCTCGCCCCACTGGTCCAGAATCTGCTTAGTCGCGTGCACCAAGAGCGGCACGGTCGCGTACTCCCACTGCGTCATGGCCCTCACCCTAGTGGCCCTCCTCGGCGCGAGGTGTGGGGCTAGGCTCCCGCCCATGCCGGCTCACTCCCGCGGCGTCTTGACTCGCGCCGCTGACGGACCTGACGCCGTCGCCCGCTACGGCGACCACGCCGATCAACTCGTCGACGTCCACCTGCCGGCTGGCGAAGCCGCGACCGCGCCGGTGCTCGTCCTGTTCCATGGCGGCTTCTGGCGGCACCAGTGGGATCGTCGCCATACCCGTCCGATGGCAGTGGCGCTTCGCAACCGCGGCTGGGTCGTCGCCACGCCCGAGTTTCGGCGTACGGGCGGCGGCGGAGGCTGGCTCGGGACCTTCGACGACATCGCGACGGTCCGTGAGGTCCTCCCCCGCTTGCTCGCCGACGCGACCGGCCGCCAGGCGTCCGTCGACCCGCTGACCATCGTCGGCCACTCGGCCGGCGGCCAGCTTGCGATGTGGTGGGCGCTGACCGCCCCCCACCCGGCGTCGGTTCGGCGCGTCGTCGCGCTCGCACCCGTCGCCGACCTGAGTCGGGCCCATGCCGACGACCTCGACGACGGTGCCGTGGATGCACTGCTCGGCGGCGGCCCCGACGAGCACCCGGACCGCTACGAGGCGAGCGACCCGGCCCGTCTTCTCGGCTCCGGCGACCAACCGCCGATCACGGTGCTGCACGGCGCCGACGACGATCGGGTGCCGGCCGAGCACAGTCGAGGGCTAGCCGCCGTGACCCTCGTCGAACTGCCGGGCGTCGGACACTTCGAGCTCATCGATCCGCTGTCGACGGCGTGGCCGGCCGTACTCGACGCTCTCTGACCCCACTGGTCGCGCCCCGTCAGGTGTGGCCCCGAGCTCACACCTGGCAGGGCGCTAGAGACAGCATGGTGGGTAAGTTCGGTTTATGCCCAGCACCCGCCCACGCTCCGAACGTCGCCCTGACGTGCGGCTACACGTGGTGAGCGGCAAGGGCGGCACCGGCAAGACCACCGTTTCGGGCGCCCTGGCGCTGGCACTGGCGTCCGCGGGCAAGCGGGTCCTGCTGTGCGAGGTCGAGGGCCGCCAGGGCATCGCGCAGCTGTTCGACGTGCCGCCGCTGCCGTACGAGGAGCGCTCGATCGCGGTCGCGCCCGGCGGCGGCGAGGTCTACGCGCTGGCGATCGACCCGGAGTCGGCGCTGCTGGAGTACCTCGCGATGTACTACCGACTCGGTCGGGCCGGCAAGGCACTCGATCGGTTCGGCTTCATCGACTTCGCCACGACAATCGCCCCCGGCGTACGCGACGTGCTGCTGACCGGCAAGGTCTACGAGGCGGCTCGCCGGCGTTCGAAGTCCGGCGACCCCTCCTACGACGCGATCGTGCTTGACGCGCCGCCGACCGGCCGGATCGCCCGGTTCCTCAACGTCAACAGTGAGGTGGCGGGTCTGGCGAAGGTCGGTCGGATTCGTCGCCAGGCCGACTCGATCATGACCCTCATGCGCTCACGGCGGACTGCGGTGCATCTGGTCACGCTGCTGGAGGAGATGCCGGTCCAGGAGACCCAAGACGCGATCGGCGAGCTGCGCGGCGCCGACCTCCCCGTCGGGTCCGTCGTCGTCAACCTCCGGCAACGGCCCGCCCTCGACGAGGACGCGCAGGCGATGGTCGCCGACGGCAAGCTGACTCCCGCCGCCGTATCCAAGGGTTTGTCGACCGTAGGAGTCACCATCGCGAAGACGACGGCAACCGGCCTCCTCGGCGAGGCCCGCGACCATCTCGAGCGGCTCGCGCTGCAGGAGCGGCAGCGCACGACTGTCGAGGGACTGGGCGAGCCGGTCGTCGAGCTGCCAAGGCTGGCCGACGGGGTCGACCTCGGCGGGCTCTACGAGTTGGCCGACGAGCTCGGCTCACAGGGGCTGCCGTGACTGGGCGGGCGCGTACGCAGGCCGACAGCCGCCGGCGGCAGCCGTCGCGGGTCGTACCCGGCGGTCGCGCCGCCGAGCCCGGACCGGCGCTCGACATCGACCAGCTGATCGACCATCCGGAGCAACGGATCGTGGTCTGCTGCGGCGCCGGCGGGGTCGGCAAGACGACCACGGCTGCCGCGCTCGGGATCCGAGCGGCCGAACGCGGCCGCAAGACCGTCGTGCTCACGATCGACCCGGCCCGCCGCCTCGCGCAGTCGATGGGCCTGACCGAGCTCGACAACACTCCCCGGCCGGTGAAGGGCATCGGCGAGGACGGCGGCTCGCTCGACGCGATGATGCTGGACATGAAGCGCACGTTCGACGAGGTCGTCGAGGCACATGCCACGGCGGACAAGGCCGAGCAGATCCTGGCCAACCCGTTCTACCAAGCGCTGTCGAGCAGCTTCGCCGGAACGCAGGAATACATGGCGATGGAAAAGCTCGGGCAGCTCGCCGCCGACGCCGAGCGCACCGGCCGCTGGGACCTCATCGTCGTCGACACCCCGCCGTCGCGGTCGGCTCTCGACTTCCTCGACGCCCCAGCGCGGCTCGCGTCGCTCCTCGACGGGCGCTTCATCCGACTGATGTTGGTGCCGGCGAAGGGACCGGCCCGCGTGTTCACCGCGGGCTTCGGCATGGTGACCGGCGCGCTGACGAAGGTGCTCGGCGCTCAGGTGCTGCGCGACGTCCAGACCTTCGTCGCCGCGTTCGACACGCTGTTCGGCGGCTTCCGACAACGGGCGGAGAAGACGTACGCCCTGCTCCAAGCCGACGGCACCGCGTTCCTCGTCGTCGCGACGCCAGAGCCGGACGCGCTGCGCGAGGCGGCGTACTTCGTCGAGCGGCTCACGCAGGAAGAGATGCCGCTCGCCGGTTTGGTGCTCAACCGAGTGACGATGCCGATGGCGACCAAGCTGACCGCCGTCGAAGCCGAGGCGGCGGCCGCCCGGCTGGACGACGCGGCGACCGGCGGTCCGCTCGGGGGGATCTTGCGGATCCACGCGGAACTGCTTCGGGTGACCGAGCGGGAGCGGCGGCTGCGGCGACGCTTTTCTAGCGCTCATCCCGACGTGGCGACGGCCGCCGTGCGCGCGCTGCCGAGCGATGTGTACGACATCGACGGATTACGTGGGATGGGCGAGCTGCTGGCGAAGACGCCGGCCTCTGAGTCGTCGAAGGACTGAGCGACTGCGCCAGCAGTCCGGCTCTAGACGTGGTTAAGGGGCGGTTCTGAGAACCGCCCCTTGCCACTACCCCGTGTGTTGCGTCCCCCGAGTCCCCCCGCTACCCCCCCGAGAAGGATCACTCCCCCTCTTGCGACCCTCACACCTGTATAGACGCCCTTTCCCGGCGTTCGGTTGCACCGGTCCGATCATTTTCTGAGATTCGCGTCAAACCCGTAGGCTGTAGACCATGTCGTTGCCCAGCTCTCCCAACGGCGAGCGCAAGATCGGCCGCAACCTACTCACGATGGCCACCGTGAGCGGTATCTGCGGCGTGCTCGTCGCCGGCCTGGTGCTGCCCTTCGCCAGCCTCGTCGGCATCACCACGCAAAACGTCGCCGAGGGCTTCCACGACCTTCCGCTCGAGCTGCAGGAGACGCCGCCGGCGCAGCGGAGCACGGTCCTCGACATCCACGGCAAGCCGATCGCGTACTTCTACGACGAGAACCGGCACGATATCTCGCTCGACAAAGTCGCCCCGATCATGCGGGAGGCCCTCCTCGCGATCGAGGACACCAACTTCTACGAGCACGGCGCGCTGGACATCAAGGGCACGATCCGCGCGTTCATCAACAACGCTGCCGAGGAAAACGTCCAGGGCGGCTCGTCGCTCACCCAGCAGCTGGTCAAGATGATCCTGCTGTCGCAGGCCGACACTCCGAAGGAGCGCCTGGAGATCACGGCGAGCGACGGCATGGAGGGGTACGCGCGCAAGATCCGCGAGCTGAAGTACGCGATGGCCTACGAGGAGTCGCACACCAAGGACGAGATCTTCGAGGACTATCTCAACTTCGCGTACTTCGGCGATGGCGCCTACGGCATCGACGAGGCCGCCAACCACTACTTCTCGGTCGAGCCGTCGCAGCTGAAGCTGAAGCAGGCGGCGCTGCTCGCCGGGATGGTCAAAAACCCGAGCGCCTACAACCCGACGCAGTTCCCTGAGGCGGCGGCCGATCGGCGCAACACGGTGCTGGCTCGGATGGCGCAGCTCGACATCATCTCCGACGAGCAGGCGAAGTCGCTCTACAACACTCCGCTCGGCATGGACTTGAGCTACCGATCCAACGGGTGCGTGAGTACGGAGGCGCCGTTCTTCTGCGACTACGTTCAGCAGTGGCTGCTCACCGAACCCTATCTCGGCGATACCCGTGACGAGCGTGAGTATCGGCTCGAGACGGCGGGCTTGACCATCAAGACCACGATCGACCTGCGATACCAGCACGCCGCAGACAACGCTGTCCGGAACAACGTCTATCCGACCGACAAGGCGATCGGCGGCCTGGCGATGGTGGAGCCAGGAACCGGTGAGGTCCGGGCCCTCGCTCAGTCGCGGCCGATGGGACGAGACGAGAAAGCGGGGCAGACCTACCTCGACTACGTCGTGCCGCCCAAATATGGCGACGCCAATGGCTTCCAGGCGGGATCGACCTTCAAGGTCTTCGTCCTGGCGACAGCGCTCAAGAGGGGCTACCCCACGTCGACCGAGTTCTATGCGCCGCCGGTGTTGACGCAGCCCGAAGGTACGTACGAGTACTGCAACGGCTATAACGCCGAGTCATGGACCGTCGAAAACTCCACCGACAGCGGCAGCATGGACATGTACACCGGTACGCAGCTGTCCGTGAACACCTATTACGCCCAACTCGAGGAGCTAGTGGGCGTCTGCCCAGCCGCCAAGATGGCCGAGAAGATGGGCATCGAGCTGCCGCTGTCGACCGACAAGGGCGCAAATAACTGGGTCGACAACGGCCCGTTCACCCTCGGTACCGCGGACACCAACCCCTTGTCGATGGCTGCGGCGTACGCGACCTTCCCAGCGCGCGGCAAATACTGCGAGCCCTATCCGGTGACCGAGATCCTCGACCGATTCGGCGACGTCGTCCGGACGGTCAGCCCTGACTGCAAGCGGGTGTTCCCGCGCGTGGTCGGCGACGCGGTCAACGACATTCTGCGGGGCGTCCAGGAGACAGGCTTCGGAGCCGACAACGGCCTGACCCTCAATGTGCCGTCGGCCGCCAAGACCGGAACGATCAGCGGCAACCGCGCGGTGTGGTACATGGGCTACACCGAGGATCTGTCGACCGCGTCGATGATCGCGGGCGCCAACGCATCCGGCCACTGGGTGACTCTGAATGGCAAGAGCGTCGGAGGCGATGTCATCGAGGAGGCGTTCGGTTCTACCGAGGCCGGGCCGATGTGGTACAACGCGATGAGCGTCATCCAACAGTGGCTCAAGGGCAAGGACTTCGTGCCGCCGGACCAGAGCAAGCTCGGCGGCAAGGTCAATATCGTCCCGGATACCGGCGGCATGTCGATCACCGACGCGAAGCAGCTGCTACGCGATCACGGCTTCAAGCCGCTCGTGGGCTCGTATCAAAACTCCGCGTACGCCGAGGGCACGGTGGCGTTCACCGATCCAGGCGCCGGTAGCGAGGCGTACAAGAACCAGCCGATCACGATCTACCCGTCGACTGGTTACGTCCCGCCGCCCGAGGACAACGGCGATGACGATGACGGTGACAACGACAACGGTGGCGGCAACGACGGCGGAGACGGCGGCGGACCGCACGACGGCGGCCCGGACGGCGGACCTGGAGACGGCGGAGCCGCAGCCAACGACGGCGGTGGCGCAGACGGCGGCCCCGCAGCTAACGACGGCGGTACTAACGACGGCGGTAACTGAAAGACGCCGCGAGGTCAGGCGCCGAGCTGGCGCTTGACCTCCGCCGCGACGGCAGCTCCGTCGGCTCGATCCTTGACCTTGGGCTTGATGGTTCCCATGACCCGGCCCATGGCTCGCATGCCGTCGCCGGCCACGCCGAGCTCCTCGATCGCCCCCGACACGATCTGCTCGATGGCTGCCGCGTCGAGCTGCTCGGGTAGGTAGTCCATCAGGATGGCCGCCTCGGCGGTCTCCTTCGTGGCGAGCTCCGGACGCTCTGCGTCGGCGAATGCCTGGGCGGCCTCACGGCGCTTCTTCGCCTCGGTGCCGATGATGGCGGTCACCTCGTCGTCGGACAGCTCTCGCTCCCTGTCACCGGCGACCTCGGCGTTGCGGATCGCGGTCAGCGTCATCCGCAGGGTCGACGCACGCAACTCGTCGCGGCTCTTCATCGCTCCGGTCAGGTCGCGGCGTACTCGATCCTTCAGCTCGGCCATGGTCCCAGTCTTGCATTGCCGGGTGTGACAGCCTGGACCCGTGCACACTCTGACCTCGACCGTCCTCGGCGTCGCCGCGGCCGGTGCCCTCGGGCTCGGCTACGCCGCCGGCATCGAGCGGCGGGCGTTCGTCCTGCGGCGTGTCGAGATCCCTGTCCTGCGGCCTGGCAGCCATCCTCTACGTGTCCTGCATATCTCCGACGCGCACCTGACGCCGAGCCAAGGAGCGAAGCAGCGATGGCTACGGCGGCTCGCCGATCTCGAGCCGGACTTCGTCATCAACACCGGTGACAACCTCGCACACCTCGAGTCGGTGCCACACGTACTCCGGTCATATGGGGAGCTGCTCGACCTGCCAGGGGTGTTCGTCTTCGGCTCCAACGACTACTTCGCGCCGATCGTCAAAAACCCGCTGCGCTACTTCAAGGCGAAGCGGACCGAGAAGCGGTTCGGAGACCGCCTGCCGTGGCGGGAGCTGCGGGAGGCCTTCGTAGGGCACGGCTGGGTTGACCTGACCAACCGCCACGGCGAACTCATCGTCCGCGGCCAACGGCTGGCATTCGTCGGGGTCGACGACCCGCATCTCAAGTACGACGACCTCGCCGCTGTCGAAGGGCCGGCCGACCGGACCGCCGACCTCGCACTCGGGATCGCGCACGCGCCGTACCTGCGGGTGATCGACCAGTGGAACCGCGAGGGGTATCCGCTGATCTTCGCGGGCCACACCCATGGCGGTCAGCTGCGGGTGCCGGGGTACGGCGCCTTGGTGACCAACTGCGACCTGGACCGCAAGCGCGCCCGTGGGCTGCACCACCACCAGGTCGGGTCGAACCCGCCGTCATGGCTCCACGTGTCGGCCGGACTGGGCACCTCACCGTTCGCCCCGATCCGGTTTTGCTGCCGACCCGAGGCGACGCTGGCCACCCTGACGGCCGCCTCACAGCCCGGTCCGTGAACCGAGTTGGGTCGGCGCGGCTGGCTTCGATAGACTCACCGGGCTCTCGCAGAGACACACGGGCTGTAGCGCAGCTTGGTAGCGCACTTCGTTCGGGACGAAGGGGTCGCAGGTTCAAATCCTGTCAGCCCGACCACACAAACCCGCAGGTCAACCGGCGTCTTCCTCGCCGTCGTCGTCACGAGCTGACTCGTCAACGTCGTCCAGAGGCAGCGAAAAGGCATCGAACAGGTCGCCAACCCTGGGGTCGAGATTCTGTTGTGCGTGGGTGTAGAGGTCGAGCGTGGTCGACGGGCGGGAGTGCCCGAGTAGCCGCTGCGCGTCGTTGATCGGCACGCCGGCGTAGACCAACCACGTCGCGTACGAGTGGCGTAGGTCGTGGAATCGCAGGCCACCCGCGTCGTTGCGTACGACCTCGTTGACGGCTTCGGGCTCGGTACGGAAGATGGCGGACTGTTCCTTGCTGTCATCGTCGTGCCACGTGGCTCGGTACTTCTTCGACCCCTCCTGGACGACCTTGCCCAGAAGCCCAGCTCGAACGAGGGCAGGACGCCACACACGACGCCGCCAGGTGCTGCGGCGCAGCGGCCCACCCGCCTCATTGGTGAAGACCTCGCCGGTCGACATCGGCGAGTAACGGCGCATATGGTCCCGGAGCAGCTCGACCGCGAACCCCGGCAGCGGCACCGTCCGTTGACCATCGGCCGTCTTCGGGAACGGCTTCGACGTGATCGTGCCGTTGACCTCGATGACCACTCGCCGAACGTGGACCAGGCCGGCAACGAGGTCGAGCGCGTCGGGACGAAGACCTAGGCACTCTCCCCAGCGAAGGCCGGTGCCCCCAGCGACCCCGACGAAGGCTCGGTAGCGATCCGGGATGGCCGGCAGCAGTTGCCGAACGAAGGTGTCACGCGTGATCGTGCGGTCGGTGATGACCTCACGACGGATCGGCGGCAGCCGAATGCCCTCGCACGGGTTGTACCCGATGATGCGATCGCGGACGGCCGACTTCATGACCGACGAGAACACCCGATGCGCTTCTCGGACTGTCGCGGGCGATCGGCGTGCCGCCAGGTCTGCGGTCCAGGCTTGGACCGATGTGTAATCGATCTTGCCCAGCGGTACGTCTCCCCAGCGCGGCACAATGTGGTTGCGCATGATGCTTTGATCACGAGCGATCGTGTTGGACTCGTGATGCCGGCCGACGACCCATTGGGGTAAGTAGTCAGCGAACTTGACCTTGCCGGCGCGTGGGTCGATGTACAGACCGCGATTCTTAGACGCTTCTAGCTCAGCGAGGAAGCGAGTGGCGTCTCTCCTGGCCTTGAAGGACTTGGACTTCTGGCGGCCAGATGGGTCCCGCCAGCATGCCCGATAGGTCCCTGCCGAAGTCTTTCGGATGAACGCCATCAGACCGCTCCCCCCGCGCATGAGTCGAGCCAGGAGTGAAAGCAGGTCTTCGGGATAATCCAGCGGCCACCGAGCCGGGTCGCGGGTATCTCGCCGGCCCGTAGCAGCTCATAGGTGGTTCCGAGCGACAGCGAGAGCAACCAGGCGACTTGGCGCACGGTGTAAACCGCACGGTCATCTAGCTCGTACGCGGGTTCGGCGTCGGGTGGATTGGGCTTGGCCGGCTTTCGCAACCAAGCCTCGATGTCGATCACGTTGCCGGACATAGGGTGCCTCCTTCGGGTTTGGCCGCCGGGGTGACGGGGTCGGGTTGAGTTGCCGAATGGGTGTCGTCGGGTGGATCGTTCGCGGCCTGTGCTTTGGCGGTGTCGTATTCCTGTTGCCAGCGGAGCCGTTCGGTGATGAGTCGGCGGATGATCACGCGGTAGGTCTGGCGGTCGGTGGCGTGGTCGATGTCGACGGGGTCCCACACGAAGCGAGGCGTGCCGTCGTCGTCTGTCTGGTTGGCCGACCAGCGGTCGGTGTCGGGTGCGTCGATGCCTGCTTCTGCGAGGGCAGCGCGGACTACTTCTGCGCGATCAGCTTTGTGTTCGGCGAGTGTCTTGTCCGACCAGTCACGCGACACCAGGACCCGTCTACCGCCGTGGCCGAGGTTCTCGAGCTGGTGCGCGGGCCGAGGGCAGTAGCCGGGCTGCATCCCCGGCTCGGGGTTCTTGGGCTGGATGCCGAACCTGAGCCAGTTCGGGCACTCTGGGCAGCACGGCAGCCACCGAACCTCACGATGCAACCGGTTGAGATGCGTGCGTTGACGCCGCGACATGGTGTCGGGGTCGTAGGCTTCGGCGATGTTCTTGGTGAGGTACTTGCAGATGTAGCCGACCCGGTTGTCGGCTAGCTGGGTATCGGGCAGCAGCCCTTGCATGTCGACCTGCTCACCGAGGTACAGCACGTGCGCAGCTTCGGCGTCCGGTTCGTAGGTGGCGTCCATCGCGGCATCCCACGACACCAGCGGGACCAGAGTGTCCGGATCGACGTAGGTCTCGGTCCGCTCGTTCCAGATCGGCAACCGTGCACCTGTGTAGATCGGCTCATCATGGTTGGGCCACCACACCTGTTGGTAGGTTGCGGCCACCACGTCTCGCAGCAGTGCTCGCGGGATCGCCCCACGGACAGCGGCATGCGCGTGCAGGGCGAGGCGGCGTTGGGGTTCGACGCAGCCGAAGTACTGGACGTTGTATCCGGCGCAGCGGCGCAGGTTCTGCCAGAACCGATCGAGCAGCTTCGGGAAGTGGATTGCGTCGAGCGCGGCCCGCCGGTAGTCGTAGGTCTTCGGGCTACGTGGGGTGCCATCTGCGCGGACCCGCCCATACGACGGCAACGTGAGCGTGAGGAACATCGACGGCCGATACACCTTGCCGTCCGGCGATGTGTAGACGCGGCCCACCGTGCGGTCCTCCACGTCGGGAGCCAGCGGCAGCGGTGGGAACTTCTTGACCACGTTGCCGTCGTCATCAGTGACCTCGGTGAGCCGCTTGGTCGACCTGCGCCGCACAGGTGAACTGTCACCAGCGCCAGCGTCGGCGTCGTCCGGTTCGGGTTCGGGCTCGTCGTCGGCCTGGTCGATGATCTCGGCGGGGTCGTCGGTGCGGTGCCAGCCGTCCCGGCACTGTTGCATCCGGAGCCGTCGTGCCTTGGCGGCGCAGGAGGGGCAGACCGAGGCGCGGGTCGACCCACACGACAGCGGTACGACCTCGGACTCGCCGGTGTCGGTGTCGGTGACGCGGCGGATGAGTGGCCGGACACAGACGCCGACCTTGGCGGCGGTGTCACGGAGCAGCTCGTCGGTGAGGACTTCCGGATCCGCCGCCATTTCCTCTGTCGTGCTCGTGGTGGTGGTCATGCGGCGTCCCTCCCTTCGTGGGCCTGTTCATCGATCCAGGCCGTGATGTGTTCGGTGTAGGCGTCGGGTTGGCAGTCGGGGCAGGGTCCGATGTCGGGGAGGTATTCGAAGTCGAGGCAGGTCCAGCACCAGTACTCGTGTTGGCGGGTCATGCGGCTTCACTCCCCTCGACCGGTCGCAGCTCCGTGGGCGGTTTGATGTAGCGGCCGATGGCCTCGATCTCGGTGTCGGTGAGGTAGGGGAAGCGGATGCGGGCCGGTTCGGGGATGCCGTCTTCGACGACGTAGGCGACACCGGGCAGGCTGGACGGGATGCGGTCACAGCGGGCGCCGCGGGCCCGGTAGCCGTCGCCGAGGGTCATGTCGACCTGCTCCCGTTCGGTCAGACGGAGCGCGATCCGGGATGGGAACAGGTCCCGGAACGGCAGCACGTCCTTCTTCGGGTCTTGTAGCGCCGCAATGACACTCACGCCGACCGCACGGCCTTGGGACAGCAGCAGCGACAGCGCGGCCTTGATCCGCCGCTTGGCGTCCCGGTCGTTCACATACGCCGTGAGGGCCGCGAGCTCGTCGATCTCGATCACGATCAGCGGCTCATCGGCGGTCGGCGTGTGCAGCCGGGTGACGCCGCGTAGGCGGGTCTGGCGTTCCTGCATGACCCGGACGGCCTCTTCGAGCATCTTGGCGTAGCTCAGCTCGTAGTTGGTCTTGGTGTCCGGGTCGTCGGTGTCGGGGTCGCCGTAGCAGTAGCGGGCGAACAGGTGTTGGCCGATGGCGAACTCCATGCCGCCCTTCGGGTCGATCCCCCACACCTGAACGAGACCCGAGCGGATGCCGGTCGACAGGGCGTGGTTGATCGACCACAACACCCCGCCCTTGCCGCCACCAGTCGACCCGACAACCAGGATGTGGTTACCGAGCAGCCGTTGCCGGTAGACGGTGCCGTCTTCTCGCAGCGCGATCGGCAACGCGGTCAGGTCCGGTTCGGCGTCAGGTGGGATCGGAGGGACGACCTGCTGCAACGGGTCGAAGGTCAAAAAGCACAGGTCCAAGTCGCCATGCTTCTTGCCGGTCGTGACCCGGCAGTCTTGTGCCCCGAACGTCATCGCGAGGCGTTCGCCCTGGTCGGCGTAGTCGTCCAGAATCTGCCCGGGCAGCATGCGCACCGTGACCCGATCAACCGTCCCCGTCCGCTTCACCTTCCGCATGGCCGGGAGGAACTGGTGGTCGTTGTACCGCTCGACTAGCCCGCACGTGGTCATGGCGGGTTCCCAGCCGCGCCGGTACACCCAGGCACGCCGGACAGCGGCGATGGCTTTCCACCACACGAAGCGGTAGAACGAGTCGGGCCGCTTCACCCGCCACACCACCAGCAGGCCAGCGAGGGCGACGAGAGGTAGCGCCGTGGCGGTCGCGCCATAGCGGAGCTGCGCCCACTGCAACCCGACCGCCAACGAGACGATCAGCACCACCCAGGGGTGCCGGACCATCGCCAACACCAGCCGACCAAGCATCCGGCCCACCCAGGCCAGCAGAATCCACTTGATGCCGACCCGCCACGTTGCCGGCCGCATCTGGATCGGAGAACGGCTGAGCCGTTGGCCTTCGTAGCGCGCCATCACCACTCACCCCCCGACTCGGAGTAGTCGTGGATGCCGGGTAGCGGCGGTTGGGTGCGGCAGACCGAGCACAGCCCGCCAGGGCCCAGCACGGTCTTACAGCGGGTGTTGCACAACCCGCACCGCCAGATACGCGGACGAGTACGACGCTCGTTCGTCGGATACGGCCCAGGGCCGGTAGCGTGACTCATCGCCACCATCTCCATTCGTGAGGTGCGGTGCATGCACCCCGGGGCCGTCGCAGCGCCAACCTCGACTCGGCCCCGGGGTGGTTTCGTGTTAGGCCGCAGCACGCCGCAGCACGGGCGACGCGGTAACGACGGTTCGGGACTCGCGGGTGACGGCCACCTGAAAGCGGGCCAGCTCGTCGCGCACGGCGTCCAGCTCGCAGATCACCTGCGACACATCGGCCCCGGAGTTCACCAGCAACAGCACCCGCCCATCACTGGACAGGTTCAAGTCGACATGCCCGCCGTGCGGCAGCCGGCGAAACAGGCTCACCGCGCCATCCAGCCGCCTCACGCCGCCTTCTCCTTCGACGTCGACGCGACACGCGGAGCCGAACCGGTGTCGGCGTCGGCCGGGACCAGCTGCTCCACCGTGATCGACAACGCCATCCGACCGTTGCTCTCATACGGCTGCACGAACACCCGACCGGTCGCCTTGTAGATCACACCCAGCTCATACAGACCCGCAGGCTTCGTCACATGCACCGACGCCGACTTGTCCGCCCGCAAACTGCCGTCCTTACGCTGCACCCGCAAGATGCAACCCGACGCATACGTCACCTCACCATCCGGCGAAGCCTTCTCCCGCTCCTTCGGCGACTCCCCCATCCCAATCACCGTCACCGGCCACAACTCAGCCGTCGTCGCCACCGGAAGCGCCGTTGCCGTCTTCTGAGTACTCATCTGCTTCTCCTTCTCTGGGGCCGGTCATCGGCCTTGATTATGTTGGTTATAACCAAGCTAATCACCCCAGAGTAGCGCAGGTCAAGCATGATCAGTATCTTGGTTATGACCAAGGAGGTAGGAACGTGCCCGCCTACACACAGATAGCCCGCCAGCTCGGGGCCGAGATTCACGACGGAACGCATGCGGCCGGGACTGCTCTTCCCACGATTCCTGAGCTGATGGAAAGGTTCGGAGTCTCACGGATCACGATCCGGGGGGCACTCGGCGAACTCGCCAACCAAGGACTCGTTTACACCGGCTACGGCGAGGGCCGACGCGGCACGTTCGTGCGAGCGAGTGGGCGCACAGACCACTACGCGACCGACGCGCTGAAGCTAGGGCGGAAGCGGTCGAACTACGACGCATTCTCCGAGAGTGCCGAGCGCGCTGGACGCAAGCCGTCTAAGCGCTTCTCGATGAGGATCGAGGTCCCGCCAGCCGAGATCGCGAAGCGACTCGGGGTCGGCACCGATGAGCTGGTCGTCGTACGCAGCCTTCACCAGTTGCTTGACGATGAGCCCTGGTCGACCGAGACCAGCTACTTTCCCCGCGACCTGGCAACGAAGGTCGGCCTGGACACGCCTCACGACATTCCGGGCGGCACGATTCGAGCCTTGGCCGACGCCGGGTTCAAGGAGATCGCCCATGTTGACGAGATCACCGACTCGGTAGCGGACGACAGTGACGCAGCCGACCTGGGAGTACCGACCGGCTACCCGCTCCTCGTCCAGCTCCGCACAGGCGCGACAGCGGACCTTGTCACACGCGTGACGAGGTATGTGCGGCTCGGGCGTCGCACCCGCATCCTGTGGGAGCTGGGCCGCGACGCCGGACTAGCGGTCATCCGGGACGCTCGCGACGGCCGCGAGGACCAGCTATGACCCATCTCATGCGGCGGGCAACGCTCCATGACCTGCCGGACGTGCTTGGCCTCCTAGGAGAGCGGGCCAACTGGTTGCAACAGCGAGGGCTCGATCAGTGGCAGCTTCGCGATCCAGCCCGCGACACCGAGGCGTCCATCGGGCGGGGGGACACATGGGTCCTCGCTAGCGAGGGACGCACCGTCGCGACGATCACGATGTCGACAATCGCCGACGCGGACTTCTGGACTGAGGACGAGCGCGCGGAGCAGGCTGTGTATCTGTCGAAGATGACCACCAGCCTCAGCGCCTCCGGCCAAGGTCTCGGAGCCAAGCTGGTTGACTGCGCCAACACGTACGCCAGCAGCCGCGGAGTGCCGCGTCTTCGCTGGGATGTTTGGCGGAGCAACCACGAGCTACAGGACTACTACGCCAATCTCGACGCGCACCACGTGCGGACCGTCGATGTACCGGGACGATTGTCCGGTGCACTCTTCGAGCTTGCCTTCCAGGAGCGTCCTCCGACCGACGTGCGCATGGTCGACCCGGTCGGGACTCTCGCTACCGCAGCTACCAGGGTCCGGGAGCCAGTCTCGGTCGGCGTGCCTCCCGGCGAGGCGGGCGACCATGGCCCGATGCCAAGTCATTGGCACGTGCTCGACACGCTCTCGCCCTCCAACGACGCCAGCGGCGGACGACTGACCGAGCTACTGATCAACGGCGATCTCAATCATGACCAGATCAGCTTGCTCAACGCTGGGGATGGATGGCGAGTCCACTCTCTCGGACTCGCGGCCCAGCAGGTCGACGGCGATCTACTCAGCCAGTGCGTTACCGGCCGCATCTACCGCCTACGTCACGTCGGGACCCGTCCCTACTGCACCGTGGCCCTTCGCGGCGACATCGGCGGCCACGCCTGAGCCCGGCCGACCGCGTTTCATAGCCTGTGAGTGACTACGCCTGGGATCCGCTCGGGGTCACAGAGGGCCGCGATCGTGCACACCTGTGTAATGCATTTATGTCCGCCTTCTGATAATGCGGTTCATGCCGATATCGGAATAAATGGCGCGTGATCTGAAACTGACTGTGTTATGTCTCTTGGAATGACGGCAAGGCCTCCGCGACCTCCTGGAGTTCGCCGGCCGTTCACCGCACTACTTTCGGGTAGCCCTTGTAGTCCTCGGCTGGAGATGTTTGCGTGGGCAACGCCAGCGAAGCCGCAAGGTGTGGTGCCGGTCCGTCGCCATGGGTGGTGTGCGAGCGGATCCGAGGCGCGCCGTAAGCGACGTCCGCGCCGTTTTTAGCGCGGGCTTCTCGGTCATCGTTGGCCGGCCCAGACCTCGCCACCGCTCAATACCGCGCGCTAAATCAACACAGCGGGCTAAAGAGGTGATGACCTGGCCAATTCTCGATCTATTCACTCGGGGACCCAACGAGAGGAGAGGACGATGCGACGTTTCGCATTCGTACTTATCTCGGCAGTTTTCGGCGTTGCGATGGCCGCCACCACCACACCGGCGTCGGCCGACAGCCCCCACTTCCTATTCGCCGACAACAGCGTCAGTGGTAGCACCGGGGCGCTCACGACGTCGTTCAAGGACGCCGGCCTGGGCACCGGAGCCACGAGCATTCAGATCACGCTCAGCGTGGACAATGCCACCGCGGTCTACCAGTGCTTCAACAACGGCGGCAACCACCCCAAGGCGGGAAACAAGGAGACCGTCTCGACCTCGCTGACCACCACGGGCACGTTCCCGGTGCGTCACGGGCAGACCACCGCCAGCTTGACCGTCGGACCGCCCGGCCCGGGTGACTTCAGCTGCCCATCCGGCCAGAGCCTGTTCCTGCAAGAGGTGACTTACTCCGGGATCGTCGTCTCCGACGAGACCGGCAACTCGCTGAATGCCACACCCGATCCGATTGGGACAGGCCCAATCCACGTCAGGGTCTGAACGACCGCAACACCACACCATCCAACCAATCGCGCAGGGACGCACGGGAGGGGCGTCCCTGCGCCCCCTCAACAGCGACGGCGCCGACCGTGGGGGGTACTAACCCTCCACTGTTGCGCCTCAACTGGCGGAGAACTGTCGCACATCACCCTGCCCAGGACACGCCGCACGCTGCTTGGTTTGCGGAATTTGGCTCTTTGGTGTTTCAAGGGCGCGCCCTTCGGGCGCGCCAGGCGGGCGTCTGCTCGCTGCGGGCGATACCTCCGGCCGTCGTCCTCGCTCGCGCCGCCCGCCCAGGGATGAGAGCGCGCCCCATGGAGCCAGCTCGCCGCCGGTCTGGCAAGCGCACGCAGAAGGCCCTGCACCTCGTAGCACCAGTCTTCGGCCTCCGCTCCACGCGTCAAGGGCGCCTATCGGCGTCACTACGTGATCGAGCACGCTCGACCCTTGACCCACTCCGCTACGACCTACGATCGGCAGCTACGGGGTGCAGGGCCAGGTGTGGTGCGGTTCAGCCTGGGTACGGACGCGGCAGGTTGAGCCGTCGGGGCGCCCCGAAGACTCGGCCAGGCTCCGGTCGTTGAAAACACAGCGGCCGGAGTCGTCTACCGGAGCGGTGGGTTTAGCCTGGATGTCGTGGCATCCGTCGATCGTGACGGCGCAGAGCTGTGGGCGAGTCAGCGTCGGCAGCGGGAGGTGGCCGCCCGCGCCCGGGAGATCGCTATCGTCCTGGTCGAGACCGCAGCCCAGCTGCGAAGCGAAGCCGCAGAAATGCGGCAAACCGCAGCCGAGCTATGTGCACAGTCGCTGAAGCTTCGAGCCCAACACGGCAAGGAGCTAGATACCGCTCGCCACGCGAGTGAACCGTCGTGTTGCCCCACAGATACGCCGCCTGCACAGGACCGGCAGAAAGTCGGCGACTCGTCAACGTCTTCCAGAGGCAGCGAAAGGCATCGAAAGGTCGGCGACCCTGGGGTCTAGACGCTGTTGTGCGTGGGTGTAGAGCTCGAGCGTGGTCGACGGACGGGAGTGCCCGAGTAGCCGTTGTGCATCACGGCGAACCGAGGTGACGTTCGCCTCTAGAGCTGCGACGTGCACCTGATGGAACGTGGGACGGTCTGAGGGCTCTCCCCGACATCGCCCCACGGAGAGGACATCAATGTCTATTCGTGCGTTAACGAACGTCGAGGCTCTACACCTGCTTGGAAGCGTCGAGCTGGGCAGGATCGCCTTCACCATCGACGCACTCCCGACCATCCGGACCGTGAACCACATCGTTGACCACGGCGACGTCATCGTGCGTGGCCATCGTGGCGTGGACGTGGTGTTGAAAGCGGCAGCGGGCGAGGTCATCGCATACTCGGCCGACGCGATCGATCCACGCACCTACGAGGGCTGGAGTGTGACCCTGACCGGTATGGCTTACCTGATCGAAAACTCAGCGATGCTGGCCCGCTACCCCGAAGTCGTTCGACCGTGGGGAACCCACGAAGAGGGCTACGTGCTCCGCATCCACCCAGAGATCGTGACCGGCATCGAACTTCTCGAAGAACCAGAAGAAATACCCGTCGCGTGACGTGACGCGATCCAGGTCCATGCCCCGACAACGCTGGGCAGCTTTCGCAACGAGGGTCGGGAGTCATCAGAAAGTCATCAGACGCCTTCGGGATCGGTCGACACTGGACGACACAACGCGTCACGAAAGCCCAGCTCGGGCCGGACCTACGGCGTGACAGCACAACAGGCCGTCATCGCTTGGCAGTTCTGATAAGGAAGAGGTCCCTGGTTCAGGTCCAGGTAGGCCTACACCACCAAGGACGGGCGCGCGCGGGCGACTCCTACGACAGCGTGACGACCATCCGACTGTCGATCCCCTGACCGTAGTCGGGGTCGCTCCCCCGGATGTGGATCGAGTGCTCGGCCACGCGGGCGCGATAGAGGCGCAGGCTCGCGCCCGGTCGCAGCTTCTCGACCGGGAACGGCGACTGCTCGGGGAACCGGGCCCGGCAGGCGACGGCGGCACACGAGTCCAGCTCGTCGTCGGGAACCCGCTCGCCGGTGGCGATCAGGTAGACCGCCCGTCCGGCGCCGATCGGCGCGGTCGAGTCGAACACGACCATGCCGACCTCGGGCCGATCCGCGAGGTTGCGGGAGTGGTGCGAGTCTGGCGACGAGATCCAGTAGAGGATGGAGTAGCCGTCCGGCGCGTAGTAGACCGGCGACACCCGCGGCCGACCGTCCGGGTCCACCGTGCCGAGCACCATGTAGCGGTTGGAGTCGATGAGTTCTTTCGCCACGTCGGCGGGGTCATATGGGTCAGCCATGACGGGAGGATACGGCACGCCGCGACGGCCGGTCAGCAGGCCATTAACGGGCCATTAGAACCGTCACCACAGGGTCACTCCGGGCCGCGACTGGCCCTCCAAGCGGGCGGGACGAACGCCTCAGACGCACCCGGCGGCCCGATTCCCAAGCTGACAGTGCGGGTTCCGGACTACGATCCGGCAGCTAGGGGGAGCAGGGCCAGATATGGTCGGCGGCCGAGCTGATCCGGCATGATCAGGGCGGTGAGGTTCGATCCCGCCCGCAACTTGACGTGGACCCGTAGACGGATGTGGTTCCACCTGATCCGCAGCGTGGCGACGGCGCTGCTGTTCGTGTCCCTCGCCGTAGTCACCCAGTCGTTGTGGCTCCAGATTGTGCTCGCAGTGGCTGCAGCAATAGAGCTCGCCCTCGCCGGAACCTTCACGATGGTCGTACGACGACTGCCACGTCAACAGCATTGACCAGGGGAGACGGCGCAGCGAAAAGGCATCATGAGCGTTCACGTCGACACGTAACGCTCCGCACTGATCCCCAAGTCCACCGCGTGAATCAAGCGAGAAGCGCTGTCACCCGCAGCGGTCGACAACGGTGAATCGCGTTCGGGACGAAGGGGTCGCAGGTTCAAATCCTGTCAGCCCGACCACCACAAACCCGCAGGTCAGACCACATCTTCCTCACCGTCACCGTCGTCGCCTGACTCGCCATCTGCTTCGTAAGTCGGCGAGCTCTCGTCAACGCGGGGATCGAGCTCGCGTTAGTAGTGCGTGTACAGGTCCAGCCTGGTCGACGGCCGCTCGTGGCCGAGCAGCCCCTGAGCATCGTTGATGGGCACCGTTCGTAGACCAGCCACGCGCCGAACGTCGACCACATCACTCTCGAGGGCGAGAGTGTCGAGACGAAGACCAAGACACTCGCCCCAGCGGAGGCCGTGCCGCCCGCGACTGCTACGAGGGCGCGTACCCATGATGCGGCGCAGCAAGTAGTTGACGAACTTGACGTTGCCGGCGTGGGGATCGATATAGAGCCAATAATTCCTCGCGGCTTCGAGGTCAGTAATGGTGACGGAGATCAAATACAGAACGTGTTTTGCGTTTCTTTGCGCTAGGTGTCGACTGGATTCTGGTATATGTGTCCGGCACGTAAACGGGGAAACCCGGAATCCCGCACGACCCGAGGTGGAACGGATGAACGGGCTGACACGGCAGCAGACGATGCGAAGCGCGGGATTGTCCGCGTTGTGTGCCGGTGTGGTGGTGGGCGGCGGTGCGCTCGTGCTCGCAACGGGTGCGAACGCACAATTCCCGCCGGGCAACAACGGCACGATCAAGGTCGACGATCAACCGATCAACTCGATCCCGAACAACAATCCACATGTCGGCTGCATGTTCCGGGTCGACTTCTACGGGTTCGACAAGGGCGTCGGCGACGCCATGGTCATCTTCGAGATGCAAGCCCCCACGAACGACGTTGACCTGTCGGTTGACGGTGACACCTCGCCGGACATCGGCGAAGACGCCGCTGGCGGCGGCACTGACCTCGATGCTGCAGTTCCATACACGCTGAGCTTCGACGGCGACCCGCATCCGCAGCAGGGCTTCCACGTCAAACTGACCGTCCACGCGCCCGGCTCGAAGGGCTCTGACACGAAGCACAAGGTCTTCTGGGTGGAGGGCTGCGCGCCCCCGACGACACCACCCACGACTCCGCCGACCGAGACTCCACCGACCGAGACACCACCCACCGAGACACCACCCACCGAGACACCACCCACCGAGACACCACCCACCGACACGCCGCCGACCGAGACACCACCCACCGAGGCACCACCCACCGACTTCCCCGCCGGTGTTGGTGCAACCGGTGCGGCCGGAGACGACGACTCTGGCTCGATGGGTTGGTGGCCAGCGGGCCTAGTCGGCTCCGGTGCACTTCTGGCCGGGGGTGCCGCACTCACCCTCAGGCGGCGCGGTGACCATCAGGACTAGGCGGCTCGCGCTCTCCACTCTCACCGCACTCACGCTGCTCGCCGCCGGGTGGCTCCTGTTCGGGCTCGGCTCAAGCGCCGACGCCCCGGCCGGGAGCCGCCCCGGCGCCACCGCTGCCGGCGACCCGACCGGGGAACGGGGATCGCCCGCAAGGCGCGGCGCGTCGTCGACGACGCCGGTCGAGCCCCAGCGGCTGAGGATTCCGTCGCTAGGTATCGACGCCCCAGTGCTGCCGATCACCTCCGACGGGGCCAGCCTGGTTCCGCCGTCGGACCCGCAGGCCGTCGGCTGGTGGTCAGACGGTGCCCGCCCGGGATCCGACCGCGGTACGGCGATACTCACCGGACACACCGTGAGCACCGGCGGCGGCGTATTCGACGACCTCGACCAGATGCGGCCCGGCCAGCGCGTCCAGATCCTCTCCAACGGCCCACACCTGCGCCTCCGGGTGAGCTCGGTGACGATCTACCACAAGACGGCGCTGGCCGAGCATGCCGCCGAGATCTTCGACCAGGCCACACAAGGCCGGGTGGCGCTAGTCACCTGCGACGACTGGACCGGCACCGACTACCTGAGCAACGTCGTCGTAATCGCCACGCCGACCAGCTGACCAGTCCATGCAGCAGGGTCAAACGCCAACCCGTGGACCAGGCGAATTCCTGGATACCCTCACGTGGGCGCGATCCGCCAACGGGTGTCGCAGATCAGGTGGCGGACATCCGTCGCGCATCACCGTCAGGGGACACGTCGTGTCTGGGCTTGCTGTAACTGGGCTTGCCGCCTCTGTTTGCCGTGACTCAGTTGATCCTTGACAGGGCGGTTTCAAGCGGTCAGCGCAATTCCTTGGCGAGTCGAGAGGATTCTGATGAGCTGAGGAGGTTGGGATGCGGTCGCATCTGACGGTGGAGCAGCGCAGGTTGGCGTTGCGGTTGAAGGCTAGGGGTCTGTCGTTGCGGGAGATCGGTCCGCAGGTGGGGTGTGCGCATCAGACGGTGGCGCTGATCGCGCGGCATGCCCCACGCCGGCCGGTCCGCCAGGATGGCTGGGTGCCGGGTCCGGGGC
>DASQKI010000069.1:0-40479 GCA_035630615.1 Nocardioidaceae bacterium
CATCCCGAAGGTGCAGGCCACCGCGGGTCTGGGTGTCGACGTGCGGGGCACCGACATCAAGGGCGTCGTCGTCAACTTCGAAAAGGGCATCGTGACGGTCCGCACCGAAGAGGGTCGCGACCACAAGGTGAAGGTCTACGACGGAGCGTTCAACGTCGGTGGCAAGCAGGTCACGCTCGTGGCGCCCCGGCGCGATGTCGTCGAGAAGGCCGAGCGGACGGCGTCGGGTTCGGTGGCCGTCAAGAACGCGCCGGCCCGCATCGCCCGGGCCAGCCGCATCCTCGTCGAGGGCCTGCACGACGCCGAGCTGGTCGAGAAGGTGTGGGGCGACGACCTCCGGATCGAGGGAGTCGTCGTCGAATACCTCGGGGGCGTTGACGACCTGGCTCGCATCGTCACCGAGTTTCGACCGGGCGCCCAACGCCGGCTCGGCGTGCTCGTCGACCATCTGGTCCCAGGCTCGAAGGAGGCTCGGATCGCCGCCGATGTCCAGGGCGAGCACGTCTCGGTGGTGGGCCACCCGTTCGTCGACATCTGGCAAGCGGTGAAGCCGACGGCACTCGGCATCGCGGGCTGGCCCGACGTACCCAAGGGTCAGCCGTGGAAGTACGGCGTGTTGACGGCTCTCGGCTGGCCGGCGTCGTCACAAGCCGACGTGGCTGCGGCGTGGCGGCACATCTTGGCCGGCGTCGACTCGTACGCCGACCTCGAGCCCGAACTGCTCGGACGGGTCGAGGAGCTGATCGACTTCGTCACCGCGCCCTGAGCGCTCGGCACCGTCGCGATGCCGGAGCGCCGTCGCGATGTCGATGCCGGTGATGACCGCGTCGATCGCGACGATGAGCCCCCACAGCGCGGCGTAGTAGAGCAGCACCTTGGTCCGTTCGGTGTCTCCGACGATGAGTACGCCGCACAGCATCAGTCCCGACCCGACCGCCCAGGCCAGCAGGTGTCGCAGCCAGTCCGCGATCTGGCGTCCGGCGGCAACTCGCCCATACTTCAACGGCTTCTCGGGTCGCGGCCCACCGGCGAACCGGAACGCGAATCGCTCGTCCGCCCACGCGATCATGCGGTGCCCGAAGCCGATGGAGACGCCGATGTAGATGGCGGCCAGCGCGTGCACGAGTGTCGCCTCGCCGCCGTTTCGAAGGTCGACGACCGAGGCGACGAGCAGAACGAGGTCGACCACCGGGGCGCACACGAGCAGGACGCCGCCGGGGCGCGGGCGCCGCATCAGATAGCGCGCGGTCAACCCGAGCCCAATGACGACCCAAAACGCGATCTCGCACGACGCGATCACGACGGCCAGCATGAAACGCTCCCTTTTTAGTACGACTGTGTTGTTTCCAATCTAGCACAGCCGTGTCAAGATAACCGCATGCCCAAGCTGGTCGATCACGACCGACGCCGATCCGACATCGCGGCCGCCGCCCGACGGGTGTTGCGTCGCGACGGCATCGAGCGGCTCTCGGTCCGCAACGTGGCGCACGAGGCCGGCCTGTCCCCAGGCGCGCTCCGGCACTACTTCCCGCGACACGACGACCTCGTGCGGTTCGCGCTTCGCCAGTTTCTCGACGACCTCCAAGCTCGCATCGCGGCACTCGACTTCCCGACCGACGATCTCGAAGCCGCGACGTTGTTGGTCGAGCAGGTGCTCCCCCTCGACAAGCAGCGTCGCGAGGACATGGAGGTCTGGTTGGGCTACACCGAACGGGCTCGCTTCGACCCGGTGCTGCACGACATGAGCCTGGAGAGTCAGGACGCGCTCGCTCTGCTGGCGCGGTCCGCGCTGGCCCGCCTCGACGAGGGCGGCGCATTGCGCGATGGGTTAGACCTCGACATCGAGACCGACCGGTTGCATGCCCTCATCGACGGGCTGGCGCTGCATGCGTACGTCCATCCCGAGCGGATCTCGGGCGACCAACTCCGTCGCGTGATCCGCCACCACCTCGGTGAGCTCGTCGGCGACTGAGTTGGGGCCGGCCTGGCGATGTGCGGCACCCTAGAACGATGAAGACAATCGGCCTGCTCGGCGGGATGAGCTGGGAGTCGTCGCACGAATACCACCGGCTGATCAACGAGGGCGTACGGGACACGCTCGGCGACTCCCACTCGGCGCACCTGGTGCTGTACTCGGTCGACTTCGCCGTCGTCGAGCGACTGCAGGCGGAGGGCCGTTGGGACGAGTCCGCCGATCTCCTGCGCGACGCCGGTCTCGCCCTCCAACGGGCCGGCGTCGACTTTCTCGTCCTCGCCACCAACACGATGCACTTGGTCGCCGACCGGATGATGGAGGGCCTCTCGGTCCCGCTGCTGCACCTGCTCGACACGACTGCCGACGCGATCCGAGCCGCTGGCCCGCGACGAGTCGGGCTGCTCGGCACCGCGTTCACGATGGAGCACGGCTTCTATGTCGACCGGATGGCGGAGCACGGCATCGACGTCGTAGTTCCCGACGCTCGCGACCGCGCCCTGGTGCACCGCGTCATCTACGAGGAGCTGGTGCGCGGCATCGTCCGCGATGAGTCGCGCCGTGCGTACCTCGAAGTCATGGAGCGCCTCGTCGCTGACGGCGCCGAGGGGATCATCCTCGGTTGCACCGAGATCGAACTCCTGGTCGGCCCCGACGACGCGCCGGTGCCGGTGTTTCCGACCACGCGCCTGCACGCCGCGGCCGCGGTCTCCTACGCCCTCGGTCGGGCGGAGCTGCCGACGCGGCCACCGGCGCCCAGTCGGCAGGGCTGAGCTCATGTCTGGCTTGCCGCCCGGGCCCCGGTTGCCGATGCTGGTCCAGACGTACGCGTTCGGCCGCTATCGGCATCGCTGGCTGCCGGCGCTGCGCCGGCGCTACGGCGACGTCTTCACCCTGCGGATCGCGCCGCGGAGTCGACGGCTCGTCGTCATCGCGGACCCCGAGGTCATTCGCGACGTGTTCACCGGTTCCGCGACGGCTTTTCACGCCGGTGAGAGCAACCAGATCCTCGAGCCGTTGATGGGTTCCCACTCCGTGCTGCTGCTCGACGAGGACGAGCATCTGACCGTCCGCAAGCAGCTGATGCCGGCGTTCAACGGCGCGGCGCTACACGGTTACCGCGACCTGGTCGCCGCGATCACCAAGGAACACCTCGCCGACTGGCCCACGGGGGAGCCGGTCGCGATGCATCCGCACCTGCAGCGGGTCACGCTCGACGTCATCGTGCGCGTCGTCTTCGGCGTCACCGATCCGGCTCGCCTCGCGACGCTGCGCCCGCTGGTCGAGCGGGTCGTCTCCGTGAGCCCACTCATCATGCTCGCCGGCTACTACCCCAAGCTGCGGCGGTACGGGCCTTGGCGGCGCCATCTGGAGTTTCAGCAACGCCTCGACGAGCAGCTCTACGCCGAGATCGCTGCGCGCCGGGCGGCGTCCGGACTCGACGACGCACACGACGTCTTGTCGCGGCTGCTCACCACAGGCACCGACTTGTCCGACGAGGAGCTGCGCGACCAGTTGGTAACCCTGCTGCTCGCCGGGCACGAGACCACCGCGACCTCGCTGTCGTGGACCCTGCACGAGCTCGCCCGGTCGCCCGAGGTACAGCGCTCCGCGCGGCGGGCCGCGAGAGCCGGCGACGACGCGTACCTCTCGGCGGTCGCCAAGGAGTCACTGCGCCTGCATCCGGTGATCTACGAGGTGGGTCGGCTGCTGACCGAGCCCGCGACCGTCGCGGGATACGACCTGCCGGCCGGGGTCAGGACCATGCCAGCGATCGGCCTCGTCCACGCCGACGACGCCCACCATCCCGATCCCGAGCGGTTCCAGCCCGAACGGTTCCTCGGCGACGATCCGCCGTCGAGCCACACCTGGCTACCGTTCGGCGGCGGCGCCCGGCGCTGTCTGGGCGCGGGCTTCTCCCTGATGGAGTCGGAGGTCATCCTGCGCGAGGTGATGACGCGGTTCGAGATCCGGCCAGCTACCGCCGAGGCCGAGCCGCCGGTCGCCCGCAACGTCACGCTGGCGCCCAAGCACGGCGCTCGGGTCGTGCTCGCGAGCTCGTCCTAAGGCAACGTACGCCGGATGGCGTCGACCGTCTCGTGAATCCGGTCGGCGTGCGTGCGATGGCACAAGACGCACAACCGCAGCACGTACTGGCCGGCGACCCGCGTACTCGACAAGAAGGCCCGCTGCTCCGCGTTGATGCGCTGGAGCCAATCCTGCTGGGCCCTGTCGGAGCCGTCGCGGAGCCGAAAGGCCACCACCGTGAGGTCCGGCTGCCAGGGCAGTTCGATCCGTTCGTCACCACGGAGCGCGGCGTCGGCCATCGCGGCCAGGTCGAGCTTCTCGTCGAGTGCCTGCCGAAACGCGGCCACACCGTGCAGGTGCAACGGCAACCACAGCCGCAGGCCGCGATAGTCCCGGGTCAGCTCGGGCCCGAGGTCTGCGTAGTCCGGGAGCTCCGGTCCCGTATGGAGGTCCTGGAGGTATTGCCCGCGGCTGGCGAACGGCGCACGCAGGGTCGCCGCGTCGCGGACGAGGACGACGCCGGTGCCGTACGGGAGGAACATGCCCTTGTGCGGGTCGAGCACAATCGAGTCGGCACGCTCGATGCCGGACAGCCGGCGGCGGCCGCGCTCGGTCAGCTGGAAGAACCCGCCGTAGGCGCCGTCGACGTGAAACCACAGCTCCTCTCCCCGAGCCAGCTCTGCCAGCCTCGTCAGGTCGTCGACCGCGCCGGTGTCGGTGCTGCCGGCCGTGGCGACAATCGCGAACGGTCGGCGACCCGAGCTCCGGTCGGCGGCGATCAGCTCGACCGCGGCGTCGATGTCCATCCGCAGCTCCGGCGTCGTCGCCACGGTCCGGAGCTGATCGTCACGAAACCCGGCGATCCGCGCCGCCTTGGCCACGCAACGGTGGGTGTGCTCGGTGACGTAGAGGACACCGTCGGCGAAGTCGTCGCCCAAGCGATCGTGGCGGGCCGCGACGAGAGCCGACAGCGTCGCCATCGAGCCGCCGGTCGTCGCCATCCCGATCGCGCCCGCGGGCAACCCGAACACATCGCACAGCCACCGCATGACGCCGTGTTCGACGGCGACCGGCCCCGGCGCCAACGCCGACACACCGGTGTAGCGGTTGAACGCCTGGGCGAGCAGCTCGGCGATAGCGGCGGCGAACAGCCCACCGCCGGGGATGTAGGCGAGGTAGCTCGGCCCGGCGGTCTCGACGGCATGCGCCGCCGCCCGCTGCCATCGGTCTAGCAGGCCGCCGAAGTCGTTCGGAGCCTCGCCGGGCGGCGCGACGAGATCGGCCAACAGGTCGTCGGGCAGTGCCGGCCCGGAGGCAGGCGCGGTCGACAATCCCTCGATGAAGTCGGCGACCGCATCGATCGCGGCACTGCCGATCGCGGTCATAGCGGCACGGTCGGGTTCCAACGGGTACGGCGGGTTCGTCACGCGCCACAGCGTACGTACGGAGTTGTCATGCACATATGGACCTGGGGCTCCATATGTGCATGACAACTCCGGAAGGGGTCGTTGGACCGTTGCGGCTTGTAGCCTGCCGGGATGAACTCGACGCCCCAGACCCCGGCGGAGATCGTTGTCGTGCCACACACCCATTGGGATCGGGAGTGGTACGCACCGTTCCAACGCTTCCGGCTTCGCCTCGTCGCACTGCTGGACGACGTCATTCCCCGTCTCGAACGCGAGCCGGACTTCCGCTTCACTCTCGATGGTCAAACCGCCGCGATCGACGACTACCTCGAGGTGCGCCCCGAGATGGAGCCACGCGTGTCGGCGCTCGTCCGCGTGGGCAAGCTCGCCGTCGGGCCATGGCGGGTGCTGCTCGACGAGTTCCTCTGCTCGGGCGAAAACATCGTGCGCAACCTGGAGCTGGGCCTGGCCCGGGTCGGGGAACTCGGTGGCGCGATGGCGATCGGCTACCTGCCCGACATGTTCGGACACTGCGCCCAGATGCCCCAGATACTTCGCCGGGCCGGCCTGGTCCACGCCTGCGTGTGGCGCGGTGTGCCGTCGCGGGTCGATCGGCACGCGTTCCGCTGGATCGCACCGGACGGAAGTGACGTCCGGACCGAGTACCTACCCGGCGGCTACGGCAACGGTGCCGACCTCTTCGGAGACGGGTCGGCCGGCGAACGGCTCGCCGTGCTCCGAAAGCGGATGTCGCCCTGGTTCGACGACGAGGCGATGCTCGCGATGTACGGCACCGACCACTCGGCTCCGTTGCCGACATTGGTCGCGGACATCGAAGAGCTCAACGCCGCCGGCGGCGCGGTGCTGCTGCGCACCCTTTCCGACTACGTGACGACGCGCGACCCCGACGAGGCCGGGCTACCGGAGGTCGCCGGAGAGCTGCGCAGCCATGCTCGGGCCAACATCCTGCCGGGCGTCTTCTCCGTACGGACGCACCTCAAGCGCTCGATGTCGGCGGCCGAGCGCATGGTCGAGCGCTACGCCGAGCCGTGGTCGGCCCTGTGGCCGCCGTCCGATGTCCGACCCTTCCTCGACATGGCGTGGCAGCGCCTCGTCGACTGCTCCTGCCACGACTCCGTGACCGGCTGCGGCGTCGTCGACACCGCCCAGCAGGTCGCCGCCCGACTCGCCGAGGCCGAACAGCTCGGCCGTGCGGTCCGCGATCTGGTGTTGGGCGACCTCGCCGATCGGGCGCCGGCCGGCGGCTGGCTGGTCGCCAACCCGACCCCGAGGAGCCGCACCGACTTCGTCGCGGTCGCCCGTCGCGGTGCCGGAGGGGGCCGATGACGTTGGCCTGGTCGACGCGGACGGCCGGCTCGTCCCTGTGCAGGAGGTCGCCCGGCACCCGCGCGAGCTCGCCGTCGAGCAGCACGACGAGGCGTCGATCCTCGAGATCTTCCGGCGGGTGCACCGACGGGAGCTGTTCGGCCGCCAAGTACGCCGCATTCGCATCGGCGACGCAGAGCTGACATTCGACCTCGGCCGAGTCGCCGGCGCCGCGACGTTCGATCCGGTGCTGGCAGAGGCCGAGGTCGCGGCGGCCGCCGCTGCCCGCCCCGGCCCGTGGACGCTGCGCCTGGTCGACGAAGACCGGCGCATCCTTGTCGCGTCGGTGTCGTGCCCCCCGTTGGGTTGGACCAGCGTCGCCCCAGTGGCGCGTAACGAATCGGACCCGACGCCCGAGGGCGCGGTTTCGTCGCCCGAGGCCGGCGATGTCTTGTCCAACGGATTGTTGACCGTGGCGGTGGAGCCGGCCGGCACGCTGCGCCTGACGACCACATCCGGAGTCGAGCTGACCGGCGTGGGTCGGCTCGTCGACGGCGGCGACCGCGGCGACACGTACAACTACGCACCGCCGGCCCGAGACGACCTGGTCTCCGAGCCGACGTCGGTCGAGGTGACGTTGCTGGAGTCGGGACCGTTGCGCGGTCGGCTTGAGGTGGTGCGCCGCTATGCCTTGCCGGTTGGCCTCGAGGCGGACCTCGACGCTCGGACGACGCAGACCGCGACGGCCTGCGCCCGGACCGTCGTGGAGCTGCGGGCCGGCGAGCCGTTTGTACGGCTGCGCGTCGACGTCGACAACCCGGCCCGCGACCACCGGCTGCGGCTGCACGTGCCGACGGCCCGACCGGCGTCGGAGTCGGCGGCCGAAGGCCAGTTCGCCGTCGTCTCCCGCGGCGGGCCGGCCGAAGGCGGATGGGGCGAGGAACCGATCCCGACCTATCCCGCTTCGGCCTTCGTCGACGCCGGTGGAGTCAGCTTGCTGCTGACCCAGCCGACCGAGTACGAGCTCTGCTCCGACCGTGAGTTGGCGGTCACCGTGCTCCGGGCAGTCGGACAAATCAGCCGCAACATCCATCCGCTCCGGATTGAGCCGGCCGGGCCGGAGATCGCCACGCCGAAGGCGCAGCTGCCCGGCGGCGCGACCTACGAGCTGGCGATCCTGCCGCATGGTGAGGATTGGTCGAGCGCGGACACCCTCGGCGCCGCCGAGCGCTATCGGCATCCGTTCGCCACATACGAAGGCGCCGGCGCCAGCGACGCGAGTGGCTCGGCCGCCGGGCTCCGCGTCGACGGCGACGGCGTGACGTTGTCGAGCCTGCGCCGTCGCGGAGACCATCTCGAGCTGCGTCTCGTTGCCCAGACCGATCGGCCGACGACGGCGCTCGTCACCGGCGACTTCTCGGCCGCTCGGCGCTGCGACCTGCGCGGCCGACCCGGCGAGGAGTTGGCCGTCCGCGGCGACACGATCGAGCTGGCGCTCGGGCCGTGGGAGATCGCGACGCTCCAGATACGGTGACGCCGCGGGTCAATTCGGCCGGATCCTGTCACACGACGCTCGGATATCTCGTCCAAGAGCACGAGACCGAGCGAAGGAGACGGAGATGATCCATCACGAGACAGTGGCGTCGACTCGCATCGTCGTCGCCGTGGCAGTGATCGCGGGAGCCGGCACAACCGGACTCGGAGCCTGGGCGTACGCGTCGCCCGCGGGTTTCGCCGAGTTCGCCGGCTTCCCGGAGCACACGCATTTCGTCCACGACCTGGCGGCCTTCCAGATAGGCGTCGGGCTGACCGTCCTGCTCGCGCTGATCTGGTCCGACGCGCTGGCGACCGCGCTCGCCGGCTTTCTCGTCACCAACACGCTGCACACGGTCAACCACGCGGTCGACCTCGACCTCGGCGGCAGGGCCTGGCAGGCATGGGGGTTGGCCGTCCTGTCACTAGCCCTCGTGGTGGCCCTCGGCCTGCGACTGCGCACCCTCGGCTACGTGGTCGGCTCGGTCCGAGCGGCGACGACACCGGCGCTGCGACCGTACGTGCGACAGAAGACCATCACGCTGACCACCTTTCGGCGCGACGGTCGGCCGGGCACCACGCCGGTGAGCATCGCGGTCGACGGCGACCACGCGTACGTCCGGAGCTTCGAGGCGTCGATGAAAACGAAACGGCTTCGCCGCGATCCGAACGCCGAGATCACGCCGTCGTCGGGCCGCGGTCGTCCGACCGGATCGCCGATCCCGGCCCGGCTGCGCCGCCTCGACGGGGACGAGGACCGACACGCGGCCCGCTTGCTCCGCCGCAAGCACCCGTTTCTCCACGGCGTCGTCGTCCCTCTGACCCACCGACTCGGCCGCGCGAAGTTCGGCAAGACCGTGCACTTCGTCGCGACACCGATCGTCGATCGCGAGGCACTCCGGACCACTAGATCCGGATGACGGTCTTGCCTCGCGCCCGCCCGGCTCGGTTGCGGGCGAGGACGCTCGGTGCGTCGGCGAGGCGGACCTCCGTCTGCATCGGGGCATCGACCCCGCCGGCCTCGACGATCGCGGTGAAGCGCCACAGCAGGTCGGCCCTCGATGGCGACGGCATTGTGGCGTGCGGATCGTCCGGCCGTGGCCTCGGCAGCGCGTAGTTGGCTGCGGCGATCCGTGACCCGTCGAGCAGCCGCGGCGTAGCCCCGAAAACCAACGACACCGCCCGTCCCCCGTCACGCACCAGCTCGGTGAGCGCGCCGAACGACTCGGCATCGCTCGCGACGTCGACGAGCGCGTGGACCCCGTCGGGATGGGATTCGCGGACTCGATCGACGACCGACTCCGAGGAGTGGTCGATGGTCTCGCTCGCCCCCACAACACTGCGAGCGCCCCCGCACAAGCCCTGACCGTGAGGCCGATGCGATCAGGCGAGGCCTGCGACACCATCACACACTCCTCTCCTCGTAGTGGGTTGTCCGCGCGACCTCTACTGGCCGGTGAGGCTGCCCGCCCTCAACCCTTCCGGGACGCGGCGGGCAGCCGGCGATCTTTACGATCACGCCTTGAACCGGAACTCCGCGGTGTGCAGTAGGCCCTCTCCGAGGTCGAGTTGGAGGGTCCGGCAGGTGCCGGCGTAGGTCTTGGGCGACTTCCAGTTGAGCTGATAGTTCCCGTCACCGAGGTTCTGCAGCCCGGAGGCTCCCGGCGCCACCTCTTCGATCGCGTCCTCGGCGGCGCCGCCGTCGCAGGCGTGGCCGGTCGAGGTGACCCGGACCGAGGTCAGGTCAACGATTGGTGCGCCGGCATGGTCGGTGAGCCGCCACTTCAGCGGGACGGCGGTACCGGCCTTTGCAACGTTGACCGCTCCGGTGTCGACGGGTGCCTGGAATCCGGAGAAGCCGTAGTGGACCCGGTAGCCGCAGTTGACGGTCGCGGTGCGCCCGGCAACGTCGGCACCCGCTAACGGCGCGAGGGCGGAACCCACCGATGAGGTGTCAACGTCAGCCGTCACGAGCGGTGCTGCTGGCCCCGACATGGGGTCGGACACGGTCGCGGAGACATTGCCGGGCTGGCCGACAAGAAACGCTGGTTCGGTCCGGCAGGTGACCACCGGATCGGTGAGGTCGACGTCGTACGGTTCACTGCTCACACTCCTCGTGTTGCCGGCCTCGTCGGCCCCGGAGGTCTGCACGAGCTGGGAGGCGCCTTCGCCGACGGTGAGGTCCTGTGGGCAGCTGGCCACACCGGACGTGGCGTCCGTGCAGCCGTACGCGAGCGTCACCGGCGACACGTACCAGCCGTTGTCCCCATCCGGGGCCGCGGGCACGACGGTGGTGTCGACGACGGGTTGTGTGGTGTCGCGGCCGATCGTGACCGACACCGGCCCGGTGGTGCCTCCGGCGCTGGTGGCGGTGCACGAGTAGTCAGTCTTTGGCTGGTCGGCGGTGATGGACCGGTCGATGCACCCCACCGTCTCGGCCGGCGACTGGCCGTCGGCCACCGTCCAGCCGAGTTCGACGTCGCTGCGGTACCAGCCGTTGTCGCCGTCCGGCGCCGCCGGGGTCAGCGTGTACGAGACCTCCGGCGGTGTGCCGTCGGCCGTGGTGAGCTGCCGGACGAAGATATCCTCCAGCCCGTTCGTGTCGCCGGCCACCAGGTTGCTCGCGCGGGAGGAGAAGGCGACGTAGCTGCCGTCCGCGCTGATCGCCGGTTCTACGCTGTAGTGGTTGGCCTGAGCGCCGGTGCTCGACACGCTGACCCTGGTCGTCTCGTGGGTGAGCCGGTCGTGCACGAAGACGTCGGGGACACTACTCGTGTCGCCGGCCACCAGGTTCGTGGCGGTCGATGAGAACGCCACATAGCGGCCGTCGGCGCTGATCGACGGGCGCCCATCGTCGTTGGACAACACGTTGTTTGCTTGGCTGCCCCCAGAGCTGACATTGACCCGCGTGGTCGCCCCCGTGACAGTGTCGTGGACGAAGGTGTCGCGAACGCCATTGGTGTCGGCCGGCACGAGGTTGGTCGCGAGGGAATGGAACGCGACGAAACGTCCGCCGCCGCTGACCGCTAGATGGCTGCTGCCCTGGTTGCCTGGAGTGCCGTCGGTAGCGACGCTGACCCGGACGGTCTGGCCCAGCAGCATGTCGCGCACGTAGGCCTGGGCCGGAGTTGAGGCTTGGAAGGCCACAAAACGCCCGTCCGCGCTGATCGCCGGGAGCTGGGCGCTGGTCGTGGGGGACGACCCGTCGGGGAGGATGCTCGCAACCGTGGTCGTCCCGGTGGTGCGGTCGTGGACCAACACCCCGTTGTGAGACGACCCCACGGGACCAACAGTCACGACGAACCGCCCGTCACCGCTGATCTCCACATCCGCAGTGGCGGCCACTCGGCTGGTGGTGCCGAGGCTTCGGTCGTGGACGAACGCGTCGTAGGTGGCGAAGGCATCGCCGGGGACGAGGTTGCTTGCGGTGGAAACGAACGCGACGTAGCGCCCATCGCTACTGATGGCCACATCAATGACATTCCCGTCCGCGGCCTGCGTTCCGGCGGAGGAGACGCTCACGCGGCTGGTCTCACCGGTCGACCGGTCCCGGACGAACACGTCCTGCCGGCCGTTGGTGTCGCCGGGGACAAGGTTCGGCGCCAGCGACACGAAGGCCACGTACCTGCCGTCGGCGCTGATGGCGGCCGTGGTGCTGGTACCTGTGCCCTGAGCACCAGCGGAGCTGACGCTGATTCGCTCGGCCTGGTCAGCCGCTAGCACCGGGACTGGCAAGAGCACCATGAGGAACGACACCAAGAGCGGCGACGCTAGGAAGCCGGCGATCGTCTTTCGACCGAAACGCCGCCTAGCCCTTCCCGGGACGCGCTCCGTGCCGGAGACCCAACTTGCGCCACCAAAACTCATTGGTTGTGATGCAACAACCTCAGACATCGGACTCCTTCTCCGGGTTGGGACGTGTGCAGGCGCCGGTCGCGTGAGACATGTGGGTCTCGTGTCGGGTGTGCGGCCTGTGGACATCGTGCGACCGACGCCTTAAGGAATTCCTAATCGGCCATCGGTATGGCCGCCTCGACCTCAAGGCACGTCGAGCCACAGGAGAGGCTCGATCGCACCCGTCTGGTGCCCACCACGAGGAAGGCGTTCGAGACCGACCCCGCCGGCGTCGAGACCTCCGGCGCGGTGGGCCCTTAGGTCAGTGCGGCACAGATGTCGGTCGTATTTCCAGTGCGGCTCAGGCGAGTGAACTGGGATGTTGTCAAGTCGACAGCGATGTCCTCTCGGCCCACGACGAGCGTCGTCGACGGGCCAGCTGGACTGTCAGTCGGGAAGTAGATCAGGACGTTATGACCGGTCACCGTAAGACGAGCTGATCCCGCGTCGTCGATCCGGGTCCACGATGCTGTGCCGTTTCCGGACAGTGTGTACGTGGCTCCGGTTTCGAGGTTGGTGAAGACGAGATCCGATCCCGTGCCTGCGGAGAGAATGCGCACACTGCCGTCAGGTGCTTGGAACGTCCTGTTGACCTGTGTGCCACCGGTGATGTGCCGGCTGTCCGGACTTCGTGGTCCTGACCGACTAGTCCGCGTCCAGAGCCCTAGGCCAGCGTCCGTGCGGGGGATCAGGTCAGCCGGACGCCGGCATCACTCGAATCGTGCCGGCGAAGCATGATCTGGTCGCGTCGTAGAGCTGGCCCTCCTCGTGAACTCGGCTGCCCACGTACTGGCCTTCGGTGACCCGTCCGTCCATGACGACGGCTCCCGTCTTGAGGTTGAGGACGCCGCTGAGCTGCGCCAGGTATCTGGTCCCCACCTGCCAGTTGAAGTCGACATGCAGCACTCCGTCGGTCTGCTGACTGCCGGTGACCTCAGTATCGAGTAGCTCGGGTACACCAGATGGGCCAGTTGCAGTGCCTTGCCACATGCCCGGCCCTACCGAGCACTTGTCGAAGGTCCAGACCAGCGGCGCCGACGCCGGGGCGGCGGTGGCTGGCCCGATCACAGCGACCGGGGTGGCGGCCGCGAGAGCGAGCGCCGCTATCGACGGGCCGTGGCGACCAAAACGTTTGAACTTCATGGGACGTTCCCTCCGTGATCAACCGCCGAACTGGCGGCGGTCTTTCTTGGAAGGTAGCCGTGCACCGGCCGTGGCGAATCTGGGAAACCCCTTGTCAATCCCTACGCGTGGGCGGCAGCTGCCGGGCGAGCTCGGTTCGGGAGCGGACGCCAAGTTTGCGGTACACCCGGGTGAGCACCGCTTCGACCGTCTTGGGGCTCAAGTGCAGCTGGGAGCCGATCTCCCGGTTGGTCGCTCCGGCGGCGGCAAGGTCCGCGACCGACCGCTCCCCAGCGGTGAGCTTGCCACCAGTGCGCGCACCAGCAGTCCGGCCAAGCTCGTCCTCAACCCGGTCAGCCCAGCCGGCGGCGCCGGCCGCAGCGAAAATGTCCCGTGCCTCGGTCAGCGCCTGCCGGGCGGTGGACTTCTGCCGGGCCCGCCGTCTCACGATGCCGAGGGTAAGCAGCGATCTCCCTCGTTCGAGCGGCATGTCCAATCCGTCCATCAGATCCAACGATTGGAGCAGGCTGTCCTGCGCCCGTTTGAGGTCACCACCGTGGGCGTGGATGAGGCCATCACAGCGGGCTGCCAGCGCCTGGCAACCAGCCAGGTCCAGGCGGTCGGCCTGATCCCACAGTCTGACGGTCACGTTGCTCGCTTCCTCGATCCGACCAACACCGAGGAACGATTCCACCGCGTCGCCCTGCCAGCGGTATGTGCCCGGGTGCCCCCAGCGCATCCGCTCCATCAGGTCACGCAACGTTGACTCGTACTGGCAGGCCACCTCGTATCGGCCCGCCGAAACCTCGATGAAGCCCAACACCAGCAGATTCTGCGCCCCAAAGATCGCATCCCCGGCCTCCCGGGCCATCCGCAGACCCTCCTCGGCGAAACCCCGCGCGATCTCCAAACGGCCCCGCCATGCCGCGACATGTGCGCGGACGTAGAGCGGAAACTGGTCCCGCGCGCCGTCCGCGAGGATTCGGTACCCCTCCTCGGCCAGGCCATCCGCCGGATCCAGCTGCCCCCGGCGAACTTCGACCTCGGCGCGATGCAACGCGACCGCGCCCTCCGAATCCAAGTCGCTGATGCGACGCGCTCGCCCCGCGATGCCTTCGAACAGCCGGGCTGCCCCGGACTGATCTTCGCTGTACGACGCCTCCCATGCCAGCACGATGTCTGGGTGATCGTAGGCCGGAGCCGAGTCCCATGGGTAGGCGCGCGCAGCCGCCCACGCGGTCGATCCGGTCAGCCGAACCCCCGAGAAGAACTCCAGTATTGCCTCCAGCAAAGCCGCCTGAGCGGCCAACCGGGAGTCGGCTGCGGCGTGTGCTGCCTGGCCCGCCAATCTCAGCTCGTGACGCGCCATGGCAAGCTCGCCGGCGGTGATATAGGCGGAACCCAGCCCGACCCGCGTCTCGATCTCGTCCGACGGCTGGAGACCGGGCTGCGCCAACGCCTCGCGCAACAGCGCGATCCCGCCAGCGACCTCCAGGCCAATCACATCGACGAGCGCCGTCAAGCAACGCGCCCGCTGCGGGCCGGCCGGCACTGCGACCATCACCGGCCGGAGAACATCACGACCGGCGACCGGCTCCCCGACCAGCGCGAACCACCTCGCCGCGCTGACAGCGCGCCGCACCCGATCCTCCAATGCCGCCTCCGGAGTGAGCACCAGCGCATGCCGGGCAAGCTCAGCCGCCGTGGCGATCGCAGCGCGACCGGCCGCTTCCCTCGCCGCCGCCTCGACCTCCGCGGCCACCAGCTCATCCACGCCCGAGATGCTCAGTGCAAGATGGCGGGCGCGTTGGACTGCATCGCCCGCCAGGGAGCAAAGCTCCGCGTGCATCGCGCGGACCGTGATCGGATCGGCCTCCTCCCGACACGCGGACGCCAGCAGGGGATGGTCGAACTCAATCTGCTCGCCGACCTGCCGAACCACCCCGGCCGCCTCCACCTCAGCCAACCCATCCGGTCCGCCGACCTTGGCCAACGCCCGCCTAGTTGGGCGCGCCAGCAGCGCCGCGGCCAGCACCGACCGGCGGGCGGCCGGCGACAGGCTGGCGAGCCGAGCCGCCAGCACGGGACGGTACCGCTGCGGCACCGGGAGATCGCCAACATCTGACCGCACGGTAGCGGCGGCCCGGGCAAGCTCAACGGCGAGAAACGGATTCCCACCAGACAGCCGGTGCAACGTCGCCGCCCGGCCGGGCGTCGGCATCCGACCCATCCCGAGCTCCACCACCTGCGCGATCTCCGGTTCGGTCAACGGGCCGACCGGGACAACCGCACGCGGTTCAGGCAACAGCGACGCAACATCACTGTCGCCAGCGCCGCGAACGGCCGCGACGACGGCGAGCCGGCGACCGGCAAGCCGGCGAACCACAAAGTCGAGCACACCGCGCGTCGGCGGATCGAGCCACTGCACGTCATCGAGGACCAACAGCTGCCGTTGCCGAGCCGTCATCGCTTGAAGCACCTCGAGGACGGCAAGATTCACAGCGAGTGCGTCTGCGCCACGCTCGGGTGGATCGGCACGCAACAGCACCACGTCGAGTACGCGGCGCAGCCGGCCCGGCAGACCCGCGGCAAACTCGCCGACGTCCTCGCCGATGAGGTCGAGCAGGCCAAGGAACGGCAGGTCCGACTCGGAAGCCGCAGCACGAGAACGGCGAACCGCGAAACCAATGTGGGCCGCTTCCGCCGCGGTCGCCCCCACGAGGGTCGTCTTGCCAATACCCGCCGGGCCGACAAACACAACCGACCCCGGGGGATCATCGGCTACGCGAGCACGTGCCGTCGCAAGCTCCCGCGTACGCCCGACGACACGTGGCCCGTTCATCACCAAAGTGCCTCGATAGCTCAGCGTTCGCGCGGTCACCGGATCAGTCATTGCTATTGAGCTCCAGCTCAATCATCGGCTTTTGACGCTACGCATGGAATCTTTGTGCTACTAGTGACACAAGCCCTCCAGCGAATAGTTCTTCGCGTATCAAAAGTCCCGAATAGCATTGAAACAGCTCAAGCCCGCATAGACTCATCACGAATCGCCAGTGCCGGGGCGGGCGACGCTCAAGACCACGGGGCTCTCCTACATCTCGACACAGGTCACCCATGACGTGGCGCACAAGCAGCTGGCCCCGGCCACGCTCGGGTCGGCGACTGGACGCGAGCGGTCTGGGCCGGTGTGTCGCTCACCGCGCGTTGCAGCAACGCCGACCCGTGGCCCAAGCGTGCCGGAGCGAACGGACGAGTAGCCGCAGTCCGCTCGCATCGGATGTGTGTCATTTCGCCGCGATCCGGCTCGGCGATATGACCGGATCCGCCGAGGAGCGAGATCAGATAACCGGACCAATTCTGCTCGCGCCCGCCGATGACAGACGAGCCTCCCGGACTGCCCATTGGAAGCCGTGGCTGTTCGTCATCTTTGTTCAGCGGTTCTTGCGGTGGGCGGTCTGGTCCTTCTTCGACATGCCTACGTAGGACTTAAACGTGGCGCCGGCCTTGAAAGCTGGCACCTTGGACTTGGCGATCTTGAGCGTCTCGCCGGTCTGGGGATTGGTCCCCTTGCGAGCGGCGCGCTCACGACGCTCGAAGGCGCCGAAGCCTGGAAGGGTGACCTTCTCGCCGCCTGCGACCGCGTCAGTGATCGCGTTCAGGGCAGCCTTGAGGGCTTGTTCAGCCGTCTTCTTCTCCAAGCCTGCGTCCTCGGCGATCTTCTCGACGAGCTCGGTCTTGTTCATCTTCAGTTCCTCCCGTTCGCAGCCCACCGTCTCCAGCCCGGCCTTCAGGAAGCCAGATCCCAGTGGCTGTAGGACTTCATCGGTTGATGGCAAGGTGCCTCGTACCCGAATAGCTGGATCTCAACACCGGACCCCGCGTTCGGCTCCACCCTTGCGCCCGAACTGTCCCTATGCAGGCGAAGGTGGCATCGCGATCGGCCTCATCACCGCATGCGATGGGCGCCCTCCGCTGCGGCCTCATCGCGGCACTTCTCGCCATCACCATGACCGCGTGCACCGAGTTCACGGGAGATGAGACGGCGCAGAGGCCCACATGATTGTCCGCAAACACGCTCTCATGGCCGCAGATCGCGCGGTCACCGACCTGCGTCCCTCCGCCGCCAATTCGACTCGCAAGCACCCCGACCCCAAGACCAGGCGACGAAGGATCCTCAACAGGGTCACGACCCCGTGATCAGTTGCAGTCCGAACCCGAAAAGGCGGACCGACAACGCGAACAGCGGGACGCCCAACGGGATTAGCAAGATCGTGACGCACAAGACAACGGACAGCACCAAGAGCACAGTTGCGACAATCCAGACGACTAGCGCGAGCACGCCTCGGAGGAGGATGGAAACGAGTCCGACGACAGGGGACAGAATGCCGTTCACAACCCCAGCTACGGCTGCCATGTGAAACACCTCCTTCCACTACCGATGGTTCCCAGAAATGACGCTGTTATGACTCCCCAGCCGATTGGTCGCAACGACCAGCACGTCATCCTGAGGACAGCGGGGCGTCTTACCGCGCGTGCGGAACAGGCTCGATGCACGCCGGCGGCGGGTTGCGATGAAGGTGACTGTCGCGGGCCGCTTCGGCGAGGGGCCGGATCCCTGTGCAGGCGAAGGTGGCATCCAAATACGTCGGCGGCCGGGTCGAGGCGCGCAAGCGAGGCGTCAGTACGGTTCATGCCACGCTTCGAACGCACGACCCGAGGAGACGACATGGACCTGTTCGAGATAGATGAGACCCGGCACCTTCGTCGCGAGGAGGCTGCGGCCCAGCTCCATGCCCTTGCCGACGCTCTCGCGCGGAACAACGCTGTCGAGTTCGATCGCGCCGGTCGTCACATCACCGTGCGCGTGCCCGACGAGGTCGACCTGAAGATCGAGGTCGAGATCGGAGACGACGAGAACGAGCTGGAGATCGAGCTCACCTGGTGACGCCCGAGCCGATCCCAATCGCAACGCCGGATGCGTCTTGCCGGTTTACCTGGTACGCCGCCGAGCGGGCGCTTTCTTCAGGTCGTGAAACGGCTGCGCGCCGCATGCGCCGAGTCCTCACAGTAATTGTGGCCATGATGAAAGCCCGGTGCAGGCGATTAGAACACTGAGCCAGGTCATGACGGTGTCGGCGGGTCTGATCAAGAGCGACTAGAGACACGGCTGAAGGTCACCTAGCTGAACAGCAGGGTGAGCAGTATTCGCGCGCGAACACCACCGAACGCGCAATCGCGCGCCTCCGGCAGCGCGAAACTTCGGCCATCCCGTCATAGCCGTAATGCGCGATCGGACACACGCACGTGACAGCCGCGAGGGGCCTCGGCCTCAGCCGGGCGGGCTGCCTCCACCCCCAGGGTCGCTCCGAGGCGAAGTGTCACTCGATGCCGGCTGCTCGGTCCAGCATGCTGCACAGCTCACGAGCCGCGAGCTCGACCTGCTTGTGGCGCAGACGCACGCGATGAAACCGGTCCGATGAACCCTGCGGAAGTCACCGTAGACGAACGCGTACCGCGCCTTCGTCTCCTCCTTGGCACCGACGGTCAAGGCCAGGTGCCACGCGGAGTACTCCTCCCAAGAGTGACGCACCAGGCGGTCGGCCGCAGCTGTCAGGAGATGCGAGTCGCCGGCGCCCTCAGGCGTGCGCACCGGGGCATGGCGTCATCGTCAGTGAGATGGACGTCGACGACGATGTCTTTGACACAGCCGCCGCCTCATGGACGGCAGCACGATTCACCGGGGGCAGGCGACGTCCTATCCGGAAAATACCCGAGGACTTCGGAGATGGTCACGCCGCCGCGATCTGGGCATGAGAATCGTTGAGCGACGGCTGCGCACGCGTTCCCATGGCGGGCGACCGCCACACGGACACCCGCATCACTCCGCCGCCTTCATGTCACACCTGGTCATGGAGCGATAGGGAGGTCTTTGGCTGGGCGTGACGAGTGGTGGGAGCGTGCTCCGGCCGTCCCGATCAGTTCTCCCATTGGCTCCAGGGGATTGCCCAGTCGGCCATGCCTGGGTCAGTAGTGCTCGCGGGCCGGTGGGTCCCGGTGACGATGACGATGTCGCCGGGGACGGACAGGTCGTAGAACCGCTTGGCGTGGTCGGTGGACAGATGGATGCAGCCGTGCGAAGTGTTGGCGGTGCCCATCTCGTCGTCCCATGGCGCGGCGTGTGCGAAGGTGCCGGAGTCGGTCAGGCGTACGTCGTGGCGGACCTTCAGGTCGTAGTAGTTCGGTGAGCTGGGTTTGCACGACAGGCCGATGCTGCACGAGGTCATCTGGGTGACGGGCGTCTTCATGATCACGTTGTAGGTCCCGCTCCGGGTCTCGAACCCGGGCTTGCCCATTCCCGTGGGCCAGTCGGCGACCTGATGCCCGTTCACAGTGACCCGGAATCGGTGGGAGCGGGCGCCGACATAACTGATGTGTGATTCGCCCACATGCCAGGACCAGTCGTGGTCGCGGTCGCCCCAGACACCATCTCCGGCGTAGACGTCTTGGAGGTCGACGTGGACCGTGACCCTCGTGTCGGCGGGCCAGAAGTGCTTGGGCCGAAAGTGTGCCTCCTGGTCGGAGAACCAGTGCCAGCCCCCGACGATGTGTTCGCGGCTGGTGGTCACGCTCATGTGCTTTTCGACGGCGGCGCGGTCGGGGACCGGCCGGTTGAAGGTCACCTTCACCGTCTGCCCGACGCCGTAGGTGGCGCCCGGCCCGGGGTAGGCGGTCATGGTGAGTTGCTTGGCCGCGGGTGCGGACTTGAATGCGAGGCGCCGGGTCGCCACGGCCCCGTCGGTACCCTGCAGCTGCACTTCGGCGCGGTAACGAGTGTCGGGGATGAGCGAGGTGTTTGCGCGCCAGCGGGTGTCGCCGGACCGTAGCGTCCCGGCGAGCGAGTCGTGGCCACTGGTCAACCGCACGGAGGTGATCGTCGCGTGACGTGCCACGAGCACCGGATGGGTGGTCCAGGAGATCTTGCCGGTCGGCGCCGGCGACATGCGCAGTCGAGGAGAGGGAGGAGGAGTCTCCTGCGCGCTCGCGGCGCCTCCGGTGTCGCTGTCGCTCGCCGGCTCCCCGCTACCGCTGCACCCCGCCAGCACGACGGCCGCTGCCGTCAACCCCACCCAGATGGCTACGCGATATCTCCGACGGTGCCTGACCCTCTCCAGCACCTCTCGGAATAGAACGCCAACAAGTCCGACAACAACGGACATAACCCGATCCACGATCCCAGCAATGGTCGCCATGCGATACACCTCCTCACTCCAGATGGTTCCCGGAACCGACGTCGATATCACGGGCCCCAGCCGACCGGATGGAATCGCATCCGGACATGCCGCGATCCACCGAGGTCGACGACGTGCGTCATACCGCCGCCTGTCGGACAAGCTCCGAACCGCCCCGTTCCGCGGTCCGACGTACCCGCGCCTCGATGGCCGCCTACGGGGCCAGTCTCAGGTGCAGGTCCCTGCCGAGGATGCCGGCCAGTCGCGCGGCCTCGTGCTCGATGGCCTCGTCGGGTCGCCTTCGCTCATCGAGCCAGGTGACAGTGAGCTCGTCGCCCTTGCGCGCCCACGTTCCGCAGACGACACCGCCGACGATCAGCGGGTTGGCCTTGCGGGTCACGGGGTCGCGCCGAGACTGCGGGGTGACATGGACGTCCTTGGTGCCGGGACCCATCACCCACTGGTCGTGCCCGGGAAGGAACCGCACGGCCTCCGATGGCCGCGAGGTGGCGAGGGAGTCGACGTCCTCCCGCACGACGTACGCCGTCGTGCCTTCGACGTCGACCGCGACCAACCGGTCGCCAAGCCCGGAGATCCAGCCGTTGAGCCGCTTGAGGCCGGCGCTGAGGCCGTTGCCGAGCCAGTAGTGGACATGGTCGAGTGTCGCCGGTCCGTAGGTCCGGAAGTACGCGGTGATGGCGCGCGGACCCGCGTCGTCGAGGTCGGGGATGCCCGGCCACCGCGGGTTGCTGTCGAGGCGCTGAAACGTGTGCTGTCCGTCGCGGGGCGGACCGAAGCTCATGTCCCCTTGCCAGGTCAACGGCTTGATCAGCGTGCCCGCACCCTCGTCGAAGACCGGCTTCAGGTGCCGGTACGCGGGGCGTCTCGCCACCACATCACCGAGCTCGGCGATGGTCAAAGGCCCGTCGCTCAACGCATCGCGCACCGCCGCTCGGAACTCGGGCCAGTCGGTCGGCGCGAGCCGGTAGTACTCCACCCAGCTCGGCAGCTCCCACTGCCGCCCGGCCGATCGGAGCGCGAGGTAGATGCCGCCGTCCTCGGGCGAGAGATAGTGCATCGACCCGCGAAACGCGAACGCCTTGATCACCGTCCCGTCCGCCAGGGCCTTCGCGAGCTCGTCGGGCCGCGACGTCGTACGGCGGGTCCGCACGGCGAGATCGGCGAGAGACTCGTCCATCGATAGCACCGCCCCGAGCCGGCGTACGACGTCGGGCGCCGACTCGGACCCGACCGGGTCGAGCAGGTGTCGCTCCATCCGCCAACCCAGCGCCTGCGTCCAAGTGGTCGTGGCGTCGGTCGACGTGGTCATGTCCGCATACTCGCACCGATTCCGGACGGAAATCGCCCGGTGGTCTTGGCGGGCCATTTTGATCTGTACGGCCAACATCCGTCGGGACCAGTCAAAGACGGGTCGGCCTCAACCGCGACCAGGCACGGTAGGCGGGCAGGAGGACGGACGAGAGGTGGGCCAAGCACCCGCCCGGAGTGTCCGGCGAGTCGATCATTCCCCAGCCCTCGTCGGGCTGCCACGCCGCTCATGCCGGCGAGCGGTCTGCTTCGGCGTCGCCGTCGCGAGGTCGACCGAGCGGTCATCAGTTCGTGGCGAGCTCCTGCCCAACGCCCTTGACCGCGTAACGCACGTGGGTGGCGTACTGCGAGCTCCAGGTGCCGAGCACCTCGAGGTCGATGTCGTGCTCGAATCCCTCGAACAGCTGCTTCCCGCCACCCAGCACCAACGGCGCTGTGGAGATCGCGAGCTCGTCGACCACGCCCGCCGCGAGGCCCTGGCGGATCAGGTCGGCACCACCGCCGAGGGAGACCGCACCGTCGCCAGCAAGCTCGCGGGCCTTCTGCAACGCGGCGTCGAAGCCGTCGATGAACAGGAATCCCGTGCTCGGATCGGGCTGGTCCTCAGTGCGATGCGTCAGCACGATCAACGTGCCGGGGAACGGGTTGGTACCACCCCACGCGCTCGCGGCGTCGTACATGTTGCGGCCGACGATCCCGCATCCCAGCCCGTGGGTGAGCGACTCGAAGTACTCCCGATCCGCGCCGGACATCCCGTCGGTGTCGTGGCCGTCGTCGGCGTACGTCCACGGGCCACCCATCACCCAGTAGTGAAGGCGCTCGCCACCGATGCCGAGGCCGTGCTCCGGCCCATCCTGAGGTCCGACGATGTAGCCATCGACCGAGGTCGTGATGGCCGCGATGACCTTCCCCATAGTCCCTCCTTCGTTCGGGTACAGCAGATTAGACCGTCACACACGCCAAGAGTCATCGGTGCGCCGCACCACCCGGGGGCCACGGCTCCTCACGACGGCATCGTCATCCAGGACGCCGAGCGCCGCTTGCCACCGCCTAGGTGTTACCCGGCATCTCCGCAGCGTGCAGGTCCCGGAAAAACGGGCCGGTTCGCGCCTTGGGATCGAACCAGGTCGCCTTGCGCGGCATCACCTCGCCCGCCTCCGAGACGGCTCGGACCTGGGTCGTCGAGGGTGGATGGAACAAGAACCCGATCTCCCCGCGCTTGGCGCACCGACTCGCCAGCGTTGTGGCGTCGACGGTCCCCGGCACCGGCTCGACTCTCGGGTCGGACGCCGGCTCGCCGATGTCGAGTGCGGGCGCCAGCACCGCCGACTCGAAGACCGCGAGGTCGAGGGCTTCACGCGGCGTGGCGGTCTCGGCGGCGGAGCGCAGCGCGAGGCGATACCAGCGACCGTCGAGGTGCATCGCGATCCGTCCCGGCCCGGGCCGAATCGGCTCGCCTTCGGCGTAATCCGCGAGGCTTTCGACCGCCGGCTGGCTCGCGAACGCGGCGACCAGGTCGGACGCCGTGCGCCCGTCGGGACGCCGCACCGCCCGGTGGTAGCCGAGGATGCGGACCTCGTCCCACGGGAAGAGCGCACCGAGGACGAACGCGGCCGGTTCGGTGCCGCCGGGTCGGGCATGCTCGGCGGCGAACTGGTCGGCGGCCGCGATCCGATGGTGCCCGTCGGCGATATAGAGCGGCGACGAGCTCGGCAGCGCCGCCTCGATCGACTTGGCGAGGTCGGCGTCGCGTACGAGCCACGCCGCCTGGTCGACGCGCTCGGTGGTTACCCGTACGTCGGCCTCGCCCGCCGACGCCTCGGCCAGCGCCGAACGCAACCCATCGCACGGATCGTGGGTCAACGTCAACGGCACCAGCTCCAGCCAGGTCGCTTCGAGGACGCCCCCGAGCCGGCGTACGCGCTCGGCGTCGGTCGCCTCGTGGGCGAGGATCCGCCGCTCGCGATAGTCGTCGATCGCGACCTCGACCACGACACCGGTCTGGCGATGGTTATCTGACGCCAGCTCGTAGACGACGTAGGACGGCTCGCCGGTCCGGATGAACGCACCGTCGCTCGCAAGCTTGCGCAGGCGGGCGGCGTTGGCGGGCGTCAGTGACTCGTTGCCCACTGTGGCGAGCTCCGCGGCCAGGTCGGGGCTGACGAGATCGAGCCGCGGCGGCCGCATGGTCACGTTGCCGGCTCCGGGTCGAGATTGACGCAATGGAGCACCTCGCCGCGCTGATAGGCGTCGATCATGCGTACGACCTCCTCGGCGATGGCCTGCTGGGCCTGCTCGGTCGATGCTCCGATGTGATGCGTGCCGTAGACGTTGGGATGCCGCGCGAGCGCCGAGTCGATCGATCCGACCGACTGGCCGGGTTCGTCGACGTAGACGTCCAGCCCGGCACGAATGCGTTTGGCGTCCATCGCCTCGATCAGAGCGTCCTCATCGATGATCTCACCGCGAGAGGTGTTGAGGACGATCGTGCCGGGCTGCATCGCGTCGAGCAGGTCGCGGTCGACCAGCCCGCGGGTGGCCGTCGCGGCCGGCAGGTGAAACGAGAGCACGTCGCAGGACCGGGCGAGGGACGGCAGGTCGTCGACGAACCGGACTCCGATCGCCTCTGCCCGCTGGGCCAGCTCGGGGTCGCGTCCCCGCTTCGCGAGCGCATAGACCTCGGCGCCGAAGGCAGCGGCTCGCTCGGCGAAGGCCATGCCGATCCGGCCGAGACCGACGACGCCGACCCGCCGGCCGAGGATGCCGCGGGCCTTGGCGTACTCCTTCTTGTTCCAGCGGCCGGCGCGCAGGTCGTCGACGTTGTCGGGGATCCGACGGTCGAGGGCGAGCAAGAGGCCGAACGCGAGCTCGGCGACGGCGATGGCGTTGCGGCCCGGCACGTTGCACACGTAGACGCCGCGCTCGGCCGCGGTCGCAGAGTCGATCGTGTTGGTGCCGGAGCCGGCCCGGATCACCAGCCGCAACGTTTCGGTGGCACGCAGCGTGTCGCCATGCACCTTGGTGCTGCGGACGATCAGGCCCTCGAAGCCGGGTACGCGTCCGGGCAGGTCGTCGGCGGTCACGTCCGGCTCGTACGCACACTCGTGACCGTCCTCGACGAGCCGCTCACGGTACGTCTCGGGGAAGGTGTCGGCGATCAGAATCTTCATAGCGCTGTTGCGTAATCCTCAACGTGTTGCTGACAGTGCAATCGTCTCCGTGGCGACCCAGGTGCGTCAAGACGGATCGAACGCTCGATCGTGCGCGAAAATTACTCCCTTCGATACGTTTCGCTCACGACCTCACCGGGGTAGGTTTCTGCGCGACAGGACAGATGCCAACATCCCTCTCATTCGACCGTGAGGCCGCCATGTCCCTTCGTCGGGTAGTCCCTGCCGTCATCGCTGTCGTCGCTACCGCAGTCTCCCTCACGACCGGCCCGCCTGCGGGCGGTGTCGGCGAGATCGGCAGCTCACCGCCCCGGTTCGAGGCCGCCGGGCCGACCCCGCACCACCGCGCCCTCGCCGCCCTGAGCCGGATGACCTTGCCCGAGAAGGTCGGCCAGCTCTTCGTGACGCACGTATACGGCGCGGACGCGAACACCCCGGACCAGCGCAACGTAGCCGAGTACGGCGTGGCGACACCGGCCGAGGTGATCCAGAAATATCACCTCGGCGGCGTCATCTACTTCGCCTGGAGCAACCCGACCAACCAGCCGGACCAGGTCGCCCGACTCTCCAACGGGCTGCAGCACGCCGCGATGGATGAGCGCCCGTCGGTGCCGCTGCTGATCAGCACCGACCAGGAGACCGGCGTCATCGTCCGCATGGGTCCGCCGGCCACGCAGTTCCCCGGCAACATGGCGGTCGGTGCCGGACGCAGCGTCGCCGACGCCCGTACGTCGGCCGCCGTCACCGGCGCCGAGCTGAAGGCGATGGGGGTCAACCAAAACTTCGGACCGGTGGCCGACGTCAATGTCAACCCGCTCAACCCGGTCATCGGCGTTCGGTCGTTTTCCGCGGATCCGCAGCTGGCCGCCGACCTGACTGCCGCCGCCGTCCGCGGCTACGAGCGCGACGCCAACATCTCGGCGACGCCGAAGCACTTCCCCGGACACGGCGACACCGAGACCGACAGTCACACCGGCATCCCCGAGATCCACCACACCCGCGCGCAGTGGGAGGAGCTGGACGCGCCGCCGTTCGAGGCGGCCATCGACGCCGGTGTCGACTCGATCATGACCGCCCACATCGTGGTGCCGGCGCTCGACCCGGCCGGAGACCCCGCCACCCTGAGCAAGCCGATCATGAGCGGCATCCTGCGCCAGGAGCTCGGCTACGACGGCGTCATGATCACCGACTCGCTCGGCATGGCCGGCGTTCGCGAGAAGTACGGCGACGCCGAGGTGCCGCTGCTGACGATCGAGGCCGGCGTCGACCAACTCCTGCGCCCACCCCAGATGGATCTGGCCTACAACTCCGTGCTCGACGCGGTGCGTAGCGGCCGGATCAGCGAGCGCCGGATCAACCAGAGCGTGATCCGCATCCTGACGCTCAAGTACAAGAAGGACCTGTTCAGGCACCCGTACGTCGACGTCGACAAGGTCGACGACCGGGTCGGCACCCCGGAGCATCTGGCGACCGCCGAGCGGGTGACCGACAAGACCGTCACGGTGATCAAGAACGACGACGGCCTGCTGCCACTCGGCTCGCAGCCGCGATCGGTGCTCGTCACCGGGTACGGAGAGACCGCGACGGCCACGCTCGGCGCCGAGCTGACTGCGCGCGGCGCGACGACGACCGTCGCCGCTACCGGTGCTCGACCCACCGATGCGGCGATTGCCGACGCGGTCACGAAGGCGCAGGCCAATGACCTGACCGTCGTGATCACGATGAAGGCCTGGGACACCAAGGACACCGACCCGGAAGGCCGACAACAGCGGCTCGTCGAGGAGTTGCTGGCGACCGGCAAGCCGGTCATCGTGGTCGCGGTCCACGATCCGTACGACATCGCCTATTTCGCTGACGCCCCGACCTATCTCGCGACGTACTCGTACAACGTCGTCTCGATGCCGTCGCTCGCGAAGGTGCTCTATGGAGAGGTTTCGCCCGCCGGCAAGCTGCCGGTCACCATTCCGTCGGCCGACGATCCCTCGACACCGCGGTATACGTTCGGACACGGGCTGACGTGGTGAGCCGTCGACTCGCGGCGTCGACCGCCGCGATCTGCCTGGCCGCGGCCGCGCTCACGCAGGCGACGCCGGCCGGCGGCTCCGACGGCGGTGACGGCTCCCGCGGCCCGCTGCGGGTCGCCACCTACAACATCCACGCTGGCGCCGGTTCGGACGCCGTCTTTGACGTCGACCGGACGGCGGCCGCGATCGACGCCCTCGACGTCGACATCGTCGGACTGCAGGAGGTCGACAAGCACTGGAGCGACCGCAGCCAGTGGCGCGATCTGGTGAGTGAGCTCGGCGCCGAGCTGGGTATGCATCCGGTGTTCGGGCCGATCTACAGCCTCGACCCGATCAATCCTGGCGAGCCGCGACGCGAGTACGGCGTGGCGCTGCTGTCGAGGTTCCCCGTGATCCGATCGTGGAACCACGACCTGACCCGCCTGTCGACCCAGGACCCGGATCCGACGCCGGCGCCCGCGCCCGGCTTCCTCGAGGCACTGCTCTGGGTCCACGGGCGACTGGTTCATGCGTACGTGACGCATCTCGACTACCGCGCCGACCCGTCGGTACGGGAGACGCAGGTCGCTGAGACGGTCGACATCTTGGGAGACGATCCGCGGCGGGCGGCCCGGCTCCTGTTCGGCGACTTCAACGCGACTCCGGACGCGCCCGAGCTGAGTCAGCTCTGGACCGCGGTCGACGACGCATGGCTGGTCGCCGCCTCGACCGGTGACGACGCCCTTACGTACCCGGCGATCGATCCCGAGAAGCGCATCGACTATGTGACCGTCAGCCCCAACCTCCGGGTCCGCTCCGCCGTTGTACCCAGTGCACCCGATGTCGTCGCCGCCAGCGACCACCGCCCCGTGGTCGCCACCGTGCGGTTGCCGTAGACCTGCCCGATCGGAGGAACCGATGAGCCTGAAACGTCGCAGCTTGCTGACCGGGGCTGGGGCCGTCGCCGCCACCCCGCTGCTGTCCGCGGCCGCCGCGGCACCGACCGGCGCGTCGGGCCCGACCCGAGTGCGCACCGGGGCGGAGGTCCTCGCCGCGTCGGGCTGGGCGGAGCTCGTGGGCCAGAAGGTCGGCGTGATCACCAACCCGACCGGGATCACCGGCAGCCTGGCGAGCATCGTCGACGAGATGCACGCCTCCGGAGCGGTCGACGTGGTCGCCGTCTTCGGTCCGGAGCACGGGTTTCGCGGCACCGGCCAGGCCGGCGACGGCGAGCGCGACCACGTCGACCCGCGCACCGGAATCATGGTCTACGACGCCTACGGTGCCGACGCCGCGAAGTTCACCCAGCTCTACCAGACGTCCGGCGTCGAGACCGTCGTCTTCGACATCCAGGACGTCGGCGCCCGGTTCTACACCTACATCTGGACGATGTACGAGGCGATGGCCGGCGCGGTGCCGTCGGACCTGCGGTTCGTCGTACTCGACCGTCCCAACCCGGTCGGCGGCCAAGCCCGCGGGCCGATGCTGCGACCCGGCTTCGAGTCGGGGGTCGGCAAGAAGCAGATCGTCCAGCAACACGGCATGACCGTCGGCGAGCTAGCCCGCTTCTTCAACGGCGAGTTCCTGCCCGACGCGACCGGCGGCCGGCTCAGCGACATCGACGTCGTCCGCGTCACGGGTTGGACCGGCGGCATGCGCTACGCCGACACCGGCCTGCCATGGACACTGCCGAGCCCCAACATGCCGACGCCCGACACCGCTCTGCTCTACTCCGGCACCTGCCTTTTCGAGGCGACCAACCTGTCCGAGGGCCGCGGCACGAGCCGACCGTTCGAGCTGATCGGCGCGCCGTACCTCGACTTCCACTGGGCCGAGGCGTTGCGGGCGATCGACATCCCCGGTGTGACGTTCCGCGAGGCGTACTTCGTGCCGACGTTCAGCAAGCACGTCGGCGAGATCTGCGCCGGCGTCCAGGTGCATATCACCGACCCGCACGGGGTCGAAGCCATCACCGCTGCGACGCACATGATCGTCGAGGCCCGAGGCCTGTACGACGGGTTCGACTGGCGCGGCGACGGCGGCCGTTGGATCGACCTGCTGACCGGCTCGGACCGCTTCCGCACGATGCTCGAGGCCGACGCCACGGCCGACCAGATCGTCGCCGCGTGGCGGGCCGAGCTCGACAAGTTCAACCGACAGCGCCGTCCGTACCTGCTCTACTCGAGGTGAGGTCACGATGCGACGACGAATCGGAATGGTCTTGGGAGTGTCAGGTCTCGCGATCGGCCTGCTCGCGCCGACGGCCGCCGACGACTCCGGCACACTCGGTCGCTATGACCGACCTCAAGCCGGCTTCGCCCCGGCTTGGACGAAGCTGATGGACGCGACCCCGGAGAAAGCCGGACTCGACCCGGCGCCGGTCGACCGCGCGCTCGACGCGGTAGCAGGCTGGACCGAGCCGTCCGGCGACACGCACCCGCTCTATGCCGGCGCGGTCACGCTGCTCGCCCATCACGGCAAGGTCGTCACCCGCGACGCCACCGGCTGGGCGCTGCGCTACGCCGACGGGGCCGGCACCGAGCTGCCGCGCGACCAATGGATCCCGATGCGCACTGACACGATCTTCGACCTGGCGTCGGTGTCGAAGCTGTTCACGTCGATCGTCGTCATGCAGCAGGTCGAGGCCGGGCGGATCGACCTCGACGCACCGATGGCGAGCTACGTGCCGGAGTTCGCCGAGCACGGCAAGGGCGCGATCACGATCCGCCAGATGCTGACCCACACCTCCGGCCTGCCGGCCTGGCTTCCGCTGTGGCGCGACTACCCCGATCCCGAGTCACGCATCCACGCGGCGCTGACCGCCGAGCTGGCGCACGATCCGGGCACGACCTACGAGTACTCCGACCTCAACCTGATCGGACTCGGCGTGCTCGTCGAACGCGTGACCGGCGAGTCGCTCGACGAACTCGTGGCCCGCGGCACCACCAGGCCGCTCCACATGGCCGACACCGGCTATAACCCCGACCCGGCGCTCAAGCCGCGGATCGCCGCGACCGAGTTTCAGGCGACGCCCGACCGCGGCATGGTCCACGGCGAGGTGCACGACGAAAACGCGTGGTCGCTCGGCGGTGTCGCCGGCCATGCCGGTGTGTTCTCGACCGCGGACGATCTCGCGATCCTGGCGCAGGCGCTGCTCAACGGTGGCAGCTACGACGGTCGCCGCATCCTGTCGCCGGACTCGGTCGACCAGATGATCACGAACTTCAACACCGACTTCCCCGGTGACGCCCATGGGCTCGGCTTCGAGCTCAATCAGCGGTGGTACATGTCGGGCCTCGCCAGCCCTCGTACGGCCGGCCACACGGGCTACACCGGCACATCGCTGGTCATCGACTTTCCGTCCCGGTCGTTCGCGATTCTGCTCAGCAACCGAGTGCATCCGTCGAGGGACTGGGGCAGCAACAACCCGGCCCGACGAGCGGTCGCGCAGGCGTTGGCCCTGGCGCTCGCGGTGCGGCCCAAGCACGGGCCGGACGCCTGGTTCTCCGGCACGGCGGACGCCTCGACGGTCACGCTGGACGCGCCGGTTTCAGTGCCGGCCGACGGCGGGCGGCTGTCGTTCAGCCTGTTCGTCGACAGCGAGGAGACCGACCTCCTCTTCCTCGAGCGTTCGACCGACGCCGGCCAGACCTGGGAACGGGTGCCGTTCGACGTACGCGATCGGGGCGAGGTGACCCACACGGACGGGTCGTACACCGACTCGGGCGACCGTCGCTGGGTCGAGGCGCGAGCACCGCTGGCCGCCGGCGATCAGCTGCTGCGCTGGCGCTACACGACCGACCCGGCGTACGCGGGCCGCGGCGTCTATGTCGACGGCGTCCGCGTCGTCAGCGACGACACCGTCGTCCTCGACGGCGAGGCGACTCCGGAGGTGTTCACGGCGAACGGATGGACGTTGGCCGACCGTTGACGGCCGGTTAGGCTCATCTCGAATCGCAGGATTTCGTGATATCAGATTGCGAGACGGCATGGGCAAGGTCTACGAACGCCTCGATCAGCGACTGCGCACGTTTATCGCCGAGCAGCCGGTCTTCTTCGTCGCGACGGCACCGCTCGCCGGCGACGGTCACGTCAACCTCTCACCCAAGGGGCGTTCGGGGTCGCTGGCCGTTCTCGGCGAGGACACCTTGGCCTACCTCGACTTCGGCGGCAGCCACGCCGAGACGCTGGCCCACCTGCGCGAGAACGGCCGCATCACGCTGATGTGGTGTGCGTTCACCGGGCCGCCGAAGGTGCTGCGCATCCACGGTCGCGGCGAGCCGGTGTTTCGCGACGACCCTCGATGGGGCGACCTGATCGGCCACTTCGCCGACGCCGACGGGCCCGGCGTGCGGGCCATCGTCTCGGTGCGGGCCGAGCTGATCAGCGACTCGTGCGGATTCGCCGTGCCGTTCATGGACTATCGCGAGGAACGCACCCTGCACGCCGACTTCTTCGGCCGCAAATCCGAAGCCGAGTTCGCCGACTACTGCGCGGCCAAGGACCACAACGGCACCAGCATCGACGGGCTGCCGGCGCTCCCCCTCCCCCTGCCGTCCCGCGTCGACTGAACCCGCCCCACTGGCGGGACCCATGTTGCGAACACGCGCCGGCGTGTCGCGCGATATGGGTCCCGCCAGTGGGAGGTGAGCCGCTGAGACACACTGGCGGAGTGACCGACCGGATCGACGAGGCGCTGGCTGCGGCCGAGCGACGGTACGTCGAGCGCCGACCACGTACGCGGGCGCTCCATGAGCGGGCCAGCGACGTCCTGCCTGGCGGCAACACCCGGACGGTGCTCTATCACGCGCCGTTTCCGATCCGTGTCGTCGACGCGTGGGACAGCTGCCTCCGCGATGTCGACGGCCACGAGTACGTCGACCTGCTCGGCAACTTCTCAGCCGGACTGTTCGGCCACACGAACCCAGCCATCGCTGAGGCGGTGACGACCGCCATGACCGCCGGCATCGGCCCTGGAGCACACACGGCGGCCGAGATCTCCATGGCCGAAGCGATCTGCAAGCGCTTCCCGACGATCGAGCGGGTGCGGTTCACCAACTCCGGCACCGAGGCCAATCTGATGGCGCTGTCGGCCGCGCGAGTCATCACCGGACGCGACCGGATGCTGGCCTTTCGTGGCGGCTACCACGGCGGGCTGCTGACGTTCCCAGGCGATGCATCGGCGGTGAACGCGCCGTACGACATGATCCTCGCGCCGTACAACGACGCCGATGTAGCTCGCCGCATCCTCGACGAACAAGCCGATGCGGTCGCCGCCGTGCTCGTCGAGCCGATGCTCGGTGCCGGCGGATGCATTCCGGGCGAACCCGAGTTTCTCCGTACGCTGCGCGAAGCGACTACCGAGATCGGCGCGCTGCTGATCGTCGACGAGGTGATGACCTCGCGGATCGGCCCGCACGGCATGCAGCATCAGCTCGGCATCGCCGCCGACCTCACGACGCTCGGCAAATACCTCGGTGGCGGCTTCTCGTTCGGCGCGTTCGGCGGCCGACGCGACGTCATGGCGGTCTTCGACCCAGGTCGGTCCGACGCGCTGCCGCACGCGGGCACGTTCAACAACAACCTCGCGTCGATGGCCGCCGGTCGAGTCGGCCTGACGGCCGTGTACACGCCGGAGGTGGCGATCCGGCACACGGCTCGCGGCGACGCGGTCCGCCAGCGACTCGCCGAGACCTTGGGTCTCGCCGGTGCGCCGTATCAGGTCACCGGCGTCGGGTCCTTGATGAACCTCCACGCGACGGCCGCACCGATTCGCGACGTCGACGACCTCGCGACGGTTGACACCCGGCGAAAGCAGCTCCTGTTTCTCGATCTCCTCGAGGCCGGCTACTACATCGCGGCGCGTGGCTATCTCGCGTTGAGTCTGGCGGTGACCGACGAGCAGCTCAACGGCTTCATTGCCGCCGTCGGCGCGAGCGTTACCGACCGGGCGGACCTCCTCTAGCCGACGGGGTCGACTGTCCGCCGCCAGGCCAGATGCAGGCCCTTGCCGACATCGATCGTCACGCCGCTCAGCCGATCGTCGGCCGCGACCAAGCCGAGGAACTCGGTCAGCTCCTCCGGGCTCGGCGCCAGCACGTTGTCGATCGCGAGTACGCCACCCGGTCGGAGGACCCGGACCGGATCCGGCCACCACCCGACGTACTCAGTCCGCTCGGCATCGAGGAAGAGCAGGTCGACGTCGCCATCCGGGCGCTCCGCGAGATAGCGACCGCCATCGGCCCGCACCAGCTCCACCCGGTCGGCAAGCCCACTGGCCTCAAGATTAGCGGCGGCCTCGTCGACCGCTTCGGTGTCGACGCTGATCACAGCGCCGTCGGTGTCGCGTGCGGCGTCGGCGAGCCAGATCGCCGAATAGCCGTTGGACGTGCCGATCTCGACGATGCGACGGGCACCGACCATCCGCACGGCCATCGCCAGGGGTTGGGCCGCGTCGGGCTCGAGGTTGCGCCGGCGAAGCAACCGATCGGACTGCGCGGCGTCGTACGTCAAGCCCTCGGCGTGAAGCTCGTCGAGCAGTTCGCGAAGCTTGGCATCCATCGGATCGGCACTCTAGCCGACGCTCGACTCAGCGCATCGGCGTCACGAGAAGCCCGCGAAATCCTGTACGCCGGTCCACCTGCCGTTGCGCCTTGCGGTGCCGACTCCGAGGTGCGTGAAGTCCCGGTTGAGGATGTTGGCCCGATGGTCGGGCGAGCGCATCCAGAAGCGCACCATCTGCCGCGGAGAGATGCCGCCGCGCGCGATGTTTTCACCGGCCGACGACGATCTGTCGCACCGTCTGAAGATGATGCCGAGGTTTTGGTGCTCGAAGTCGCCGCTGGCTGCCAAGTGCTCCGACCAGCGCACGGCGATCCGCCGGAGGCACGGGATCCGATGGAACGCCGGCAGACCGTGGTTGCGCCGCGCGACGTTCGTCCAGTGAAATACGCGGCGCTGATAGTGGCGTTCGCGATCCGTGTGCGTCGAACGTGGCTTACTTCCCGCGATATCGAGGGCATCCGGGCCGACGGACGGTGCGGACTCGGCCGAGGGGACGACAGGGGCCACCAGGCAGACGGCGGCGGCCAGGGCAATGACGACGCGTCTCATGCGTGCCGATGCTGCCACATCGAGGGCCACTCCATACGTCGCGGGCGAGCCAGCGGCTACGCGCACGTAACGGCTCGGTGATGCTCGGCGACGAGTCTGGTAACCCAGCAACACAGAAGGGCTGGCATGTCATGACCGAAAACATCGCCCAGGGACTCATGGAGGGTCTCGATAACACCAAGGGAGCCGAAGGCCCACCAGTCGAACGGCTCCAGACCTATCTGAGCAGGTTCGGGTTCCTACCGCCGCGCGAAGGCGACCCCTACGCGCGCACAATGCTCGGATCGCCCGGCCGGCCCGCCGCCGTCGGCACTTTCGACTCTGCCACCGACGCCGGATTGCGCCGCTTTCAGCGACACTTCGACCTGCCGGTGACTGGAGCACTCGACGAGGCGACCATCGGACTGATGTCGCGACCAAGATGCGGCTTCCCCGATCGGCCCGTCCGCCCCCGAGCCGTGGCGGACGCATCCATCGCCACGTTCCTCGCACAGGGAAACAAGTGGGACCACACGACGATCACGTACGACGTGGATCAGTACTCCGGCGACCTCACCCAGGCGCAGATCGGCAAGGCAATCACGTCCGCGTTCCAGCTGTGGGCGAACGCCTGTCCGCTGACCTTCGTCGAACAGGAAAACCCGGACATCCACATCCGGTTCGTCACCGACGACCACGGTGACGGGTCGCCGTTCGACGGTCCATCGGGCATTCTCGCGCACGCGTTCTACCCACCACCCAACGGCGGCGACATCGCAGGTGACTCGCACTTCGACGACGCGGAGACCTGGACGGTGGACCTTCCGATTCCGTCGGGCGGCATCGATCTCGTCTCGGTGATGGCCCACGAGTTCGGCCACGCGCTCGGGCTGGCTCACAGCACGGAGCCGGGTGCGCTGATGTACCCGTTCTACAGCGGTGCGCATCGCTACCTCGCGGCCGACGACACGCTCGGCATCCAGACGATCTACGGCGCGCGCGTCTATCGCGTCGCGGGCTGGTTCGGCGCCGAGGACCAGGGAGCCGACATCGCGATCGGACGGATCAGCGATCAGCACGGCCGTCCGGATCTCGTCGTCCTCCACGTCGACAACCCGGGCGGCGAAAACCACGGTTACTACCGGGTCGGGTGGACCCTCGATCGGGTCGGCCGGGTCACCGCCGGTTGGAGCGACGTCAAGTCCATCCCCGGCTGGTTCGGCGCCGAAGACCAAGGTGCCGGTCTGGCGCTCGGCGACATCAACGGCTCGGGGCGACGCGACCTCGTGGTCTTCCACGACGACAACCCGGCAGGCGACAACCACGGCTACTACCGGATCGGATGGGACCTCGACAACAACGGCAACGTCACCGGCGGCTGGAGCGCCATTCACGGCGTGCCGGGATGGTTCGGTTGGGAGAATCAGGGAGCCGCGATCTCCGTCGCCGACATCAGCGGCAACGGCATGCTGGATCTCGTCGTCTTCCACCTGGACAACCCGGGCGGCGAAAACCATGGCTACTACCGCATCGGTTGGAACATGGACAAGAGCGGGGTCGTCACCGGCGGCTGGAGCTCGGTCATCGCGGTCCCCGGCTGGTTCGGATCGGAGGACCAGGGCGCCGGCATCGCGGTCGCCGACATCGACCGCAGCGGTCGACCAGACCTCCTGGTGTTCCATCTCGACAACCCGGCCGGCGAAAACCACGGCTACTACCGCGTCGGGTCGAACCTCGACACGGCAGGCGCCGTGACCGGTGGTTGGGGCACGGTGACTCCGGTGCCCGGCTGGTTCGGCTCGGAGAACCAAGGTGCCGGGGTGGCGATGGCCGACCTCAACGGCACCGGTCGGCAAGACCTCGTGGTCTTCCAGGTCGACAATCCGGGAGGTGAGAACCACGGCTACTACCGCGTGATCACCGATCTCTGATCGGTCGGACTACGCGGCGGGCACGCCGTTCAGCTCGTTGCCGGGCCCTGCCCATCCGACGTCGCACCCTTCGCAGTACCAGGAGAGGTCGACCCGGTCCAGCGTTCGGGCAACCTTCTTCCGCACCTGCTGGTCACATGACCAGCAGGTGTGGGCGACCACGACAAACTCGTCGTTCGCGCGGATGGCGCTGGCGCGGGCGACCTGCGCACCCTTCACAGGATGAACGACTCCTTTCGGCTGGCCTCATTATCGCGTACTCAGCCGTCTCAGAGTTAAACGCACGCCACACCAGCCTCGAACCGGGGCAATCTGGTCGCGATTGCGTCGAGCTACGGGTGCCGCGGCGACGGGCTCCGCTGGATGGCCAGGCCCTCAATCAGGCGGACGAAACCGTGCGACGGCTCGACTCCGAACTCTCGCCACAGCAGCCGCTGAAAGCGCTGGAAAGCGGAGAAGGCCTCGCCGATGTTGCCTTCGGCGAGATGGATCTGCACGAGACATCTGTGGGCACTTTCGCGCAGTGGCTCGCCCTGGATCGACGCCAGCGCGGCCGATACGGCGACTGCGAAGTCGCCTTGTTTGGTGAGGTCGGACGCGAGCGCCTCGAGGGCGTGCAGTCGCACCTGGCGCCACTGCTCCCGCGGGAGCGTCAGCCACTCCTCGACGTACCAGTCGGGCAACAGGTCGCCGTCCAAGGCGGACACGGTGCGCACCGGCGCGCGAGCGCCGTCGCCAGCGCCGTCGGTGTCCAGCACCGCACGGGCAAGGAGGTGGGCCGCCCGCAGGTCGACGCGAACGTGCGGCGCGAGTCGCAGGCGGGTTCCGATCGACTCGATGACACTGTCGTCGGCGTTGTGCACTCGCCACAAGGCAGATCGCAGGCTTCCGGACGCACGTGACTCGGTGACATCGAGCCACAGCGATCCGGCGACGTAAGAGCGCTCGACCGCCCGATCATGAACGGCGAGGAAGGCCAGCAGGCGCTCGGCACTCTGGGGCACCGACACGAGCGCATCATCGCGACGCAGCTCGAATCCGGACAGCAGGCTCAGGTCGGATCGATACCGATTGCTCAGTTCGATCCGCCGGCGATGGCTGGATTTGGTCCGCACGAATTACACGATCTACGGTTGAACCTTCGTGCTCCGCGCGGTCGAGACAGGACGAGCCACCATGGTTCACGCTCCCCGTTTTGAGATCTCGGACTGCACGCCACCGTCGGCGGCGCGCTCAAAGGACTCGAAGGCGCCCGAGATCTCAACGCTGCGCGTCCGTCGGTCAGGATAGCCCCTATCGCTGGCACACTGACGGCGTCGCCCCATGGACATCGCCGTCATACCTGACGAAGATGGGGCGACGTCCTCGGAGGGGAAACATGCTTCGGCCCGCACACGCCATCGGCTTGACGACTGCCGCCGTACTCACTCTGGTCGCCGGCTCGTCCGCCATCGGAACCGCAGAGACCACATCGCATCCGGCCAAGCCGGTCACCGTCATGAGCCGCAACATCTATCTCGGCGCCGACATCAACCGGCCCATCAACGCGGCGCTCCAGGCGCAGGCGGAGGGCAAGCCGCCGCAGGAGGTCCTGGTCGCGCTAGGCAATGCGACGCACGTGACTCGCGACATCGTCGACCAGACCAACTTCCCCATACGAGCACGGCTGCTCGCCGGTGAGATCGCCCGCACCGAGCCGGATCTCGTCGGGCTCCAGGAGGTCGCGCTCTGGCGATCGGGGCCGCTCCAGCTCGACCAGGTCGGGGTGCCCAACTCGACGACGGTCGACTACGACTACCTCCAGATCCTGCTCGACGCACTGGCCGACCGCGGCGCTGACTACACCGCCGTGTCGATCGGCAACCGAGCCGACGTCGAGGCGCCGAGCTTCACCGGCAGCCCGTTCGACGGCACGATCGGCGCCGATGCTCGCGACGTCCGACTGACGATGCGCGACGTGATCCTGCTGCGCGACGAGGACGGCCTGACGACGACCGGCTCGGGCGGCGCCGTCTACGCCAACAACGTGTCCGTCGACATCCTCGGCGTCACGCTTCGCTTCGATCGTGGCTATCAGTGGGTCGACGTCCGATCCGGCACGCAACGCTTCCGATTCGTCAACACCCACCTCGAGTCGGTCAGCTCCGACCTCGCCTTGGCGCAGGCGCAGGAGCTGATGGCCGACGCACCGGCGACCGACAGGAGCACCGTCTTCGTCTGCGACTGCAACTCCGACCCGCTCAACGACTCGGTCAAGCCCAACGATCACGTGCCGCACAAGGCGGCGTACGAGCTGATCACCGGGGCCGGCGGGTTCACCGACGAGTGGCTGGAGTTCGCACCGGCCGATGAGGGCTGGACGTCCGGACTCTCCGAGACGGTCGACGACCCGACGGCGGCCGGCTTCGACCACCGGATCGACATGATCTTCGGGCGCACGGCGAGCGGCCACGCTCTCTGTGTCGCCCGGGGCGAGGTCACCGGAACCGATGTCGCCGACCGCGATCCGGCCACCGGACTGTGGCCGTCGGACCACGCCGGGGTCGTCCTCCGACTGCGCGGCCTGTGACGCGGCGCCGACTCACTCGCGTCCCCGACGACGGGGCTCGATAGACCAAGGCGTGCCGCGGCGACGGGCTGCTCGGTGTCCGGCACCACCACCCTGATCTCGCGAGCATGGCATGGTTCGGGCGAGACGCGCGAGGGTTCTGGTGTGGTTTCTGACCGTCCGGACCGGCCGATGCGCTAGCCGTCGACGACCGCGGCCGCAGAGGTCGAACCGCATCGCCCGTGCTTCACCCGATCACGCCCGTGGTGATCCGCCGCGGGGTGATCTCGAACATCGAGTCCTCGGGAGGGTTCGCGATGTAGGCCTCGCGGTGCTCCGGAGGCAGGTATTTCTCCGCAATCGTCTTCAGCAACTCCGCGGAGAGCGGGTGGAGGCGAGCCACGCCCTGCATGTTGACGTACTTCGCCGTCGTCCCCTCGCCCGTCTGGATGGATAGGGACAGCTCGCCGCTGCCCTGTCGGTGCAGCCTGACCTTTTTGGATCTGGCCATCGTCATCACCAGAAACTTGTTCTCGGCTGGCAGATGGTGGAACCACACGGGGGTGACGTGCGGTGACCAGCCCGGCTCGTCGACCGCGATCACCGCCACGAGGGGCTGCGCCAGGAACTCGGCCGTCTCGTCGTCGTTCATCTTGCGGAATGCCACGCATCCTCCCCTCCGTCTTAGGTCGGTCATCGAACGGTCGCACGAGCCACCGACAAACCACGACGACTCGACCTGGCCGATCGCGGGTCTCTAGCCGGACGCCCCGTCCTGCTCGCGTCTTTGGGCGAGGCTCCGGGCTTGCCCTTCGTGTATTTCGCTTACCCATTCCCAGCCGGGCTTGGCCGATGGGCCGATGCGGGGGTCGTCGGGAGCATGGGCGTCACGCAGGGCGTGCACGTACGCGCGGTCCTGTTCGATCCGTGCGCGTACCTGATCAGCCCGGCCGACAGACCCGTGACCGGGAACGATGACATCGACGTCGTCCGCCACGTCCTCGAGCAGCCGCAACCCAACGAGGTAGTCCTCGATCGGGTCATTGGTGCTGGTGAAGTCGTCGAGCATCGGGATGAATACATCGGAGAGCATGTCGCCTGCGGCGAGAACGCCTGGTTCCTCGATCAACAGTGCCGCATGGCCCGGGGCATGCGCCGGATGCTCGATGATCCGGACTCGAGGGCCATCCCAAGGAAGCCGCGCAGATCCGTCAGGCAGACCGGTAATGAGGCCGAACAGGTCCAGCGGTGTCTCCTCGGCGATTTCCGGCGGTAGCCCTCCGGCGACGCGGGCCTTCCAGTCCGCGTTCGACCGCAGATCTCGCAGATAAGACGCGCAGCGGGCTGTCCCGTAACGGGGAGCTTCACCGAGTTCGGAGTGCCAGAGCGCGTGATCCCAATCAGGATGCGTCGAGAAGCCTGCCACCACGGGCTGGCCCAACTCGCGAAGATCGTTCGCGAGGCAGGCCATTTCATCGCCTGTTATCCCGGGGTCGATGAGCAACACGCCGCCCCTACCCTGCACGACAACAGTGTTGTTCTGGAGTAACTCGCTCTGGTGGACCAGCACACCCTCCGCGACCTGCGTCAGCATCGGGCTCCTTCCGCCTGTGGTTTGCAACCGCTTGCCGGGACCGTAGTACCTGGCGGGACGCTGCGTCACGTGTCGAGGAAGGCCCGCCGCGATGTTCGATCGTCGAAAGCTCGGTGTGGCCGGATTCGGTATGCACACCAACTGTCGGTGGTCGAATGTATGTCCTGCATCTCTGCTTGAGTGCAGTTATGGTGTGGGTCTCCCGATGAGCTCGGTCAGCGGATGCGGGTCGGTGTCGACGGCTTGTTGCAGCAGGCGGTAGAAGAGCATTCCGCGTGCTTTCGACCTGCGCCGGTTGAACC